>PLBE01000124.1:0-18336 GCA_003134435.1 Acidobacteriaceae bacterium
TCATACGTTCGCTCCGCTATCTTAACGGACGAACGCTTTCTCCATTTCCAGCTGAGGCAGGACATCCGCTAATGGGAGCTAAAAGGCACTCGGCACACGATGTTCCGCACACGTGCAATCAGGTCCAAGCGATTGTTTTTGTGGAGGTTAGGTTTGGTTGCGGGGGGTGGATTTGAACCACCGACCTTTGGGTTATGAGAGACTAGTTTTTTCAACAACTTACAAGACGCGGGTGCCCCTCGAAAAGCCTTGTAAGTAGGGGTAAGGAATCCTTATTGGACAGTTAAAGGACAGTGAATGATTGTCGAGGTTCGCATTAATTTCGGAACAGGTTTGGCAGAGATCGGGTCCGGCTTGGCCCTGATCTGCCCGGTCGCCTCGTTGCGGATTCTGCAAGCCGACTTCTGGCTCGCGTCGTGAAAATCTGTTTCCGGGATGACTTTCATATAGTCGTGATTCGTGAAGAACCAGAATTCACCCACTCCGTGGTGAATTGCGTTTCCCACCAAGTAAACGGCGCGTCATGCCGTTAGGGATCGCTGGGGTACAATTCTGGCTTCCTTTCTCCTTAGGTCGGTCTTGCGAGGTATAGAGAAGTGCGTCTCGTGTTCCTGTCTGGGTCATTGCTGGTCGCGGCGATAACTGTTGCGCAAACACAGAAGCCGAGCGGCGTTGCAGACTTCACAAGCGTTGATGCACCAGTGTTCGTGCTCGACCATGTCCGAGTCGTCGATGGAACGGGCACGCCGCCGAAGGAAGATCAAGCCGTTGCGATCGCAAACGGAAAAATACAATTCATCGGCTCGGAGGCCTCCGCCCAAATCCCTGAGGGTGCGCAGCGAATTGATCGTTCCGGCTACACCGTGATCCCCGGTATCGTCGGAATGCACGACCATCTCTACTACACCGATTCCTATGCCGTGCAGGTTGTCGGCGGAAAGATTGGCGAGCCGGGGTTATTCGTTGCGGAAATTCCTTACACCGCACCGCGACTCTATCTAGCCGCTGGCGTGACCACGATGCGCACCACCGGCAGCCTAGAGCCTTACACCGACTTGAAGGTCAAGAGTCGAATTGACGCGAACCTGATGCCAGGTCCGAGTATTGACGCCACGGCGCCATACCTCGAAGGCGCGCCCACCCGGTTCGCGCAAATGCATGAACTCACCGGATCGGACGATGCCAAACGCATGGTGGACTACTGGGCGGCAGAAGGCATGACCTCGTACAAAGCGTACATGAACATCACGCGCGAAGAACTGGGAGTGGCGATCCTGCAGGCCCATGCGCACCAGCAGAAACTCACCGGTCACCTCTGTTCCGTGACCTGGCCTGAGGCGATAGCTCTTGGAATCGATGATTTCGAGCATGGTCCGGTGTTTACGGACACCGAATTCGTCACCGACAAGAAGCCCGACGTTTGCCCCATAGGTGGGAGCAACAGTTGGGCCAAACAGGATGTGAATGGAGCGCAGGTGCAGGAAATCATCCGCAATCTCGTATCACACCATGTTGCGGTGACTTCGACGCTCCCGGTGTTTGAAGCCGGTGTACCGGGGCGGCCCCCTTTGCAGCCGCGCACCTTGGATGCTATGTCCGCGGAATCAGCGCAAAGCTACCTCACCGCTCGTGCAAGAGTGGCTTTGGATGCACCAATGACGGCTCTGCTTCGCAAAGAAATGGATTTTGAGATGGCCTTCGTCAAGGCTGGGGGCTTGCTGCTTTCAGGCCCTGATCCCACCGGAAATGGTGGCGTACTGCCGGGTTTCGGCGATCAGCGCGAGATAGAGCTACTTGTGGAAGCGGGCTTCACACCAGTGGAAGCCATTCATATCGCCACGCAGAATGGCGCTTTATATCTCGGTCAGCAGGATCGAATTGGAACCCTCGCGCCTGGCAAACAGGCAGATCTGGTTTTGATCAAAGGCGATCCCTCAAAACGAATCGACGAGATCGAGAACGTCGAAACAGTGTTTAAGGCAGGGATTGGCTACGATTCCAAGAAGTTGATCGATAGCGTGCGAGGACAGGTCGGAATTCGTTAGAGCGTACCTACAGTCTTGACGATTTACCTTCAAGTCCGGTGATCGCGTTCTTGCATTCTCTTGCATTAGTGGCTCTCATTCTGACGCGCCGCATATAGTGCATGGAAGCCCATTCATGAACTGAAATAATTATTGCCATGAACTACCTCCGACCAGCGTCAGGGCGCATATTTACAGCACAAATTTGCCACCATTCCAATAAATCGCCGTATACTGTCTCTAGATAAAAGCCCTCAAGTCCGAAAAAATGAAATCGTCGCATGAATTTTGCGATTTCGATTTCACTTTTTCGGAGGCAGAAAATGCAAGGAATAGTTGAATTCTCCAAAGGGCTGGCCGCGATGCCTGTGGCTGCGCTCGTAGCTCTTGTCGTACTTGGCAGTTTTGCACTTTCGGCGTTTGCGATCGCCACCGTAGCCAAAATCGCAAAGGGGCGCCGCAATGGAAAATAGGGAGTGGGTTCGCCTTCCAACGAAGTGGATTAACGATTACGGCCTCACTGATCTCTCGTGGCAATACGGCGGCGCCGGTGCTGACAACATTGCTGCGCTGATGGCGTTAACCGTCATCGCGCACGCTACGGATGCAGACACCGGATTGGCGCGCGTGACCTACGACCATTTTTCGGCCTCGACCGGCCTCAGCCGAGCGAAGGTTTCCAAGGGCCTCGACGTTTTGGAGCGAATCAAGGTCGTGGAACGCGAACCCGGCGAAGCGCGCAGCATGTACAAACTCGCCAATTACGATACTTCTGGTGGGTGGGGCAAATTTCCGTTTAAGAGCATGTATTCCTCCGGCACAATTACCGCGTTCAAGGACTTTCAGCTTCGCCGAGTCGCTGAACTCGATGCGCTTAAACTTTTCTTTCTGATGGTCGCAAGACGGGACAGGCAAACCAATCTCGCCAACATCGGCTACGACAAGATCATTGGTTACACAAAAATCAAGCGCGTCAGAATCAAGACCGCAATAAGCTTTCTGGCCGCACGTTCGCTGGTCTATGTAGAGCGAATCCCCAGCACAATCAGCCCTGACGGGGTTTCCAACTCTTATCGCGTCGTGGGCGTAGAACCCCGCACTCATTCGGGAAATCAGGGCCGCAAATTAGATGCGATCGATTTGAATTTGAGTTAAGGATGCCACGGACTGCGTTATGCAAACTTCGAACTGCAGATCGAGAATTGTTTTAGCGTTCGTCTACGAGCGACGCTTTCGGCACGGCTGGCAAGGGCTCGCCCGCTAGTCGTTTTTTCACCAGCCCGGCGAGGAAGTCCGCGAAAGGCGCAATGTCCTCGCCGACACTCGCTTTTTCGAGAGCATTCACGTAGGTGTTGCGGGCGGTTACCGGAATGACCGTCCACGGGTATCCACCCGACGACATCATGGTGTTCATCAGGAAGCGCCCGACGCGGCCGTTGCCGTCCATATAAGGATGGATATAGACGAAAATGAAATGCCCGAGCACCACGCGGACGGCCGGGTGCGGCTCTTCGCGCAGGAGGTCGAAGAACGCCGGCATGGCATCCCTCACCGCGTCCCGGTTCAGCGGCACATGCATCGACTTGCGGATAAAGACCTGGCCGTTGCGGTAGCCCGCGAGATCGGCGGGCCTCAGCAGGCCGACAGTGACGCTCGGCGCGAACAGCTCCCGGTACCACGTGCCGTGGTCCGCGTCCGCGACATCTCCCGGATTTTCGCCCTTCAGAATTTTACCGAGGCTTTTCTGCACTGCCTGAAAGGCCTGCCAGTAGCCCCGCGCCGCCATCGCGTTTCGCTGATCGCCGTCACCCTCGTCGGCTTGCGGGTTCCACCTACCCCCACGGACGCGCTCGATAAGGTCCGGCGTCACCCGGTAGCCCTCGATCGACAGCGAATGATAGGCGTCTGTGACATAGGCGTCTGTGACATAGGCGTCTGTGACGCGCTTGAGGTACGCCTCGACGTTGCGCGGCGGGCCCGGCGCTTTTGGGAAGCGTTCGAAGACCGGCTCGCGCATTTTCTGCCACAGCAGCCGCAGCCTGTTTAAGTAAGGAGAGGTTTCGCGGGCTCCGATGACCAGGGAGAGCTTATCCGTGAAGGGATCCTTTTCCCGCACGGCGTAGCCAGCTGCCGTCATCGCTTTCACGATGTCGTCCGCGATGTGGTCGCGTCCCATGTTGCGGAAGGCCCCGGCCAAGCGGCCGGCGATCACGCTGTGACCGCCTTCAAGGAGTCGGCGGAGAAGGCCGGAGGCGTCCGGGATCACCGGCAACACCGCGCGGACATCCGTCGCGTTGTTCGAAAAATAATTGGGTGAGCATGCGATCAGGGCGGATTCCACCGAGAACAGGCGCAGGCTGGCCTCTTCCTTCCGGTCCGCCACACCCGGCAGCGCGATGCGAAGCTCCAGCAGGGACGTNNGGGCACGGTCCAGTTGCCGGCATGAAGCGAAAGCGATTGTTCCGGTGAAAGGCACCACCGGACGCCGAAACGCGCTTCCAGATACGCGCCGCAGAAACGCCAGAACGATGCGTACCAGGCCGTGCTATCGCCTTTCACTTCGTCCGGGCGGCTTGGGATATACCAGCCCTTGATGACTTCCTGCAGGAAGCCGTTGCGCAGGAGGCGCTCCCGGTGCGTGCGCGACAAGTCGCGCGCCCGGATCGCCCCAGCCCCTTCCGCGGTCTGGAGCTTCCGCAGGACTTCGAGGGACTGCGCGAGTTTTTCAGGTGGTCTGGCCATGGCCGGAGGTCTTCAGGCTTCGGGTTTCCATTATCCGATTGCGTTGTTCTGTATTTATACTATTGCGCAGTATGACTATTATCTTATTACGTTGTACCGTTTTTATCTTATTGTGTCGAGAGAGGACTGTTCCGGCCCGCTTGGAAGGGCGGTCTCTCATTGCACCGGTAGGTTCACGGCTGGAATCAACTTAGGGTAGCCGTTGAAACCTGCCGATCCCGCCACTCCGAATCCCAGGGTGTGCCAATTTTTTCTTTGCGATAATTAACCTAGAGATGTCAGTACAAGAGAAGAAGCGCGATTGGTTTGATCTCGGCGCTAAAGCGTACAGTCAGGTGTGTCCGGGTATATACGCTGCGCCGACGTACGTGTGCCCGATTTGGCGGATGCCGTTTACAGTCGAGGCGCTCGACGATGGTCGGCTTTCGAAGGAGCACGTGCCACCGAAAAGCGTCGGCGGTCATGAGCTCCTCCTCACCTGCAAGGAGTGCAACAACACGGCGGGAACTATGCTGGACGCCGATGCAAAAACCAAAGAAGACGTACGCCTGGCAATGACGGGCAGGCCTGACCGGCCGCATCGGATCAAGGCGACCATCGGCGGAATCACTGTGAATGGCCAGCTTCACGCGAAGGACGGCTCATACTCGCTCACGATCCCTAAGCATCTCAACAGACCAGGAACGAGCGAAGAACTTCAGAGGCTCGGACGCGCTGGTACCTCGCTGACCGTGGAGCACGAACGATACTCGGAACTTGGCGCGCGCATTAGCTGGTTGCGCGCCGGCTATCTCGCCTTGGTGGCGATGGACGGCTACAAGATTGTTCTCGACCCCGCGATGGACATTGTGCGAACACAGATCCGGGAGTGCGATGAGCGACGTATGCTAACCTTCGTTGCTGACGCACAAGAAGACTTTCCCCTCACGATCCGACGCGTTTTGCGCGTACTTGAGCCAGCATGGCACCTCGGGTGGACTGTGCAGTTCGGTCCCTACCTTGTCAATCTTCCATCCCGTGGCGATATGACCTTCTACGAACGACTCGCAAATAACGGCTTGAGCCCGACTGTGCAACACACGACCTACGAGTACGTGGGTTGGCCTACCACCCCAACCTTTGGCCTACTACAAAACGAGGCCACATGAGACCGGCCGGGAACCACATCTCGAAGACCTCGAGATGTGGGCCACCCGCCCAAAACACATTTGCTTTTTCTCCGGAGCAATCTATGAAGTCTGACCCGCTGAACGATTTGATCCATGCAATTCCGACCTCCCGGCTTCTTCTACAGAAAGCACACGAGGAAGGGGCCTTGATTGAAGGCCTTTGTTTGTACGTATCCACAATCGATGCTCTGCTTCGTCTTGCGTTGGTTTACAGCCGTACCCAGAAAGCACCCAACTACACCTACAGCATTCCCAAAGAATTGATCAGGCAAGATGAAGGCGAAAAGACGTACCGAGAAAAAGAGATATACGACTTTGCGCTCAAAGAAAAGGTGATTTCCGACGATTTATACAAGCGACTGTATGAGATGTATGACTATCGGAATAGAGTCGTACATCGTTTCAACATCTCCGGCATTCGATACGCTGATATTGCCGAGGTATGCACAAAGTTCGAGCCGTTGTATCAGGAAGTCAGTAAAGTCGTGGATGTCTTGGAAAATGGACCGCACGGTCCACGCGAAATGAGCAAGGAGCAACACGCGGACGTTTTTCAGAAAATATCGGACAAAATCGGATCATGATCACTGTCTCATCGAACGCCCGGACCCGCGTTCGAGAACTTGGGCGGGTGGCCACTTCTCGCGCCGAGATAACTCTGGAAAGGAGTATCCATTTTCAATCGGTGTGCCCATGTTTGCCTGGGGTTGGCAAACGTGGGACCTAGCTCGAAGAACAGAACCCTTCCGGTGTGCGTCTTGGAATCGCTGGACATGGCCGGGACCCACATCTCGAAAAACCGCAAGATGCGGGCCACCCCAAGGGATTGACTTACGAAAACCAGATATGGGCCACCCGCCCAGACAGCATACTTACCTGCGCTCCAAGAATATGCTGATTTGCTCGAACACCCGTCGTTGGCCAAATTCCTCGAATGCCAGTGTTTTAACGCCGGGCAATCCTGCAAGCAATCGCGGAACCCGCGCCCCTTCCTGGTGAATGATGAGGACCCGTTTGCCCTCTCGAACGGCGAGCACGCATTCGATCGGTGTGGATGGGTCGTTGGGGAGGAACACGGCAATGACAGATCGGGCGTCTCGGATGCGGCCGAGGATCTGCGCTGAAAACTCCCGAGGGGTTGCCCGTTCCAGTGACAGCTCGACGTACGGGATCGCGGCGCGCTGTCGCGTAGCGCCCGCTGCTTCCTCAATGATCGAATAGCACTGCCGCACCCACGGATCGAGGGGCGTTCCCTCGCGGATTACTGGTCCAGCGATATACGCCATCGGGTCCCCTCAGTCCTCGGAGCAGTCGTCGGGGATGCGCGCATAGACGAACGCGTGCTGCACCGTATCGTCGTCGAACATCATCGCCGCCTGGATGAGCATCGATCCCCAGTAGTCAAACGTCGCGCAGAATCGGGCATCCACGTCCCGGTTGACGCGCACAATCTTCGGGAACTTCGGCCCTGCAGACCACGTGACGCTCTTAGGTCGTTGCGCGCCCTTATGCTCGCATACCCAGACGATCGCTTCGTAACCTTGGTCTGGCCGCAGCGACGGCCGCACTTCGACACAGGGCAAGTTCCCCCGTAGACGCGTATACTCGTCGCCCCGGTGATCATCCGCCTTGAGTTGTTCGGGCGACGGCTGCAAGGTCTCCGCACGAGGGTTCCTTGTCGGGATGCACTCCCCCTTGAGAAAATGCAGGTCCTCGCGCCGCAGTATCTTCCACGTCCAATTGCTGGGCAGCGCTTCTTGCCCGTCTTCGTCGATCACCGTCAGACCGACCGTCTCGATCAGCATGCGTGCCTGTGACGCGGCAGGGTGCCACTTGATCGAGATCCGGTTGTAGCAGTTATCGCGCCGGTCAGGCAATTCCGTACTCCCGAACGAGCCACCAGCAGCGACCATGATGGGATTCTGATGTGTGACGCGAAATGCGGACCGCGCATCCTCCGTGAACACGTACGGGTCGTGCTTGTGACCGTGCAGGATCATATGGAACCCATGCCGTCGGAGAATCGAGAGGAGTTTCCCCGAATTCAACACGGCATCATAGCCACGGCCCGGCTCTGCAAGCTCCGGTATGAGCACAGGATGGTGATGAATCAGCGCGATCTTGATCGCACCGTGCAGATCGTCAGGCGGTATGGCCTTGAGCTCCTTTTCGAGACTTCCGAGCTGCTGCACGTCAATATTGCCACGCTGCGCATCCGGAGAATCCTTCTGCACATAGATCGACGAGTTTAGAGTGGCAACGACAACGCCGAGATCTTTGATGCGGTTATGGACGACCGGCCACTCGTGCGGAGCGCTCGCATCGTAATGCTGTTTGTGCAGGTTCGCCATCATCTGCGCGTACGCAGCGTGCTTGCTGCGCAGATCGGTCGCAGCGAAATCCACGTCGTGGTTGCCCTCGACGAAGAACATGCAATCGAGCCCGCGCTTGCTGCCGAATGCGAGAGTGTCAGACAGGCCTCTGATGAAGACCTCGGCCTCCCCGAATTCGGACGTCTTGCCATATTCCGCGAAGTCGCCCGTCAGGCAGAAAATGACTGGACACTTCGGGTCGGCATGCTTGAGATCCTCCGTGAGCTTCTCCAGAGCGGTCGGATAACCGGTACGGGCCGGCCGGTCCCCAGATGGTGTCTTCGGAGGATTAAACCGATGCTTTTCCCCAAAATGAATATCGGACAGATGAACAATGACCACCTGTCTCGTCATATGATCCGTAGGATTAACGGACGGCATAAAGGAATGGGCCAGAGTATAACATTCAGCAGTACGGATAAGTTACCGACAATTGACTAAGTGTGTAGGTTGTATTTGGGACACCCAGAAAGCGCAGGGGCAGAAAGAGGCCTATTGAAAGTCGCCACCTGCAACATTAACAACATCAACAATCGGCTCGACAACCTCTTGGCCTGGTTAGCGAAAGCTGAACCGGACGTGGTTAGCCTCCAAGAGCTCAAGGCAGAGCAGGAAGCCTTTCCCGTGAATGCCCTTCGGACTCTCGGGTACGAAGCAGTCTGGCAAGGGGAGCGCTCCTGGAACGGCGTGGCCATTCTCGCTCGAAACCAGGTTCCCGTGCTGACTCGCACCAGCTTGCCGGGAACTCCTGAAGATCAGCAAGCTCGCTACATTGAAGCGGCCGTTCAGGGAGTCCTGTTTACTTCCATCTACCTCCCCAATGGGAATCCGCAGCCTGGACCGAAATTCAATTACAAGTTGGCCTGGTTTGAGCGGCTCATTGCCCACGCCGCCGAACTTATGGCGAGCGGAGCGCCGGTGGTGCTGGCCGGTGACTACAATGTCGTGCCGACACCGCAGGACATCTATCCGACTCGGTCGTTGGATAACAACGCGTTGATCCAGCCAGAGAGCCGACAGGCCTTTGCGCGTTTGCTAGCTCAAGGCTGGATTGACGCCATGCGGAAGCTACATCCGGACGGGCCGCTCTGGACGTTCTGGGATTACAAATTTGAACGGTGGCAGAAGGACAAAGGCATGCGACTCGATCACCTTCTGCTCTCACCGAATCTGTCAGACCGGCTGGTGGACGGAGGTGTTGACCGATGGGCGCGTGGGCAGGAAAACGCGAGCGACCACGCGCCAACATGGATCATGCTCGATCTCTAGACCAGAGTCGAGGTTCCAGCCAGCGTTTTTTGCCTGGCCGCTCCCGGCAGCGTGAAGAGCTGCCTTTTCCCGCCCGCCTATCCATTCGTGTCAGTTCGCATTCGCACTGGGGGAAACGGAAATCGTCGGAGTAATTTCCCCGAAGTCCCGCGGGCCGTATCCTCTACGCTCTGGTGCCTTCATCAAGGCAAAACATCGGTCCGAAAGCGGCTCCCCGCAATGAATTCCGCTAGGTCCCTCCGGATCGTAGCGTCCCGGACGAGCAGCGTGTTTCGCAGCTCCCCTAAAGAGTATCCGTCCGGTTCTGTGAGGTCTTCAGACAGCGAGAGAGCTGATTCCCAATCGGCTCGCCCGATCTTACCCTCCTTGAACTCATGGACATCTTCGAGAAATTCCCACATAGGGGCATCGCTCTTGGAGATGTTGAAAGACTTGTCCAACAGGGAGCAATTCCCGAGAAGATTGATGAACGATGTCGCGTCGAACGGTGATTCGAAGTCATCCGGGGCAACCATTGCTTTTTCTTCATCTGTCCCCTTGAAATCGGTCAGCTTCTCTGCGATCTGTTTTGCAACGAGTCTTCCCCACCAGGCATCGGCGATGGTGTGGTCAACCTCAAGCTTGCCTTTCTTCTTTCGACCCGTTCGCATCGGGATTGAAGAATATTGCCAGCGATCCTTGTCCAACCGATGCCATACCCACAGAAACGGGTAATACGCACTGACGCGTCGACGGTCCCGAACTGAAATCACGTTTATCTGTTCAGTTGCCTTGTTAGCAACCCGGCTCATGAGCTGTGAGACTCCATCTTTGACGGTGGATATCAGCTCGTCCGGTAAGCAATGCGCGAGTTTGGAATGAACCAGACTTAGATCAGCGGCAAAGTTGTCAAAGTTTGTTGTGGCTGCCTCACCCCAGGCGTTGGCCCATTGTGAGCCGAATACCCAGCGATCTAGGAATTCATTTGCTATTTCGTGCAATTGCTTCTCGAAACTATCTCCTCCAACAACGGGCAGTTTAAGTGCCAAAGCGTCATACCGGTCGAACATGATTCGAAACCACGCGAGAAAAACGATGATCGCGTTGAATGAACCTTGATTTTCTATCAAATCTCGTTCTTTGATTAGCTCTGAGCCACTCTTTAGCCGTGGTTTGAGGCTGTTCCATGTTGAGGCAACAGCCCGCGCCATGGAGCGAACAATCTCCCCCTTGAGAAGATCCTTTGAATCCAGGAGACGCCCCCCGCGATTCTCAACTGACCAGATGAACGAAATCAGTCGCACGATTTCATCGGTCTCAAGTGTGAAACCGCTGTCGCCCAATGTGACTTGCAGCTCCGCCAAGCATTCGCCGGCAGCCTTACCGTCGGTCTTCGTCGGTTCCCAACCGACCTTCAGCCACGCCAAGGTGATTTCTTCTCGGGTTAGGGTCCGTCCCGCAGTATTGAGGCGCGTAAAGATGTTGACGATCGCGTCGCTGTAGTCGTCTTTGCCCCACTGGGGTGTCAGTTCAAAAGACTCAATCTGAAGGGCATGTACATAGCTGTTCGTCTTGATGTTTTCGACGACCTTCATAAACTCTGCGAGTGGGTCCAGGAGTTCTTGACGTTTCTTCTCGGAAACACCATGCGCCAGCAGCATAGGCTCCAGGAGCTTCTTGTACTCTCGTTCCGCCAAGTCCTTCTGAACCATGTCCCAAAGGCGAGACAGTCGGATAAAACGTCCCGGTCGCTCCTTCGTGGTCAGAAGAGGGAAGATGTAATTCGCAGGGCGGTTATCTGTCGATTGCCCCGCCACACCGTCTAGGATGGCCCACTCAAGTATTTTCCCGGCTTCAATCCTTCGGACAACATCGTTCTTGGCAAGCAGTTCGGCCTCGAACTTCTCAACATCGACACACAGCGACGCTTTGGACCAATGACTGCTCGGACGCACACGACGATCCTGGAGATCTAGCGCCCAGTCTGCATCATATAGCTGAAAGCCCCACTGATCTCCTCCAAGCGCCAAGATCAGGCTTTGAACGCGCTGCTGTCCGTCCAAGACCATTTGATAAGTGGCTGGCTGCCCTAAAGCGGATGCTGTCGATTCTCTGTCATTGTTGGTTCGGTCAACTACTTGCCAAAATGGCCGATGAGGGATGCCTTCATTCTGCGCAAAACAATCGGGTTTCACCTCCCATAGCAAGAGCGAGCCAAACGGCCAACCTCGGAATAACGAGTCGATGAGCATCGTGACCTGCCGCGGAGACCAAACATATGGTCTCTGCAAATCGGGGATCACATATGTGGCGTTGATCGTTGCCTTTTTGATGATTTCTGACAGCGGCTCTCGCTTGGAGTCGTACTTTATGCTCATCCTGCTCCTTAGATCGGCGTTAGGACACCGTCACCCTGCGATCTATCGAAAGATCGAGTTTAGCGCAGGGAGGCACGCAAGCACGATCTCAGAAGAACGACGGACAATCTGTTGTTGCGTTCACACTTTTTCTTCCTCTGCGATCATGTCTTTACCCGAACGGACAACATTGATGGCGGCGGCGTTGAGCGAGTTTTTGCCATGCACCCCGTAATATTTCTCGATCATTCCGACACTGGTACGACAGTTCTTAGCAATTTGATAGCTGACTTTGAAGAGCGGATAAATGCTCAGGCCGCTCTAAGCGAAAGAGCGACACCTTCCTCCCATTGCTGGAGCATGCGATTGCCTATCTCCATGAATTCTGCATGCGCTTTAATGTAGGCTTGCAGATCCTTTGAGGTGTCCGCAATCGCAGATTCTATGCGTTCGAGTATCTGCCGGACGCGGGCGGGGGTGCCTCCCATCCGCGTCTCGCCGAGTCGCTGCAATTCCTTCGCGCTCGCCCATTTCGTCGTGCCATTAAGGGTCAGCGCCATGCTGTCCTCCGGCAGATAGACGGAGGTGGTCACAAGATCATAGACAGGTGCGAGTCTCGCTTCGCCCTGAACGTCGTCGTAAACAATTCCAAAGTTCTTGAGATGTGCATCGCCGTTGCGAAGCGCGCAATTCATAGCAATCAGGGCGAACAGCTTTTCCATGTCCTCGCCCACATGCGTCGAGTTTGCAAACTGCCCGAATCGCTTCATGACCGAGGTCTCGTAGCTGCCGCGATATTTCTCGTCGGTCCTGCGGCCGTTCAGCACGCAAAAATCCTCAACTCCGCGATAGGTCCCGTCCAGGCGCAGGTCGAAACGGTCAATGACCAGCGCCATGCCGTCCTCGGCCAGGCGGTAAGGGGGCACGTCAAGTCCGTATTTGCGCGCCACGGTGAGGCAAAAATACTCATTGGCCGCCAGTTGCGGATATTCATTGGCCTCCCACATCTTCACGATATGGGTCGCGCCTTTGTAGCTTTGCGAGAGGCGGTGTCCCGTATGCTCCATCTCGGCGAAAGCCTTTTCGTCGCGCACGAGGATTTTGGGTTGCACGCCGCTGATTCCGGAATAGGTAGCAAATTTCTCCAGGAGATAGCGGAAGAGGTCGCCGCCGCGCCTGCGTTCGAGAATTTCGTCCACCGACTGGAAAGGCACGTCCTCGTGCAGGTGTTCCTTGTCGCCGGTATAGCGGATACGTCCGATCTGCGAGCGACCGACAATGGACAACAGGTCGAATTCGTCGAAGGTGCCGGTGGCTTTCGCAAAGGCAAGGCGAAGCCGCTCTCGCAGTGCGCCTTCGGGCAGGTTCATCTCGAAAACCGGAAGCAGGCCGAAGGGCACGCTCCACGACTCAAGCCTCAATGGCATCGTGACCGAGACCGCACTCGCCGACAGAGCGCCGGGCAGATAAACAAATGTGCTGCCGCGCTCGCCGTGACGATCGAGTAGTCCCGCCTCAGCGGCGTCGGTCCAGACTTTGATCATCCCGTCCCTCCTCCATGAGTTCTTCCAGCGTCGGCCGGCCCGCGCTCGCTTCCTGCACCTTCAGCTCCAGCCCGAGCGCCGTGAGTATGTTGGTGATCTTGGAATATCCCAGTTCGCCTAGCCGTCCGTTCTCCAGGGCGTCAAGCGTTGAGAGTCCAACCCTGGACTTTTTCGCAAGCATGGGCTGCGTCAGACCGAGCGTTTTGCGTTTGGTGGCGATCTGCTCGCCTAATGAGGACATGGGCAACATGCGCCTAGTATACAAGGTGTTTTTTGCTAAAGCAACAGTATAACCTTATATACTGTGCGTCTAGCATTATCACGAGAGAGCGCCGAGTGGGCCAGAGGCATAGCCTGGACCGAAATTCAACTACAAGTTGGCCTTGTTTTGAGCGCCTCATTGCCCACGCCGCCGAACTCATGGCGAGCGGCGCACCCGTGGTGTTGGCCGGTGACTACAGCGTCGTGCCGACTTCACAGGACATCTATCCGACTCGATCGTTGGATGACAACGCTCTAATCCAGCCAGAGAGCCGACAGGCCTTTGCGCGTTTGCTGGCTCAAGGCTGGACCGACGCCATGCGGGAGCTACATCCGGACGGGCCGCCCCGGACATTCTGGGATTACAAATTTGAACGGTGGCAGAAGGACAAAGGCATGCGACTCGATCACTTTCTGCTCTCGCCGAATTTGTCGGACCGGCTGGTGGACGGCGGTGTTGACCGATGGGCGCGTGGGCAGGAGAACGCGAGCGACCATGCCCCAACATGGATCATGCTTGATCTCTCTAGACCAGAGTCGAGGTTCTAGCGAGCGTTGTTTGGTCTGAGACAGCGAGAATCCTGATGGAACCGATTGTATCTAGTCAGAGAAAGTGAGTACCGGAGAAGAGGAAATGATTGCGAGTGATTTTGCCCCGCGGGTAATTGCCACGTAGAATTCTTTTCTCGAGAGGGAATCCGCGTCGAGGACAATGGCGTGATCAAACTCAAGGCCCTTCACGAGAAGTGTTGTCCCGATGAGCCTTCTGCGGCCGCTTGGGCGTCCTTTGTAGCGAAATTCGGCGTGATACTTTTCGGCGATCTGTGCCAGTGTAAGCTGCGGGTGTAGGGCGTGCTTCCGCAGGATGCTTGTCACTCTGCCAAAGAGATCGGCGCGAGTGACATTGACTCCATCGATGGCTCTGAGAGCCGACAGAAAATCAAACGTAGTGCTGCTGCTTGGGTCCGTGAGGTAAGCGTTTGCAGCCTTTGCCGCGAGCGGATTGCGCGTGTTGGCTTGGACGTTCGCATGTTCACCGCGCACGGTGGCTGCAGGCAGACTTACAGTGACTGCCGTCATACAATCCCCTGCAAAGCCGATGATCTCTTTCAGTCGCTAATGATTTGTCCCGGCCTTTTCATATTTTCGTACGAACGAAAAGACTGCTTTTCCCTCAATTTCTTCGATTGAAGAGAACCTTCCACCCACGGTTTTTGCTAGAGTGTGGCACTTTGATTTGTATTGCTGATTTCCTTTGTGAATGGCGATTACTGTTTCGTCAGTAGCGCAGATGCAGTAACGGCATGTATTGGCCTGAACTCGTAAGAGCTGCCCTTCCGCCACCTGCTTGCGCGCAACACCCGCCGGAATCCCTCGGTTCAGGTCAACCGGCCGTCGACTTTCGAGAAGACTGCGAACTGCTACCAGCCATGCGCCCATCGCTGGTGTGCCGGCGCGGTTCCATCGGTGAGGTACGTGCATTTGCCCCAAACAGGTGAAAACCGCAGAGATATCTCGATCCCAGTCGACGGGCTGCTCATTGAAATCGAATATCCCCTGCAGAGGGTCGCCAAGCAACCGACAGGGAAGATCTCGGGCCAGTTTCAAAACGAGTCCATGTTGTACAGCCGAGCAGTCCTGATACTCGTCCACGTACAGACCGGAATAGGATGCTCGCAAAATCCTGCGAACGAAATTACTGTCAAGGAGAAGCGAACATGCTTTATAGAGATCGGTCCATTGCGGGCCGACGGGGTGTTCGGTCGTCCATCCGGAAGTGGCGGAATATGAGAGACAGAGCCGTAATGCAAAACTCGCGATAGTGTCAACGCGAGACAATTGCTGGCTCACCTTCAGTTCACGCATCTTGCGGCGTAGGACATTCACACCGGCATATGTATGGGTTAGAACTAGCTGCCTACTGGGACCGTGAGAGACCGCTTCCGCGATCAGATGTGTTTTTCCAAATCCCGCGGGCGCGAGCAGATAGCCAGTGTCACGAAAGGACGCAAGGATTTCGGCGAGGTTAGGCACGGTCGATCCATTCACGGATCGAACAAATTTTACGACTTAGGTCGGTGTCCTGAATGGTTATATCATCGAGGTGGTGCGCAATTGCTCCGACCCATTGCTGCGCCCAGCTTTGGCGTTTGTACCACTCACTTACGCCTGCGGCTTTTCCTAGGGCATCTCGAAGAATTGGGACATCCGTCCATGTAGCAGAATTGCGATCAAGCGCTTGACCATATTGCGACTGAATCTGATCAAGAATCTTCTCCCGGTCTAAGTGCATGAGACAAGCCACATCAAACGAGGCCATTACAGCTTGCCATGGCAAATCTGCAAATACGCGGCGTTCTATGCTCACGCCTCCGCCCCACACAGTCACGGTCACACCCTTTGCCCGAAGCTCATCGGCATGAACGTCGGAAAACTGGTCGGGACTGTCTGAATCGGCAAGAACACTGACGTTGTAGCCGAGGTCTTTCAGGCCTGGCGCAATCTCCATGATCTTACTTGCGCCGTTAGCGTCAAAGAGTGCTACGCCCTGATAGGCGAATGAGTTTTTCCCTTTCGATACCCAGTAATTGTCCAAGCCACGAAGGAAGCCGGCCTCGGTCGCGCCTTCACAAACGATAATCTTAGGCGCAAGAAACGCCTCGGCGCCCAGCCGGATTTTTCCCTGGATCGAGTCGGCGATTGCCGGCTTGTTCGCCGCGACAATCTCCGTTTTCCCGGCACTGGAATGAACAATGTAAAGGTCGTCCACGGTAAGTTCGCGCAGAACAACTGGCGAATGCGTCGTCAACAAATACTGACCTTTGTTGTCCTCCTTTAGGTGATGAAGTAGGCGGGCAATTCGATGAGGTTCTAGTCCGATTTCGACTTCATCGAACAGTGTGATGTGAGGGACGCGAAGGCTGTTTTTCTGAAGGCCCGTGGTGAGCATGCGCTTCGATCCAAGACCAAGCTGACGGAGTGGCATATCGCCATCATGTATCGCAAGGCCGGCAACTCTAACGTTGATTGCATCGGAATCGAGCTGAGCTTTATAGGACGATGCAACATTCACGCCTAGTGTCCTAGCTGTCGTCTCAACCGTTTTTGCGACTTGGTCGAATTTTGTTAGGCTCTCACCGCGATGAGCTTCCATGGCTGCCTTAGCAGCCCTCGCGGCCTCAGCAAGTGAAGAAGAGATGTTCTCGGTTTCAGTGAGTTGGTTGAGAAGTGAGCCCCGGGACCATGTGAGATGACGGTCCGACGCGGCGCCGATGAGACTAACTGCGGCCTTGGCCCGGTCGTTTGTCTTGAAGCGCACACCTTCATCCTCGTCAGCCTTGATGACACGCCATGTCGGTTCCAGGTCTGCACCGACAGCAAGACGGATGCGAAGAGCATCTTCGAGTCCTTCACCCGGATCGTCGTGGCGCCGGAAATTTGCCTGGTCCCAGCCACAGAGGCAATGCCCGTAAGTCTCGAGATCGCGAAATTCTTCAGGAATACAGCCAAGGACGGCCTCAAGCCGGATTGTGTTTTCAGGCTTGCATTGGTAGAAGTCAGCATCGTCGAAGACAAGATTCCATTGCGGGAAAAAAATGCGGCGCAGCGCTTCAAGGATAGTTGATTTGGTGCAATCGCCGCGGCCGATCAAGCAGAAAAAGGCCTTGTCGGGGAGAGCCCATCCCATTTCGCGGATGCCCCTGAAATTGCTAACGGACAGATGGCGTATACGCATGATTCAACATCCGTGATTAGGAAAGGACTAGCTAGACAATATCTCACTTTGTAAAAGGACTATCCAGAGGTTTCGTTCGACTTTGATGCTGGATACCTTGGGTTGCGGCCCGATCCTGGGAGCGAAGCAAGCAAGCCTAATTTCGGAAGAGCGGCCGATAGCCGTGATCGCGCTCATTCTTCTTGTTCTTCTTCTTCCGCCATCACGTCTTTGGCCGAGCGGACCACATTGATAGCAGCGGCGTTGAGCGAGTTCTTGACATGCACCCCGTAATATTTCTCGATCATCCCGACGCTCGTACGACAGTTCTTAGCGATTTGATAGATGTTGGCTCCCTCCATCAACCGCATGCTGATATACGTGTGCCGTAGGCTGTACGCCGTACGTGGTCGGCCGTCTCTGTCGAACCGAAGATTCTCCTCCTCAGTGATGGTCTTGAAGAGTTCGCCCTGCCATTTGGGAAAAATGAGGTCGGTCGGTTCGGGCGTGCGCCAATCCTCCCCCCGGACATCAGAACTGTCGGACTCTTCGGCGGGTGCACTCACGCCCTCAACGCGCCTCGGACGGAGCCTGCTTTTAAGTCGCTCAAATGGACTCACTGCCCCGGGCATACTCTTGCAATATCCGAATCCCCGTTTTCCGCGCACTTCAATCTCAAGAATTGTCTCGCCCAAACCCTCGTCGTCAACGATCTCGACATCGCGGAACTCAAGGCGCCGTGCCTCATCAGGCCGCAGTCCAGTAGTGGCCGCGAAGAGGACATAGTCATGCAGTTGCTCCGCATGCCATTTCAGGTCCCTTTTCTTCGGCTCTAGTGCGCGCTTTCGAGTCGCTTCACAGAGTTTCTCGTATTCTTCTGGCGAAAACCATGCCCGGTAGGAGA
>PLBE01000124.1:18377-19271 GCA_003134435.1 Acidobacteriaceae bacterium
GGCACCAAGTGAACGCTCGACCGCAAATGCTGGCCCTTCACGTATTGCTTGCTACGTTCTCCACGCGTCATGATCTCGCATTCGCGTAAAAATTGTTTAGACACTTCGCGAAAGGTCTTTTCGGCCTTGAGCTCTCCAGTGAGAAGTTTTCCCCGAAGCTGTAGATACCAGTCCTCAGCGACGTCCTTGGCTTTGGCGAGGCTTTCTACCTTCGTGCTCGTGCGACGATTCTTGCCCGCGAAGAAGCTTGAGCATTGCCAGCGGCTGCTGTTTGGACGCTTGTAGATGTAAACCTTGCCGCCAAGAATCGTGTGTTGTTCCGCCATCTTCGTCTCTCGTTCTATGCGAGCGATTTCGCGACAATCTGTAAATCACGTGAAGTATAAATCGCGGCGAATCTGCTCCCGCATTCGATGTGACCTCGCAATCTATTGTGATATGCTGCACCGCCAAGGGAGGGGTGATGCGAAGACGCGGCTGGACTCGTGAAGAACTCATCGTTGCGTTTAACCTCTATTGCAAGATCCCGTTTGGTCGAATTCACATTCGTAATCCATTGATTATTCAGCTAGCGCAATCCCTTGGGCGCACGCCCTCCGCTGTTTCTTGGAAGCTCGCAAACTTCGCCCGACTTGATCCGGCTTTGAAAAGGCGGAATGTGAAAGGCGCCGCACATGGGGCTCGTGCGGAAGTCGAAATCTGGATGGAATTTAATGACGATTGGGAAGGTCTGGCATTCGAGAGCGAGCGGCTGTTGGGCGACATGGGGATACGGCCGGAGATTGACGAGAGGGCAGAGGAGTTCCCCGAAGGCCGTACGCGAGAGGCGCTGGTCCGCACACGCGTAAATCAAGGGTTTTTCCGTTCAGCCGTGTTAGCCTCATACGGAGTCCG
>PLBE01000013.1 GCA_003134435.1 Acidobacteriaceae bacterium
TGGTGATCCGATATACCGCCGACCCTGCGCAAAAGACTCCACTACAGATGCCTATGTGACCAGACTTAATCAGCCGTCTGACGCGCCAGTTAAAGCTGTCTCGGGAACGATCTGAGCCGCAAAACCTCATCAGTTCAAACAACTGGCTGTGGCTGACGAACCGCGAGTTACGGACCTGACGCAACAGAGGGATATCACGCTCCGGATTGATGACCAAACCACCTTTGGCGTAGCGCATGAACGGTAATCCTCAGTCGAGAACCGGGTCTCAAACTAATTCGAGTGCAGCGCCATGGCGTAGATTTGGCGCAACCGTGAGTTGCCAGATGCCGAGTGTGCTTCTGATCCAGTCGCCGGCCCTCATGAGCAACATCGCTTCCTGCGTTTCACGGATATGGCTTACCGCGATGGGGATCAGAGACTCTGATTTCCAATCAGAAGTTTCGAAGCTAACCGGGCCGAACCTGCCGCTCGATACGACCGACAGGAAGTAATCAGGCCGACACGATCGTCCGACTTTCCTTCGAAACAGAACCCGATTGCCGCCGCACGCAAAGACAAGATCGGTGCATTCGAAGATCTCCCCGAGAGCACGACTGGGAAACTGCGGGTTGAAGTCTCCCACCCCGTTGAACCGGATCAAGCCAGGAACGAGCCAGTAGCGTCTCATCTTGCTTCCGCAACGCACACCCGTGGAATTGAAGTACGCTGCATGCCTCGTGTAGCGGTAACGGTCGTGCGGATCGTGGCCGAATCGTGCCCACCAGTTACTGCCGAATTCCAGGATCTTGACCAACATCATTGAGGTACTCCATCAGTTCGCGGTTGATGTCTTTCATGGCGCGAATGCGATCTGGCACTGGAAGTTTGGAAACACCTCCCACCCTCTCGACGACAGACGGCGGAATATCCATCTTCTGTTGGGAGAAGTACTGGCACAGGTCGGCAAAGCGCGTGCTTTCTTCTGCCAACTCCTTTTGCTCAGCAGGCAAGCAATTCAGCCGCTGTTCGTACTCGTTACGGTCGTCAATCGGTCCGGACTCGCCACACGGTCCGAACTTGTCGAGCGCACCGGACCTTCGCTTCAACCGGTTCTCTTGTTCGTCTTTCGACATCTGTTGGGCAACTCCTTCTTGATTTCCTCGAGCCGAGCTACGCCCCTTTTAGACTGCGGTTCCTCTGTTGTTCCTCCTGGAGCCGCCGGTCCGACTCGTTCAGCTGACGGCGCAAAAGCTTGGCTTCGTCCTGGGACCGGCCCAACTGTTGCTCCAGAGAATTGACCTTCATGATTAGGTCCACGTCCGGCTTGAACAGTCCGATCTGATTGGCTGGTGGTGCTGCGGTCGCTGCCCTCGCGGAACGGCCGAGGACCGATTTGGTATCGCTGCTCTTGATTGACGCCACTTGGCTCGCCGGTATGCTGGATGCTCCGTTGCCAACGGTCTCGACGGCGGGACGATCCTGCGCCTCTACAGTTGAAGACTGGGGACGGAGCGCGGATTCCCTCAGCGCACTCAACGCCTCCATCAAGCCGCGGTTCCTCTTTGTGGCCTCCTCCACCTGGGCGTTCGCTCGCGAGAGGCTGTGCTCGTACTGTGCGAGCGTCTCCGCCGCGGTCCACTCCCTGCAGGTTTGCACTCTATGCTGATAAACAATAATGACGAACAGGCACGCCAGCAGCCCTAGCGCAACCAGGTTCGACCAAAAGTAGCGGTTCCTCACGGTTTCTTCGAGCAGCATTTTGCGGCCCTCGTCAAGACACTGTCCGTAGTCCTTGTCGGCAGGATTGATACTCTTCAAGGCGAAATCGACAAAACCATCCTTTGGCTTTGAAGACTGCGCATGGCCGGTAGGATCGTAGCTGGGACGGCGCTCTTGGGCGAAGCAAAGCAACGGCAGCATAGCCAAGCAGAGGCCGGCAATCGCAATCCGGGATGTTCGGTTCACATCCATGTCAAGCGCCCAGTACGCGCGGCCAAACGGCCATTGCGGCGAACGACTTCGGGGTCTTTGAAGCGCAGGTTCGCGCCTTCGACATGCGACGCTGCGTGGAGCCTGGGATAAATTCGCGGTTCAAGTCCCGGGAACCGGTATTGGCGTGGCACCCGGACATGCAAATGGGAATGGAGTGTCCCGAGCCGGTTGTCGGTCATCAGGACCTCCATCTGGCCTACGGGCAGGTTCTTGATGTGCTCGTCCTGCGCCCGGGTGTCCTTGATGTCGGTTTCACTGCCAAATCCGACGGGTTCGTACTTGTCCTCAAACACTCCGGTGCGCTGGACGGTCAACGTGCGCCGCTTCTGCGGAACACGCGCCGATGCCTTNNGTGAGTAGCTGCGGCAGTGCCTGCAGGGCGAACAGGAATGCGGTGTTCGTTCCGCGCGCCGTCTGCAAGATCTGTGCAAAGTTCGAATAAGCAAATGGAGCAAACTCGTCCAGGATGACGCTGACCATCGGCCGGTTCTCGCGTCGGCGTTCTTGCTCGTTCTCGTAACGCTTGCCAATCATCAATTGCATGTTCTGCAAGAGCATCCGGCCAAGAGCCGTGACCGCTTTTGAGTTCTTGTTGGTATTTAGCGAAACGAACAGAATCAGTTCCTGGTCAATGACTTCGTCGAGCGACAACATCTCATCGTAGGCGCCAGTGATGATGGAGAGTTCGTCCTGAAGAAAAGTCATTAACTGGTTGAGCAGACCCTGGACTTTGGTGATTCGCTCGCGGTCTTGCAGCGACTGCAGCAACATCTTCGCTGACATGTCGAAGTTCAG
>PLBE01000205.1 GCA_003134435.1 Acidobacteriaceae bacterium
GCGCTCGGGCACGCTGACCTACGAGGCGGTGCATCAGCTTACCCAACGGGGCATCGGACAATCGACTGCCATTGGCATTGGTGGCGATCCCATTATCGGCACGAATTTTGTCGACGCACTCGATTTATTTAATCGCGATCCGCAAACCGAAGCCGTGATCATGATTGGGGAGATTGGGGGCAACGCGGAGGAAACTGCCGCTGAGTTCATCAGGACGCACATGAAAAAGCCAGTGGTCGGCTTTATTGCCGGACAGACAGCGCCTCCCGGACGACGCATGGGCCATGCCGGAGCGATCATCTCCGGCGGAAAAGGCACGGCCTCCGAGAAGATTGCCGCCATGGAAAAAGCTGGCCTCAAGGTGGCGAAGTCGCCGGCCGATATCGGCGAGACGCTCGCCGCCGTGCTGGGAGTGAAAGTATAGAAGCACTCCGCGTCCAGCAACCAGCCGTCAGTTCCCGACCACCGGGAGCGGGTAGGTTTTACTGAGAACTGGGAACTGAGAACCGGGAACTGACTTATGAAAACCCTGCAACGTACGTTGACCATCATCAAGCCGGACGCGGTGAAGAAGAACGCGGTCGGAGACATCATCGAGCAGTTCGAGAAGAATGGCTTCCGCATTCTGGCTATGAAGATGTTGGAAATATCGCAGCATCAGGCGGAGCAATTCTATGCCGTCCATGCCAGCCGACCGTTTTACCACTCGCTGACCAACTTCATGTCGAGCGGGCCGATCGTGGCGCTGGCCCTGGAAAAGGAAAACGCCATCGCCGATTTGCGCAAATTGATGGGCGCAACGAACCCGGCCAGTGCCGAAGAGGGAACGATCCGCAAGAAATGGGCCACTAACATTGAGCACAATGCGATTCATGGCTCCGACGCCGACGACACCGCGCGCTTCGAGCTAAGTTTCTTTTTCGCGGGCTACGAATTGGCGCAGTAGAAGCGGCAGTTGCCGGTTCTCGGAGTCTGGTTTTTCTGACAACTGGCAACTAAGAATTGAGAACCGAAATTTCCATGCCTCTTGTTCAAGTGACCATGCTCCAAGGCCGCACGGCCGACCAGAAGCGCAAGATTGCGCAGCGCATTACTGACACGATGGTGGAAGAAGCCGGGGCGCGCCGCGAGGCGATCGTCGTCACTTTTGTCGAAGTGTCCAAGGAAAGCTACGCCTCGGGCGGCGTGCTGATGGCGGACAAGTAGCTGGACAGATCGAAGGAGCGCAGCGGCCGCAATGAACTACAGCGCGGACGGCGGCACAAGGTCTGGATGCGTCCGCCGTTTCGCGGGCAAGAGTCTTGGCGCCCAGGCTATCCCAGCGGTTCGAACAGATGCCCTTCCGTGCGATCGCCGAT
Organism: Acidobacteriaceae bacterium; assembly: GCA_003134435.1. Lineage (GTDB taxonomy): Bacteria > Acidobacteriota > Terriglobia > Terriglobales > Acidobacteriaceae > Acidiflorens. The sequence continues at coordinate 1,359 of PLBE01000205.1, forward strand.
CTTGGGCAATTCTTTTTTTGCCAGTTGCAGAAAGTGCGGGGAGTTGCGGTGCGCTTCGAGAGCCGCGTCGTCCTGGTACTGTTCGTAGATGAAGAACCGGCGGGGATCGGTCTTGTGCTTGTGCACTTGATACATGAGGCAGCCCGGTTCCTTGCGCGATTCAGCCGTGAGTTTCTCGAAGATCGCGGCCACTTCGGACTCGCGTCCGATTTTTGCCATCCAGGTTACGGCCAACACCACCATCCGTCGCTCCATTCTACTGCTGTGAAGTGCAGCCCCTTAAGGGGCGTCTGATTCCGAAGACTCTCGGCATCGCTAAAGCGATGCCCTGACACGAACCCGACCTATGAAACACCCCTAGCCGTTCTTCAGTCCCAGGGCGTTTATGAATTCCGGCACCAAAATCGTCTGTTCACGATCGGGCCCGGTGGAGATCATTCCCACCTTTGCTCCGGTTTCTTTCTCAATGAATGAAAGGTATTCGCGAGCGGCCCTCGGCAATGCTTCGACCGTTCGAATGTCCTGCGTCGGGCTGGCCCAACCGGGCATGTTGCGATAGACGCATTCGATTTTTTCATAACCGCACGATTGAGCCGGAACCTCGTCGGTTGCCTTGCCATTCACCTTGTACCCCACGCAAACCGGAATCTCCGTCAGGTGGTCGAGAACATCGAGCTTCGTAACCACCAGCCAGGAGATACCATTAATCATGCCAGCGTAACGGAGCAGAGGCAAATCGAGCCAGCCGGTGCGGCGTGGACGTCCAGTGACCGCGCCAAATTCGTTGCCCCGTTTGCGCAGATCTTCGCCCTGCGCGTCCAGCAGTTCGCTCGGGAACGGGCCGCTGCCGACGCGGGTGCAATAGGCCTTGGTGATCCCGATGACGGTGTCGATCGCGGTTGGAGGCACGCCCGTCCCGATGGCCGCGCCGCCCGAGGTTGAACTTGAAGAGGTGACGAAGGGATAGGTGCCATGATCGATGTCGAGCATGGTGCCTTGCGCGCCTTCGAACACGATCGACTTACCTTCGGACAGAGCGCGGTTCAGCAGCAGCGCCGTGTCTCGGACAAAGGGGCGGATCTGCTCGGCCGCGTCGGTGTACTCACTAACCATCTTGTGGGCATCGACCGGGTCGGAGTTGAAGAGCGCGTGCGCGATCATGTTCTTCTCGCGACATGCGTTCTCGATGTGGGTGCGCAGCAGCGGAGTATCCAGCAGGTCGGCAACGCGCAACCCGCGCCGTCCCATTTTGTCCTCGTAAGCCGGACCGATGCCCCGCGAAGTGGTCCCGATTTTGACTCGCCCGGGAGCGTTTTCCGATCCCAGTTCCATCATGCGATGGTAGGGGAGAATCACCTGGGCGCGATTCGAAACGAAAAGATTTCCGTCGACCTTGACGCCTGAGGCACGCAGAGAGGCGACTTCCTTCAAGAACGCCATCGGATCAATCACGACTCCGTTGCCGACCACGCTGATACATTCCGGCCGCAGAATGCCGCCGGGCACGAGCTGCAGGATAAATTTCTTCCCATTAATGATGACCGTGTGTCCCGCGTTGTGGCCACCGGCGTAGCGCGCCACTATCGAGAAGGTCTGGGTGAGTACGTCGACAATCTTGCCCTTGCCTTCGTCACCCCACTGGGCTCCGACGATAACCGCAGTCCTGCCTCTGCCCGTTCCACTTGCGCTCAATGCTCACTCCACTTGGAATATTGCGCAGCCATCAGGCTGCCCCAGGTTCGCATACACACTGGTTGCGCCGTTGCTCAAGAGACTGGAAAATCTGGAAGATCGGCGGCTTGGTGTGTACGCCCTAGCATACCGAATCTGGCCGTGCAGGAGCAAACCGGAAGCAGCCGCTGGCGCGCAGGTGCGCTGCGCTGGCAGCGGCGGCCAACTTTTCAAGACGCCATCTTGGCAGTGGTCTCTTGTATCCTGACAGCGTGCCTGAACTGCCCGAGGTCGAAACGATCGCGCGTGGATTGGACAAGCGCGTCTCCGGTGACACCGTCGAATCGGTGTGGATTGGTTCACGGAAACAGCCGCTCAAGTCTCCGGCTGGAGTTATCGCGACCACGCTTGAAAACAAGAGGATTGTGCGCGTGCACCGCGCGGGCAAGCACATTGTTTTTGATCTGGGAGGAAAGTCGGAGCCGTCGCACGCCTCTTCACGGGGTCCATCTACGATCAAGAAAAAGCCGCAGTCCGGGTTGCTTCAGCCCAGTGCGCAGTGGATCGTCCATCTCGGCATGACTGGCCGCATGGTAGTGAGCGAGCCATCTGCCGAAATTGCAAAGCACACGCACCTGATCGCGAAGCTGGCCTCGGGGCGTGAACTTCGGTTCATCGATCCGCGGATGTTCGGCAAGCTCAGCGTCCATCTTCAAGCTGGCGGCTTCGATCCGGGAGGAGTGGAGCCGCTGGAGGTCGGCGCGGAACGCTTTGCCGCGCTTTTTCGCGGGCGCAAGACTCCCATCAAAAGCGCGCTGCTGAACCAGAAATTGCTGCGCGGTGTGGGCAACATTTATGCCGACGAATCTTTGTTTCGGGCTGGCATCCGTCCCCGGCGTCGGACGGCGTCGATCACACGTCAGCAGTTGGGTGCGCTGCATGCCGCTGTACAGGAAGTGTTGCGCGAGGCGATTGTGCTGGGCGGCTCTTCGATCTCCGATTATGTGGACGTGGACGGAGCGGAAGGATTCTTCCAGCTCCAGCATCGGGTGTATGGCCGCGAAGGCGAGCCGTGCCTGGTGTGCAGGACTGCGATCCGGCGAGTCGTCGTAGCCGGGCGCAGCAGTCACTACTGTCCAAAATGTCAAAAATAGGCCTAATAGAACGATTTAATATTGACGGATTCACGGTCGCACTGTAAAAAAGTACTGGGCAAAGAGTGGTTTCCAATCGCCATTCCCGAGTCATTCATCATGAATAAACTTTCCATTGGAGTAGACCTCGGCGGCACCAATCTGCGCATCGCCGCCGTGGACGAGCAAGGCACGCTGGTCGAGAAGGTCACACTGGGCACCAAGGTTTCGCTGGGGCGCGATCACGTTATCGACGATATGTGCGACGCCATCCAGCGCGTGTCCGAGAAATACAAGGACGCAGCCCCGTTGCTCGGCATCGGCATCGGCGTGCCCGGCATCATCGACATGCAGACGGGCTTGTTGCGCGAATCGCCCAACCTGCCGGGCTGGGCCGACTATCCGGTCCGCGCCGAAATTGAGCGCCGGTTAAAGACCATCGTGGTGCTTGAGAACGACGCTAATGTCGCGGCGCTGGGCGAAAAATGGCTGGGTGCGGCCAAAGACTATCCCGATATGGCGATGCTCACCCTCGGTACCGGTGTGGGCGGCGGTTTGGTCATGGGAGGCGCGATCTGGCAAGGAGCGAACGGCATGGCCGGGGAGTTTGGCCACACCACCGTCGAACCTGACGGGCACCCTTGCGGGTGCGGCAATCGCGGCTGCCTGGAGCAATACGCCTCGGCGACCGCAGTCGTCCGCATGGCGCGGGAAGCGATCGCAAGCAACAGCGCATCGGCTTTGGCTCGCGCTGCCCACTCCGATGCGGAGTTCAGCGCCAAGTCAATCTACAATCTTGCCATTCAAGGCGATGCAGATGCCCGCCGTATTTTCCACTACGTGGGCCGTTGTTTGGGGATCGTGCTCTCGACCCTGGTGAATTCCCTGAACCTGCCGATTTACGTGATTGGTGGCGGAGTATCGAGCGCATGGGAATCGTTTTCCCCCGCCATTTTTGAAGAGTTGCGGCGGCGCTCTCTGGTGTACGCCGCCACCGCGCCCGCCGATGCCTCAGCCGTTCTTCAGGGCGCTTCCGCCGTGGTGAAGGCGGGACCCGGTCCCAAGACGATCATCACACGCGCGCTGTTGGGAAGCGACGCTGGCCTCTACGGCGCGGCTCGTTTGCCAATGATTGCGAACCGTTGAAATCAATGCGATGGGTGGTGGAGCGCCGGCGTCCCGCCCGGCCATGGCATTGTCCTCAGTCGCGCTTGTGCTGCGCGGAACCTGGTCTGGCAGCGTGCCGCCGTTTACTGCTTTTGGGCTGTGGTGAGCCCGCTGCTCTCAACGAGTACGATGATTTCGGTGCTTTGGCGGTGCGTGCGAATTTCGATTGTGACGAGTGCGCCGCCGTTCCCGGCTTCCGCATCGGTCTTGGCTTCGGGGCCGCAGCTTTGGGCGCGCGCAGCGGTATCTCGGGACTTGGCGGCGCGGCCACCTTCCGTCCTGAAGCGGCTGCCTTCAGCTTCGCCACTTCCGGCAAAGTAAGGTTGCGCCAATCTCCCGGCGGCACGTCGAGCGCCAGCGGACCATACTGTACGCGGCGGATTTTCTCCACGTGGTGGCCCACTTCCTCAAACATCTTTCGCACCTGGCGGTTGCGTCCTTCGATGATGGTCACTTCGAGCCACGGGTTGTCGCCTTCGCGGATCAAGCGAATCTTCGCCGGAGCCGTGCGCACCCGGCGGCCGCCTTTTTCGGCGATGGAGACTCCGCGGCGCAGCTTATCAAGCTTCGCTTCCTCGGGCTGGCCCGCAACTTTCACCACGTAAACCTTGGGCACATTGGAAGAAGCCTTCATCAGCGCATTGGCGAGCTCGCCGTCATTGGTCATCAGCAGCAGACCTTCACTGGCCCAGTCCAGACGGCCAACGGGATACACGCGTCCCTTCACCTTCTGCACCAGATCCATCACGGTGGGACGTTTCTTTTCGTCGCTGACGGTGGTCACGTATCCCTTGGGTTTATTCAGCGCGACGTAGGTAAAGCGTTCGGGGCCTTGCAGCAGTTTACCGTCCACGCGGATGTGGTCTTGCTCGGGATCGGCCTTGGTTCCCAGTTGGGTCACGATTTGGCCGTTAACCAGCACGCGGCCGGAAGTGATCAGTTCTTCAGCTTTGCGGCGGGAAGCAATTCCGGCAGCAGCGATAATCTTTTGCAGGCGTTCTGACGGCATGGATGGCTACTCCGGCATTGTGGCGGCTGGCGTTTCAATTTTATCTTCGTCGGGAGAGTTGGAATCGGAGCTTGCCGCGGTCTCAGCGGCGTTTTTGGCCCGGGCGATGGCTTCAGGAGAATCGCTCTCGCCAGCAGAATCATCGCTGGGAGGTAGCGGAAAACTCAGAGGCTCCTGGGCCGCGGAGCTTTCGCCGGGAATCCCGTCGCTCTGGAAGGATTCCGACAGAAGCTTTTCGAATTCCTCCATGCTGGGCAACTCGCTGACGTCCTTCAGTCCAAAGCGCAGCAGAAATTCCTTGCTCGTCTTGTAGAGAATGGGGCGCCCGATTACGGCCTTTCTGCCCGCGGTCGTGATCAGCTTGCGGTCCAGCAGCGTCGCGATGACTCCGCCGGAATCGACGCCGCGAATCTCGCTGATTTCGGGCACCGTTGCCGGTTGCTTGTAGGCGATGACTGCAAGCGTCTCCAGCGCAGGCAGCGACAGCCGGAAAGGCGGTTTCAGGCTCTTGGCAAAGGAGCGCACCACATCGTGCTGCTCGGGTTTGGTAGACATGCGGTATCCGCCAGCGACCTGGCGGATCTCAATGCCGTGCCCGGCGCCGGAGTAATCCGCGATAAGCTGCTCGATCGTGGCGCGAATGCGCGACTTGACTTCGGCAGCGTCAACCTCCGGAGTTTCGGCGAGCACCGACTCCTTGACCAACGAAAAGATCTGGTCCAGCGAAATCGGCGTCTCCGCCGCGTAGATGATAGCTTCGAGTTGGGGTCTAAGACTCATAAGAACCGTCGTTGGTCGATTGTCGTTCGTCGTTAGCTATTCGTCGCGAATCGCGGGTTGCAGGCCTTGCTAACGGCCACCGACCAAGGATTAGCGACTAACGGCCAACGACCTCCTTCATTTCCAATCATCACGCACCGCAGCCTGCTCCGTCATGACTTCTTCAAAGTGAGAATGCTTGCGCACCAGCACTTCGCCGAAGACGTGGTCTTGCCGCACTTGAATGGCCTGCAACCGTACCAGTTCGAGCAGCGCGAGAAACATGCAGACCAGCGCCGGTCTGGACGGCACATTGCTTAACATCTGCTTCAGTCGAATGGGGCGATCTTCGAGCGCGAGACGGCGGTGCAGGTACTGGATCATTTGGCCGACGGTGACCGTTTCTTCGTCCACCTGCAGCATGGGGCGAGTACGCGCGCGATCCAGAATCTGCTGAAAGGTCTTGACCAGGTCGATGACGTCGGCGGCGAGTTCGGGCTCCGTGCCTTCGGCGTCCATGAACTCACGAATCGCCGGATTGCTCAGCACCGCATCTTCAATCTGCTGCTTCTGCAGCAGCATTTGCGCCGCGGATTTGAATTTCTCATGCTCCAGCAATCGGTTGACGAGTTCGTTGCGGGGGTCGTCCTGCGCGTCGGCGGGAGCCAGCGGGTCGCGCGGCAGCAACATTTTCGACTTGATGTGAATCAGCACCGCCGCCATATAGATGAACTCGGAGGCGACGTTCACATCGAGTTCGCGGATGCGCTCCACGTAAGTGAGGTACTGGGCAGTAATCTTCGCGATGGGGATATCGTAGATGTTGATGTCCTGCTTGCGGATCAGGTCGAGCAGCAGGTCGAGCGGGCCTTCATAGATTTCACCGAGCTCGATGGCGAAGGGAAAATCGCTGGCGTCGTCTTTGCCGGACCTCTTCGCACCAGCGTTGATTGGGACGAGATTGTTCGCGGCCACAACGGCCGAATTCGCGCCCGGCCCAGACGCCTCGACTGGAACCTGTTCGGATGTGGATTGAGACAAATCCGTCACTTCGCGGAATCCTTCGCTGGTTCGTAGTCCAAACCCATCGCCTGGCGGACCTCGTTCATGGTGGCCCCAGCGACCTCACGGGCGCGCGCCGAGCCCGCTTCCAGAATATCCCACGCGAGCCGCGGATTGTCCTCGTATTTTTTTCGGCGCTCCTGCATGGGTTCGAGGATTCTGACGACGGCATCGGCCACCCAGCCCTTGCACTCGATACAGCCGATTCCAGCCGACCTGCAACCTTCGTATACTTTCGCCATCGTTTCTTTGCTGCTGAATATTTTGTGCAGGTCGCCCACCGGACAGATGTCGGGATTGCCCGGATCGCTGCGCCGCACGCGGGCAGGATCGGTGACCATGGTCTTCAACTTCTGCCGCACCACCGGCTCGGGATCGGTCAGCATCACCGCATTGCCGTAAGACTTCGACATCTTGCGGCCGTCGGTGCCAGGGAGGCGGGGGGCGGGGGTCAGAAGCGCAGCCGGTTCGGGAAAGATGTATTCGCGCTTGCCCGCGTAAAACCCGTTAAACCGCCGTGCGATCTCCCGCGTCAACTCCACATGCGCGACCTGGTCTTCGCCGACCGGGACACAGTCTGCTTTGTAGATCAGAATATCCGCCGATTGCAGCACGGGATAACCGAGAAACCCGTAGGTGTCCAAGTCTTTTCCCTTGATGTTTTCTTTCTGCTCTTTGTAGGTGGGGACGCGTTCCAGCCAGCCCAGGGGGGTGATCATCGAAAGCAGCAAGTGCAATTCCGCATGCGCCGGAACGTGCGACTGTATGAACATCACGCACTTTGCGGGATCAAGCCCCGCCGCCAGCCAATCCAGCAGCACTTCGACCGAGTTTTCTTTCAGCCGGGAAGTGTCGGCATAGTCGGTGGTCAGTGCGTGCCAATCGGCGATAAAGAAAAAGCAGTCATACTGCGCCTGCATGCGGGTCCAGTTTTCGAGCGCGCCCACGTAGTTTCCGAGGTGGAGCTTGCCGGTCGAGCGCATGCCGCTGAGCACGCGTTTCCTAGAAGGAGTTGCCATTCAGAATTTCACCAGAATCGACATGTAGAAATGCACAAACGGCCGGAGCAAACTGCTCAGCAACCCTCCGCCCAGATAGACCAGTGCCAGCAGCGCGAAGATCCCGATGCGATCGTAAACCACGCGCACGGGCTCCGACAAAAAATGCCGCAGCACGTGGCTGCCATCGAGCGGCGGGACTGGAATCAGGTTGAAGACCGCTAGAACAATGTTAATGAACATCAGTTCAAACAGCAGCATGGCGACTGGCGCCAGCATCGAATCGGAGGCGGAACCGTCGCCTCCCGCGACTAATCCCACAACCAGCGTGTGTCCGGCGGGCGAGGCAAGCGCGATGCCAGCCAGCAATATGAGCGCTCCGGTAGCGACAATGAAGTTGCTGACCGGCCCCGCCACGGAGGTCAAGATGTCGTCCCACATCGGATTGCGAAAATTGCGCGGGTCGACGGGAGTGGGCTTCGCCCAGCCGAGCAATGGAATGCCGCTGATGGCGGCGACGAGAGGCAGAATGATCGTCCCAAACAGGTCGATGTGGCGAATCGGATTCAGCGATACCCGTCCCAACATGCGAGCCGTGGGATCGCCGCAGCGGGACGCGGTCCAGGCATGGGCCGATTCATGCACGCTGATCGCAAACAGGAATGCGATCATCTGATAAATGATTTCAACGGTTCTCGGCGTCATTGGGGAATATTGGATTCGGCGGCCATCGCATCGGCGAGTACTGATCCGGCGAATACTGATTCTAACAAAGGCGGCGGGATTGCCGAACTGAGGTTGGAAGCAAAGCAGCTGAGATCAAGAGGAAAACGCAGTGACTTGTCGCGGCAGGATCTATTGCCCGGCACGTATGGGCGAGATGATCAACGGGCCACCGGATCGTTGCTTGCTGTCGCCCTTGTCATGTTGGTAGAGCAGCGAGAGTGCGCCGTCGCCGGCTGTGGTCGCACCCGCCAGTTCCGCGGCGAGTCCCTGATAGGAGCGGCCGAGATCGTGATTTCCCTGCGATCCCACCGGGCTGCCCTTGTCAATCGCGGGTCCGATTACCTGGTAATTGTTAGGCACCTTCCAGAGCACCTTGCAACTGGTGGCTTTTTCCACGTCTTCGTCTGTAAAGCCGGGAATCTTCTTGTAACGGCTGAGCACGATCCGAAGACGATCGCGGCCCGCGCCCTCCTGCAGGAAGGCATTGATTCGGCCCGCGCTCCATAAGGAAACAACGTCGGTCTGCGTCACCAGCAGAGCGGCATTCGAGAGAGCGCAGATATGCTGCACGGTGCCATCCATCCGCCCCGAGCAATCGAGCACGACGAAGTGATACTGGTTGACCAGCAGGTCGAAAAGGCGGGCGAGTTCCGACGCGGTCGGGGCTGCATTGTGCGGTTGCTGAGCACCGGCCAGCAGATGAAGGCCGTTGCGATAGGGCGTCATCAACCCATCGAGCAGCGAACCGTCCATGCGGTGCAGATTCTGCAGGGCGTCGATCAATGTGAATTGCGGGCGGAGATTCAATTGCAGCGCGGCGTGGCCGATGGGGGCGAAGTCCACCAGCACCACGCGCCCGTGAGTTTCCTGCAAGGCGACAGCGGTATTCACCGCGGTGGTGGTGGCGCCGGCTCCGCCCTTGGCGTTCAGAAAAGTGAAGACTCGGGCCTTGCTCGCGCTGCGTTGCGCCCGACTTAATGTGGCCGAGAAGCGAGCGAAAGCTTCGATCAAAGCTTCGCGGCTGGCGGCATGATCCAGAAACTCGCGGGCCCCGGCTCGCATGGCAGAGACGATGTTGGTGGGCTGGTTCATTTCTCCCACCGCGAAAATCGTGATTTCTGGAATGCTGGCGTGGATCAGTTCGATGGCGCGGATGGCGCGCGGCGGATTTTTCGGATCGATGCTCACCAGCACAACTTCGGCGCGCTGATCCTGTAATTGCCGCAAAACAGAGTCGCTCGGTCCCAGCGGAAACCCGACGTGGCTCAATACGGTTCGCGCCAGGTTGGTGCTCTCCACGCGGCTATTCAGCACAACGGATTGTTCGCGTTCCTCGGAAAGGAGGGCGACAGCGATTCCGGGCATGACTCGTTTCTCAGTGTTCATTGTCATGCTACGAACTTCCAGCCCCGGGGCCAAATGACCTTCGTAATCGAAGCGGACCACAGACGAAGCGGCAGGTTGAAAGTGGGTTATTCAATCGGGGGAAGATTGACCCGCAACACTGCTGGTTGAATTGATTGTAAGGCAAAGTCCTGCGCTTGAAAAGTCGGAAGGGCGCGCCCTAGAGGGAAAGCTTCACGACACAACCAGCGCCCGGTCCTCACCACCAACAACACAAAATAATGGCCCGGCCGATTTGGGCCGACGTCCCTGCTTCGTTGACCTTTGGGCCTTTGTGGCGAACGGTTGGAGAATCAATGCCTTAACGCGCGAGTGAGCCTGAGCTTCTTCCGGCGGCGCTGGCCGCCGAAACTCGCGCGAAGGGAGCCGTCGGCAGATCGGCAGGCAAGTATTGGTAGGATTCAAGTTGCACAGCCATCGCGCTCCATTGGCCAGCCACGGAAGCCGATGCCCGCAGCACCCGCCCAAGGCAGCGCACCGGCATGTTTTCCCCCAGCGTGATTTCGGAGGGCATGGTAAAGGTCAACTCCACGACCGCCCCCTCGGGGAGAGCCGTCTCGGCGTAGAAGAGAGCTCCGCGGCTGCTCAAATCCTGAGTAAATCCGGGCACAGTTCGTCCATTGAAGTGGATCGCCACCGGCAGATGCACCTCGAAACGCTGCGCGGCTCGCCGTTCAACACCGCGCCGCTCCGCGCAATTTTCAAGACGATTATCTGTGCTCATAGTCCCCCCACTCGATCACTCCCGGACCGGAACCTCTCCAATCACGGAATTCCAACTCTATCTCGAATCAAACCGGAGGGGAAGTTCCAAGTCGGTCACCTCCCTGAGCTGTGGAAATCTGTAAGGTAAGTAAACAACCGCCGGTCCACTGACCCGACAAACCCATTGACTCGACAAAGCCTTGGTTCAGCGCTGCATCTTTCTGCCGGTTGCCGTCATCCCCAAGATGTGAAAAAGTTCTAGAGAGTGACCATGAACTCTTGACCGAAGAAAAAATTTCCGTCACTGCTGAAGAAACGGCTGCGACAGCTAAGCGCTTGCCGAAGTGGGCGACCACCTTGCGCGCCTTGCGTCACCGCAATTTTCAACTCTTCTTCAGCGGGCAACTCATCTCGCTCATCGGTACCTGGATGCAGACCGTAGCCCAGGCGTGGCTGGTCTATCGCATGACGAAATCCGCCCTGTTGCTGGGCAGTGTCGGCTTTGCCAGTCAGATTCCCGTCTTTCTGATTGCTCCTTTCGGAGGCATTACCGCCGACCGCACCAACCGCCAGCGTTTAGTGATCACCACCCAGATCTGCGCCATGATTCTCGCCGGAATTCTAGCCCTGCTTTGTTTGAGCGGGCGGGTGCAGGTGTGGCACATCTTCGGATTGGCGGCCCTGCTCGGAGTGGTCAACGCGTTCGATATTCCCGGACGCCAGGCCTTCCTCGTCGATATGGTCGGCAAAGAAGACCTGATGAACGCCATTGCGCTGAACTCCTCGATGTTCAACGGCGCGCGCGTCATCGGTCCGGCCATTGCCGGAATCCTGGTGGCGAAGATCGGCGAAGGCTGGTGCTTTGCCGCCAACTCCCTCAGTTATATCGCCGTGATCGTAGGACTGCTGCTGATGCGAGTGCACTCCGCTCCGCGGTCCAGCCAGCATTCTCCGATTGAAGACATCATCGAAGGCTTCCGCTGGGTCAACCAGACGCGTATCATCCGTGCGCTGCTGTTACTGATCGGGTTGGTCAGCCTGGTGGCGATGCCCTACACCGTGTTGATGCCCGTTTTTGCCGACAAAGTCCTGCACGGAGGCGCGCGCGGCCTGGGTATCCTGATGGGAGCTACCGGCGTGGGCGCTCTCTTTGGAGCCTTAACCCTGGCCGCTAAAACTGGAGGAGTCAAGGGGTTGGGCCGCTGGGTGGCAATCAGCTGCGCCAGTTTGGGAATCAGCCTCTTCTGTTTTTCGTTCTCGCATACGTTCTGGTTGTCGGTGTTGTTTCTGTTGCCCGCTGGCTACTCGATGATGCTGCAGATGGCTTGTTCCAACACGCTCATTCAGACCATGGTTCCCGACCAGCTGCGCGGCCGCGTCATGTCGGTGTATTCCATGATGTTCATGGGCATGGCCCCCTTCGGCGCTTTCTTTGGAGGAGCCTTGGCCCACCGCATCGGCGCACCCATCACCGTCGCCATTGGAGGAGTGACCTGCTTCCTGGGCGCAGTCTGGTTCGGCCGCTCGCTCCCCGAACTCCGCATCGAAGCCCGCCGCCTCATCGTCGCCCAAGGCCTGGCCGGAGGCGAACCGGCCGCGGAACTGAACGCACAGCCGGTGGAAGAGTAGGAGCAAATATCTTCAACAGTCGATGCCGCTGTTCTACGGGACCGGTCGCGGGTTGTACGCGCCCTCCGGCAGCCCGGTGATCCGTATTCCGCCGTGCCCTCTGTGGCGGATGTTGAGACCGATCAACAACGCTGTGATTTGCTCGACGATGCGCGCATTCTCCAGTTTTCCGCCATCGATTGCCCGAACGCCGGCGATCTTCGCCGCGAGTTCCATCGCGATCTGGGTTGCATTCGGATCGTCGCTGCACACAATCACGTCGCAATCCACATCGCCATCACCGTTCAGCACATCCGCCGAAACATTCTGGAATGCCGCCACGACAGAAACGCCTTTCGGGACAAGCTCAGCTGTCTGTTGCGCCGCCGAGCCTTGCCACACTCCCAGGGTGCGGCTGGCGCGTCCACCCACACTGGCAGCCAGAGGAACAGTGGCGTCGATCATGATGCTGTCCAGTCGAATTGCCGGCTTAAGCTGCTTCAGCAGCGCGGCCTGACTTTCGAACGGCACGGTGAGTACCAGCAGATCGCTGGCCTCGCAGGCCGCGGCATTTTCCATTCCTGAAACTCGAGCCTCCGCACCGGCCCGCTTGCGGATCGCCTCTGCCGACTGCGCTGCCCTCTCCGCATCACGTGAGCCGATGATGACCGTCTCTCCCGCGCGTATCCAGCGCAGTGCGAGGCCGGTGCCAGCTGGGCCGGTGCCTCCGATGACCGCGATGGGTCGGCTGATGCGGGCGTTCACGCGAGCGCTCATCAGAACTCCGCCAGCAGCGGCGATTCGCTGGAAATCGATTCGACGGGCAGCTTGATCTGCATGCGCGAATATCTTGTATTGCGCTCGGCCGGAATGCGTCCGATCTCCAGAATCATCGCCTGAAAATCTTCGGGGCCGGTATATTCGCCGGCGTTGGCTCCCGCCTCGCGCGAAATATTTTCTTCCATCAGCGTGCCGCCGTAATCGTTGGCGCCGGCCTGCAGGCAAAGCTGCGAAAGTTGGCGATTTAACTTTACCCACGAAACCTGAACGTTGGGAATGGAACCGGCGAGCAGGATTCTGGCCAGTGCATGAATCTTGAGGTGTTCGGCAAGCGTCGGTCCGGTGCGCGCCAGTCCCTGCTGGAATAAAAGAGTGTTCTGATGAACGAAGCCCAGCGGCACGAATTCCGTGAAACCTCCAGTCTCACTCTGGATCTGCCGGAACAACGAAAGCTGCCGTACCCAATGGCCGGGCGTTTCCCGGTGCCCATACATCAGAGTCGAAGTAGTTGGGATGCCGCAGGCGTGCGCGGTTCGAATCACTTCTTGCCATTGGGCTGACGAAACTTTGTTGCGCGACAACACGTGACGCACTTCATCATCCAGAATCTCGGCCGCCGTGCCGGGCAGCGTGTCCAGTCCGTTCTCGCGCAGCATCATGAGATAGTCGCGCAGCGACATCCCGGTCAGTTCTACGCCATACACAATCTCCATGGGAGAAAACGCGTGGATGTGCATGCCGGGCACGGCATCCTTGACCGCGCGCAGAATGTCGCGATAATAAAACGGCGGCAGACCGTGGGGCAGCCCGCCCTGGATGCAGACTTCGGTTGCGCCCAGGTCCCACGCCTCTTTACTTTTGCGCCCCATGTCTTCGAGCGAATGGAAATAGGAATCGGCCTCGCGCGGCCCGCGGCTGAACGCGCAAAATTTGCAGCCCACGAAACAGATGTTCGTGAAGTTGATATTGCGGTTCACCACGTAGCTGACGATGTTGCCCACCAAGTCGCGGCGCAGCGTGTCGGCCGCCACCAGCAGGGCGAGCAAGTCCGCGGGATCAGGGTCAGGGCTTGCGCCGTCGCAGTTGGCCAGGCCATAGCGCTCGTCGTCCGTCAGACAGGCTCCGTCTTGCGTTTCCAGCACTCGCTCCAGGCAGCGACGAACCGGCGCGGAGGTTCGCGGTGCGATCTCGTCCCAGGTCAGCGCGGGAAATTGCTGGAGTTCGTAAGCGGGCAGCGTCATGACATTCTCCTCAGTTCTTCTTCTCGTGTGGGAGCGGGGCCTCGCCGCGCTCGGACGAGGTCAAGCCCCCGTTGCCAACATCACCGAAAAAGGTCGTTTTGCGCGGGACGTATCAGTGCCCGAGCTCCACCGTTTCCTCTTTTGTAAGCATAACCCCGAATGATGCACGCGGGAGTACCGGCCAGTTTGCCGCAGACCAGTCCTGCCGCACAAGCCAGTTCGTCGGCCACAGCATCCACGGTCGCGTGCAGCGAGTAGCCGTGGGGATCGCGCCGCCCGCGATAGTCCACTAATGGCCGCATTCCGGCGACTCCGATTGCCGCCTCGGTCAAGCCTTCGCGCCACGGTCGCCCGAAACTATCGCTGACGATGACCGCGATCTCGATCCCAGTGTGCTTCTTCAATTCCCGCCGCAATTTTGCGGCGGAACGATCGGCATCCACCGGCAGCAGCACCGCATGCTGACCTCCATCCACGTTCGAGACATCCACTCCGCTGTTGGCGCAAATAAATCCGTGCTTGGTCTCGGTGATCAGTACGGCACGCCTTCGACGCACGATTCGGCGGCTCTCGCGCACCGCTAATTCACGGACGCGCGCATCGAGTTTGTAGCGTCGAGCCCAATTCCGCGACGTCGCCGATGGTTTGATCGTATCCAGCGCCACGATCGCGCCTTCAGCTTTGGAAACAACTTTGTGCTTTATCACCAGGATGTCGCCATTCAGAAAGCGTAGCTCAAGGATTCGCGCTGCTGCCAACAATCGAGCGCTCAGCGAATCTCCGGCGCGAATTTCTCCGTTGATGGGAAGCGGGAGAATCCGAACTTCCCCGGCGCGGCGCTTGTCCCTGCTGTTTCCCATGTCAGGCCCAATCCCGCCGGACAAGCTCCCAACTTCTTACCAGCTTCTGCGATCGCCGGTTTCCGCTGGCGGCCGACAGTTCGTGAAGATCTTCGGGACGATCGACATCGCGCGCAATGCCCGGCAATTCCAGCACCACGCAAGGCAGGCCCGTAGCCTTCGCCGCAGCCAGATGAGGCAGGAAACTGTCATTTCCAAAGCGCAGCGGGAACAGATCGCCCGGAGACCGCCAGGCTGCATTTGTCCCTCGCCCCGCCGCATCCGGCACCAGCACCGCGCCGCCTTGATGGGGCGCGTGATCCATAATCTTCTGCAGTTCCACACCATTCAGCAAAGGAATATCCGCGGGCACAACCAAAGTGCTGCCCGCGCCGCGCTCTTTGCAAAACGCAGTCGCCAGTTCGATGGCATTGGTCTCGCCGGAGTTGTCATCCGCCACGACCTCAAAATTGAAACGTGCCGCCAAATTGAGTGCAAACGAATCGTTTGTTACTACCGTTACCGAAGGCCTGCCCGTCCAGTCGGCCAGCGCCTGCAGCACGTCCTCGCACATCGCCTGCGCCAGGGCCACGCGTTCCTCCGGTGTCAGGACGACGGACAGCCGCTGCTTGGCGTCGGCGAGATTTTTTACCGGAACCAGAATCATGCCCGCTCCCGTACGTCCTTACGGAGCCGCGACTGGGTCGTCGCCTGCAGCACGCTTCTTGCCAGCGCGACTCTATCCTCATTCTTACGCATGACGGTGGTTGTGCAATGCACCTGCATCCCCGCCTTCGCCAAACCCGTTTCCAGCAACTCTTGCGCCGCCAGTGCGTCGCTGGCATCGACCACCAGCAGGTCAAGAAAATCGTGATAAAAATCGGCCACACCCTTGATCGAAACTGCAAACCCTTGCGCGGCCAGCAAGGCTCCGGCGGGCCCAGTGACTGCGGTTCGTCCCACAATCGGACTTACCGCGGCGATGCGGGCGCGACTCTCAGACAGCGCTTGGCGAATTCCCGGTATCGCGAGAATCGGCGCAATGCTCGTGACCGGATTGCTCGGCGCCAGCAGCACCAGTTCCGCCGACCGAATCGCCTCGGTCACTCCTGGCGCCGGGACAGCTTCGGAAGCACCGGCAAAGCGAACCGATTGCACCGGATCCTGATAGTGGCGCTGGACAAAATATTCTTCGAAGCTCAGGTCCCCCGCGGGAGTTAGAACTCGGGTCTCCACGCGCGAATCGCTCATTGGCAGAATGCGCGCCTTGATCCCAAAGCGGGCGGCGATCTCGGCAGTGGCTGCGCTGAGCGTCTTGCCACCGGCCAGCAGTTGGGTGCGAAAAATGTGCGTGGCCAGATCGCGATCACCGGCATGAAACCAGGTTGGTTGTCCCAGTTGTTCCATGGCGCGGAGGCAGAGAAAAGTGTCCCCCTGCACTCCCCAGCCGCGCTCCGGGCTCAGTTTACCGGCCAGCATGTAGGTGATGGAATCGAGATCGGGGGAGACGTACAGGCCCCACCAGCGCAAGTCGTCGCCGGTGTTGACGATGATGGTTAAGTTTTCCGGAGGAACGACTTGTCGGAGTCCATCCACGAACTTGGCTCCGCCGGTGCCACCGGTGAGCACGGTGATCATGCCGCCCTCTTGGTTGCAGCGTAGCCTTCCCCATCGGCCGCGGAGAGCAAACGCTCATCCAGCGAAGGGCTTTGAGAGGCTGCTTGACTTCTGAATTCCGGATACACCGGCAAGCGCTGGCGCAACTCGAAGCCTTTCGCTTCGGTGCGTCGTTGCAATTCGTCGAGGTGCGGCCAAGGTTTTTCCGGGTTGATAAAATCCGGTGTCAGCGGGGAAATTCCTCCCCAGTCGTTGATGCCGCCATCGAGCAGATCGGCGTAGTGCGGATCGGAGAGATTGGGGGGCGCTTGAATATTCATGCGCGGCAGCAGCAGTCGCGCCACGGCCAGCGTGCGCAGCATTTCTTCGCGACCGGGTTCGGGCCAATGCGCCATCGGCGTACCAGTCTTGGCGCGAAAATTTTGCACGATGACTTCCTGAATGTGCCCATAGCGCTCCTGCAGGTCGCGAATCGCGATCAGCGCATCCACACGCTCCTCGATAGTCTCGCCAATTCCAATCAGGATTCCGGTGGTAAAGGGAATCTTCCGCCGACCTGCATCTTCGATCACATGCAGGCGCTTCGCCGGATCCTTGTCGGGAGCGTGGTCGTGCGCGGCGTCTTTCGCCAGCAGTCGCAGGCTGGTGGTTTCCAGCATGAGTCCCAGGCTGGGAGCCACGCGGGACAGCCGCTCCAGCCACTCGGCGCTCATCAGTCCGGGATTGGGATGGGGCAGGAGGCTCGATTCGCGCAGCACTTTTTCGCACATTGCTTCCAGGTAATGGAGCGTGGACTTGTAGCCCAGGCGCCGCAGCGTATCCCGCATCTGGGGAAAGAGGAGTTCCGGCTTATCGCCTAGGCTGAACAAGGCTTCGGTACATCCCATGCGCTCGCCTGCGCGCACGACTTCCATCACCTCGTCGGGAGTCATCGTGTGGGCGCCTGGTTCGCGAGGATCGCGGCGGAATGTGCAGTAGCCGCAGTAGTCGCGACAGAGGTTGGTCAGGGGGAGAAACACTTTGCGGGAATAGGTGATGATTCCGGGCTTGAATCGCTGGCGAGCGAGTTGGGCGGCCGCGAGCAGGGAAGGCAGCATGGCGTCGTCCGAGTGCAGCAAGTGGCAGGCTGCTTCCCTGGAGATCGGGCGAGCGTCAGGGCTCGCGAACTGAGCGGCGGTTAGGTCGAGGACAGCGGTTGGAGATTTGAGCATAACTCTTAACCCAGGAAATCACGCTTCCTATAAATCGCTGCGGCGCAAGGCAGGGGACGCGCTCCAGGGCGGGTGACTGCCATTCTGATCAACGATCATAATACTGGTGACGAACTGGCGACGATCGGGGGAAGATCGGGCTGGGAAGATGATAGCGGAGCAGGGAGCGGGTGTCCTTAGCGAGTTTCCTTAAAGATGAGCGGATCACATTGGGGCTTGGCGCCTGCGACTGTGGTAGCGTGGTCAACGGAGCGGCCATTGCCGGAGTCCAGTGAAGTATGGGGTGGGCAGGATAACGCATGAGGCTTACCGCGAGCGATTTCCGCAGGGCGATGGGGTGTTTCGCAACCGGAGTCACGGTGATCACCATCGATCAGGAGGGCGAGATCCATGGCATGACGGCGAATGCCTTCACTGCGGTTTCGCTCGATCCGGTGCTGGTTCTGGTTTGCGTCGACCATCGGGCGCGAACCCATGCTCATCTGCACGCTCGAAAGCGTTTTGGCGTGAACGTGCTGCGCAGCGATCAGCAGAAGATCTCGGAATATTACGCGCGCTCGGACGAGAAGCATCAGCATCCGGAAAGCGCTGGCGCGCGCTTCGATCGCACCGCGCAAGGCACGCCTGTACTACAGGGCGCTCTGGCGTATCTGGAATGCCGGTTACACTCGACGCAGGCCGCGGGCGATCACACCATCTTCATTGCGGAAGTCGAAGAAGTCGTGGTCCGCGATGGCGAGCCGCTGCTTTACTTTCGCAGCCAGTACCGAGACATTGCGGATGTCAGAGGGTAGACAGCAGAAGTAAAGGCCAAAAGGCCAAGGTTGTTTCGCTCCGCAGTGACCTCTGACTTCTGACCTCTAACCTTATTTTCCCATTACCAGCTTGGCGATTGTGGCCAACTGCATGTTCGATGTGCCTTCGTAGATTTTTCCGATTTTGGCGTCGCGCCAATACTTTTCCACGGGATAGTCTTTGGTGAAACCGTATCCGCCGTAAACTTCGATGGCCAGCGAGGTCACGCGTTCGGCCACCTGGGACGTGAAGAGCTTGGTCATGGCGGCTTCTTTGACGAAATTTACGCCAGCGTCTTTCATGCGGGCGGCGTTGTAGACCATGAGGCGAGCGGCCTCGATTTCGGTGGCCATCTGGGCGATCTGGAACTGGATTCCCTGAAACTCCGAAATCGGTTTGCCGAACTGGGTGCGTTCCTGGGCATATTTGGAGGCGTATTCCCACGCGCCGCGCGCCACGCCCAGCATCTGGGCGCCGATGCCGATGCGGCCTTCGTTGAGGGTCTCGATGGCGATTTTGTAGCCTTTGCCAACCTCGCCCAGAACGTTTTCTTTGGGCACGCGGCAATCTTCGAGAATCAATTCACAGGTTGACGAAGCCCGAATGCCGAGTTTGTCTTCTTTCTTGCCAATGGTGAATCCGGGGAAGTTCTTCTCGATCAGGAACGCGGTGATGCCTTTGTATCCCTTCGAGGCATCGACGGTGGCGAACAGGATGAACAATCCAGCTTCCTTGCCGTTGGTGATCCAGAGCTTGCGACCGTTGAGGACGAATTCGTTTCCTTTGAGCTCGGCTTTGGTTTGCAGGGCAAAGGCGTCGGATCCGGAGCCAGCTTCGCTCAACGCGTAGGCGCCGACGGTGTTGGCCGCCATTTTGGGCAAGTAGCGTTTTTTCTGGTCTTCGCTGGCCCAGCGCAGAATGGCATTGGCGACGAGAGTGTTCTGGACGTCGACGATGACTCCGGCGGAAGCGTCGGCCCGCGAAAATTCTTCGACGGCCAGGATGGCCTCAAAGAATCTGCCGCCCGCGCCGCCGTACTGTTCCGGAATTTCGATGCCCATGAGACCGAGCTGAAAAAACTGATCGAGCAGGGCGTGATCGAAGACGGCTTTTTCGTCCATCTCTTTGGCGAGGGGACGGATTTTGTCTTCGGCAAACTGGCGGACGTTGTCGCGGAACAGAATTTCGTCTTCGGTAAGGGTGGTGAGCGGGGTGGGATTTGCGAGTTGCAGAGTTTCCGGCATGGAGACACCTCGAGATGGAGACGATTGCCGAGGCGCGGCTGGCCGCGCCTGGGCAGGATGGCGAACCGGAAATTGTAGCAGCAGAGGTCGGACGAACAGCGACGGCGCGGTTGGTTGGGGGTGGAGGTTGGTGGACACTCACGGTTGTTCGGGGACGAAGTTTGGCGTCTGACTGGGAAGTCAAAGGCTTTGACGACGGGAGGCAGGGAGGACGACGGGGGAAATCGACGAATCATAAAGGTGCGTCCGTGGTGTTCGGTTCGCCGGTGAGATCATCGAACTCGCGGCCCTCGACGCAGGACCAGGCGGAGGCTCCGAGGGGACGTCGGGCGTCGGCATCGATGACGACCTGGGTGGGGAGTTTCGGTTCGAGCGAGGTCCGTTTGAGGTTCATGGAGGCGGTCTGCATGGCATAGAGCAAGAGCGCGGCGGTTTTGTGATCAATCTCCTGGGTGGCGAGCAGTCGCATCACTTCGGCGAGTCCGACCTGGATCGAGTTCGCGTCCTCGAGGGTGGGCAGGCCGGCGACCCAATCTCCGCGAGACTTCAATAAAACTGCCAGATCCTTGCTATGCCATCGCATGTGGTAGTAGCAATACTCGTGATCGCGGAGCGAAGGCGATCCACACTGGGTTCCGTTGACCTTAAGGTGACGACAGCGGGCAACACTCATCGGGTATAAGGACATTTTGTTTCTCCTGTTTCACGAATGAAATTCAAGCGTATGAAATGACAGCGGAGTATGGAGGCGCGGGCCCGGGGCTGGGGCGGGGGCTCTTCTGGCGGTATTGATCAGTTGGTACCTCCCCCCTCCCCCCCCTCCTCGCGAGTGGAATCATGGAGTTAGAGAGAATTTATGGGCTGGGTCTTTGAAGAATAAGGACTTATATGGAAAGTATTTGGGAATAAGGACTTAGGGAACTTTTGCAGGGGTGATAGCCGGATGGGGCAGCAGTACAGATGGACAGCAAGATCATGGTCAGCAATATCAGAGTGTCCGCGCCACACTTGAGCTGAGATTCGGCGGTTGATTGTCAAAGATCCAAGGGTCCTAAAGCTAAGGGACGGTTGCCGTCGGGGCCGGCCTCCTGAGAGGCATTCTCGAAGCAGCCGTTGGGAGGGCGCGGATGGTCTGCGCCCCAATCGAGGGACGATTGTCGCGCAGGATGAGGTTGGAAGTCTGTGATGGGACACACAGTTCGATTGTGATGAATTGATTGCGCGAGCGGGACAAACCAAACCGGCAAATTACACGAAGAGCGGATTCCCGGAGCGGCCGAAGCCGGAAGAAAGGATCGAGGTGGAGGGCGCGGTTGAAGCCGCACCTTTGAACAACTCGCTTGTATACGAGGATTAAAAAAATCGAAGTTTGCTGGATTGGGGGACGAAGGACAAGAACGGGAGCAAGAACAAGAGCAGCGGACAAGAGTGTCCGCTCTATACGAGCGGGTTATTTGGGCATGAGTTCGGCCACGGTGAGTTGATCGGCGTGGCGTAATTCGGGGAACAAGCAGGCCCAGATGGCGATGATCAGGAGGGTACCAACACCTCCCAGGACGACGGCGGGGACGGTACCGAACCATTGAGCGGTGAGTCCGGACTCGAACTCGCCGAGTTCGTTGGAGACGCCGATGAAGAGCATATCGACGGCGCTGACGCGGCCGCGCATTTCGTCAGGAGTGGCGACTTGGATGAGGGTGGCGCGGATGATGACGCTGACCATGTCGGCGGCTCCGGTGAGGAAGAGGGCGATGAGGGAGAGGATGAGGCTGTGGGAGAGGCCGAAGAGGATGGTGAAGACGCCGAAGGCGGCGACGCAGGAGAGCATGGTGAGACCGGCGCGGCGGCGGATGGGGCGGTGAGCGACGGCGATGGCCATGAGGGCGGCGCCGACTCCGGGAGCGCTGCGGAGGAGGCCGAGGCCCCAGGGTCCGGTGTGGAGGATGGTTCTGGCGTAGACGGGCAGGAGGGCGACGGCGCCTCCCAGGAGCACGGCGAACATATCGAGGGAGATGGCACCGAGGACGAGTTTTTTTTCTCCGATAAAGCGAAAGCCGGCCAGTACGGTGCGGAGGCTGATGGGCTCTTTCCGGATGGCGTTCTTTGGGGGCGAAGAAGGCAGGGGATGAATGCGGAAGGTGAGGAGGATGGAGAGGATAGAGACGGAGACGGCGAGAGCGTAGACGGCGTGAGGGCCGCGGAACAGGGCGTAGGCGATGCCACCGATCGCGGGTCCGGCGATGGTTGCGACTTGAAAGGTGCTGGCATTCCAGGCGACGGCGTTGGAGAAATGTTGTTCGGGAACGAGGTGGGGGAGAATGGCGCGGCTGACGGGAAAGCTGAAACTGCGGAAGACTCCGAGGAGGACGAGAACGAAGTAGATGGAGTGTACGGAGTGGGGAGCGCGCCAACTGATGGTGAGGAGCAGGGTAGAGCAGAGGCCGTAGCCGGCATAGCACCACATAAGGAGTTTGCGGCGGTCGAAGATATCGGCGGCGTGACCGGCGAAGAGAAAGAGGACGAAGCCAGGGAGAAACTGGGCGAGGCCGACGTATCCGAGATCGAGGGGACGTTTGGTGATCTCATAGACCTGCCATCCGACGGCGACGGACTGCATTTCGAGCGCGACCACGATGAAGAAGCGGGCGAGGGTAAAGGAGACGAAGTTGGGGTAGGAGAAGGCAACTCGCCCGGCGAGGCGCGGGTCTGTGGAGGTGAGCATTGGATATTACTTTGCCACAAAATCAGAGGCGGTTGATGAGCGACGCGACGTAACCGGCGCCAAAACCGTTATCGATATTTACGACGCTGACGTTGGAAGCGCAGGAATTCATCATTCCCAGTAGAGCGGCGAGGCCTTCGAAGGCGGCGCCATAACCGATGCTGGTGGGAACGGCGATGACGGGGACTCCGACTAAACCGCCGACGACGCTGGGCAAGGCGCCTTCCATGCCGGCGCAGACAATGATGACGCGGGCCTGGGCGAGTGCTCCGCGATGGGCGAGGAGGCGGTGGATGCCGGCGACTCCGACGTCGTAGATGTGCCGGACGTTGTTGCCCATCAGTTCGGCGGTGACCAGGGCTTCTTCGGCGACGGGGATGTCGCTGGTTCCAGCGGAGACGACCACGATGACGCCTTTCCCGTGCATTTTGCGATGGCGCTTGAGGACGATGGCGCGGGCCAAAGCTCGATACTCGACCGGGGGCACGCTGTTGGGTAAGGCGGCGACGACGGCGTCGTATTGTTCGGGAGTGGCGCGGGTGGCGAGTACGTTGCCTTCGTGGTCGGCGAGGTGGCGGAAGATCTCGGCCACGTGGTGGGGCGTTTTTCCGAGGGCAAAGATGACTTCGGGCATCCCCTGGCGGAGGGCGCGATGGTGATCGATTTTGGCGAAACCGAGATCTTCGAAGGGCAGATGACGGAGGCGTTCTACGGCGTCGTCGGGGGAGAGGCGTTTTTTGCGGACCTGATCGAAGAGCTTGCGAAGAGCTTCGGAGTTCATAGATGTTGGACAGCCATTGTAGATTGGCTGGGGTGTGGAGAGTGGGAGAAGAGTGGGAACTGCCACAGGGAGACCGAGAGGCGGACGGGCGAGTCGAGCGTGCCGATGCGGTCGAAGTCGTGAAATCAATTACTTTCAGTTAGTTACGCAGATTACTCCGGTGGTTCAACGACCTTTGGACAGATTGCCCCGGTGGGCGGCGCACCCTATAATCGGCTTACTCTGGTTCTGGATTCTCTGGCAGGCGCTCGGGTGGGTAGGCCCCAGCGTAAGTGTGTCTGTTGGCCGCACTGATAGCCCTTATGGGAAAACGCCTGCACCGCGCACGGATGAGTAGTTTGACCAGGATCTCCTTTCTTTGCAGTCATGTTTGTGGTGTTCTTTGCGGTCTTCTCTGCAGCCTTTCGCCGATGATTGTGAGCACTCCGGCATGGGGGCAGTCGGGGAGCATTCCGTCAACCATTACAACGACGACTGACGAAACGGGGCGGAAGATTTACGTGAATGGGGAAGAGGCTGGGGAGGGTTCGCGGGTGGAGGTGGGGGGGGGCGCGCGAAGTTCGCTGGTTTATTGGAGCGTGACGGAGCATCGTTTCAAGCCAGTTCCGACGAGCGGGGCGGTGATGCGGGCGGCGCGTTCGGCGGCTTCGGAAGTGCATAGCTATCTGGACAGCCGGGCGCAGACTCATCAGACGCTGAACCGGGCTTTTAGCCAGGAGGATATCGACGCGGCGATTGAGCGGGCGGCGGGGCGGCACAATGTGGATCCCAGCCTGGTGCGATCGGTGGTGAAGGTGGAATCGAATTTCAATCCCAATGCGGTGTCGCGCGCGGGGGCGATGGGACTGATGCAGTTGATGCCGGCGACGGCGCGATCGCTGAATGTTTCCAATCCTTTTGACCCGCAACAAAACGTGGATGCCGGGGTTAGACATTTAAGGAAATTATTGGACAGCTACAACGGCGACGTTCGTCTGACGCTGGCGGCATATAACGCGGGATCGGGAGCGGTGGCGCGGAGCGCGGGGGTTCCACATTTCAGGGAGACGCAGGATTACGTGCGCCGGATCACGAACTTGTACAACGGCGGGAGCGAACCGTCACACATTTTCCGGAGTTCGATGAGCGCGCCGGCGTATGAACCGGTGCGAGTGCAGCGGGATGCTCGAGGCGTGCTGCACATCAGCAACACGGAATAGGCGACGCGGTCCGCCGTGGTAGCGGAGAGCGTCGATGGAATTTGAGTTGTGATTCTGAGCGAAGGGGAGGGCCTCTGCATTTTGGGTCTTCGCTTGGCTCGGGATGACGAAAAAGACAGGTGCAGTGAAGACCCAGGCTTCTACGACCCTAAATCGAGGCGGCCACGCCTTGCGTTTTGGCGCAGCATTGTTGCTCCTGCTGCTGCCCTCGGACTCCGTTTGGGCGCGGGTTCACCACAATGATGCGTGGGCGCGGCAGCAATTTGCCAAGGCGGAACGGATGCGGGAGGCGCTGAATGGCCGTCCGGCTGGAGAGCGCACGCGCCGGGAATACCAGCGGGTGATCGATTCGTATCATAGGGTTTACTTTGGCTCTCCGGCATCGTCGAAGGCGGACCCGAGCGTGGTGGCGACGGCCGAGCTGATGGTGGAGATGGGGCGGCGGTTTGACGACAACAAGATTTTGAGGGGCGCGATCGAGCAATACCGTTTTTTGCGGAGGGAATATCCGGGGAGCAAATACCGGTTCGATGCGCTGTTCACGATCGGCGAGATTTATAAAGACGATCTGAACGATCCGGAAGAGGCGCGGACGATATTTCAGGATTTTCTGCATCGCTATCCGCGGAACCGGCTGGCCGACGATGCGCGCTCGGCGGTGAAGGAGCTCGACGCCGAGGCGGACGCGATGGAGCGCGCGGGGCAGAAGGCGGCGGGCAAGCGGCGGTCGACGTCCGGTTCGGGCGATGGCAAAGCGGGCGCGGGCACGGAGACGGGCGAGGCCGGCGAAGCGGGGAGCAACCGTCGTGATGCGTTGCCCCGAGTGACTGGAGTGCGGCACTGGTCCACGCCGGATTACACGCGGGTGGCGATCGACGTGGAGCAGGAGGTGAAGTTTGGATCGCAGCGGATCTCGAATCCGGACCGGATTTTCTTCGACCTGCACGACACCAAGCTGGCTTCGACGCTTGTGGGCAAGACGTTTGACGTCGACGATGGCTTTCTGAAGAAGATACGGGTTGCGGAGTATCAGCCGGGGCGCACGCGGATTGTGCTGGAGGTGGACGACCTGGCGAGCTACGACGCTTTTCTGCTGCCGGACCCGTACCGGCTGATCATTGATATACACGGCAAGGATGCGCACGGCAGTGATGCGCACGGGAAAGCGAAGCGGTCGAATCCGTCATTGGCAGAGCTGGCGAAGGCGAACGCGGACACAGCCCTGGCGGCATCGGCGGATGCGGAGGATGAGTCGGGCGAGGCAGAGACGAGCGGAGAGGCGAAAAGAGACAACAGGAAAGCGGCGACGGGCAATTCGAAGCCGGGGCCGGTTGAAACCGACTTGCCTGCGGCCGACGCGAGCGCGGATTCCCAGCCGGTGGCGAATCGCGCGGGCGTGATCAAGACGACGGTGACGGTGAAAGGGACGAATCGCAGGATTCCAAAGACGATTGTGGAGGCGGATGATCGCGCGCCGTCGAAGCCGGGCAGGCTCGAAAGCGAGAAGCGCCGGCGCGAAGTGAAGCCTAGCCAAGGGGCAGAAAACTCGGGCGACGATCGGACGACGGTGGCGAAGGCGGATTTGGCGGCGCCGGGTTCGTCGTTGTCGTCGTCATCGTCGTTGTCATCGTCATCGTCGTCGTCATCGTCATTTCCGTCATCATCGCTATCTTCTTCTTCTTCTTCTTCTTCTTCGCGTGCTTCTTCCAGTTCCGGGCACCGGAGGAAATCTGGTACGGCGGTGGAAGCGGCAGATACGGGGGATCTTCATACGGGGGCCAATCTGGAGGCAAGGGAAGCGGCGCGAGAAGCGCGTCCCACGGCGGCGGGCGACCGGTCTTTGACGCGGGCTCTGGGATTGAAGATTGGGAAGATTGTGATTGACGCGGGTCATGGCGGGCATGACACGGGCACGATTGGGCCGAATGGGCTGCTGGAAAAGGACGTAGTGCTCGATGTGGCAAAGCGGCTGGGGCGTTTGCTGGAATCGCGGCTGGGAGCGGAAGTAATTTATACCCGGCAGGATGACACTTTTATTCCGCTCGAAACCCGCACCGCGATTGCGAACCGGGAGCGGGCGGATTTGTTTATTTCGGTGCACGCCAACTCGAGCCGGGATGCGGACGCGCGCGGGGTCGAAACCTACTACCTGAATTTCACTTCTTCGCCGGAAGCGCTGGAAGTGGCGGCGCGGGAAAATGCGGTCTCGGAGAAGTCGATTCACGAGCTGCAGGATCTGGTGAAGAAGATTGCGCTGAAGGAAAAGATCGAAGAATCGCGCGAGTTTGCCGGCGACGTGCAGGAGTCGCTTTACGGCGGGTTGGCTCTGAATAATGCGGGCATCCGCAATCGTGGGATCAAGAAGGCGCCATTTATCGTGCTGATTGGGGCGAACATGCCTTCCATTCTGGCGGAGATTTCGTTTGTGTCGAATCCCACCGACGAACGGAAGATGGAAACCTCGGAGCATCGGCAGCGCATTGCGGAATCGCTGTATCGGGGCGTCTCGAAATACGTGAACGGATTAAGCGGCGTAAAAGTCGCGAGCAAGATCGACAAACCCGAAGGACAGTGAGGGCGACTCCGGAGTCCGGGCGCGTGGACGTTTCAAGAAAATTAGAAAATGGTTAAAGCGACCGGAGGTTACGCCGGTGACAAGAGTAAGGTGGCGATCCGTGTTTTTGATAGCTCGATGCGGATTTCCCGCGCTATGGTTGACATGATTATGCTGAAGCAGGCTCGGACACGGCGCGGGAAGCCAAGTACAATCGTCGCACTGGCCCTGTGCTTTCTGCTTACAAGCGGAGCGTTGGCGCAATCTCCAAAAGATCTTTACGCGAGCGAGAGCGCCAAGTTAGAGGGGCTGGAGCGCATGTGGAACCAGGCCCAGCTCAGCCGCGACGTGGCCGCGATCGCGAGCATGATCGGCGACAAGTTTATTAACACGGAATACGACGGTGAAGTGAGCGATCGGAAGAAATTTCTGGCGGACTTCAAGGACCCGGAGTATCAGCCCGCGATCATGAATATCGGGGAGATGAAAGTGGAACTGTACGCCAATACGGCGATCGTAGCGGGCAGCTACCATACGAAAGGCAGTTACGGCACCAAACCGTACGAGCATTTCGGACGCTTCACCGATACCTGGGTGTTTCAGGAAGGCAAGTGGGTGTGCGTGGCGAGCCACACCAGCCTGCTGAAGAAGTAGAGAATAGGGCCTCCGGTTTTCTGATTCCACGGATCAACTCATTTTGGATACCGCTTTTGACCACTATTGTCCGTTCGCGGTTTGTCGACTGTCCTTCTGGTCAATCCTTCGCGAAGGTAAAGTCCCGCTGTGGGGCTGCACTTACGAGTGTCGCGGCCGGTCTGAACCGACGGTAAGATATTTCTCCATGAAGCCCTCCCACTTGAATCGTCAAATCCGTTATGGAATCGCAGCCGTTGCGCTGGGGTTACTTGTCACCAGCAGCGTGTCGGGTTCGGGGAATTCGAATCCGGCTTTGAATTCAGCGTCAGGCGCGGAGCTTCGCTCCGCTGGGCGGACAGGGGCGTCCGGCGCTACGCGGGTAGAGGTGACTCGGGTGGGTGGTCCCGCGCTACCTCCGGGTAAGACGGTGCACATCACCATCGATGGGTTGAGGAACCGGCATTCGATCAGCCCTTATGTTTATGGCGGGGCGTACCCGCAGGATGCAGCGACGGTCAGTGACAGCGGGCTGAGCGTGGTGCGCTGGGGCGGGGATGCGACGTCAACTTACAACTGGCAGTTGCAGACTTACAATTCCGCCAACGATTACTACTTTGAAGATTATGACGCTGAGGGTTTCGGCAATGGAGCTGATGGAAACTCCACGCAATTCATACAGGACGTAAAGGCAGCCGGGAGCAATCCGCTGATGACGATGCCGATGCTGCCGTGGGTGGCGCAGACGGCGGAAACATCGGCGCAACAGGGCGGCTCGGACAATTATCACTGGAGTTTTTCGGTAGCAAAGTACGGGGCGCAATGCAGCGTCGATCCGTACAACACGGACGCGGGCAATGGCATGGTGGCGGGGGCGTGCGACAGCTACCTTACGGCCAATCCCAACGACGCGTATTTTCCGTTGCTGGATGAACCGGGAAATAACGATCCCGCCAACAGTGTTTACCGCAATCAATGGGCGGCGGCGCTGGCCACGGCTTTTGGGAGCGCCCCGCATTTTTACGACATGGACAACGAGATCGAGATCTGGGGCAGCACGCATCGCGACGTACATCCCCAGCCCTCGGCCTATGACGAGTTGCGGGATACTTATATTGCGGAAGCCCGGGCACTGAAGGGCTGGGATGCGGCGGCGATACGGCTGGGGCCGATTACGTGCTGCTGGTGGTTTTACTGGAACGGGGCCAACGGCAATGACAAGGGGGCGCACGCGGGAAACGACTTTCTGCCGTGGTGGCTGAACGAAGTGTATTGGCAGGATAAGGTTGCGGGGACGCGTTCGGTGGACGTGCTTGATGTGCATGCCTATCCCGACACTCCCGACACTTCTTCGTATACGCTGGCGCAGAAGCGGGCGCTGGCGGTGCGTATTTTCCGCGATTACTGGGATCCGACGTACGTCAGCGAATCGGGGGACATCAATCAGAAGTGGACGACATTTATTCAGCCGAAGAAGACGATTCCATTCCGTCTGCCGCGGCTGCGGGCGATCGCCAACATGATTTATCCGGGGACGCCTTT
>PLBE01000185.1 GCA_003134435.1 Acidobacteriaceae bacterium
GACTGATCAGTCAGTTCTCAATTGAGTTGGTCCGGAGTGTGTTGGCCGGCGAACTGAACCTGGCCCTAGTGATGGCGCCGCCTGAAGACTCTCAAATCACGGCCGTGCCATTCTCTCTGACGCCTCTCTATGCAGTCTTCCCCGAAACTCACGCGGCTGCACAAAAGGAACACATCGTGCTCCAAGATTTTGCAAAAGACGAATGGATTTTGTTCGCGCGACGAGTTCACCCCGTGGTCCATGACGCGATTATGGACGCTGCGCGACGCGAAGGATTCGCTCCGAAACGCGCGCACGACATCATCGCGCCACAAGAGGCGGTAGACTTGGTATCCGAGCACGTTGGAGTGGCTATCCTCACCAAACCCGCAGCCTTTGGCTTTGGGGCTGAAGGTGTAGTAGTAAAGCCGCTTTCCGATACTTCATTGTGTTTCCAAACGTACGTAATTATGAGAGCCGACGATGACTCACGATTGGCGAACGAGTTCGTCCGGTCATTCCTGCGCAGATATGCTTACCAGCGCCGCCCACCACAACCGATTGAATTGCCGCTGTCTTCCCGAGTCGTGAGCATGAAAAAGGCAAACCCGGCGCCGCGCCGTTGACAGGTGGAATGTCGCCGGTCTGTGCATGTCTTATCGGCCCGGCAATCTGCCGGATTCATGGAACCTCTGGAAGTTTTGCGTGGAACGTTCAAGTCTTGATAAGCCGACTTTCGGACCGGAATAACATCTGGTTGTCGCGAGACTCGCGCGGTAGAATCGGGGAGCGTTTTTTTCGAATTCGTCGGTTCTTATGGCGCAGATTGACGTGGAGGATGTGATTCGACGACTTTCCGATGCTCTCACGGCATCCGGATTTGGATGGCTTGTGCAAGAAGTGTCGTCCGCCGTGCAAGAGGGGCGACGACAGGAGAAAATCAAAGTTAAGCGTCCGAGAGGACGCCCAGCTGGTTCTTCTACGGCAGACGAGGTGCCGATCTCCCGCCAAAGTGCTGAGTACACAAGGACCATTCCTTACTCGCCTTCTGAGCAATTGGTTCTTCTAACAAATGCGGTCCTAGGCCTGTTCGACGATTCCGCATCGATGAATGCAATCTTGGTTGGGGAGTTTGGAACAATAGCTTTTCAACCAGAACGCAATACACCAGAGGGAGAAGGATTCGTTTTGGATAAGTCCTCAGTGGATGTTCACCTGCAGGCCAAGGAGCGGGTAGATGGACTCATCAAGAAGCTGTGCGAAGAGGCTCATCCGTAATGCCCACAGATCAAGCACTCATAGACCTCCTCATTTCAGAGTTTCAAACCCAGAATTTGGGGAGCATGACTTCGGCTGCAATGAATGATCGATATGAGGCTTTTATCTGGCTCTTGGCAATTCGAGCTGCCCGACAAGAAGGCGCAACTGTATCCCTTCAGAACGTTGGTGGCCTGCCTGCGACATCACCTGTTCTACGTACTTCCCCAGGGGTCATTTACTCGCTAAACCAGAACTACACGCACGCGGTTATAGCATTCCCAGGGAAGCCGGAGTTAGAAGCACATCTTGGGGTTCAGATCGACGCGAAATCGGGAGTGGCTCACGAGGCGGATGTGGCTGTATTGGATCGGGCAGAGGCGATTCTCTGCAGAGAGAATAGCGTAAATCCTCGCTATTTTTCGGCACTGATTATTGCGGAATGCAAGTATTATTCGACGCCTTTGCCTTTAGGCCTTTCGCGGAATTTCATCGGATTGAGCCGGGAAATGCGGGCTTTGGACTGTTTTTTTGTTGCCAATCAGGATTCTACAAATGTTTCGAAAGTTCTCGCCTACGACCGATCCCATTTTAGGACTCTTGTGCTTCCCTCTACATCTCCTGCGGAAAACCTGTTGCATCAATTTCGTGCGAAATACAATCATTTCAAGGCGCTTTACTAGTCTTGATATTTCAACATCATCCGCTCAGAACTGGCTGCTTTCAGCCAGCTATTCCCATTCGGAATAGGTGTCGCCCGAGAATTCATTGGACAATCAAGGCAGCCTGGAATCAAGTTGGTAAACACGCAGCGACAGTTGAGGTCATCGCAATGCCTGAATTCGCA
This sequence comes from Acidobacteriaceae bacterium, assembly GCA_003134435.1. Classification (GTDB taxonomy): domain Bacteria; phylum Acidobacteriota; class Terriglobia; order Terriglobales; family Acidobacteriaceae; genus Acidiflorens. The sequence goes on from PLBE01000185.1 coordinate 2,084, forward strand.
AGAAAACCAGCCGAGTCTTACCGTTCCTTCGACACGATTTCCGGTACTTCACTGTCGGCATCTGACCTAGCCAGCGAGAGGCACTACTCGGTTATCGAGATATCTAAGCTCTGGGCACTGAGTGAGAAGACTGTTCGGAAAATGTTCGAAAGGGAACCAGGCGTACTTCACTGGGGCACCGAGGAAAGGTTGCACAAGCGCGCATATCGAACATTGCGCGTGCCGGAAACGGTTCTTCATCGTGTCCATCGAAAGCTGCGCAAAGCAAGCTGAATGTCATTCCGGTTCCAACGAAGAGACGATACGCCAAAGACCTTTCGAGCCAATCATCATGCGCTCTTCGCGCCCTTCGGTTGCTTTCGCCGCGGCTTTTGGGCAGCCGCGCCGGTCACATTCCAAGCTTTGCGAACGTTGGCAGCTAGCTGTTCCTGGCGAGCCTTAACCCACGGGGCATAGTGTTTCTCTGTAATCTTGACGCTCTTGTGGCCGAGCAGGATTGAGACCTGTTCCAGCGGTACACCGGCTAGCAACATCTCGACTGCGAATGTGTCCCGAAGCATGTGCGGATGACAACGCTTCGGCGATCCGTCATCACCCCGCAGGTTTGCAATCTTGAACAATCGCCGAAAGCTCCGCTGCCAATTGCCGACAACGGACTTTGGCGAGCCGTTGCCGGACCAAAAGAAGTATCGGGGATTGGGGCTGGGGCCTGGCGGAATTGTTCTCAGCGCCTCCGCCACATCTGGAGGGAGGGGAACGTAGACGGGACTACCGGTTTTCGCGCGGTATAGGAACAACTCACCGTTTTCGTTCAGTCGGCGTCTTTCCAGCGTCACAGCATCCCGAATGGCGAGTCCACTCCAACGCAGTAGCAAGGTGAGAATGCGGAGCCGTGTCGCCTGATTCCGGCATTCCAGCCAACCCTTCGGCTGATAGATGTATGTTGCGTCCATGATCTTGTCGAACTCGCTCTTCGGAAAGTAGTCCGTGGGAGGGCCATCCGCTCTAATTCGGCCGAGCAGAACGGCGGGATTGGACTTGATCCAGCTCAGGCGCAAGCAGTAATAGAAGAATCCGATCAACCGCTCCTGTTTCTTCTTCTTTGCCAGGGGGCCGTCGGTCCACGTGTCGCGGAAGCCTTCGAGATCGGCGGTTGTGATCTCAACGAGGTGCGTGAACCCAGCCGAATTACTCCAGCCGAGAAACTGTTTCTCGAAGATCGTTGTGAGTTTATCGAGAGTCGAATCTGCCAGGTTCTCTGTGCGTTTGCTGGCGAGAAATTTCTTCACAGCATTGTGTACGGTGACAAGCTCAGCCGCTCGCGGCGGCGGTTCGCCGGCCCGAATCGAAGCGGCCTGCTCCTCCGCCGTTTCCTCTAGCTGTCTGCGTTTGTCCTCAGCTTTTTCCCAGCTGCGGGTTTGGGCTGTTTGACGAACGGGGGATCCATTCAGGATGCCGCGAATCCACTTGGGACACCGACAGCGTTTCCAAAACCGATCGGACTTCTTGGGACAATCAGATGTGTGGCGGGTGTAAACGAAAAGGCTCAACTTATACCTCGCTGCACCGACTGCCGAAGCAGTGGTACACAAACGGTACAATAATTGAGATATGTTTGTAAACAGAAGAAAACAATAAAGATATTGTGGTGGAGGCGGCGGGAAACGCGCCGCCGTCATCTACAGCCTGATCGGTTCGGCGAAGCTCAACGGTCTCGATCCCGAAGCCTATCTGCGCCAGGTGCTGACGCGTATCGCCGACCATCCCATCAATCGCATCGACGAACTTTTGCCCTGGAACATAAAATCTGCACCTGCGGAAGTGTCCACTTAACCTGTTCGTGGAAACTTAGCAAGACGGTTCTCTTCGGACGCTTACGGTTGGTCTTCAAAGACGCCAGTGCCATAACACACCCCCGATCTCACCGACGAAACACGCGGGAGTGTTGACCTTAGCAATGGCAACGGAGCCTATCGGGATCTCGGTGGTCATGCCAGGGCCTAACCTTGGCCCTCGCTAGCGTTCGGTCAAGCAGCCGATTCGATTGGACGCGCCTGTCGCCACCCATAACCTCTTTTATGGAGTGTAATCCGGCAAGCATTAAGGCCGTTGCAGCTCGGCCACATTTTCAGATAAGGAAAACGACCGACTAGCCAAAAGCATTCAGCAGGGCTGGGGCGGAGCAGAGTGAGAAAATGGAGCATGTCTGCAAACCTGACGGTAGTATGGCCATTCGGCATGATCTCCGTTTCTGACCGTCGATTAACAGGTTTCGCTTCAGGGAAAATCGACACAAACAGATCGACAAAGATGACCGTGTTCGGTTGCTCCGACGCGCACGGAGTAATTGTCTATAACGGCATCGGAATGGACGATGCAGGGAAAACACCGAGCGAATGGCTGATGTCACTTGCTGAACAACGGGTGTTTGAGCTGCCGCTTGCTGATATTGTCGGTCGAATTGCTGCCGACACTCAATCTCGCCTCATTTCGTTACGACAAAAGTACGGTTCAACAAGGTCGCGCCACACATTCGTCGTTTCCGTTTGGGAACACGACGTTCCTGCGATTTGCTGCATTTCCAACTATGAACGAGCAGACGAAGCAGGTGAGGCTGCGAAAGCTAGCGAAAGAGTGACGGTTACTCAAAGTAGCCCGACAAAAATAAAGCCGATTCAGATCTTTTCCACCGGCTCTCATCCATTTCACAGAGATCTGGAAGCCATCTCTTCTGCTATTAAAGCAAGGGCTCAATTGAATCGCATTAAAGCCCTAAGCGTGAAGGCTGTAAAGGACATAGCTTACGGTAGAGGTCGAGCGAAGGCGGTAGGCGCATCTTGCCAATGGGCTTTTGTTGGGGCGAAGCGAGAAGAGATTTGGTTTGGGCTTGATGTAGTCGGGGGTGCCATAGCACAAGAGACACCAAACTTGATCAATATCGCAGCCAACGTACCGCTTGGCGGAACCCTCTCTGCTCGTATGGGAGGTCCCGGCATGTTGATAATGGATTCTTATGCTGGCCTAGGCGAACAGGCGAAAGTAGCTAACTATGACCAGGCTCAAAAACGTCCGGTATTTCGGGAAGCCGCGTGCGGAATCTGTGGAACTCCGCTACCCGCTTCTCATCGATCATGCGAAGTCTGTGCGTATGAGCAACATTCCGGGAGCAACACGAAGCGAGGGCGCGCTTAGTCATTGCTCCAGTTCTTAACGCGATAATGTATTTTATCGAGTTAGAGGTCGACTGCCGACAATCGTTTGAAAGGGGGGCTTTATGCGGAAGTATTTAAGGTACACCACGTCGGTTCGGTTATAATCGGGTTCCTAAAAAGGCTGTCCGGGCCCGAAGGCTACTATTCACTATGTCACGAAGAAACATTGCCTCTTCCGGATTCATTTGTCGCATTTTGTGCAGTGTCGGACTGCTCCTCGGATCCGTACACCTGCAATGTCAGCAGATCGCAACGGTCGGGTCGATAACCCGTTCTTCGGAAGAGGTTGCATCCACACTCAACAGTCTCGGTGAAGCTTCCCTCGACAACAGCCAGATTATTCAAGGTCAGCAGCAACTCTTACTCGCGAATATCCTCCGCACTATGTCTTCTCGGCTGGCAGAAGTATATGCCAGCAGCCTCAATCGCTCGACCGACTCCCTGTCGGAGTCCGAGGCACGCCCCCTGAAGAGTCTTGCAGGTCTATTGAATAATCTTGAGGACTTGAACGAACAGACTGAGCAAAAGTCGGCACTCCTGATTCTCAAGAGCCTCGACATTGCTCACGATGTTTTTGACCATGTACCAGCTTCTGATAAGCCCCCGGTGGTTTTTGGCGCCGCGATACCAGGCGTGCTAACTCCGCAGTATCAGAATTCCCTTGTGATCCTCGGTTATCACTTGACCGATCCAAAAGCCAACAACCGAACCCCGGATCTACTCCTCGCCGGTGCAGCCCTTCCGACAAGTTCGATGCATGCTGACTTTAGCAAGATCGTGGTTCCGTTATCCCAAGAGGTAGCGCGTACCATCGGAATCGTCAATACGGCGTGCGACCCGATTCGCACTTCGCAATTGGCACTTCGCGTTTACTACGTCTCCGGATCACTATCCGCGTTACTGGGCATCGTTAGTGAGACAACGATTAACATCGGCATCAAGGCTCCGACGCCTCAGTTTGAGTTCGTGGTGGAGGAAACCGGAACGGCAAAGGTTCAGACGACTCAGACGATCCCATTCAGCAATCAGTCAGGGTATGTCTCGGTAGGGTGCGAACAAACCGCTACAACAAGTGTGGCCTGGCAGGCACCTGAGAATACTCAAGTGTCGAATGTCCATGCGCAATGGCAAGACCTGAATAATATAGGCTCTCAGACTCAGTCAGTGATTCCCTCAGGACACTCCTACGTTGCCACTGGAAGTATTAGGGGCCTCGGCAAGCAGTGTGTCTTCAACATCTGCAACTGCCCCGGTGGTGGGCACGGCATTCTAGTGTTATCCGGAACCTACGAAGTGAAGGACTCCGGCGTTCGATCCTTTTCCTCTCGGCAAATGGTGCGCGGCGCTGAATTGGCTCAGCTAAAAGTGCCGCAGCAGGATACCTGGACTCTCGATCGCCTTGTAGTTCGCATCACGAGGCGAAACTGCGATAGCGAGTTGGACAGGTTGGAAATCGCTCCGAGCGACGTGTCACCCGGAAAGGATTTTCGATCCGCCAAGGGCATCTTTCAGGTGCGAATCGCGGGCGGAGCCATCGCGGTCAAAGTCGTAAATGCGAACCTGCAATGAGCAGAGTGACGACACAATTCGCGATTGTAGTCTTGTTTTTGGCCTTGTTGACGTTTGCAGAATCGGGAAAGCCGGAAGCAGGCGCGACGCCAACGCAGGACGATACTCTTCTATCGATTGATCTGCCTCACGACCCACCCACGATCAAAGACAACAAATTTCTTTTCTCGGTAACATTTACCTCCGAATTGCCGGGAAAACAGTTTACTGCGCCATTCGTATCGTGCGGGCAAAGCGTCTCATGTCTGAGCAAGAAGACGGACCCGAGCCGTGGTTTTTCGACAATCCAATACGAAGCCACCTTGCCTAGTGATCCGCCGGCAGCTGTCGAACTGGCGGCGGACCTCTACCTCCATACTGCAGCTGGCGATCAGCAGGCAAAACGCACTTCGAGGATCGTCGATCTCGGCTTCCGAAAGTATTCACTCCAGCCAACGATAGACACGAAGCAACCGCTCGAAGGTGATACTCCGCGGAGACTCTCTTTTCATTTCAAGGACGGCGCCGACACGGTAATACCAGTTTTTCCCGTAGATCTTCACCTCTCCTCCGATTGCGCCGACTTCTCGAAGTCTCCGCGCTCAGAAGAACAAGCCAAATTCGCTCCATCAACAACGGCGCAATTCAAGTCAAACAGCGAAGGCTCCGAGGAAATCGTTATTCAACCTCATTTCTGGTCAGCAGAAACGTGCGAGGTAAATGTCGTCGAAGTCTTACAAGGCTCAGGTGGAACGAGAGAAATTGACCCTCCACCGATCATCTTCACCGTGAAGCCCGCTTATACGCCGTCTTTTCTGATGGCGCTTGCGGGGGCTCTCTGTCAGTATCTTGTCTTTGGCGCCGCGCGGCTGATCGTCGAAGCCCAAAAGCTGAACCCATCGAAGAACCCGCTCGCCGGTAATCCGGCGCCAGGTTCACCAGCTGTAAAAGTAACCGGCTCGTCTCCTTACAAGCGCCTCGCCTCTGAAATCTTTATAGGGCCTGCATATTCAAATCTCATTTCCGTGCTCCTCAAGGGAGTTCTGGCCTTTTTTATCGCGGGGATTATGAAAGACCCCAACGTTTTCGGAATCACGGTCGAGAAGGGAAATTTCTATGGATTCTTCACCCTCGGAATTTTCTTTGGCTTCTGGCCGCTGGAAAAGCTCTTGCAGAAATTCGCCGAGATTGCTGGGCTAAAAGGTGTTCCAACTGATCAGACGGACTCCGGAAAGCCCCCCGTCGTACCACCAACAGCCCCGCGGCCTTCCGAAGCGGGCGGTTAATTGGCCAAGGTTCCCAGCGTTCTTCATGCTGACCGCATCTTATTAATTGAGCAGCCGGAGGTTCCGATGCCTCGCAAGAAGCGTTCGCTCACAACCTGCTACTACTGCTTCGAAAGATCACCGGCCCGCGTCCACAAGGATGAACTAGGCGACCTCACAGGGGATGTCTACCGCAGCGGACAAGGCATTGTCGCTGTTGACCCCACCTATGTGTATTACCACAGTTTCCCCATCAGCCGCGCCAGGTACAACGAGCTTGTGCGCGAAGAGGAGAGCTTAGAAGCTTCACGCCCGCCAGTCTCGAAGTAGCCCCCGCCGTGCTCGGGTCGTCCCTTTCCTGCTATCGCTCCGACATCCCTCGTTTCAGCGATCCGTTCTCCCCGTGTCCGACCCGAACCTTCTGCCTCCGACCACCTAGCCCGGCGCGGGTCCTGTCAACGACTCTGCTCACCACTCGCATCGCTCGTCCCGCGTTGTCCGTTTTCCTTCCGGGAGCTTAAACGGTAGCTCGTTCTATCAATGCGGCAGGTAAACTCATTTTGCGATGGCAGGCATTCCTAAACACGATCCGGGCGGCAAGGTTCGACTAGCGATAAGCCGTGATGTGAAAAGCTCCGCCGTATTTGGCGGCACTGATGACTGCTACCGTTATCGGCTCATCAGAACGTGGGACGAAACAAAGCCGCACGCCATGTTCATCATGATGAACCCGAGCACCGCCGACCCGATGGTGGACGATCCCACCGTGGCGAAATGCGGTCGCTTTGCCAGGGCATGGGGCTATGGCGGCATCTACGTCGGCAACACATTCGCGTACCGTGCAACCGACAAAAAGCGCTTGATTCTTCTCGCCGCCCCCATCGGTCCCGATAATGATAAGCATCTGATCGCAATGGCAAAGATTGCTGCAATCGTTATTTTTGCCTATGGACAGCCAGGGCACAGGACTCTTCGGGCCAGAGGTCCACTCCTCGCCAAGATTCTCATTGACAAAGGCATCAAGCCACATGTCCTCAGCTCTCCAATAACGGCACGCCGTGCCATCCGTTGTACCTCCGCGAAACACTCAAGCCCGTTGTATGGAAGTTGTAGCACCCACAATCTCCTCAGCGGTGTTGCCTCAATGCTGCCTAGCTCCACCCCACGCTCCTTCTGTCGAACGTTTCCGCACCGAGTGACCGAGAAGCCGTTTGACAGCGCGCGTGCCTACGCGTTCCCGTCAGCGTCAACACCAACCTGGAAGGACATGACGATGCAAAGTTTTAGTGAACAAGCTAATCCGCCTACAATCGGCGAAGGCTTCAACACTCCTCGCACCGAGGACACGACGAATACGTGGCTGACGTCCCTCAGCATGATCCAGTCGCTCGGAGAATTTGACCTCGATCAGATTTCACGTACGGACGAGACAGCGCCCGACTGATCGCTCGTCATCCAGCCATCCTGGTTGACCCTTTGTCCCCGTTACACCACCAATGGGTTGCTTGAATGTTNNCCGATGGTCCGGCACGATGTCGCTATAGTCACTGAACTCTTCTTGGCAGATTGCGCACTTTCTGCTCTGATCTATGATTTTCCGGTTCAGCAGCTTGCGCATCTCGGCTGGTGACCTCAATTCCCGATACCCCCGCGGGTGATGCTGATCTTCAATGCGCTGCACTCCCAGTCTTATCAATCTGCGTTCCTTCCGGATCTGGTCACGGCCGCAGCAAAAGCGTGATCGATGGATCGGGCAATACTCATTTCGGCGTAGCCTCATGGGCCTTCCTCCTTTGGCAACGTGCGAATCTGCGGCAGATTGGGGGAGTCGGAATGGACATTCGCCGCTGCTGCAAGTCTGGGGCCGCTTTCAAACCGATACGAAAGGCAAGCCTGCGGGAGTTTCTCTGCTGCCTTTTGCTAGACAGCTATTTCACGTGTGGACGCTTCTGAGCGCGAAAGGAATGTTTTCAGGGAGTGATGTAGCGCGCCGTTTGAAAGAAACCTCAATTGCTTTCCGCAGAGTCTTCACCTCTAACTTCCCTGGCATGCACTGCCTTTTCGACCTTTGATTTTCAGGGGGCTTTTGTGCGAACCTGAGGCGAAATCGCACTTCCTAGCCAAGTGCGTCCAAAATTCAAGGTATACCTTCTTGTGCCGGTTGAAATCGTGCAGGCGGAGAAACGTATATGGTTCTTTCCTTAGCGGATGCTGTCGCAATCTTCAACAAGTGGAAGGAGGACTCCGCCGAGGTCCTCGTAGTCATAGAAAGCCCATTTCAGCAGTCCCGGCGCGGCATCCTTGAGCAAGGGATTGATTGGGCCTTGGGGCTGCAAGGCCAGGTGTCAGAGGCCTCAATCGATCCCACCAAAAAAGGAAGGAAGGCTGGCACAGTTATGTTACAAGCGCCGACCGGAAATCTCTCGCTGAGTATTGGTCTTTGCACTTTTGTGTACGAAGAACCACGGGAAGCGAAGCCAGTTGTGCGAGCAGAAGCTGAGGATACGACCGTTTCAGCGCTCTCAGTGTTCTTTCCGTCAAACGAGGTCTTTGTATTCTACGAATTACGCGAACCGATTGGGAAAGAGAGCCTTCCTGGTTGGAGTACGATTTGAACTGGAGCCTAGGCCCAGATTTCTGGCTATTTAGGTCGACAGAAGCGGCCGGAGGTCAACTTCTAGCGCGCACTGCTTAAGGTTAGCGCTTGTGACGTTGGGAGAGATCCCTGCGATCTCCCCCCAAGAGGCCTTTTCGGCCAGGCCTATGGACCCCTTGACTCGTCAGTACTCTTCCGGCAAAAGAAGCGTGGTAGCGGATCGATCAGCCTCGGTGATGATCCATAGCTTCTCGCCGGCATTGGTCTGGTAGCTGCTCAGCAACCGAAACCCATGAGCAATGCTGTACTGATTCTCTGCCACATCGGTTGGCTCCAGTTCGCCCCAGTCCCCGCTTGCATGACGGGCCAGGAAACATGTAGGCGCCTGCTGCGCTCTCTCCAGCGCCGCTAGCGCCCCGGGTGTAGCCACAATTTGCCCAAGTGGAAACAATGAAAACATGACCATGACTCCTCTCTTCGCCCCACGCGGGCGACGCGCGTCCGCATGGGGCGTGTAAGGCAGAGATTTACTTCTCTTGGAAAGGGGGCGATGGACACCGCCCTCGCGGGCTAGAACGATTGTGAGAATCGGGCTTCCAGGAATTCGCCCAGCTTGGCCGTCGCCCGGAACTGCGGGATGGGATCCAGTTCCTTGAGTGCCGACGTGAACGCATTGGAGAGACTCCAGATGGTTCGCGGGCGGAATTCCTCGTACTTTGGCTCGAAGTAGAGGTCATGCACACTGCGGGCGAGGTGCTTAGGGGCTTCCAGTCTCCCCTCGACGAAGGCCTCGTAGATAACCACCTTCGCGGTGACGTCGG
>PLBE01000225.1 GCA_003134435.1 Acidobacteriaceae bacterium
ATCAGTATGCATACGATATCGGGTTCGACCTGATGCTCGGCTACCTGGCAGCCGGCACGTATCAAACGGCCATCGAGGTGGGAAGGGATCTGATAGCGCGCGGTCATGAAACGGCGGAACTCAATAACATCCTGGCCGAGGCGTACGCCGGGAATCACGAGATTCAGTCTGCCGTCGATGCTCTCAGAAGGGCCATCGCGCTCGATCCCCAGGACGAAGACAACTACCTCGATTTCGCCGCTCTCTGCATGAACCAGCGATCTCTTCAGGCAGGAATGACGGTGATTGAAGTCGCCCTCAAGTCTCATCCTAAGTCCGACCGGTTGATCTTCATGCGGGGCGTGTTGCATGCAACGCAGGATGAGTTCGAACTGGCGGAGAAAGATTTTAGGCTCTCGGCGGAACTGGCGCCCAGGACGAACCTTGGCTTCGTGGGGCTGGGCGTCACCTACCTGGAGACTGGAAACGCGAAACAGGCAATTCAGATTCTAAGAGGACGGCTGCGCCAGAAGCCAAATGACGCTAGCCTTCTCTACTTGCTGGGCGAGGGGCTGCTGCGGTCGGGAGCGACTCCAGGCGACAGCACATACCTCGAGGCGCAGAGGTCGCTGGAAAAGTCGGTGCGCCTGAACCCCAAGCTCTGCCTGCCACATGTCTCCCTCGGCACCATTTATCTGGATGAAGACAGACCGGGCGACGCGGTCGTCCAACTGGAACAGGCGCGAGCGATTGATCCCAAAGAGAGGTCGGCGTACTCCCACCTGGCGGTCGCCTACCGTCGAATTGGAGAGGTGGATAAATCCAAGGCGGTTCTGACCGCCCTGAAGGAACTCATTGAACAGGAACGCCGAAGCACCCGAGAGAAAATGAAGCCATCGTCGGAAGAAGAATCCCCAGAACAATCCTCGGAAACGCACCCTGACGGCGCTTCAGAAAAGCACTGATCGAAGAACGAAGACCAAAGATCAAAGACAAAGATCGAACCAACAACACCAAGGGGATCAGGCCACCGTGAGTTTTTTCTGCATTTCTTCCAATGAAAATCCCTTGGTTTCAGGATAGATAAACAGAACCACAAAAAATTGTGTGACCATCATCAGGGAGAAAAACACGAAGGGATAGGCGCCCGAAGATGCTGCCATCAGGGGGAAAATCCCGGAAATCAGCGCGTTCATAAACCAGTGCGAAAAGCTTCCCAGACTCTGTCCTTTGGCGCGCACCTGGTTGGGAAATACTTCGCTGATGTAGACCCAGATGACGGCGCCTTGCGAGAAGGCGAAGAAGGCGATGTAGCCAACCAGCAGCCAGACTAATAAATTCTGGTGATGGCCGCTGAAGAAAATCATGGCGACGCCGCCCAGACACGCTGCCGTTCCGACCGAACCGACGAGCAGCAGGATCTTGCGCCCGATCCTGTCAATCACGGTCATCGCGAGCATGGTGAACAATAGATTCGTGCCGCCGATGGCGACCGCCTGCAAGTCTCCCGAAACCTTGCTGAACCCGGCATAGGCAAAGATGTCGTTGAGATAGTAAAGAATGGCATTAATGCCGGACAGTTGATTGAACATGCCAATGGTGACCGCCAAAAAGATCGGAAGGCGGTATTTCCAGGAGAACAGGCTCTCGTTGGCGGCGTGCTCCAGATCAATCGATTCGATAATCTCGCGCAAGTCTTTCTCGTAGTCGACTTCACCGGTCAGGCGCAGGACTTCGCGGGCCTCGTCAATCCGCTGCTTTTTGACCAGCCAGCGCGGACTGCGTGGAATCACGAACAGCATCAGGAAGAAAAAGACGGCCGGGACGGCCGCCACGCCCAACTTCCAGCGCCACTCGATGTCGCCGAGCTGCAGCAACCCGAGCAGATAGTTCGATAGATAAGCCAGCAGAATTCCAAAGACGACGTTGAACTGAAAAAAACCGACCAGACGTCCGCGCCACTTTGCCGGCGCAATCTCAGCGATGTACATGGGGCCGAGCACCGAGGAGCCGCCGATCCCCAAACCTCCGATGAAGCGGAAGAACACCAATGGGCTCCAGCCCCACGCAAACGCGCAACCCAGCGACGAAATCAGATACAGCACTGCCATCACCCGCAAGCTGTCGCGGCGTCCATAGCGGTCGCCCGGGATACCGGCCAGCATCGCCCCCAGCACTGTTCCCCAGAGAGCCGCTGCTACGGTGATGCCCAGCGTGCCAGGCGTGAGGTGATAGGTCAGCGTTAACGCGTGTGTTGTGCCGGCGATAACCGCGGTGTCAAACCCAAAGAGCAATCCGCCGAGTGCGGCCACAACCGTGCTCTTCACCAGATAGGAATTAATTGTCATTTTACCCGCCGTGAATTTAAGTCGAGCTGCAGTTTACTATTTCCACGCCGATTGCAGGTTCCAAACATCCAGCTTCACGATACGCGCTCGCCCGCCGTGAGAATAGAACTCCACGCCTTGACTGCTGCCGGCTGGAAAGATTTCGTCGGAAATGACGGTCTCGCCATCGTTGGCAAAAACTTCCACCGACGAGCCGTCGACGAAGAGATGCAGTTTTACCGGCTTGCCCTCCGCCCACCGAAGCGGACCGGCGTGGCGGCCGGGAAATTTGCCGTCGAAGCTGACATTGCCGGAGTGGGTGCGATCGACAAAGAGTTTCGCCTCTTTCTTGCGGATGCCCTTGTCAACACCGGCGCTGCCTCCCATGTCGACACCGATCAGAGTTTCTTCCTCTGGCCCTTGCCGCACTTTGAGGCCGACCTCGGAAGCGCCGCCGGTTTCGATCTCCGCCTCAATCTCCAGCGTTTCCCCATGGACATGTCTTGCCTGCAACGCCCGGTTGACGGCGCCGATACTCTGCCCTGTCAGGCTGGTATGTTGCCCCCGCAATGTGTGCAGTTCGGCAACCGGTTCCTGCAGGAGACGAATTCCATCCGCAGTCCGCCTCAGCTTGAGGTCCCGGGGAATCGATTGCAAGCCTCGCCACGGCGAAGTCGGCGTTTTGCCCGCATACTGCCAGTTGACCAGCCATCCCAACCACATGCGACGGCCATCGGACTTGGGAATATCGCTGAAGGAAGTGGAAGCGTAAAAGTCTTTGCCGTAATCGCTCCAGAGGGTCAGTTCTTTCGCATTCTCATTGGTAAAAGTCGTTCCATCAAACTGCCCGATAAAATACTGGTCGCCCGACCCGCCGGCGAAACCACCTGGATTCAGATTAACGTCGAGCACCCAGCGCGCCTGTCCTGGTTCACCTTGGACGGGCAACTCGAACAGGTCGGGACACTCCCACACGCCTCCGTCGGCGCCGGCCGGACCGAAATCGCTGAGTGCGGTCCAGTGCTTAAGATCGGTTGATCCCCAAAAGCGCAGCTTGTGTTCCGGCGAGAGCGCGGTAACCATAATCCACTTGTGGGTCGCTTCATGCCAGAACACCTTGGGATCACGAAAGTCCTTCAAGTGGAGATCGAGAATGGGGTTGCCCGCGTACTTTGTCCAGGTGCGCCCCTTGTCATTGCTGTAGGCGAGATTCTGAAACTGCTGAGTCCCCGTATAACCCGTATAGATCGCGATCAGACACGACGGATCGGCGGCGGATCCTGTGCATAGGCCGCTGCTGTTGTGCCAGTCCACGACGGTGCTGCCGGAGAAAATCATGATGCCGTTCTCTTCCGCGAGGGCCAATGGAAGATGTTGCCAGTGCACCAGGTCGCGGCTGACGGCATGTCCCCAACTCATATGACCCCATTCGTTGCCGAAGGGATTGTGCTGATAAAAAAGGTGGTACTCGCCCTGATAGAAAATCGGGCCGTTGGGATCGTTCGTCCAATTCTTGGCGGGCGTGAAGTGAAACTGCGGACGATAAGGTTCGTCGTAATTTTCAGCGGCCGCGGCTCCAATGGCGAGCATTAGGATGGCGAGCATCGCGACGAGTAAGGAGCCAGACACTGCGAAAACAGCTTGACGCACGATGGACGGATATTTCATTCTCTATGTCCTTAGCTTGCTGGTCTGCTTTCGAGTCGGCTTTCTGGCCGGCGAAGCGCGGAACCAAGTTTCGAGTGGAGTCCATTCCCGCGCGGCGCCCGAGTTCGGTAGAAGACTATCACATTGTTGTAATGTGTATTTACATTTGTGCGTTTCCATGATACACAGCTATTGGCAATTTGGCATTGCTCTTGGGTGCCTCTAACTCGCAGGGTGCCTCCAAAAGGTCTCGTTGAATTTCATCAGCATCGGCGAAGTTTTGTGGGACGTGGTCGGCGAAGCCGAACATCTGGGTGGCGCTCCCCTCAATTTTTCCGCCCACGCCGCGAAACTCGGGCATGGCGCCTATCTGGTAAGCGCGGTCGGCGCCGACCCACGCGGCCGCAAGGCGCTGAGCCATATTCGAGCGCTCGGACTCACCACCGATTTTATTCCCACTCTGCCGGAATATCCGACTGGGTACGTGAGCGTGACTCTTCACGACGGCGGCCAACCCTGTTTCACCATCCATCGTCCCGCCGCTTACGACTTCGCGCAATTAGCTCCCGGTCAACTCGAACAACTGGCGCGCCTCGCTCCCAGTTGGATTTACTTTGGAACTCTGGCGCAAACCAACAGTGTGGTTCGCTCGACCACCTCCGGTGTCATCGCAGCCGCTCCCCGCGCCAAGCGCTTCTACGACGTTAATTTGCGGGCCAATTCCTATGATCGCGAAGTCGTCTCCCATCTGCTGGCGTCCGCCACACTGACCAAGTTGAACGATGTGGAGATCGGCATCCTGGAGAATCTGCTGGGCGATCCGCATCACAAGAGCATTGAAGAGTTCTGCCGCAAGTGGGCTGCCCGGTTCGGGTGGGAAGCTGCTTGCGTGACGCGTGGCGATAAAGGCTGCGCTCTGCTGCTCGGATCTGACTATGTGGAGTCTCCGGCATACCCCATCACAGTCGTCGATGCGATCGGGGCGGGGGACGCATTTGCCGCCGGCCTGATGCATGCCTTGAGCTCGGGCTGGGATGCCAAACGATCCGCCGATTTCGCCAACCGTCTGGGCGCGCTCATTGCCAGCCGCACCGGTGCGATTCCGGCATGGAATCTGCGGGAACTTGACGCCTTCGCGCCGCCGCCAGCTCCCTGACATCGGCGTGCATTCAAACCATCGCCGAGCACGCTTCTGTTCCAAGCCTACTTCTCTGCGCTCTACTTCCTGGGAAGATGAATCCCGCAGCTCTCGCGAACGATCAGTTCGCAGGGAAGCAGAATTTCCCGGGGTGGAGTGGAAGGAAACTGTACCCGGTCCAGCATGGTGGACAGGGCCACCGCCCCCATCTCCGGGCAATTCTGATGCAGCGTGGTGAGGGGCACGGGGAGGAATCGGGCGTAGCCGACGTCGTCGATGCCGACAATCCGTATTTCCTCTGGCACGGCGACGCCTAGTTTCAAAAGAGATTGCATGACGGTCGCCGCAGTCACGTCGTTGGCGCAAACAATGGCGTCCGGAGAAGCCTCCTGCAGCATGGCTTCGATGAAGCCAATATCGTCAAAATCGCCGCGAAAGATACCCGGGCAGGGAGGTTCGTGGCCGTGCGCCTGGAGAGCTTCCTGATAGCCGGCAATGCGGGCGGCGACGGTCGAAGCGGAGTTGGGACGCGTGGCAAAAATAATCCGCTCGGCGCCAACGTTCAACAAATGCCGTGTCATCGTATAACCGGCGCGATGGTTATCGATGCCCACGAGATCATAAGGAGCGCGGTCCGGATATTTCTCGTAGCAGCGATCCAGCAAAACGATGGGAATTTTCGCTTTTTCGAGAGCGGCCACGATCTCCCGGTTGGTGCGGTCCTTGTCTCCAACATATTCAATGGGGGCGAAGAATACTCCGGCAACCCGCTGCGAAATATATTGCTGGCAAAGTTGCATGGCGGCCTCGGCGCGGTGCTCCAGGCTCGATTCCGAGTGTCCCCAGATCAAAGAATGAGACTTGGCCAGAGGAGACCGCATCATGCCCCGGCAGATCGGTTCAAAAATCTCCGTGCTGCCCAATTCGGGGATGAGCAGGCCAAACTGGAAGGCCTGCGTCTGGACGGGTGCTTCCACGTAGGTACCCGAACCGGAAATGCGGCTCACCAACTTCTCGCTCTGTAGTTGCTGGATCGCCTTGGCGACAGTAATGCGCGAGGCGTCAAAACGCTCGCAGAGCAGAATTTCGCTGGGCAGCCGATCGCCCGGCTGGTAAGTACCGTTTCGTATTTCGCGAAGCAGTTCCTGATAAATCTGTCGATGCTTTGGTAGCTCGCTCAGTTCGCTGGAACCGTCTATCTCGCCCGGCGCGCCTGGCCCGGTTTTGCGGTCGACGGTACCTTTCCTGTTTCCGGCCATTTCTCTCCTGCTGGGGAATCAGCCTGATTGTATTGGGTTCGAGGCGAACCTCGCCACTACCCTCAACTTGCATCTGCAAGGTTCTGGCCTTAATCTTTGGCCTTTGTCCGTAAAATATTTTCGCGGATGGGTTGATTCTAGCGTTTGCACCCGGTGAATCAATCAACTTCAGCGATTCAGCGGGCGTGAAACGCCGTCGAAACGAAGAGCATCGACACGAAGAAAATCTGATCTGAAACGAGAGCAGGTCCAGGTTCAGTAGCCGAGATTGTGAATGCCAAGCTGACGCGCAGGTTCTTTCTGTTGACCTTCTGTCGGAGTGCTCATCCCGCGATGGACTTTGCCGAAGAGCCTCGATGCTCCCATTCTCTGCTGGAAACTGCAGGGCTATGACTGGTCATCTGACGCGCTCATGATCTCAAACTCGACGCCCTGCCAACGTCGAACCCAGTAGCCGACACACCCGCTGATTTCACCGCCGTCATTTGCTGGCGGAATGTTTGAACTCCTGCTCGCAGGTGCTCGATCCCAACCTTTGACTGGGAATCAAATGCGAGTTGCCCTGCGAGAATGTAGCTTTCCCGAAGCTGCGCGAAAGAAAGCCCCGTGGCCTCTCCAGTAATGCTCCTCAATGACGGAAGATCGAATGCGCCACGACTCAGGTGCCGGAGGTAGTGCGCGGCCAAAGCTGGCTCGGGAGGGCGAAAAGCAACGACCCGATCAAATCTGCCCGGACGCTTTAGAATCGCCCCATCTAGCATGGTAGGATCGTTTGCCGTCGCAACCACGATTAACCCGTCTTGGGTGCCAATTCCATCAAGGCAATTCAGAAAGTGCTGAAGGGTTATCTTCAAGCGCCTCTCGCGGTCCTCCTGCTGTGCAAAGGCTCTGTCCAAGTCCTCAAGCACGACGAGGGACGGCGCATTTTGCGATGCCATTTCAAAAAAACCAGTGAGGGATTCGTTGGTTAAGCATTCGTGGCAAAAATCGAGAGTGAACGGTGTGATTGCAGGGTGCGATGCCATCACCTTAATCACGCTGGTTTTTCCGTTGCCGGGAGGCCCGTAGAAGAGGTAGCCGCGACGGAATGGCAATCCGTGTTCTCGGAACCACTGCTCCCGATGGAAGAATGCTTCAAAGTCACTTCTGACCAACTGAGTGGTGGAAGGCTCAAGCACGACCGAATCCCAGTCATACTTGGGTGTAAAGTTCAGGTGTCCTCCACCAAACGTCTTCACATGCTTGGGCGATTCGGAGATCAGAGAGCCGAGTCGAGCGAGCACCGAAGCAGCGGAGGAGCGGTTGATTATCAGCCAACTCCTCCAATCGGATACCAAGCCGTCACGGAAGGACACAAAAGGTACGTTGACAGCAACGAAGGCTGTGCGCTCCTCTTTCATCCAGACTGCGATTGGACAGTCTCGCCATTCGGCGTGCCAAGCGGTTTCTCGCTGGACGATCCAACCTCCTCGCTTGTGTGACGGCGCAAGATTCACACGTGGACTGACGCCCCCAGCCAACTCCCAGCGGTCAATGGCTGCCCTAAATGAAGAGGTTTCTTCAGCAATATCGTCAACGGGAACTCCCTTCAGCAGTTCAGCGATGACCAGCCGACCAATCGGCAATTCGATTTCGAACGTCACTGTATCTGGAAGAGCGCAGCCGAGAACTTTTTCCAGCCACGGCAAATACGGCTCTAAGCTGTCACGCATGGATGCCACTGCTGGCGCAAAACGAATTTGAGTCGATGTGATCGCCACGGCTTTCACTCCTCGTCGTTGTGCAGACAATCGAAACAGCGATAATGACTGTCGCTTTCAAGCGTAATCTTGTTTGGCAAATGGAGTTCTTCCTTAATTTTCGCGATCAGGTCTCGGCGTTTCAAAAGGCACTTGTCCGCAAAAAGCATGAATATTTTGGTCTTCGTGTCGTAGGTCACCCGCCCTCGCGGATATTCCTCGTAAGGCGATTCGGGGGGAGCCTTTCCGATTCGTTGCCATTGTTCCCAAATATCGATGTGACTGTGTGGATAATTTCGGTAATCGTAATATTGTTCGGACTGGCTCAACTCAACGCTGTCGATAAGCAGTTTGTTATTGACCAGCCAGAAAATGCCTAGACGTGGCTCAAAGCGAATCTGAGTCGAATTCATCATAAGAACACTGTAAGGCGTCACCTGTGACACCTGAGGTCACCCGTTCTCATCCGAGCATCTGCATCGGAGCGACCTTGGCTGACACACATCATTGCGATGATCGACGCAGACAGATAGGCTATGCGGTACGGCTGGTCGGGTGCGCCTTTATGCCACGGGGCGATCAACTAACACGGCAGTGGAAGCTCGTCCGCCTCTTGAGCGGAAAGCTGGGACGTTCGCTCGCCCAACTGCGTGCAGAACTGGGAGTGAGCAAGCGGACGGTGCAGCGCGACATCGGGGACTTGGAGCGGGCTGGGTTTCCTGTAGTTTCGGAGACCCGGCACGAAACGATCTATTGGCACTTCATTGAGGGCTTCTGCGCGGAATCTCCCGTCTCGCTCACTCTGACTGAGTTGATGGCTCTGTATTACAGTCGGGGGCTGCTTCGCCCTCTTCAAGGGAGCAACATCTACGACTCCCTCGAATCCGCGATGCAGAAAATCGGTGCCACATTGCCTGCGGAGAGCCATCGGTTTATGCGCGATTTCGAAGGAGCGATAGCGGTCAGCACATTTGGATGGAAAGATTACAGCCACTCACGCGAGATCATCGACAAGCTGACAAAGGCGCTGCTACACAGGTACACCGTCTGTCTTGAGCACACGGCGGTCGGATATGACGAGCCCGTTTCGCGAGATGTCGATCCGTACAAGCTCTGGTATGTGAACAACGGTTTGTATCTGGTGGGACGAGACCACCGAAGCGAGGATTTGCGCGTATTTGCAGTCGAGCGGATCACTTCCGTCTCTCTGACGAATCGCCGATTTCAGATTCCTTCCAGTTTCAACTTCGACAAATTCTCCGAGTCGGCGTTCGGCATGATTTGGGGCGAGGCGCAAGAGGTGGAAATCAGGTTCTCGAAGCATCAAGCGCCGTACATCCGAGAACGAATGTGGCACCCGAGCCAAAGCGTTGCGACTGAACGGAATGGACGTGTGGTTCTGCGCTTGAGGGTTGCCGATCTTGGCGAGGTGAAGCGATGGCTGATCGGGTTTGGCGCGGACGCCCGTGTGCTTAAGCCATCCAACCTCCGGCGTGAGATTGCCGCTGAATGTGCTCGCGTTGCTCGCCGTACAAGCTGATTCAGGTTAGTTGAAACCACGACCGCCACGTCCTCTGCCTATTTCTCACCATGCAACTGCTGCGCGAGGTAGTTGGCCATGCCCAATTCCTTGATGGAATGAAGCTGAGCGTCCAAGAAGTCCACGTGCCCTTCTTCGTCCTTGAGCATGCGCTGAAATAAGTCGCCTGATCCGTTGTCCCCGGCTTCGGCACAGATTTTCATAGCGGAGTTGTACTGGTGTACGGCCTCTTCCTCGTCCTTGAAGTCGCCTTCGAGTTGCTGTTGCACGTTAGCACCAATCTTGGGAGTCAGAGCGACATCCACCTTGGGTGTGGCATCCAAGAACACGATGCGTTCGATAAGACCTTCTGGTCGGCGGAATCTGAGGTAAAGGCTAGGTTTCGGTTTTCGCATTTCTGACTTCCTCTTCCCCTAATCCTGCGAAAGTCGGGAAATCAGTGATTTTTCCTGTAGCTTTTTTCTCGCTGCTTCCAAGAGCTTGAATCAAAGCCTCTTGGAAACACTGGCGGAGAGAGTGGGATACGACACCGGGCGTGGGCAATTTTGCCCATAACACTGGTAAAATCCATCGCTATCAATCACATCCGTCTGGGCGTTCCTGCCTAAGAAAGCCCATTTTGACCCTTAAACCGAGCCAGTTTTAGTACGGAATAGTACGGCAGCCTTCGTCTACCGGACTATCGGTCGAAGTATCGAGTTCAGCCGCCCAACAGAAGACTGAAACGAGGGTTCTGATCTCCTCATCCGAGAACTTCTTAGTCTTGAGGGGTTGATCTGTCTCCGTATCGTCTGCTGCTTTGCTCTGTGTGGACGCATTCGTATGCGTATACGTATGCGGTTCCTCGACAGCATTCGAACCCTTACCACCACCCCGTCCGTCCACCCCTCCACCGTTCTGTATATGATTGCCGGGGGATTTACCTACAGTGGGCTTTTTACCTACAGTTGAATCCTCGACTGTTGGTAAATCCCTTACAGTACCCCCAAGAGGCTGAATCAGAATGCGATAGGTGTTAGTCGCCTTGACGGAGCCGGGGTGAATCGGGTGGAATCCGACAAACTCGATCAGCTTCAACTCTTGGCAGAGATCGATGCCATCTTTGGCGGCGTCGTAGCTCGAACCCATTTTCTTGGCGAGAGCCGTCTGGCCGATATACGTCTCGCGTGTATCGAAGTCCATGCTGTCGATCAGACACAGCATGGTGAACTTAGCCTTGCCCTTGATATCGGCGGCGATGATCGCGTTGATGTACGGAATGTGTCGGTTGTCCACAATGCGCTCCAAACAGACGCGGCCCGCGCCGACCGTGGAAGGAAGAAGACGCAGGCCGTTGCCTCCGCTTGGAAGCAAACTCAAACTTGTTGTGCTGACCTTCCACGGTCAATTGTCGTCTAACTGACATTCCGCAGCGATGAAGTCTGCGGACATTAACGATTCTTTTGACCCATTGCCATGTCTTCTCTAACGGTTTTGTCTGCCCATGCGCGCAGCCGCTCTTGGTCACCCGGCTCGTCTAGATGCTGGTTACGACGCATGATCTCGTCAACCTGCTTCCTGATTGCTTGTTCTCTGTCTATTTCTGCCTCCAGCCTAGGGATGCTGTTCTCTAACTTTGACTTTTGTTCGTTCGGGGTTGAGTCCGAGTCATCAGGGGACAGCTGCTCCAGTTGCGCCGCCATTTGCGAAAACTTGTAGCGGCGTACACTGCGCTCACCCTCGCCATTCCTGAGACGGCAGAGTTTGTCGTACTCGCATAAGCACCCTTGGATATCCTGCGCATGGAGATTCAGCCCTGTTACCTGCCGAATCGGTTCGCGGACGGTATCACAGAGTTGGCGAAATTCCGCATACCAAGCCGCCTCGGCCCAGTATTTGCGCGGGGTACGTCCCAGCACTCGGTCCAAGCCACGACGGGACCCCGGACCCGAGACCGCAAACGTCCACCAGTCAGACGCATCCTGAAGCTGAACGTATTTCAAGTCGGCTACGACCTGACCTGCATAGAAGCCGCCCATATACGGACCCTCACTCAACCTTGAGGCGAAGGACGAAAGTGTATCGCCATGACGAGGACGGTAGTAGTCGCGCCGCTCCCAGATGGGGGTGAGCACATGGCTCACGATCAGGTCGGCTTGTTCCCCGGCCTGACCCGACACCATGACCTTGTATGCCTGCGCTTCGTAGGCTTTGTGACCAGCGGCTTGGCGAGACCGAATCACGGCCCTGAAATGCTCGGGGTTCCACGGCACGGGATACCCAAGCTCGGCCAGTGTGTCAGGCCAGTTGACGGCACGGCGTGCGACTAGCAGTGCGAACCACAATTCTGGATCATTCTCGAATGGCTCACGATAGAGGGTAGCTATGCCTTTTGTGACGCGGTCATCTTCGCGACGAACACAGCAGAACTTGTAGTCGCGAAGTATCGGGTCGTTGGTCCACGGCCAAGGCTGTCCCGCCTCTTTTTTGAGCCGGACATGCTCACGCTCCGCGACGAAATGCAGAAGTGCTTCTGTCTCTTTCATCACTCCTCTATTGATTGGAAAGCCGGGTGAGTCGCCCCACCCGGATCGCGACTTTGACCACGAGCGTTCCCTCCGCATCACTGGATTGTGTCGTCTTCAAACACAATCCGCTTGGCTTGGCTGCGGGCCGCTTCAGCCCACTGCCGTGCTTCAGCGATTGCAACACCCGCCGTTAGAACGAAGTCACATGCCGCACTTTCATTCCCGGAGATCGTCCGAGCGACGGTGTCACATAGAGCATCGTTCAGCACTTCAAGCCACTTGATGCGTTCGGTTTTTGTCATGGAGAAAGTCTCCTTTCCGGGACTGAGACACGTGTCCCAGCGTCATTCTCCCGCCGGAGGGAACCGCCCGGTAAGGTGCCTTTGGTAATGGGATTGGGGTGGGTTGCGCCGATGTCACTCCGTTGACGGGTATACGGTCATGATTGCCGGATCGCTCGCCGACACAGCGATGCTGCCGTCCGGCAGAACCGTCGCGACCGGGAAGAGCATTGAAATCTTCTTCTTCCACACTTTGTTCAGCTTTTCTTTGATGATGTCGTTTGTGGCGGGAGCCAAGTACCGCATCGTGCTTTGAACGTCCTTGTGGCCTAGCAAGTACTGCACCGTTGGAACATCAAGCCCGGAGCGTAGGCAGGCCGTGGCATAGGTTGATCTAAATTTGTGCAAGTAAAACTTCTTCTCATCCAGTTCCGCTTTTTTCGCGATGTCCTTGCACCAGCGCAGTAGTTTCTCGTTGGGACGTCCGTGAATGTTCGGGAAAACGAGGTTGTGTTGCGGACGCCCCTTTCGCGACTTCTTTGAATGCTGCTCCAAGGCTCGCGTCAAATCCTCGGGAACAACCATCTCGCGCTCCGAATTTGTCTTGGGTACCCAGCCATAATGAGGCTTGGCGCTGACCCTCAGCGTGCTTTCTTTGAAATTCAAATCAGACCATTCCAAGTGAATGAGTTCCCTCTCGCGAAGACCCACTTTCAAGAAGACAGAGAAGATCAATGACTCCGTCGAATCACAGGCTTTGAAAAACGCATCAAGCTCCTCCTGCGTGTAAACCTCCGGCATCTCCTCAACATACTTGGGAGCATCGCGACCGCTCACGAGTCTGATGCCCTTTGATTTCAGGAAAGAATGGACCGTCAGAAACTTGTCGCAGGCAGTTCGCGGGGATCGCTTGTTCTTGAGAAGCCATTCGCGATACTTCAGGACATCGATCCGGGTCACGTCTCCGAGATTCGTTCGCTTGGCGTACCCGAGAAACTCTTCCAGCGTCTGTTTCGTCTTGCAGTAGGAGTTCGGCCTGTGCGTCAGGCGATAGTCCTCCAGATAGGCGTAGATTGCCGCTGAGAGGAGGAGGGACGGGCCTGCAGGTTCCGTTACCGCAATACCGAGGCTTCTTGCGTTCAGAACGCTTCGCTGAATCTCGGCTTCGTTCTGGGCATCCGCAGCGTTCTTACATTTCCGGGTGCGCTGCCTTTTCCCCTCGTACCACTTAATGATGTAGTCGGAGTCGGGGTGGTGTTCCTTGTGCCCGTTGACGTGGCACCAGTCCGGTTTGATCTTATTGTTCCGAGCCGTGACAGGCCTGTAGTACGACCAGACGCCATTCACTTTTGCGGATTGATAGATCGCGACACGGAGGTTCGCCATAAGGCGAACCATACCTCAAAACCATACAATCGTAGTACAACCGCCCGTAACACTATGGAAACTAAAGTTATGGCGGAGAGAGTGGGATTCGAACCCACGTTACCCTTTCGAGTAAACACGCTTTCCAAGCGTGCGCCTTCAGCCACTCGGCCATCTCTCCGGCGCTCTGCGAAGCGGTTTCTTTAGATTCTAACAGTGCCGCGACCGCATTGCCGCCGCTCCGCTCTCTGGAGTGCCGCTCAAGTTCTAGCTTTCCTCGGGCTTGTGTAGTTGCTGCGCTAGATAATTCTCATAGGTCATCTCTTTGATCGCGTGCAGTTGCGCTTCCAACCAGTCGATGTGATGTTCTTCATCCAGCAGAATCTTCTCCATCAGTTCCCGCGAGCCGTTGTCGCCCACCGCCACGCTGGCTTGGATGCCGTCGTTCAGCCGTTTCACTGCCGTGTATTCCAGCTCCAGATCGTTTTCCAGTTGCGCCTTGAGAGTCTGCCCAATGTTGATCTTGAAATAGTCGGTCATGTTGGGCGCACCGTCGAGATACAGGATGCGTTCCATCAGAATCTCGGCATGCTGCATTTCTTCGATGGATTCCTTGCGAATCTGCTTGGCCATGCGTTCATAGCCCCAGTTCTCACACATCTCCGCGTGCAGAAAATACTGGTTGATGGCCGTGAGTTCGGCTTTAAGAACCTCGTTCAGAATCGCAATAACCTTTGCGTCGCCCTTCATCGTTGACCTCTCTATATTTGCCTGTCTATGGGATCGTTCTCAGTTCCTGCTTCTCAGTTCTTCGCACAAAAGCTCCCGCGCTGACTAAGAACGGCGCCGCGAATCGGAGTCGCGCATCTGAACATTTGTGTTCAGCCCAGCCCGGTAGTCCTCAGGATGCGAAAGAGAATTGTACTAGAAGAAAAGAATCAGGAGCGCGATCCCGAAGCGGCAGCGGCGGCGTTAGGCGTTTCGGGAGTCGCCGGGGCGTGGCCGTTGGCGGGCTGGACAGCAGTCTTTGCCGGAGCAGTCCCCACCGCGTCAAGCACACGGTGATTCAAGCAATAAAGTGCAAGCTCCAAGCGGTCGGCCACTCCCAGCTTGTCGTAAACCTTGCGTAGATAATTCTTGACCACTTGCTCGGTGGTGCCAACCCGCAAGGCAATCTCCTTGTTTTTCATTCCCTGGGTGACGCAGGACACAATGAGAGATTCTTTCGGCGTAAGGGAAACTTTGGGACGCGATCCCGCGGGCCGTGCCCCTTGTGTGCGGTAGGCCTGCAGCACCCACTCCACCGCCCGGCTTTCGAGCCAGGTTTCGCCCTGCGCAACCTTGCGCAGGCATTCCACCAGCATTTCCGGCTCCACCTCACGCGTAACAATGCCGTGAGCGCCCCGCCGGAACATATCGAGCGTCATCTCCTGGTCGGGCTCCTGCAACACGACTACTACCCGGCAACTCGCGCTTTGCCGCAGAAGGTCGCATACCGCATCGGCTGGATTCGGCGAAAGTGCGGCTTCAAAAATCACGATGTCCGCGGAAAATTTTTGGATGGCGGCAACCGTCTGCTCCAGGCTCTCGGCCTGCCCCACCACCCGCATGTCATCTTCCAGGGCAAAAATCTTGCGTAGCCCGGCGCGGAAAATGGCCTGCGTATCCGCCACGATAATGCGGATCGTACCTTTGCCGTCGTCAGGCTGCATGCCTTCGCCTGACTCCACCGTGACCGGGTTGTTGACCGAAGTGCCGACCGAAGTGCTGCCCATCACTCCTCTTTTCCCGACTCCCAACTACTCCCGACTCCCAACTACTTGCGCTCAAACCGGTACTCGTCAATCACCACGCCAACCCCACGCCGGCTGCCGTCGGCAAAACTCCGCACCACCCGTCCCCGGCAATCCACCTGTACGTCAGCGGCTGCACCCACCACATCCGCGGGAAGAGAAATCGTGAAGTCCACTGCCGATCCCACCGGCACATCCGCGTCCATGCGGAACAAAACCCCGTTGGCGGATATGTTTTCCGTCTCCACCGGCTCACCATTCACTCCCGACTGACTGCCCGCCGACTTCAATGCCACCGGCAGTTTGATCGGAAAGCGCGGCGCACCCTGCACGTCCGTATAGGCCGTTCGATTCCTGCTGCCTTCCCGGTTCGCTTCAGCAACGGTTCCTTTGGCGGCTTCAGACACGTTTGCGACGACCTTCCTTCCAACTCTTGCCGTGCATTCCTCCACTTGAGTAAATGCACATTTCAGGGCGAGATTACACCCCCGCATCCCCAACGCAAAGTTACGGAAGTCATGGAACAAGGGCGGCGAAGTGCCGTTGGTACAGCGACTTAGGGGCGTAGATCAAAAGCGGTGCGGGAGCCTCGAGGGTCGAAGCTTCCTGGGACTTATGACTGGCGACAGAGAGGCCGGCTTCCGCCATGTACCGGCGCCGTCACGCCCAGACCGTCGGATATGGAATCTCACCCGAGCTTCGAGCTCACAACCGTTCGGTTTCGAGTTCGGAAGTCAATTCAGAACCGGGTCACTTCCGTGAAGTTAAATTCTCTGACCTTCATCGCCGGCACCACCATGTCGAACGATTCCTCTCCGCAGGCGCGCACCGGAGCGCTCATCGCCTCTACATTCGACAGCATTGCAATCAGGCTTTGGTTAAAGCGAAAATTGCGCAGGCCGCACCGCACTTTTCCGTTCTCTACCAGAAACGTCCCATCGCGGGTCATGCCGGTCACGATCTTTTCGTAAGCATCCACTTCGCGGATATACCAAAGCCGCGTGACCAGCACGCCGCGCTCGGTCGAGGCTATCATTTCCTGCACAGTCTTTTCCGGCGCCCTTTTTGGCCTATCGGCCTCGGTGAAGACAAGATTCATGGGCATCTCGCCGACTTCGTTGGGCAGGGGGAATCCATGGCCCGTCGCCTCGATGGGGCCAACCTTCGCCGCATACTCCGAATTCTTCATCCTTCGCGCTGTGGCGCGGGCATACACCACTCGCTTGACGACGCCCTTCTCGACTAGTCGCACACGCTGGCGGCGCATGCCTTCGCCATCGAATGGTGAACCCGCCTGCAAAGGATGCGCGACATCGTCGGAGATGTTGATGTTGTCGCCGAAAAGCTGCGTGCCGATGCGGTCGTTGAGAAAGGAGCGCTGGTCCAGAATCGCCACCCCGCTATAGTCCCAGAACATAAAACCGACGATATCGAGAACTGCCGACGGTTCCAGGATGACCGTGTACTTGCCGGGAGCAATTTCCCGTGGATGGGCCGAATCCACAGCCTTTTGCGCCGCGATCTCCGCTAAACCCATCGCGTCTAAGTTGCTCACATCGGGCGAATTCAGCTTGCGCCAGCCCGAAGAATTCTCGGCCAGCATGGTGACCGAAACCTCGGCCAGCGTCTGCCGATGCCACTTCGCCAACCCGCGTGAGTTGAAAATTCCTTCCCGCGATTCCGAGTTCGAATAGATACCCGCCGTGGTCAGCTTTTGCCGGTCGGCAACCGCAACCATTCCCCTCACCGCTTCGGCGCGCTCGGCCGCGGAGATCCTCGCCGTTTCGTCAAAAAATCGGGAGGCGCGGACGCCCTCGGCCGGATCTTCCCCGGCATTCGCCTCCTCTGCCGTCGGCATCGGCAGCAAGTCCACGTCCGGAGCCTGTACTTGCGCCAACCTCTCCGAAGCGGCCACGGCTCGCCGCAGACTCGCATCATCAAACTGATTGGTGGCGGCGCGCGCCGTCCGCCCGCCAAAATTCGTGCGGATGGAAACGACGGAGTTCTCTTCCTCCACGTTCTGATGGATGGTGTTGTTGGCGAAACGGGTAAGCGCGAAGCGCGAGCTCGTAAAAATGGCTTCCACTTCCTCAGCGGACGAGAAGCGCCGAATCCGATCGAAGAAATCCCCGGCTTGTTCCTTAGTTAGCATGGATGACACTTGGCCATTGGGTAATTTGCCTTCTTTAATCTGGACCCGACCGCGTCCCCTAATGCTTTGCGGGTTTAAATTACAAAATCCCCCGATTACCCGATTACAGAATCCCTTCTCAGCTTCCCCGGTACGCCGTACCAACGCGAATATTTCGAAACCGTGCCGGGCTCGCGCCGTGTCCAGTCCCCACCACTTGCTGCGGCTGGCCCTTGCCGCAATTCGGAGTTCCCCACAACACCCACTCCTCGCGCGAGCAGATTGCATCCATCGAATTCCAAAACTCTGTCGTAATTCCGGAATATGAGGGATTCTTCAGCATTCGTACTCGCTTGCCCTTTTTTATCTCCCACGCAATCTCGCAACCGAACTGAAAGTTGTAACGCTTGTCGTCAATCGACCACGACTTATTCGTCTCCATGTAAATGCCGTCATCCGTCGAAGCAATCAGCTGCTCCAGACTGAGCGGGTGCTCGCCGGGCAGAATGCTGACATTGGTCATCCGAATCATGGGCAGCCGGTTCCAGCCCTCGGCGCGCAGTGTTCCTCCCGAGCGCTCGGCGCCGATGGTGTGCGCCGTCTCCCGCGAACTCAGGTATCCGGTGAAGAGTCCATGCGTGATAATCGGCGTCGCTTGCGCCGCTACGCCTTCGTCGTCATAAGCAAAAGTCCCCAGGCCCGGACCGTGTTGCTGCCTCGCGTCCGCAACCACATTGACTAGGTCGCTGCCGTAGCGCAGATGGCCCAGTTTTTCCAGAGTGAGAAACGACGTGCCCGCAAAATTCGCTTCCATCCCGAGCACGCGATCAAGTTCAATCGGATGGCCAACCGACTCGTGAATCTGCAAACCCAGCTGCGATCCATCCAGAATGATGGTGCTCGTACCTTCCGGACATTGAGGCGCACGGTGCAAGGCGACCGCTTCTTCCCCGACGCGGCGAGCATTCTCCACCAATTTCATCTCTTCAATCTGTTCGTAACCGCGATTCTGCCATTGCCCGCCAAAACTATTCGGATAAGACCGCTTCTGAATTTCCGATCCCGCAAAGGCGTACGCCGTATAGCCTGCACCCGTCGAATATTTTGTCTGGTGGATATCGGCGCCCTCGGAAGATAGAAACCACGACTCCTCGCGCTGGAAGTTCATCCCGGTTTCTGCCAGCGTGACCCCGCCAACCGCGCGCATCTCCGCGTCCACCTGCATCAGCAAACCAAGATTCTGCTCGACCGAAGTGGTAAAGGGATCGATCTTATATGGTGTCGCCCATTCCGCCACCGCCGCGGGCTCGGGAGCCAGACGAACATCTTCCCGCTTCACCCGCGCCGAGGCTCTGGCAATCTCAACCGCGCGCGCGGCCACGGCCTCTACCGAAGCGCCGCTCAAGTCGGACGACGCGGCGAATCCCCATGCGCCGTCGGCGATCACGCGCACTCCGATGCCGAGCGACTCCGATTCCGACGCATGGCCTACGAGTCCGTTCTTGGTAGTCAGCGAGCGGTTGCGAATCGCCACCGCCCGCGCGTCTGCATAGGTCACTCCGCGCCCGGATGAGGAGTTGAGCGCGATTTGGGCAGCCGCCTTCATGGAAGAATTAACCTATCACGAGTCCGTTGGTGTGGCCCGGACACTGCGGTCCGGGTCTTTGCGGCAAATACGGTTTCAACGCGGACCGGAGTGTCCGCGCCACTCCAGAGATTCAGTGCAACCCGGGCGCCGCTGTGGCCAGTGGAGCCCTCTTCCGCCCGACATCGACAAGAAAGCGGCCACCCTGCAAACGGTCTTCACTCCTGTTCCTGCCGTCTTCGCCAGCGCTCCCGGAGTCGCTCCAGAAGCTGCCGATCTCCACTTTGCCCGACCCCGCCGCCATTTTCGTGGGCAACCGCCGTTGCTTATCCACATAGGCCTTGATCACCTGCGTCGCCAGCCGCGCCGCCAACTTGCCATGCTCGCCGCCTTCGAACAGCACGCATACGATGATGTCGGGATTGCGCCGGGGCGTGAATCCCACAAACCATCCATTCTGGGCAAAGTCCGCGTTGTTCTGATGCTTCGCCCGCAGCGCCAGCGACACGATTTGCGCCGAACCCGTCTTGCCCGCAATATCGACTCCCGGAATATGCGCCGATGGCGCCGTGCCTTCCGGCAGTAGAACCCGGCTCATGGCGTCGGTAATCGTGTTCCATCCCGTGGCGTCGATGGGAACTTCTTTCACCTCTGAATAACGTGTCGTCTCCATCAGCCCCGGCGGCAGGTTTGTCGGATTGATCACGTGCGGAACCACCATTCTCCCGTCCATCGAGATGGCGCCCACGGCCCGCATCAACTGCACCGGAGTAATCGCGACCGCTCCCTGTCCGATGCCCACCGAAATGGTCTCCCCGGCAAACCACTTCTGCTTGAAATTGCGTATCTTCCATTCTTCCGAAGGCATCACTCCGGTCACTTCGTTGGGCAGGTCGATGCCCGTCTTTTGTCCCAGACCGAATGCAGTCGCGTATTTGGCGATGCGATCGATACCCAGCTTTTCCGCCAAGGTGTAGAAAAAAACATCGCACGACTGGTAAATCGCCTTGGGCAGATCGACCCCGCCGTGGCCGCTTTTCACCCAGCAGCCAAAACGCCGGCCGTAGAACGTCGCGCCGCCGTTGCAGTTTACGTGGAGCGTCTGGGCAATCCCTTCCTGCCAGCCTGCCGTTGCCATAATGATCTTGAACGTTGAACCTGGCGCCAACTGGGCCTGAATCGCTTTATTCAGCAGTGGTTTGTCGGGATCGTTGATCAGCTTGTTCCACTCGTCCCGCGAAATCTTCACTGCAAAATCGTTGGGATCGAAAGTTGGACGGCTCACCATCGCCAGAATCTCGCCCGTATGCGGATCCATCGCCACAATGGCGCCGTTCTTGCCTTCAATCGCCTCCTCCGCCGCAATCTGCAAATCCAGATCCACGGTCAGCTTGAGCTGCTTGCCTGGTTCCGCCGGCGTTTCGTCCAGACGCCCCATCTCGCGGCCGTGGCTGTTGACGATCGCGCGCCGAAAACCGTTCTTGCCCATCAGTATATTGTTATATTGCTTCTCCACTCCGCTCACCCCCACCACATCTCCGGGTGTATAGAGTTCGAATTGCGGCTGGTTGAGCATGTCCTCCGTTACCTCGCCGACGTAGCCGATCAAGTGGGCCATGAATCCATTGCGCGGATAGAGCCGGCGGTGCGCCATGATCGTTTCCAGTTCCGGAATCTCGTTCTTGTGCGCCTCGATGAAAGCCAGCTCGTCGGGAGTGATGTCTTCCTTCAGGAAAATCGGCTGGTACTGCGGCATCCACGCCGCGCGCTTGATCCGCAGCCGCACCTCATCGGCGTTCAAGTGCAGGCCCTTCGCGATGGCATCGGCGTCAGCGTTCAAATCGCGCGAGGAATCGCGCAGCAGCAGCGCGGAAAACGACGGGTAGTTGTCCACAATGATGCGCCCTTCGCGATCGAGGATTTTGCCCCGCGGCGCCAGAATCGGCACGTTCCGCACCCGGTTCTGCTCCGCCAGTTGCGCGTACTTGCCGCTCTCCATCACCTGCAGTCGCCACAGCCCGTAGGCCAGAAGCAGAAAAATAAAGAGCACGACATACTGCACGACCGTAAGCCGGATGGCGGAGACCTTTTCCTGGTAGCCGAACAACATGAATCCTCAGTTCCTTGCCAGCAGTTCTTGCCAAAAGCAGTCCTCGCCCGGAAGCACAGGCGCTTCAGAACCGGCGATGGCGATGGCCTGGGAATCTACTGGAAACGATAGCTGTATTCTAACTCGCCGCCCGTCCCGGCCAAAATATCGAACTGGAGACCGAACGATTGAGGGCCAATCGGTCGGCCATGTACAAACGTGGATTGAACTTGCCACCCCCCGCGGGCAACAATAGCAGCAGCATCCACGTCTAACTGACTTACATCTAAGGAATTGAATGCGGATTCGCAGTTTTATCATCGCTTACGCGCTCGTGCTTGCCATCCTTCTATTCGCCGACCGGCGCCCCGGTTCCACGCCACAGGATCACTATTCGCATGTAGTGGACCTCACCGATGAACAAAGCGCGAATCCCCTCCATCTCGCCGCCGTCGAATCCAGAACCCGCATCATCGCGCCCGGCGCGCTCATTCCCGGGACTTGGGCCGCCGGACAAATCCCGCCCGAGCGCCTGGTGGCTCCTTTGGTGGTCATCGATCTCAACTCGGATCTGAACTCGGATCTGAACTCAGGAGTCAGCGCGAGCGGTCGAAGCCCGCAGATCACTCTCGACGATATCTCCCAGTGGGAATCCCGGCACGGCATGATTCCACAAGGCGCCGTCATCGCCGTCCGCAGCCCGGGCGCTTCCAATACTGGTTCGGCGAATGACGGTTCGACAACTTCGAGAAATACTGGTTCGACAAAGACTAGATCGACCGCGGACTTTCCCGTCAACCGCGATGCCGCCATGTTCCTGATGGACGCTCGCTATACCATCGGCTTTGCGGTAGAGACGCCCGTCGACTTTGCCTCCGACCGAACCCTGGCGCGACAACTCGCGCTCCATGGAAGCTATGTCGTGGAGGGATCGGCGCGCTTCGCTGCCCTGCCCCCAACGGGCTCGCTCGTCATCGTCGCCCCCGCCAAGAACAAGAAGGCTGGCGCAGCGCCCGTCCGCATCCTCGCCATGGTCAGATAACGGCTTTATCGTCGATGGCAAGATCGTGGATGGTCGAATTTTCCTGCTCGTCTCTTCCCGATTTGCCGCCCAGGCTTGGGTTGTCATCTTGAACGCAGCGAAAGACCCACGCATTGTTGCCGCTTCCTCTTCATAATTCCTTCGCTTCGCCCGGGACGCCAGCGCGCATTTTCAACGCCTGATTTGTGGGACACTATTCTGAGTCCCAAAATCAACCTATCCTGAGGAAATTCATGTCTGACCCGCGCTATCCGATTGGAAAGTTCTCCTACTCCGGCCCGCTGACCGCCGAACAGCGTCAAGAATGCCTCACCAACATCGAGCAGACTCCGGCCCGCCTGCGTGCCGCCCTCCATGGACTCTCGGAGCAGCATCTGGATACGCCCTACCGCGACGGTGGCTGGACCCTCCGCCAGGTCGCCCATCACGTCCCCGACAGCCACATGAATTCCTACATCCGTTTCAAGTTAGCGCTCACCGAAAACGACCCTGTCATCAAGCCCTACATGGAAGATCTCTGGGCCGAACTGCCCGAGGCCAGGCACGCCCCCATCGAAGTCTCGTTGGCGCTGCTCGATGCGCTCCATCAGCGCTGGATGCTGATGCTCCGCAAACTGACCGACGCGGAATGGAAGCGCACCTTCCGCCATCCTGAACTGGGACCCATGCCGCTCGACAAAACTCTAGCGCTCTACTCCTGGCATGGACGCCATCACGTGGCGCATGTCACCAGTCTGCGTGAAAGGATGGGATGGTAGATGGTAGGACCTCTACATCGAGTGTAGAGCGCTCGCCGCCGTTTCTACGGCAGCCCCGCCTTCCACGCCAGATAACTCGACGCCTCGCGGAGCACCGCCTCGGACCGCTCCCAAAGAGAACGCGGACGGGACTCCGGTCTGGGCGCCAGCTCCACCTGTATGCCTTCGTGCTCCAGCAGGGCGCGAATGCGAAACACGTGATAGGCATCGCTCACTGCGATGCAACTCTTCATGCCATTGGCGCGCATGATGTTGGCCACTCGCGCCGCTGACTGCGCCGTATCGGAGCCTTGCGTCTCCGCGATCAGCGCCTGCTCGGGCACTCCCCGCCGCAGCAGATAATCCCGGCCCACCCCACCTTCGCTGAAATCCGGATCCAGCGCCGATCCCCCGGTTGTGATCACCACCGGCGCCATCCCCCTCTGGAACAACTCGTAGCCGTGATCGAGCCGGGCCCGGTACACCGGCGAAGGATGCCCCGCGTACTCGGCAGCCCCGAAAATCGCGATTACGTCCGCCTTCTCCGCGGGCGTCTCGCCCGCCGCGCTTACGATCCGCGAGCCGGTCACCCCGAAAAATAGCAACAGGCCTCCCAGCACGGCCACTAGATAAAGCCGCCAGGGACGCAGCCATGATGATTTTTGGGAGGCAGAGGAATTGTCTTCGTCTTTGGCCATGTTTTCGGCCATCTCAGTACTGCCGTGTACCGGCGGTCATCTCAAGATAGGGCTTCGACAATATCCTTGGCGGGAATCGCGCCTTCGCGCAAAATCTGCCAGGTACCGTCTTCTCGGAAATGCACAATCGTCGACGAAACCGTGCGCGGAGATTTTCCTCCGTCTACGATCAGAGAGATGCGGTCTTGTAACTGCCCCTGCACCGCCTCCGCCGTCGTACATTCCGTCTCGCCGCTCAGGTTGGCGGAGGTTGCCGTAATTGGAATCTTGGCCGCGCGCACCACCGCCAGCGGAATCTCCGCCGCCGGCACCCGCAAGGCTACGTTTCCGGTGTTCGCCGTCACCTTCAACGGCAAATGGGATGCCGCCGGCACAATCATCGTCAGCGGTCCCGGCCAGAATCGCCGCGCCAGTAGCTGAAAATCGTCGGGCAATGGACGAGTGAATTCCTCCGCCTGGTCCACGTTCTCGATCAGCAGCGACAGCGGCTTGTGCCGCAAACGCGATTTGATCTCATAGACCCGCTCCACCGCGCGCAGGTTGAACGGGTCAGCCGCCAGGCCATAGAACGTGTCCGTCGGCATGCCCAATACCTGTCCCGCCTGAATCTGTTCGGCAGCGTATTTGATCAGCGAAGCTTCGGGCTTTTCAGCGTTAATTTTGAGGATTTCCGCGCGCACTCTGGTTCCTTCCGATTGTCGGCGTAACATCTTTCGCTTAAACGTTGTCTCTTTAACTTTGTCCGCTTAAACGTTGTCTGCTTAAACAATGAAATGTACCATACATCCTGTTCCCGGAACCAACCCATGAGGCCAGAGGCGAACGCCCCGCCCACTCCCACTCAGGCTGACCGCCTGCGCCCCCTCGCCAGTCGCTACAACCGGCAACTGAAAGAATTGCGCCTGGCGTTCCGCCGCGCCGAACTCACGGCCCAGGGCCAGTGCGCCATCGAAGGTGTCAAACTGCTCGAAGAAGCCTTGCGCAGCGGCTTACATCTGGACAGCGTTTTCTTCAGCCAATCGGCCCGCCCCCTCGCCGCAAAACTCCTGCCCCAGATCAACGCCCGCACCGAAACCCTGGTCCTGCCCGATACGCTTTTCAATTCGATCGTGCCCAGCGACGCCCCTCAGGGCGTGGCCGCCCTGCTCAGACTGCCGGCTTTTTCCGCCCCGCGGATTCTCGATCGCGGAAGCGCCGGCCCCTTCGTTGTGGCCGCCGGCCTGCAGGACCCCGGCAACCTGGGAACGATCCTGCGCTCCGCCGAGGCCTTTGGCGCAGCCTGCATCTTTCTGACCGAAGGAACCGTGAGTCCATACAATTCGAAGGTTCTACGCGGGTCGGCGGGTTCCATCTTCCGCCTGCCTTGCTTGCAGATCTCTTCCTCGGAACTGATCCCACTCCTGCGCGCCCGTGGCGCTCGCCTGGTCGCAACTTCGTCGCACCAGGGAACGCCGCTGCCACGATTCTCCTGGACGCTGCCGCTCGCCATCTTCATCGGCAATGAGGGCGCCGGCCTTTCCCGTGAACTCACGCGCCAAATGGACGAAACCCTGGCCATTCCGCAAGCCGCTCAAGTCGAATCGCTCAACGCCGGAGTCGCCGCCAGCATCGTGTTGTACGAAGCCGCGAGAAGTCGAAAATAGGAACTAAGCTCTCACCAAGGAGGCACAGAGTCACGGAGAAAACCAAAACAATTTCGTGGCCTTTCTCTGTGCCTTCGTGTCTCTGTCGTGAAATGATCTTGTGAACTTGTGAACCTATTCCCCGCCATCCCGCCGGAAGACTCGCCCGCCTCGGGCGCTCGCCCCCTGGCCGACCGCATGCGTCCGCGCACCCTCGACGAATTCGTGGGGCAGCAGCACCTGGTCGGGCCGGGCAAACCGCTGCGTGTGCAGATCGAGCGCGACGATCCCAGCTCAATGATCTTCTGGGGCCCTCCCGGCACCGGCAAGACTACTCTCGCCAAAATTATTGCCCGCATTACCAAGGCCGATTTCATCGAATTTTCCGCCGTTCTCGCCGGCATCAAGGAAATCAAGCAGGTCATGAGCGATGCCGACCGCGCTCGCCAGTACGGCACCCGCACCATCGTCTTCGTCGACGAAATTCATCGTTTCAACAAAGCGCAGCAGGATGCCTTCCTCCCGCACGTCGAGAAAGGCAGCATCCGCCTGATCGGCGCAACCACGGAAAATCCGTCCTTCGAAATCAACTCCGCGCTGCTCT
The DNA here is from genome assembly GCA_003134435.1 of Acidobacteriaceae bacterium. Classification (GTDB taxonomy): domain Bacteria; phylum Acidobacteriota; class Terriglobia; order Terriglobales; family Acidobacteriaceae; genus Acidiflorens. Next base: position 26,084 of record PLBE01000225.1, read on the forward strand.
CGCGCTGCCGCGTCTACGTGCTTAAGCCGCTCACCGAAGATGAGATTGTCGTCCTGCTGCGCCGAGCCCTGACCGACACCGAGCGTGGTCTAGGCGAGATGCATCTGGAAGCCGCTGACGAAGCGCTTCGCAAAATTGCGACCTACTCCAGCGGCGACGCCCGCAGCGCCTACAACGTCCTTGAAGTCGCCGCCTCTTTAACGTTAGAGACGCGCCTCGACGCGGCTCCCCCCGGCTCCGTGACCATCACCGGGCAAACCGTTCAGGAGGCTCTGCAGAAGCGCGTTCTGCTCTACGACAAAAGCGGCGAAGAGCACTACAACATCATCTCCGCGCTGCACAAATCGGTCCGCAACAGCGATCCCGACGCCGCCCTCTACTGGCTCGCCCGTATGCTCGAAGCTGGAGAAGATCCGCTGTACATCGCCCGACGCGTGGTCCGCATGGCAGTTGAAGACATTGGCCTCGCCGAACCAAACGCGCTCGCCTTGTGCATGGCCGCCCGCGATGCCGTCGATTTCATCGGCATGCCCGAAGGCAACCTCGCCCTCGCGCAAGCAGTCGTGTATCTTTCGGTCGCGCCCAAATCGAATGCGCTCTATACCGCCTACGGCGCGGTGCTGCAGGACGTCGAGCAAAGCGCCGCCGAACCCGTGCCCTTGCACCTGCGCAATGCCCCCACCAGCCTGATGAAAGACCTCGACTACGGCAAAGACTATCAATACGCCCACGACACAGAGAACAAAGTCGCCGACATGCAGTGCCTGCCCGACAGCCTGCGCGACCGCGTCTACTATCACCCCACGAATGAAGGAGTGGAAAAGCGGATTCGCGAACGCCTGGAAGAAATCAAACGGCTCAAGAAACTCTGACCCGTGTAACCTGGGAGGCGACTCCTGACTCAGCCACCTCTTGAACGACAGTAATCTGGCGTTGCGGCAATCCCCGGCCACATACTTGGTTTTCTGGGGTGTGCTTCCAAACGCGATATTGACATGAACCCAGGCAACGAAATCGTTGCTAGGAGGGCAACGAAGTGACGCCTGTCATCTGGATCGTCGGAATCATTGGGGCTGCCCTGACTTTTTGGAATTTTTCGAACTGGTATGGGTTCGTCAGTGGTTATCGTTACAATGGCGATTTTCAGGGCAAGCGATACGAGTGCAGGTTGAGGTTCGCAACTTCAGAGTGCGACAGTCTCTGCTTTATTGGCGCCAACGAGTTCGGCCTTTATCTTTTGTACCATCCCGCCAGCAAGGGATGGTGGTGGAAGTATGCGGCTGGGGGCTTTAACAGGAATCTTGAAATTCCATGGCGGGACCTTGATTACCGGCCGGCAAAAATCCTTTTCAAAGACTGCATGCAGTTTGAGATTCCTCCAAGAAAAGTCTATTTCTGGGTACCTAAGGATGTTGGCGACCAACTACTGATCGACGCCAGGCGCAAAACCCCCACTCCGAACGCTACGCCGAGTTGGAATTCCAGAACGGCGAAGCTGAATTCCCTCTAGGGTGCGATCCGCTACCCGAACCTCGCCCGGTGCTCCTTTAATATGCAGAGATCCATGACCACAAAAATCCCGGCCTTTCGCGCCCTCTCCGCGGCGCGTTCGTTGATCACGTCCTCCTGCAGCCAAATCGCGGGAATCTTCAATTCAACACACTGCGCCACAATCTCGTCCACATACTCCGGCCGCCGAAAAACATTGACCAGATCGATCTTTTCCCGTATCTCCACGGGCACTTCCCGCAGCGAAGGATATGATATTTCGCCGAGAGCCTCCGAGATCTGCGGATTCACGGGCACAATTCTGTATCCCGCCGCTTGCATATAAGCGGAAACCCCGTGACTCGCCCGCATCGGACTCTCCGACAATCCCACGACAGCAATCGTCTTCGCCCGCGACAGCAGTTCGAAAATAGGATCGGATTGCGCCATTTTGAATTGCCCCGCCCCCCGGTTACTCGCAGCTTCCGGTTCGCGTAACACTGTCAGCCCTTCTTTTCCATCCTCTGTTTGAACATCCGCAACGCCAATTTGCGAATCGTGTCTGAAACCTCCTTATTCCCAGACAAATTCTTCAGATCATGGGTCAACAAACCCTTCATCAGTCCGAGCGACAGGTCGAGCGGAGTGCGCGGGTTTTGGACCAGGTTGCGCGTGATATTGTAGTTTTTCGCGAATCGCCGTTTCATCGGGATCGCACGCAGCACCGCTTCCAGCACATTTTTCTGCAGCGCAAACGCTTCCACCTCGCCATCGGAAACCTTGGGCGACTCCAACACCGCTACCGCAACCAGTTTCGTGGAATCGCGGATCAGGATCGACCTGTCTTCTTTGCTGCCGCGCATGGCCAGCGTAATTCGACCTCTGATGTCGAGCTTCGCAATCTTCTGCAGCGTACTGTCGCGCCTCTCTTCGACACTAGAAACAGGATGCTTTTTGGCATGGGCGACCGCTGCGGCCGCCGGCTTTCGAACAGCCGCCGTCGCCGCTTCCCTGGCCGCTGGCTTGGCCACGTCAGCACCCACCGTGGCCGTACCCATGGAACCATCGTTTCCAACTGCGCCCGCCGCTTCGACGCCAGCCTCTTCCAGCGAAATTCCTATGGGCTGAAATGGTTTGTCTTTTTCAGCGTCGAGTTCCGTTGCATTATCTTCGAAATACTTGGCGACCGTACTCGCAATCGCCTCATCCGCTTCGCTTGCGACCGCTGCCGACTCCGCTGCCGGTCGCGCGGGCAATGCCCCAAGTCTCTGTGTAATCTCGGCCAGTTCATTTGCACGCAGGTTGGCATTCGACTGCAAAGCCTGCAACAAACCCGGAGATTTCATCACCCGCGTGCTGCTTAACAGACCTTCCACTACCGGACGCGAACCCGCGACCGCCAGTGCGTCCAGCGACTCCTCGCTTACCGAGGGATTGTCCGCCAGCGCCGGCAGCAACGAAGTCCTCACATTCTCCGGCGCAACAAAGTATCCCAGCACTTCCGGGCTGGTCTTCGGATCGGCGACCGCAGCCAGACTGGCTTTCTCATCCCAGCCGGCCAGCGTTAGACGCGCCTGCTCGGCAAACAACTTGTGATGGACCGCCAGGTAAACCAGGATCTCAAGCATCTCCTCGGGCGCGACCGAGAGCGCCCCCCGCGCCGCCGATTGCATCAGATTCAGCGGAACCTCCGAATTGCGGATCAGATCAAGCATTCGGGGCATGGTTCATCTCCCGGAATTGGCGCTTTTCTTCCTCGTGCGCTTTTTCGCGACTTGGCGCTTCTTAGCTGCGGACTTCCGCCTCACGGCCCGTTCCAGTTCCCCCACCGCAATCTCCAGTTCACGCGTGTTGCGGTTCGGACTCCGCCGTTGGTATTCGTCGCTCAAGGCGCGATAGTACCAGAGCGTGCCTTCCTTTTTTCCCGAGAATCGCGTCCAGATGGCTTCCCCTTGTTGTCGGTGATCCGTCAGAATGGTGCGCACGTTATGCAGTTTGTCCGACGCCGAAACCAGCCGCGTCTCCGCGTCGGCGTGCTTCACTTCGCGCAGGTAATCTTTCTTCCGGTCGATCCACTCGCGCTTCGGCACGCTGAATGAATCCGTGCATCCCTCTACGATCTTTGCCACCCGCGCCCCAAATCGCTTGCGGACTTCGCGCAACCGCGGCAAGCCCCCGCAATCTTCCACCACATCGTGCAGCAGCGCGGCGATGGCCATATCCTCGTCGCCACCTGCTTCCAGCACCAGCGCCGTCACCGCCATCAGATGCGACAGGTAAGGCACCGCCGTCTGCTTCCGCGTCTGTCCCGCATGTTTCTCCGCCGCGTAGCGGAAGGCCCGCTGCAAACGCGGCCCCAGGTATGGCGGATTCAGCGAAGTCTTCTTTTTTTTCATAAAATCTGACCGAAATCGGCGACTTGCCTGTGAACTCCGTGCCCTCCAATGGCAAGGATTTCGCCCAGGGCGGCTGAAAGTACCGCGCGCCTACGCCTTTTTCTCGCCCCGCCGCATCCGCAGATATGCCTGCATCAGTGGCCGCAGATCGCCGTCCAGTACCCGATCCACGTCGCCAATCTCCAGCTTCGTGCGGTGATCCTTGATCATGCGATACGGTTGCAGCACATAGGACCGGATCTGCGAACCGAAATCAATATCCAGTTTCGAATCTTCGATTTTCTTCGTGACCTCGCGCTTTTTCTCCAACTCGAACTCGTAAAGCTTTGAACGCAGCATGCTCATCGCCTTCTCTTTGTTCTTATGCTGCGAGCGCTCATTCTGGCAGTTCGCCACCAGGCCCGTGGGAATATGGGTAATTCGCACCGCCGAATCGGTCGTATTCACATGCTGCCCACCCTTCCCGCTCGATCGATAAGTATCGATGCGAATGTCATCCGGCTTAATATTGACCTCGATGCTGTCGTCAATCTCGGGAGAAACATACACGCTGGCAAACGAAGTATGCCGCCGTTTGGCTTGATCGAAGGGCGAGATCCGCACCAGTCGATGCACTCCAATCTCGCTGGTCAAATAGCCAAACCCATATTGGCCAATCACGGAAAAAGTCGCCGACTTGATCCCCGCTTCTTCTCCGGGCTGATAATCGTACATCTCGGTCTTGAATCCCTGACGCTCAGCCCAGCGGAGATACATGCGCAGCAGCATCTCCGCCCAGTCCTGCGATTCGGTGCCGCCCGCCCCCGGATGAATCGTCATGATCGCATTCAGTCCGTCGGTTTCGCCCGAGAGCAGGGTCTCGGTTTCGACTCGATCCACCAGTTCGCGCAAAGCGTCAATATCACGCTGCAAGTCGGCGGCAACATTCTCGCCTTCGCCCGCCAGATCGAAATAAGTGGCGATATCGTCCGACCGCCGCGCCAGGTCGCCTTCCAGCGACAACATGCTTTCCAGGCGCTTGCGTTCGCGCATTACCTGCTGTGATTTTTCAGGATTCGACCACAGATTGGGGTCCGACGCCTGTTTCTCGATTTCGGCAAACTGCTGGCGCAGCTTACCCGCGTCAAAGATACTCCCGCAGGTCGTGAACCTTGGTCTTTAGAGAAGTGTATTGCTGTTCCAGTTCATCCAACATCGCTGATCACCCGGCTTGTCCTACTCGGCTAGTCGTTGGTCGCTTGTCGTTCGACGAAAGACTTGGTCTTCATGCCTCGCGCTCGCGAAACACAAAACGCGCCACCAGCGCGCCTGCTGAAATTATCGCACACAGATATGCGAACCAATCGCCGTACCGCGTGTAAAGCGTGGTGCCGGATCTCAAAGCATACGGCGCGGCCAGCGCCGTGCGCATCTTGCGCTCGGTCGCCGCCACAATCCGCCCGTAAGGATCCATCGATGCCGTCATGCCCGTATTCGTCGCCGACAGCAGCCAGCGTCCATTTTCGATCGCCCTCATCTGCGTCTGCTGCAGGTGCTGCTTCCAGGCGCCCGAGTCCCCATACCAGCCGTCGTTCGAAATGTTCACCAGAACCTGGGCCCCCTGCTGCGGTCCCAGTCGCACTTCATCGGGGAAGATCGATTCGTAGCAGATGAACGTTCCCAGGCGCTCGCTGCCCGCAGCGAGCGGCGCATGCGACGCGCCGTGCTGAAATTCTCCCACCTCTTTCGTCAGACCTCCGGCAAAGGCAAACACCTGCGGAAAGGGCAAATATTCTCCGAAGGGCACGAGATGCACTTTGTCGTAACGGCCCACCCACTCACCCCGCGGATTCACCAGGGCCGCGGAATTAAAAATCTGCGAGTTTTGTCCCCCGCTCTGCAGCAGCGGCGTGATCCCGATCGCCCCCGCCACCACCCAACTTCCCGATTCCTTCGCCAAGTCGCTCACCGCGCCTCGAAACAGCGGGTCGTTGGTGTAGAACGGCGAAGGCGACTCCGGCCATACAATCGGATCATAATGTTGGCCTGCCTTCTCTCCGCGAGGATGCAGACTCATCGTCGTCAATTCCCGCAGCGTGCCCTCGAAATAATCCTTCGTCCACAGCGCGCCTTCCTCGATTGGAATATTCGGTTGCACCAACAGCGCGGTGTGATCCGCCGCTACCGCCGGAGGCGCCAGCCATTGCCCCATCTGCAGAATCACCACCGCTCCGCACGCTGCCATCAGCAGCCGCTTCCGCTGCTCTTTCACCACCAGAAACGCCGCCGCGAACACGCCGTTTACCAGCACGATTTCAAAGGACAGGCCGTAGACGCCGGTGAGCGTGGCAATCCGAGTCAGCGCAAAATTGCCCGTCTGCGAATACCCCAGAAGCTCCCACGGAAACGCCGTAATCCGCGTCCGCGCCAGTTCCACCGCAACCCACAGGAAAGGTGCGGCGACCAGCGCGCGCCGCATCGAGACTCCCGCAAGAACTGTTTTTCCCCCGCTCTTCGATCCCGCAACCCAAGCCAGCAGCAGACCAAACAGCCCGTGATATAGGCCGACATACATGCAGAACAAGATCAGCACCAGCGCCGCGACCGGGATCGGCAGTCCGCCGTAGCGGTGCATGGTGTCGAAGACCCAGTAGCACGTCCCGGCAAACCAGAGAATCCCGCAGCCGTAGCCCAGCACGAAACCTTGGCCCGGCGTGGCCGGCAACAAACGCTCCTGGCCGTCAAGTTGGAGGGTCTCCGCGACCCGCGTCCGCAAGATCGCAACCAGCAGCGGAGCCACCGCAATCCACGCCAGCCCGTAGAGGCCGGGCAACGGGAAAATGACGACCTGCAGGGCCGCCGATAGCAGCACCAGCCCCCACGCACTGCGGTGAATTTTCAGCACCGATCAGGATAGCAAACCGCGCCGCGCCCCCAGCCGCAACAAATCTCGCGCCGAATCCCCCGCCGATCAGCTAACATATCGTGGTCATGAGTTTCAGCGTCCTACTGATTAAGATCTTGGAAGGCATGTTCGTCGCCGGGTGGGCCGGCTCCGTGATTGTGCTGGTGCTCACGGGCATCGAAGACGTTGGCACGCTTCTGGATACGGAGGACGAAGCCAGCCGTTAAGGCTGCCGCTTTATGTCGTCTACGTCCAACGCTCCCACCGGTTCCAACCGCGTTCGCATCGTGGTTGCGACCTCGGTGATGCTCACCTTCATCTCCTACTGGCGAGCCGCCGCCATCATTCTCAACGACCTCGGCTCTTCCGCTTTCTACGCCGGTGGCATCGCCGAACAAGCGATTGGCAAAAGCGCCCCCTGGTTTGTTCTCGGCGTCATGCTGTTCGCTTTCGCGGTCCGCGCGGTTTACGTGGAAAGCTGCTCCATGTTTGTCCGCGGCGGCGTCTATCGCGTCGTCAAAGAAGCTCTCGGCGGCACCCTCGCCAAGCTCAGCGTCTCCGCCCTGATGTTCGATTACATCCTCACCGGGCCCGTCTCCGGCGTTTCCGCGGGACAATACATCGCCGGCCTCATCAACGACACTATCAGCATCGCCGACGCCCACGGCTGGATCCCATCCGCCATCCACCATCTCTTCCACGGCACGCCCCAGGTCGGCGTTAACGGCACTGCGGTCGTATTCGCCGTGGCCGTCACCCTCTACTTCTGGTGGGAGAACATCAAGGGCATCGAAGAGTCCAGCGAAAAGGCTCTCTGGGTCATGCAGATCACCACCGTCATGGTCGTGATGCTCCTGGGCTGGTCTTTCTTCACTTTGTTCAAAGTCGGCGGCCACCTGCCTCCGTTCCCAACCCTCGCCAACATCCACTACAGCAGCGAATCGCTGGGCTTCTGGAAACACAGCAGCCTGCCCCACACCTTCGCTATTCTCGGACTCATCATCGGCTTCGGACACTCCGTGCTCGCCATGAGCGGCGAAGAATCCCTCGCCCAGGTCTATCGCGAACTCGCCCACCCCAAACTGAAAAACCTGAAGCGCACCGCCATCGTCATCGGCATTTATAGCTTTGTCTTCACCGGCCTGGTTTCGTTGCTGGCCGTTATGCTGATCCCCGACGATGTCCGCATGAAGGTGTACAGCGACAACCTGATCGCCGGACTGGCCATGAACATGGTCGGTCCCCAGGTTCTCCGCCTCGCTTTCCGGGCCTTCGTCGTGGTCGTCGGATTCCTCATTCTCTCCGGCGCCGTCAACACCGCTATCGTCGGCTCCAACGGCGTACTCAACCGCGTTTCCGAAGACGGCGTGCTGGCCGACTGGTTTCGTCGTCCCCACAAAAAATACGGCACCACCTACCGCATCATCAACCTCATCGTCGGACTGCAGCTGTTTACCATCATCGTCAGTTGGGGCAACATCTACACCCTCGGCGAAGCCTATGCGTTCGGCGTCGTGTGGAGCTTCGTCTTCAAAACCATCTCGATGCTGGTTCTGCGCTATCGCTATAAGGGCGAGCGCAACTGGAAAGTACCGCCCAACCTGCACATCTTTGGGGTCGAAATTCCCATCGGATTGGCCTCCATCGCGATGGTTCTCCTCTCCACCGCCATCGTCAATCTCTTCACCAAGTCGGTCGCCACCGTCAGCGGCCTCATTTTTTCGGTCGTGTTCTTTGCCATCTTCAGCTTCTCGGAGAAGGTCAACCGCCGCAAACACGCCCACGACGCGGCGCAGATGCAGGAGCAGTTCCAGTTGCAGTTAGCCGAGAGCGTGGAGCGCGAGACCGTCGGTATTCGCCCTAGCAACGTCCTCGTCCCCGTCCGCGACTACAACACCCTGAACCACCTCAAATGGGTGCTGGAACACACCGACACCCACGAACAGGATGTCGTCGTGATGACCGCCCGCATCAGCCAGTTCGGGAGCGCCGCTTATGGCCTTTCCAGCGAACAGATGTTCAGCGATTACGAACAGACCCTGTTCACCCGCGCCGTCTCCGTCGCTGAAAGCTTCGGCAAGAAAATATCGCTTCTCGTCGTCCCCGCTCGCGACTCCTGGTCCGCCATCGCCCAGACCGCCCACAACCTCGATTCCTCCGGCGTGGTCACCGGACTCTCCAGCAAAATGACCACCGCCGAGCAGGCTTTCGCCTTAGGCAGCGCATGGGAAGCCATACCGGAGCCAAAACGGCAGTTTGTCCTGCAGATCGTTCAGCCCGATGGCATCGTCGATACCTTCCGCATCGGGCCCCACACGCCCACCATGAAGAATGAGGACGTCGTCCTGCTCCATCGCTTGTGGCTGAATGTCACCCGCGAACCGGGACTCGAAAATATCCATCACCACGATATTCTGACCCAGGCCCTCACCCGTTTCGCCCGCGACTACGGGGCCCACGAACACGAGCAGATCGTGAAGGAACTATTGCGCCATGGCACCGAGGCCGGACCACTCCCGGTCCGTCGAATCGCTGATCAGATCCCAACCGTCCAACCCGCTCCCGCCCGTCCCGATCGCGACGACACCTCCGGCGATCCCGAACTATAGCCATCCACCCTTAAAGCGCAACGGTTCGCGCCTCCAGTTTCACTTCACCTTCGGCGAATCGGCATCCGCGGACTTTTGATCATCCGCGTGCATTACACCATCTTCCTCCGAGTAAAACGAGCGGTGCTCGCTGTCCATGTGCTTGGGCGTCATGGTGAAAACGAACCCGTCGTGATTGGGATGGAAAGCAGCCGTGTAATCGCCGCGATCGGTCGAGCGCGCCATTCGTTTGGTGAAGGATCCCGTTCCCGCCAGAGCTTCCAGCGAATCCGCATACTTGCTATGCCGCCGGTTGTATTCCCGCTGCGCCCGCAGCACCACCCGCATGTAGCCGAGTGCCTGCGCCTCCGATTCCGAGCGCGCCGGATCGCCCGGAAACTTCGGCTGATAAGCGCCCGAAGCCTGCTCCGTCGTTGGCGCCGCAGTCTGGGCCGAAGCTGGCGCCTGCCCCCATGCCGCCCCCGCCGCCATCATACCCACCGCCAGGATCCCCGCGCTATATCGCCCCGTTCGCCTTTGCTTCACCGAAAGGCCTCCTTCCCGCCCCGCAACTTGAGGTTACCCCCGTAATTTGTCGCGGCTGGCAATCATTTCAATTCCTTGCCCTTTCAGGCAAGCTTAAACAGGATGCAATCCTAACAGGGAAACCCTTAATGAAACCTGCTGTCGCCAGAAAGCCCCTTATACGTGTCGCCGTGGTGGAAAGCGATCCGCTGCGGTTTGTGGGATTCCGGGCCCTCTTTGATACTGAACCTGATCTGGAGCTGGTCTCCGCCTCCCTGGCCGATCTGGGCCAGTTACAGGCCATTGATCTGGTTCTACTGGGCAACCGCGGCGGCCAAAACCTCTATGACATCATGGCCAGCATGAAGGCCATCCGGCCCGACCTTCGCATCATCGTGACCGGCTCCGGAATGGACGACGAAAGTGTCCTCAAAGCCATCGCCGCCGGCGCCAAAGGCTACGTCGACGAAGCCGCCTCTCCCGCTGAATTTATTCAGGCTCTCCGCATCGTCCATCAGGGTTCGGTATGGGCGCCGCGCCGCGTGCTCTCGACATTCATCGAGCGCGTCAGCGCCTCTCCGGGCCGCATCTTCCCCGCCGGACGCATCACCTTTACCGATCGCGAAAAAGAAGTTCTGGAAATGCTGGTGGCCGGCCGCTCCAACAAAGAGATCGGCTCCGCCCTCGGCATTGAAGAACGCACCGTGAAGGCTCACGTCGCCAAGCTCATGCGCAAGGTCGGCGTTCAGAACCGCATCGCCCTATCCGTCCACGCCATCACCCATTCGCTGGTGACGGCAAAGTAAGGCTGGTCTGCAGAGCCAGCTTTTTGGCCGCCTCTTCGAGTTGCTTCACTGCCGCCATGGTTCGTGCAGTCGAGTCTCCACGCTTCTCCGACTTCTGCCGTCGGTGGCGTTTAGTGACAGAATGCTGGTTTGACATTGGCTCCTCCGCTTGCTGCCTGGGCTTAGATCTCACTCTAGCCGGAAGGCGCCTCCAAAAGCGTTCAATTTTGCACACTCAGAACACTGTCCAGGCATCGCCTCTCCGCCCACGATTCTCAGCGATCGCAATCCTGTTTGCCACAATGAAATCCGGGTTGTCGTTGCCAGAGCCTCGGCGCCGTTGCTGCGGCTGATCCAAACGGCCCGCGCGATAGTTCCGGCTGAGTCCGGCTAGTGCTGCGGTCGCAATTCGCCCCGCCTGATCCAGTCAAAGAGGAAAAGAACTCCGATAAGAAAAGCCGGCCCGCTGATTGCGACATATGTGACCAACGGAAATCGTTTCCACATCGAGACGATGTAAATAACCCCGAGCGAGAAGTAACTGATTGCCCCCATCCACTCCCATCTCCAGGAAATGAGAAGAACCATCAGAACGATGGCCGTGGGAATCAGGTGCAAGGCCAGAGCAAGCATTGTGCGCCCAAAGGGCAAGTGCTCGCTGAAAACGTCCAACGCAAAGATACTGATAAATGCTGCGAACAGGATTCCTAGAATACGTGGCGACCAGTAAAGAAGACCTCCCACATGGCGATTCATCGCACTCCTCCGTGTAGCGAGAGACTTGCTTCGCCTCAGGGCGTGCTGCGTCGCAACGGGCGGGAACCGCAGTTCCGGTAGGCGAAACGATTCCTCGCCCATAAGCTTACTCCTTGGCGAATCTCGCCAACAATCTCACCGACAGCCGCCTCCAGCCAACTCGGCACTCCGTAATACACCGACGGTTGTTTCGCCTCATCAAACCGGCCCCGAACGAACGCAAATAAAATGACGCTGCGCGAAGGCCGTTCCAGCGTTGGTCAACTTCCCTCGGTTACCAAAGTACAGTGACCCCCGTAATCTTGTCCGCTTTCTCCACCTGCCCCATACTCGCTTCACCTACCACAGAACCTGGGAGACGGGGCTGGAAACGGAGATTAGGGTCGCCGATTTCAACCCCGCATTTTTTTGCCTCAGACACTCTCCAACTCAACTGACGACCCACGACTGATAGCCGCCGACACCCGACTCACCTTCATCACTCCCGGCTATCCCCCGCTTCGCCCCTCGCATCGAATAGAATAAGAGCTAGACACGACAATCGATTCCATACTCTTATCTCCCAGGTGAGACATGATGCGAAATTCCCTCGTTCTACTGCTGCTCGTTTGTTTCCTGACATCTTTCCAAACCACGTTTCTCTTCGCTACCGACGACGACACCAAGGCTGCCGAGGCCAATACCAAAGCTTCGGGACGCATCGAAGCCGCCGGAACCGTGCTCGATGAGATTCAGGCTGCCCCCGATCAGCGCATCCCGGAAGAAATTCTTGGTTCCGCCGAATGCGTCGCCGTCGTCCCCTCGCTCCTCAATGGAGGCTTCGTCTTCGGCGGCCGTTATGGCAAAGGCGTCGCCAGTTGCCGTACCGAAAAAGGCTGGAGCGCGCCCGCCTTCTTCACCATCGGCGGCGGCAGCTTCGGCCTCCAGATCGGCGGCCAGGCCACCGACCTAGTCATGCTGATCATGAACAAAGGCGGCATGAATAACCTCCTCTCCAGCCAGTTCAAACTCGGCGGAGATGCCAGCGCCGCCGCCGGCCCCGTCGGACGCCATGCCTCCGCCGATACCGATTGGAAGATGCGCGCCGAGGTCCTGACCTACTCCCGCTCCCGCGGCCTCTTCGCCGGACTCGAACTTTCCGGCGCCGTCATCAAGCAGGACAAAAGCAGCACCCGCGAATTCTATGGCCGCATGGTCCCCTTCAAAACCTCCCTCAAGGGAGAAATCGAAGCCCCCAAAGACGCCTATCCTTTCTTAAGCACGCTGGCCAAGTGGGCCCAACAGGCCGCAAAATAACGAAAGTTCGTTCTCAGTTCCCAGTTCTCAGTCCTCAGTGCCCGAGAAAGGACTGAGCACTGAGAACTGGGAACTGAGAACTACCTACCGTGCGCCACCGCCTCGAGTACGCCCTGGTCTGGCCCTGGATAAAACTCATGGGCTTGCTGCCTCGCCCGGTGGCCCGCGCCATCGGGATCGCACTCGGGCTCGCTGTCTACATCGTTCACGGGCGCCTGCGCCGCGTCGGCCTGCGCAACCTGACACTCGCCTTCCCGGAAATGCCACAACGCCAGCGTCGCCGCCTGGTTCGCGGAGAATTTATCTCCCTGGGACGCCAGCTGGCCGAAGTCTGCCTCTTCCCCCGCTACACTCGCGAAAATGTATCCCGCGTCGTGGTCTACGACGGCTTTGAAAACTTCGAGCGCGCCTACGCTCGCGCTAAGGGCGTCCTCTTTCTCACCGGACACCTCGGAGCATGGGAAATTTCCGCCTTCGCGCACTCGCTGCACGGTCATCCCCTGTCGATTGTCATGCGTTCGCTCGATAACCCTTACATCAACGCCTTGATCCAGGGCTATCGCACCATGCACGGCAATCGTACCGTCGATAAAGACGATTTCATCCGCGGTCTGCTTTCCGCCATGAGAGCCGGCGAAACCGTCGGCATCCTCATGGACACCAACATGACCCCGCCCCAAGGTGTGTTCGTCGATTTCTTCGGCATCCCCGCCTGCACCGCCAGCGGACTCGCCCGCATTGCCCTGCGCACCGATGCCGCCGTAGTTCCCGGCTTTACCGTGTGGGATTCGAAGCTGCGTAAATACATCCTGCGCTTCGATCCCGCCGTAGAGTTGATTCGCACCGGCGACAATGAGGCCGACACCATCGCCAACACCGCAAGATTCACGAAGGTCATCGAACAATTCATCCGCCGCTACCCCGACCAGTGGCTTTGGGTTCACCGCCGCTGGAAAACGAGGCCGCCCGGCCAGCCCCCGCTCTACTGATTCAAGTGGGAGCCTATGCCCGCGTAGGGAAAGGCACCCTCGCCCGTCCAAGCCGAGCGCCAGCTCGGCAGCAACCCGTACAGCCCCGAAATATACGCGCCACCCCCGCGTTGTGCACACCCGCCTCATAAAGCGACAATAAGCAGATGAAACAGACCCTGCGCGATCTAGCCGAGAAACTCGGCTGCCATCTTCTCGGAGACGCCTCCATCACCGTCTCCACCGTCTCCAGCCTGCAATCCGCTACCAGCGATAGCCTCGTTTTCGCGGACGACGCCCAGCATCACGAAGCCGCCCTCCGCTCCTCCGCCGCTGCCGTAATCGCTGGAGAATTCGCGGCCACAAAAAACTCGCCCACCGCCGCATCCAAACCTGTTCTTATTTCTCCCCAGCCCCGCCTGACTTTCGCCCGAGCCGCGCGTCTGCTCCGCGACCCCGATCGCAATCCTGGCATCCATCCCTCCGCCATCGTTCCCGCTTCCGCCAGGATGGGTGACAACGTCGCCATCGGTCCCCGCGCGATTCTAGGAGTCCACGTCGCCATCGGCGATCACACCACCATCGGCGCCGGTTCCGTAATCGGCGATCATGTAGCCGTTGGCAGCCATTGCCGGCTCGATCCCAACGTCACCCTCTACCCCGAAACCACTCTCGGCGACCGCGTCGTCGTGCAGGCGGGCGCTGTTCTCGGCAGTACCGGCTTCGGCTACGTCCGCGATTCTGAAACTGGACGCTACGAGCAATCCCCTCAAATCGGACGCCTGGTGATTGAAGACGATGTCGAAATCGGCGCGAACTCCACCATCGACCGTGGCGCGCTTGACGAAACTCGCATCCGCCGCGGAGCGAAAATCGATAACCTTGTCCACATCGGCCACAACTGTCAGATCGGCGAGAACGTCGTCATCGCCGCCCAGACTGGCCTCTCTGGCAGTGTTACCATCGGGGACAACGTCGTCATGGGAGGACAGGTCGGCATCGGCGATCACGCCCGCGTCGAAGCTGGAGCCATGATCGGAGGCCAAGGCGGCATCCTGCCCAAGAAGGTCCTGCGCGGTAAGGGAGTCGTGTTCTGGGGAACGCCTGCAAAACCAGTGCGGGAGTATCTTAAAGAGCTGGCGTTCCTTGCGCGCTCGGCAAGGAAAGACAACTGACAGCATGCGAGGCTTGAGTCTGGCATTGACCGTTCTCCTGATCGCAGGTTTGGCCTCTGCCCAGAAACATGTTTCGTTCTCCGCCCCCGATGGCTACCGCCTGCACGGCGATCTCTATGGGAAGGGCCTCCGCGGCGTCGTGCTGGCGCATGGCGGACGCTTCACCATGGAGAGCTGGGACAAGCAAGCGCGAATTCTCGCAAACGCCGGCTTCCGTGCGTTGGCGCTCGATTTCCGCGGATATGGCCAAACCATCGCTGGCACACAGACCACCGACGACAAGAGCTACCCCGACGTGTTGGCCGCGGTTCGATACTTACATGCCACTGGCGCCAAATCCGTTTCTGTTGTGGGCGCGAGCATGGGCGGAGATGCAGTTGCCGACGCCGTGATGCAATCGCGCCCGGGTGAGATCGACCGCACCATATTTTTGGGCTCTGCAGGAGGCAACACCCCCGAGCGGCTCAAGGGACGAAAACTATTTATCGTGAGCCGCGACGATGAAAGCTCTGAAGGGCCAAGGCTCCCAAGAATTTCCGAGCATTACGACCGTGCTCCGGAACCCAAAAAGCTCCTGGTTCTCGAGGGCTCAGCCCACGCACAGTTTATTTTCAGCACCGATCAGGGCGCGCGCCTTATGCAAGAAATGCTGCGTTTCCTCTCGGAACCTTAGCTGGACCAGTAGCCTTGTCCTATATGTCCATCATCGTCATCGGCGGCCACTCCCGCAGCGTCGGCAAGACCAGCGTCGTTGCCGGCCTGATCGCCGCTCTGCCTGCCTTCCACTGGACCGCTCTCAAAATCACGCAATACGGACACGGCGTCTGTTCCGCCAACGGCGAAGCCTGCGACTGTGCCACCGCCGACCACTCGTTCGCCGTGTCCCAAGAAGAAGACCGCTCCGGCGAGTCCGACACTTCGCGCTTCCTGGTCGCCGGCGCCGATCACTCCTGGTGGGTTCGCACCCGGCAAGGGCAACTCGCCGAAGCCATGCCCCGCATCCGCAAGATTCTTGCCTCCGCCCAGAACGTCATCATCGAATCGAACAGCATCTTGCGCTTCCTCAAACCCGATCTCTATCTCACCGTGCTCGACCCCCAAACCGCCGATTTCAAAACTTCAGCGCAAACTTATCTCGACCGCGCCGATGCCATCCTGTTGCACGCCGTCAAAGATTCCGAAGGCCCAGTCTGGAAACAAGTCTCGCTGAAACCCGTCATCGACTGTCCAACCTTCGCGATCCAACCGCCAACTTACGTGACGCCGGAAGTCATAGCTTTCGTTCGCAGCCGCTTAGCGTAATCTCCGGCAAAATCCCAACACCATCAATCCCCATCGTCCTTCGCGACGCGACGATTACACCCACCACCCGCTTCGCGCTGTCGACGTCGTCCGGCCAATCCTCGTGCGGCCAATCCTCAATGAATGCGAAACCGGATTGAAACAATTTCCTCCCAGGTAGAATGTAACCAGGCCGAAGGAATCGCGAGAGCCTATGGGTTCAACGGCATTGAAGAACCTGCGCTTTGCGCAAAGGATCGCGGCCGCGTGATTCGCGCAATCGTCAGCAGGATCACGAAAATTCCTGCCAGAAATTCCAGCAGCTTCACATTGTTGGGAGTTCGAGGTCCACCGCGCGGCATATCGGTTGCCACCAGCACGACTTTCGTGTGGTCGGCCGGATCGTAGCGCACGACGATCGGAGTTCCTTCAGGGTGGTCATTCACCCACGCTTCGTACGGCGCAATTTGATTCCGCGGGTATTGCCAAACTTCGCGCGAGGGAACATTGTTCGAATGAATGTTCGCTGCATGCTGCTCAGCGCCTGCCGCGTAACTCAAGCGGCAACGAATGTGGAACTTCTCCCGCAGACCGCTGCTCGTCGGATCCAGGCTGCATTCGTCAACCCGCGCCGTCACCTCCGGCCATCGAGCCTGAAGGTGTTCCTGCCAAGCCTCCGCCACGGTCACGACCGAGGCGAAAATGGTGCAGAGCCCGAAAAGCAGAACCAGGAAGTTCAATCCCATACGCATCGTCATTTTTTGGTCCGGCGAGACCATCATTCATGGTCCTTCACTCAAGATAACAACCGCATCGTAGATTGAAAGTTTTCCCGGTACCCGCCTCGCATGGGCGCTGGTCGCGTTTCAGTTCGCATACATCCCAATGATCCGCTCAATCGCCCGCCGGCACACCGCGCAGAACGTCCTATGCCGCGTGAACATGATGCAGTCCACTTCCGGACGGTAATACCCCTTCGCCTCGTAGTTCGCGCCCTCAAACGCCCCCACTTTTCCCGCAAACCTTTGCGAGCTCAGCATGGCATCCTCCTTCTCGCGCTCGTTGCGGAAAAGTTCGTCCAGTTCCGCTTCCGGCTTCCCCGCCGCCCGCAGCTCTTTTCGCCGTCGTTGGATGTCCCGCTCAAAACGATCGAACTCCTCTTGATCCCATGGCGTCGGCACGGGTGTCCCGGCCGCAACCAGATCCTTCCACTTCAAGTTCGCCGGATCGAGCAGCGCCGTCACATTAGGCTCCCAAGGCTCCGTCTCCTTCTCCGCCGGCAGATACGCCACATCCGACGTGTAATATTCATCCGCCAGCGCGGCGAACTGGTGCCCAAACTCGTGCACCCCCACATACGTCGCCCAAAGATTGTCAATCGCAACAGTCGCGTACTGATTGAAAATTCCGCCGCCCCCGTAGGTCTGCCCGTTTACCAGAATTTCGATGAACTCATACGGCGCGAATGACGCCACATCCCGCAGCGTTCGGTTCTCCGTAGTCAGCACGTAGCGCTCGGTGCCGAACGTGTCATAGGAAGCGCCCACCGGCGATCTCCGGTAGATTCCGCTCGAAGGCCGCGATACGCCCGACTCTTCCGCCGCCGGACACAGCCCCCACACATTGAAATCGTTCTGGTGCTCGCGAAACGGCGAGGTCGAAAACAGCGCGTCCATGAATCGACGCGCATCTTTCTCAAACTTTCCACGCTCCCCCGCCGTGTAGCCATCACCCAGAACCAGCAGGTTCACTTTGGTCGCCGGATCACCCATCTTCTGCAATTCCAGCAACGCCCCCGGCGAAGGCGGACGCGACCGATCCACGAACTTGTCCTTGGGATCGACCACCGTCTTCCACACGACTTTCCAGGCTTCGTGAGAACCGCTCTCGGCCCGCTCTTTCAGCAACACTTCCACCGGCGCATCCGGCGTCGGAAAACGCAGCGACTCCGAAAATGTCCGGTTCGAGTGCAACGCCTCCTCCGTCGTCTTCCACTCGCCAAACACGGAGTTGAACCCGCGCGAGTACAAAAGCCTCCCGCTAGCCCGCTCGCGCACTTCAAACAGGTAGTTTCCCAGCTGGCTTTCATCAATCGTTTTGCTGAGATTTCCCGGCCACGCCAACGGCTCCAGCACCACCCGATCCAGACTGAACCATTGCTCGTGCGAATTTCCCGTGTGGTAGTAATCGACGCGGAGGGTGCGCGGCGCCGCTGCACTGACAGAACCGCTAAAGACGAAAAACAGAAGAAAGGTAACCGCCCCACCGAGCGCTCGTTTCATGCCCGGAATTGTAGCTTACGATCCCGCCTTGATCTCAACCGCTTTATCGTTTTCGAACGTGATCGCCAGCGGCTTTCCGCCATTCGGGTAGCGCAAGGTTCGCGATCCGTAGTCGCCCGAACCCTCCGCAATGCCCAATCCAATCGCGAAGCTGGCCTGCAACTCGCTCATCCCAGCCTGCACTTCATGAGCGTCAATCTTTTTCCAGACATCCGCTGGCCAGTGCTTATAAAGATCGCGCGGATCTTCGATAAAGAAAATGTCGTCCGAGTAAATCTTGAAGTCTCCGCCCTGCTCCGCCCCTATCGGAACGGCGTAGGATTTCCCCTCCTGCGAAAATACCGCCAGTACCTGCTTGATTCCCGGAGCCTGCGGAGATGTATCCGTCACCACATCCTGAATCGCCAGCTTCTGCAAGGGCAGAAGAGTTCCGACCGCATGTCCGAAATCCGCCTTGTGCCGCCCCACATCGTACGGATAGCACGTAAGCTGATAGCCCACCTTCACCCATACCGGTTGTTCAATCAACTGCCGCGCCGATTTCAGATCGTAAGGATGCAGCTTCTTCGGCGTAACGTAGTAATCCGCTTTCAGTGCCGTTTCCCGCGCAGGCGCGGACTTGGCGTCGTCCTTCATCGCCTCCCGCCGCTCGTAAACAACGTAAGCCGCGCGTCCGCCCGCCAGCACAATCGCGATCACCAGAAAAACTTGCAGCTTTTTCTGAAACTCCTGATCCATGGCCATGGTTCTGGGCCTTGCGCTTTTCTTCGTGCGGCTTGCTGGCAAAGCCTCCTACAACCCCAGCATCACACGCGCGATCGGTTACACTAGCTCTAAGCAGTATTCCACACGAGAAGGAAAGTTCATGCCCCTAGCCCAGGATGACGTTCTGAACGCCCTCCGCCAGTGTTACGATCCAGAAATCCCCGTCAACATCGTCGATCTCGGCCTCATTTACAACATCAGCTTCGCCGATGTTCCCCCGGGTCAACAGGACGTCACCGTCGATATGACCCTCACCGCCCAAGGCTGCCCCGAGCACGTCAACATCAGCGCCCAGGTCAAGTCCCGAGTCGAACAACTTCCTGGCGTCCGCAACGCCAACGTCAATGTCGTCTGGGAACCCGCCTGGACTCCCGAACGCCTGAGCCCGGAAGCCCGCAAACAACTGGGAATTGAGTGACGCTGCTCGTCGTTCGATATTTGCCCCGCGCTGATCCTTCTACCCGGCACTTGCGAACAGCGAACGACGAATAGCGAACAGCTAGTATTCTCCCAACTCCTCAAACGCCCGCGCCGCTCGCCTCTCCGCCAGTTCCTCGATCTTGCCGCCAATCTGCATCGCCAGATCCAGAAAACGCGTTCCCTGCCGCACATAGGACGGCAGTTCCTCGCGAATCTTTCCAAACTGATTGGGATACTCCGACGCCAGCACGGCCAATCCCACACCGCCTGCCAATACTGCCGCCGGACGCTTCCTCTTCATCAACAACACCACCGCCGTGCCCACCGATCCCGCAATCACAGCCCGCTTCCAGTTCTCCATGTCATCTCCCGACACCAGCTCCCGACCGCGACGGCCTCTTCCTGGCAGAATTCTATTCCAGTTTCACGGATGGACCGATTTCACCAATAGAATAGACCAACTCTTCGGCCGGTGATTCAGAACCGGCACTTCGCAGCCAGGTTCTCCCGGGTGTTCCTCAGTGCCCCCGGTGGTTAAAGCTCTCTTTCATTTGCCTCAAAACTCGCCGAGTAATCCCGACCACGATAACCCTTCCATGTTTTATACTGCCGCCAAATACTTCGTCGATCGAAGAACTCACTTATGATGCGATTTCGAATCCTCACGTCCCTGGCCGCCATTCTCTGCCTTCTGCTTTGCGCCCCTACTCTGGCGCTAGGCCAAACCAAGCCCCGAGCCCGCGACCTCGGCGTCCCCTTCGACGGCACTCCCGGCCGCAACAACGCCATCACCGACGTCATGGGCGTCGAAGTCGGACACACCACCCTCATCTCCGGCAGCGGCAAACTCAAAGTGGGAGAAGGCCCGGTCCGCACCGGCGTCACCGCCGTCCTTCCTCGCGGACGCAACGCCAACGACTCGGTTTTTGGCGCCTGGTTCACGCTTAACGGCAACGGTGAGATGACCGGCACCACCTGGCTTGAAGATTCCGGACTCCTCGACGGCCCTATCATGATCACCAACACCCACAGCGTAGGCGTGGTGCGCGACGCCGTCATCGCCTGGAAAGTCAAGCACGGCAATCCCGACATGGAAGGCTACTGGTGGTCATTGCCCGTAGTGGCCGAAACCTGGGACGGCTATCTCAATGATATCAATGGATTCCACGTCAAGGCCGAACACGCCTTCCACGCCCTCGATTCCGCCCACAGCGGCCCCGTGGAAGAAGGCAACGTAGGCGGCGGCACCGGCATGGTCTGCAACGAATTTAAAGGTGGGATTGGAACTTCGTCACGCGTGCTTGACGCCAAAGCGGGCGGCTACACCGTCGGCGTGCTCGTGCAATGCAATTACGGACGTCGCGACCAACTGCGCATCGCCGGAGTCCCTGTAGGCAAGGAAATTCCCGAGCACCCCGCCTACGGCGAAGACACCGGATCAATCATCATTGTGGTCGCCACGGATGCGCCCCTGATTCCGACTCAATTGAAGCGCCTGGCCCGCCGCGCATCTCTCGGCCTGGGCCGCGACGGCAGTTATTCCGGCGACGGTTCCGGCGACATCTTCGTCTCTTTCTCTACCGCGAATCCCGGAGCCGCATCCCCCCAGGGAGTCCGCGACCTGAAAATGCTGCCCAACGACAGTCTCGATCCCTTGTTCCTGGCCACGGTTCAAGCCACCGAAGAAGCCATCGTCAACGCCATGGTAGCGGCTGAAACCATGACCGGCATCGACGATCACACCGTAATCGCACTCCCGCACGACCGCCTGCGCGAGGTCCTGAAGAAATACAACCGCCTGGAAAAATGACAGCCGATCGAGCAGACGTAGGGACGGACGCCCTGGTCCGCCTAGCCTAGCGCAGCCCGGCAGCTTTCAATGCCGCGGGAATCCAGCGCAGTCAGCGCGTTACTTTCGCTGCTCACCCATCGCTATGCCCGCTCCCGCTCCCAGAGGACTACAATTCAGCTAGTGAAAGCCTACAGAATCCAGCGCATCAAGGGCGGCATGAAGTTCACCTGCACCCATTGTGAACACAACGTCACCACCCTCGACTTCGACATTAAGGCTGGCAACCTCCGTACCCAGGCCGCTACCGCCATCAACGCTCATGCCACCCAAGCCCACCACACGCCAATGATAATTTCGCCCTCCGACAGCCAGCTGCGTAGCTGGCGCTAAACCAATCCTGTCCAAGCTTCTTGGGGAATGCACAGCCGTTTAACCTTCGCTCAACCGTGCCCGTGGCTGCCCCCCAGACCGTGTAAACGCCGGATTGCTTGGTAGACGCGATTCTCCGCTCAACGCAAGTAAAATGTGCGCCTACTCCTTCACCGCCCGATCCGTAATCTCCAGCCCTTTATCAATAATCGCGAACGCCTCCCGCAGTTGCTGCTCGTCAATGCACAGCGGTGGATTGGTGTAGAAACTGTTCCACCGCACGATCGTATACAACCCGTTCTCCCGGAAAAACTTCCCCAGCGCAACCATCTCCTCCGACGTCCCGTTAAACGGAGCCATCGGCTGCCGCGTCTGACGGTCGCGAATCAGCTCCACAATTCCAAACAGCCCGATCGACCGCACCGCGCCCACCGACCGGTGTTTCGCCTGCAACTCCGCCCCCAGCGTCTTCATGATCGCGCCCATCTTCCGCGCGTTCTCGATCAGGTTGTCTTCTTCATATACCCGGATCGTCGCCAGCGCCGTCGCGCATCCCATGGGATGACTGTTATAAGTAAGTCCGCCATAGAACACTTTGTCGTCAAAGTACTTCGCGATATGTCGCCTCATACCGACCGCGCCCAGCGGAATATAACTTGAAGTAAGTCCCTTCGCCATACAAATCAGATCGGGAACCACCTTCCAATGATCGATCGCAAACCATTTCCCCGTTCGCCCAAATCCCGCCATCACTTCATCGGCGATCATCAGTATCCCATACTTGTCGCACAGCTTTCGCACGCCTTCCATGTATCCATCCGGAGGCACTAAAATACCGTTCGTCCCCACCACCGTCTCCAGAATGAACGCGGCAATCGTCTGCGGCCCTTCCAGTTGAATAATTTCCTCAATCATGGTCAGCGAGCTTTCCGCCGACTCCCATCCCCGCTCCACTCCGTGATAAGGATCCAGCACCCGCACCACTCCCGGAATCCCAGGCTCCGCAGCCCATCTGCGGGGATCGCCCGTCAGACTGATCGCCCCCGCCGTCGCGCCGTGATAGGAGCGATAGCGAGCCATGATCTTGTGCCGTCCGGTGAAGAAGCGCGCAATCTTGATGGCGTTCTCGTTCGCCTCCGCCCCCCCGTTGGTAAAAAAGAACGTGTCAATATCGCCCGGCGCGATTTCCGCCAGTTTCGCCCCCAATCGCGCCCGCGGTTCCGTCGCCATAAATGGATTGGCATACGCGAGCACGGTCGCCTGCTCGGCAATGGCCCGAATCACCCGCTCATCACCATGTCCAATGTTCACCGACATCAACTGGCTGTTGAAATCGATGAAGCGCTTCCCTTCCGGCGTCCAGAAATAGATGCCCTTAGCCCGCGCCACCGGAATCGGATCGACCTTGGATTGCGCCGACCATTCGAACAGTGTGTGCTTCTTAGTGAGGTCGACCATCTCCTGGCCGGTCATAGCAGGAACCGTAGTTGCCGTAGTCATAGAGTGTCCCCGACTTACAAGAAACAACTAGCGTAGTGCGCCTGAACGCAACCCTCCACCAGCTTTATGTAAGTTGCGCCGTCAACGCGCCGCTGTTTTCCGCAACTTGAGCCAACCCGCCTTCAAGTACGTCCAAGGCCTCATCCATCTGCGCGTCTGTAATAACCAATGGCATCAGTAACCGAATCACGTTGCCATAAGATCCAGCCGTGATCGTCACCAGGCCATGCTCGTAGCAATATTGCGAAACCTGCTTGGTCTCGTCATCTGCGGGTTGGCGCGTGGCCTTCGCACGCACCAGTTCAAGCGCCTGCATCGCCCCAAGTCCCCGAACATCGCCAACTAGTTCCCACTGTGCCTGCCACTTCGCCGCACGCTTGCGGAAACGCTCTCCCAGCACGTTGGCCCGCGCACATAGGTCTTCTCTTTCAATGATGTCGAGCACGGCCAGCGCCGCTTCGCAGGCCAGCGGATTCCCCGAGAACGTTCCGCCCAGTTGCCCGGCCCCGGGAGCATCCATGATTTCAGCCCGTCCCGTCACCGCAGCCATGGGCAACCCGCCAGTCAGCGATTTGGCCATCGTAACCAGATCCGGCTCGAATCCCAGCCGCTCGCACGCAAACATCGCGCCAGTGCGCGCGAATCCGGTCTGCACCTCGTCGGCGATCAGCAGAATGCCATGTTTGCGACAGCTCGCAGCCAGCGTCGGATAAAATTCCGCCGGCGGCGTCACAAATCCGCCCTCCCCGAGAACCGGTTCGACAATCACGGCCGCCACTGATTCCGCCGCCACCACTCGCTTGAAAGTGTCTTCGATATGCCGCGCGCAATGCACGTCACACGAGGGATACTTCAGGGAATAAGAACAGCGGTAGCAATACGCATACGGAATGCGATACACCTCGCTCGGAAACGGCTCGAATCCCGCTTTATACGGATGCGTCTTACTCGTCGCAGCCATCGCCATGTAAGTCCGCCCGTGAAACGCATCCTCAAAGCTGATGATCGCCTGCCGCTTTGTGTAACAGCGCGCAATCTTAATGGCATTCTCCACCGCCTCCGCGCCCGTATTCACGAGAAGGGTCTTCTTCGGCCCTCGGCCAGGCGCGAGCGCGTTCAACCTCTCGCAGACTGCAATGTAACTCTCATACGGAAGTACGTTGAAGCTGGTATGGAGGAAACGATCGAGTTGTCGGCGCACCGCGTCGATTACGGCTGGCGCGCGATGGCCGGTATTCAGACAGCCGATTCCGCCGGCAAAATCAATCAGCCGGTTGCCATCTACATCTTCGATCACCGCTCCTTCAGCTTTCGCAACAAACACTGGCGTGGCGTGATACGCCGCCTGCACAACCGCCGCATTGCGCCGTTGCATGAGCGCTCGTGAGCGCGGTCCCGGGATCGATGTTCGCAGTTGAATCGTAGACATATTCACTTCTCAGTTTCCAGTTAGCGGACTGTCTGGCATTCCGGATGCTGTTCTCTTCCATTGCAGTTTCCGCGAAGCCAGCTGTCAGTACCAGCCAATCGGAGCTTCATTCAGGTTGATATAGACCTGCTTCGTTTCAAGATATTCCTCGATGCCCCACGGTCCCAGCTCGCGGCCGAAACCCGACTGCTTATATCCGCCCCACGGAGCTTCCACATATGTCGGCTGCATATGATTGACCCATACGATCCCGGCCCGCAGTGCCTTCACCGCCCGCATTGCTTTGAAGATGTCGCGCGTCCAGACCGCCGCCGCCAGCCCATAAGGCGTGTCATTGGCGATCTTCAGCGCATCTTTTTCGTCGTCGAACGGAATCACCGCCGCTACCGGACCGAATATCTCCTCGCGCGCGATACGAGCATTGTTATCCACGTTATAGAAGATCGTCGGCTGCACATAGTAACCCTTGGCACAATTGTCAGCGCGCCCGCCACCCGCCGCAACCTTGGCTTCCTTCTTTCCTATCTCCAGATAAGATACAACTCTGTCGTATTGCTCTTTTGACACCAACGCACCCATCTTCGTATCGCGTTCCATCGGCGGACCGATCTTGATCTTCTTCGCTTTCTCCGCCATCGCTTCCACAAACTTGCTGTAAATCGACTTCTGCACCAGGATGCGGCTTCCGGCCGAACAAACTTCTCCCTGATTAATGAACACGCCGAACAGCGCTCCGTCGATGGCAGCCTCAAAGTCGGCATCGGCAAAAAAGATATTCGGAGACTTGCCTCCTAGTTCAAGGGTCACACGCTTCACCGTGTCGGCGGCTTCTTTCACGATAATCTTGCCGACGGCGGCCGAACCCGTGAAGGCAATCTTGTTCACGTCCGGATGCCTCACCAGCGGCGATCCGCAACTTTCGCCAAACCCCGTCACCACGTTCACCACGCCCTTTGGCAGTCCCACTTCGTCAAACCACCTCGCGAGTTCAAGCGCGGTCAGCGGCGTTTGCTCCGCTGGTTTGAGCACGCAAGTGCAGCCTGCAGCCAGCGCCGGCGCCAGTTTCCACGCCGCCATCATCAGAGGATAGTTCCAGGGTATGATCTGGCCCGCAATTCCCATCGGTTCTTTCAGCGAAAGGCTCATCGCGTTATCGGGAACCGGATTCACATAGCCCACAACCTTAGTCGCCAGTCCGCCATAGTATTCAAAGCAAGTTGCGACGTCGTTGATGTCGAATTCCGCCTCCACAATCGGCTTTCCCGAGTTACGGCATTCCAGTTCGGCAAGCATGGCCAGATTCTGCCGCACCTTTTCGGCCAGCCGGAAAAGAACGCGGCCTCGTTCCTGCGCCGTGGTCGTCGCCCATGGCCCCTCTTCAAACGCAGCCTTGGCAGCCGCAACCGCTCGATTCACGTCGTCCGAATTCGCCTCGGGAACCTGCGCGATAACCTCTTCAGTCGACGGATCGTATACCGGGAAGGTCTTGCCCGAGTTGCTGGCTATCCACTCCCCATTAATCAGCATCGAATAAGTCTTCACGTCGGTTGTTACTCCACCAGGCATAAATCCTCCACCAGTCGGCTTGTGTGCTTTCAGCACTGCGAATCGTTCGAGTCGACGGACGAACGATGGCGTCCGCCTAGCTAGCTAACTCCTGCGGTACGTTGTTGCGGCGGTTTCAACCGTCCATATACGAAAAAGAAGAATGCAGCCAGCGCCAGAAAAAACAGGGTGAAGCCAAACATCTTCGCTTCGTACATCCACACCGACGTGATTTGTTTGGCCGGAAAGAACGCCAATGCGATCCCTAATGCCGTGGTCACCAATCCGCAGAATCCGGAGACCATCAGCGTGAAGCGGCTGTATCGTCCACCCGCCAGGTCTCGGCGGAACGCGAACTTCAGCAAGGCTGCAAACACGTAGAGAAATGGCACCAGTTGCAATACCACGGCCAGCGAAAGCATGGTCTGGAAAGCTTCCTGCACGCCCCCGGAGGCATAGAAATTGATCACAATCAAAACCAGAGAAACGATCGCCTGCACGACCAGCGCCGCATAAGGTGTTCGATACTTAGGATGAACTTTGCCCAGCCAAGGCGGCATGTAAGAATCGAGTCCCGCAACAAACGGAATACGCGCGGAACCACCCATCCAAGCCGAACCGATTCCGGCGATCGACAGACTCAGCATCAACGCAAATGGAGTTATAATCCAAGCCACCCCAACCTTGCCGGCCATATGGCTCACGGCCTGTACGATGCCCTGCAGAACGCTGATGTCGTTCTTTCCCACCGCGATTAACAGCGTCAGCGTCGCTCCAATATAGAGTAAGCCGGAAATCATGCCGCCCCACGCCACGGCGCCCGGCAAAGTTTTCTGCGGATCCTGAATTTCGTCGCCCATCACCGAAGCCAGTTCCAGTCCAACTAGTCCAAAACAAATCACACCGAACGAATTCAGCACAAATCTGGGGTCGGGAGGAATCCGGAAGTCAGCAGCCGTGACACTCGTGCCGAACCGCGACCAGACCGTAAATCCCAGTCCAATCAGGACCGCGGCCGCGATAAACGTTCCAATCGCTCCCGCATTATTGAGCCACTTACCAACTCCCAGCCCGACGATATTCAGGATTGTAAGCAGCGCAAGCAGTGCCACCGAAGCGGCCATGGCGAAGTTCTTGTTGTCGGCGAGCTCCGCGTGCCCTGTGCCCATGGCAAATACCGAGACTCCCACAAAATACAGCATCACTGTGGGCACATAGAGCATGTTATTCGTCCAGTAACACCACCCGGAAAGAAAGCCGTGAAAGTCACCAAACACTTCCTTGGCCCATAAGTACACGCCACCTTCGCCAGGATAGCGATGCGCAAGTTCAATCACGGCGATCCCCTGCGGCCAGAAAAACAGCAGCAGCGAGATCATCCAAAGCCAGACCGTAACGCCGCCGTTGGCGGCAATGCTGGGAACGACGTTAAGATTGAATACCGCGACGACAAACAGCAACACCAGATCGAAGCGTCCCAGGACGCGCTTTAGGTGCGGCTGATTGTCGTCGGTCGTGGACATTGAGTGTGCGACTAGTGTGCGGCTACCGCCCCCAACCGCTCCTGTTGCGCGGCCGCTAGAGAATCGGCAATATCCGCAAACGCCGCCAGATGCTTGTCGATATCCGCCTCGGTATGCTGCACGGAAATCGTCCACTGCTCGTCCCACCAGTAAGGTTGAGCCATCACCCCGCGATTCACCATGCCGAACCAGTAATGCCGCCACAGATCCACATCAATCGGCAGCCAGTCGCGGTAGTTATGAATCTCCTTCGGATACAGCATCAGCGCGCCATTCGCACCGGCGCTGGCAATGTAACCCTGCAGGCCGGCCTTGGCGACAGTCTTCTTATATCCTTCGACCAGCTTGTTACTGAGCTTGTCGATAAGCGTATAGTTCGCCCGAGTCAGCACTTCGCGGAACGTCGCAATCCCCGCAGCCATCGAAATCGGGTTTGTATTGTAAGTGCCGCCGTGGAACACTTTGTGATCGGCGATTAGGTTCATCACCCGCTTGTGCGCGCCAAACGCCGCCAGCGGAAACCCTCCGCCAATCGACTTTGCCAGGCAGATCATATCCGGAGCGACGCCAAAGTACTCCGAGGCTCCGCCCCAGCACAACTTCGCGCCGGTCTTGACTTCGTCGAAGATCAGCAACGCGCCATACTTATCGCAGAGCGCCCGCAAACCCTCCAGAAATCCCTTCTGCGGCATGCACAGCCCCACGTTCATCATGATCGGCTCAAGAATGATCGCCGCTACTTCATTCGGATTCTCTTTGAACCGGCGCTCCACTGTTTCCAGATCATTGAACGTAGCAATCAGCACGTTGGCAATGCTCGCCTTCGGCACGCCCGCCCCACCCGGCACCGGTTTCGGATCTTTGATATCCCCAAAATCGTCGGCCGGCGGATGCGGCTTCACGCTCACCAGCGCCGCGTCATGCAAGCCATGGTAGCCACCTTCGAACTTGATGATCTTGTCCCGTCCCGTGGCCGCCCGCGCCAACCGAATCGTGTGCATCGTGGCTTCCGTACCGCTGTTGCCAAAGCGGCACATCTCCACCGGAAAACGCGTGCAGATTTCTTCCGCCAGTTCCCATTCCATGTTGTGCGGCATCCCATAAGCCGTCCCCTTATGCAGACGCCCTTCCACCGCCTTGATCACAGCCGGATGAGAATGTCCCGCCATGAGTGTGCCAAAACATAGGTTGTGATCGAGATATTCGTTGCCATCCAGATCGCGAAACTTACTGCCTGACGCTTCCGCCACAAAAATCGGATACGGATCATAGGCGCGATAGTTACTCGCCACGCCCAGAGGCAGGCGCTTCAGGTTCTTCTTATGCGCTTCGGCGGACTTCGGAGTGCGTCGCTCGAACGTGTCGAGCTCTTTTTGCAATGCGGGGTACATCGTGATTCTCCATTAAGGCTCAGGCCGCGTAGGCCATTAGATTGGGCGCGAGCGGTCGAGACCGCCCGCGGGTCGGACGTTCCTAATTCTAGTCCCTCGAGCTAGAAATAAAACTTTAAAGCAAACTGCGCCAGACGCGGGTCTTTCACCTGCGTAACCTGGCCGAACTGCGAACCGTCGGTGATGATGCCGTCCGGATTATAGAACTGCGTGTGGTTGAATACGTTGAACAACTCCCCTCTGAATTCGAAGTGGGTATGTTCACTAACCGGGATGAGCTTTTCGACGGCGACATCAGTCTCGCTGATTCCCGGCCCACAGCAGATGGTGCGTGGCGCGTTGCCCACATAACCGAGAATTCCGGCATTGCTGAATATCGTGCTGTTATTGAAATAGTAGCCTTGGTTTTTCTGCGGCCTTTGCCACGAAAAGGGCGCGATCTGATTCGGTTCGCCGGGATATTCAAAATCGGCGCTGTTCATCAGCTCGTTATCGGCATCGGATGTAATGCGGATCGGAAAACCGGTCTGGTAGGTTGTAATACCCGAGAATGCCCATCCATCAAGCAGTTTCCCGGCGAGGCCTTCGTATTTCTTGGCGGGCACATCCCAGTAATAACTAACCACAAAACGGTCGCGCGCGTCGAAAAGCGAAGGCGAATAGTTGCGGGCGCCAGGCAGCGGATTCAAAATCCCTTCGAAGCTCGACGCCTCGTCAATCGACTTACTCCACGTGTATGCTGCCGTGAATTGCAGGCCGCGGGCAAAGCGCTTGTCCAGCGAAATTTGCAGTGAGTTATAGGCCGAGCTGGCAATCGTGTCCTGCGCAAAAATACTGGTAAACACCGGAATGCCGCTGGCCGGGCAACCCGTTCCCGTCAAAGCATTGCACTGCGGCGAAGAGTATGGACGCAGCCCGACAAAAGTCAGCGTTTGCCCGTTGCCCGCGAGCACCGTGCCATTGGGCATGTGGAAATTGAAACCGTTGGGCACGGTCACGCTGTAAGCTGCGTCCTCGCCAAATGGACCACAGGTGCCGGCGCCCTGGATGGTATCGATGTCCAGGCAAGTCTGCGGATTCGAATAATTGATGTCATGCGTCGCCAGCAGTCGATGCCCTTGCGATCCCACGTAGCCGACTTCGAGCTTCATGTCTCTCGCTAGCTCGCGCTGAATGGTCAAGTTGTACTGCGCCGAATACTGCGAACGCATGTGCGGCTGGAAATCGCCAAAAAGATCGATCGGTTCGAACGTGGCCCAGTCTTGAGCCGTTCCCCGCTTCGGACTAATGACGCCGTTAAACGGATTCAGATAAGTCGTAACCCCGTCCTGACCAAGGAAAGGAAGGTTAAACTGCGTCTCATTGACCAGCGTACTTCCTCCAAACGGAGGCTCAGCGCCAAATTGAGCCAGCACCAACTGCTCCACCGGGTTATAGAACAATCCCCATCCGGCGCGAATGCTGGTCTTGCCCGAGTTACCAGGACTCCACGAAATTCCGATCCGCGGAGCAAACGCCTTGTAATAGGTTTGGGTCATGCCCGCGGGAACGCCCGGGTCGCCGGGGACCACTAATCCGACCGCGTCCTGCGAGGTGCAGTCCGTAGCGCCTCCACTCACGATCGTATTGGCGCAGGGATAGACCGTGGACATTTGGCCGGGGCGGAAAGTCTCGACGTGCTGCGCCTTATCCGCCAGCGGAGTATTCAACTCCCACCGAAGGCCATAGTTCAGAGTCAGATTCGGCCTTATCTTCCAACTGTCCTGGGCGTAGAGATAGAGCCCGGTGTTGCGCACATTTTCGACCTGCGCCGAACCTTCATTAAATGAATCGGGCAGGCCCAGAAGATAGTTGGGGTATAGATTCTGGGTGACGCCATCCGATGCGTAGGCCCCAGGGTCGTTCGGTCCGCCCCCGTAAAAATTAAAAGTCCCGTTGATGTTGTAGTAATAAAACTGGTTGAACTGCTGCCGGCGAAAATCCACGCCAAACTTATAGGTGTGGTTGCCCGAAACTTTGGTCAGGCTGTCCGCCAACTGGAAAGAATTCCCCACCTGCGGGAGCTCACCCTCGGAATCGTTGCCCAAAGAAAATCCGCCCGAAACCGCAATCGACGGCAACCCTTCCCGGCTCGCGCCAAGAAACGGATGGATCCCGTAGAGACTGCCATTCGGATCGGCTGAACCATCACCATAGAAGCAAGCCGGATTCCCGGTAACGCCCGAAAGCCATGCAGGGGCTGCCGGGCAAGCGTTCGACACCAGTGACGTATTCGCCGGATGCTGGAACGTGCCTTGCCCTTCGCGGTTGTAATTGAAACGGAACTCATTCACCATGCTGTTGTTGATAGTCCAGGTGTGGGTGATGTTCCACTGCTGAAAGCGTTCCGCGACAATGCTGCCAAAGCCCGGTACGTCCGCGCCCGTCAATTCGAAGTCGGCGAAAGGATTCAGCGTACGATCGTCATTAAAGTAGTAATAGACGCTGAGATTCTGCTTGTCACTGATCCGGTGATCGATCTTAACCGTGAACTGGTCGCCGCGAATCGCCCTGGCGGGAACCGTGCTGACCAGATTGCCTCCGTTCGGCGCGCCCGGAACAAACTGCAAAAGATCCACTGCCGTAGCATCCATACACGCAAGTGGAATCTGGCCGTTGGGGAAGATCGACGCATACGGTACATTGTCTGCAATCGCTGGGGCACCGGGGTTAACCGCTGTGTTCGCGGCCTGACACCCGGGCCGGTTCGTCAAAAGCGCCGAGTTTGTCAACGCTCCGGTAAACGGCGTCGCCGCCTGCGGGTTCACATCGGCGAAGTTGGCGACAATCTGCCCGTTTACCAGGTTGGTGGACGATGGCCGCTCCTGCGCCGTGGGCACCGTCACTGCCGGGGACTGGATGCCTTGCCGCACTCGCCGCCCTTCGTACGACGCAAAAAAGAATGTCCGATCTTTCTTGATCGGACCCCCCAGGGTTCCCCCAAACTGGTTTTGATTAAACTGCGGCTTCTGGCAGGGCAGGCCATCCGCCGCCTCGGTCAGACAGTAGTTACTCGCATTGAGCACTTTGTTGCGGAAAAACTCGTACATGCTCCCATGCAACTCGTTCGTCCCTGACTTGGTAACCACATTGACCACCGAACCCGAGTTGCGCCCATATTCCGCGTCGAAAGTGTTGGTGATCACGCGGAACTCTTCAATGCTATCCGGCGAGGGCTGAACCGTCGGCAGGTTGGCGAAGAGGTCGTTCGCGTCGCCACCATTAACACTGAAATTGTTGGAGCGGCCGCGGCCGCCATTCACTGACACCGCACCCGGACTGTCGCTGCCATAAACAATCGTATTGCTCGAGCCCACCGTCGACATCACGCCCGGCTGCAACTGCAGAAGCTGATACGTGTCGCGCGAGTTGAGGGGCAGGTTCGAAACCTGGCGTGAATCCATGATCGCGCCCAGTTGCGTGCTGGTGGTATCCACCAGCGGCGCTTCCGAGGTCACTTCAACCGTCTCTTTCGTTTCGCCGATCTGCAATACCGCGTTGACCGTCACCACCTGGTTGAGATCGACCGTCACCCCCTTTTGCACGCTCGACTTGAATCCGGCAAGAGCGAATTCAAGGCGATAGGAGCCGACCGGAACCTGCGGAAAGCCATAATCGCCGCTCGCGCTGGAGATACTCTCATTGCTCTGGCCCGTGGCCTCATTGGTCAGCGTGACCTTCACGTTCGCCAGTACGGCCCCGCTGGAATCCGCCACCCGGCCCAGGATGCGTCCGCCGGTCCCCTGGCCAAACGCAAAAGTGGAACCGATCAGGCACAGCACCAGCACGGCACTCGCGGCCGAACTCAAAACGAGCAGCCAGCGGGACATCCGGAACGACTTCGGCATGGGCATGGAAGTGACGGGCATGGAACAGATCCTCCAGATCTCGGGGGCCAAATTTGTTAGATCCGATTCAGCTTGCGTGCGCGACGAACCTTGCTATAATCGCGCAAGGTTAGAGAATCCGCAGCCCCCTGTCAAGCGGAAAAGTGTAGCGAAAAAAGTATAACGAAAAGCGCGCTGCGACCCGCAGGCACCTTCGAAACTAGTATTTCAGAAATCATATTTTCAAAAGTCATGCCCGGCGACGGACAAGTTTATCTCAAAATCGGTGACGTGGCCCGCTTAGTGGGGATTTCTCCGTCGGCGATTCGAGCCTGGGGAAACCTCGGACTCACGCGCCCGCGCCGCACCACCAGCCGCTATCGTCTCTACACCGAAGACGACGTGCGGTTGCTGAAAAAAGCCCGCTATCTGCGCCAGGTCCGCGGCCTCAATGCCGCTGCCATCGTGCAAATGCTGAAGCAGCAGGGCGCCATCCAACCTGCCGCCGGCGCGACCACTGCACTTGGCGTACGGCTCCGCCGCTTGCGCACCCAGCGCGGCCGCAGTCTCGCCGAAGTTGCCAAGGCCGCTGGAATTTCGACCGGATTCCTCAGCGCCATCGAACGCTCACAGATGAGCGCCTCCGTCGGCACACTGCGCAGGCTAGCACGCTACTATCGCACCAACATCCTTGATTTTTTCGATGCGACGGAATTGAATACCCGATTAGTGCGCCCCGCCAAACGCAAAGTGCTCGAAGCCGGACCCGGCGTCCGCATGGAGTTGCTCGCCTGGGGCAACAAGGTCATGGAACCCCATCTTTTTCGCATTCAACCAAATGCCGGCAGCGGCGAATCCTATGCCCACGAAGGCGAGGAGTTTCTCTTCGTTCTTCGCGGAGAGTTGAAGATCGCGCTTGACCACGAGGAGTACCATCTGAAGCGCGGCGATAGCTTCTACTTTGAGAGCGCCACGCCGCACCATTGGAAAAATCCCGGCCGCACCGAGACCTGGCTCTTGTGGGTCAATACGCCGCCGACGTTCTGAGTACACATTAAGAATCGCCCCTATGCGCCGTATCTCTATTCGATCGGGAGGGAGACTTAACCATGTTCCGTAAACCAACCTTCGCCCTGTTCGCCGCGCTGCTGGTCATCTTCTGCTTCTGCGCATCGTGCGCCCGGAAAACTCCCACCCTCAACCTGCTGGTGTGGGAAGGCTACGCCGACCCCGGGTACGTCAAGGCTTTCGAAGAAGCGAACCACTGCAAAGTGTCGGCTTCCTACATGGGTTCGAGCGACGAACTTGTCGCCAAGCTCCGGGGAGGCAGTTCCGGCAACTACGATGTGATTTCTCCATCAAGTGACGTCGCCACCATGATCGCGGCCTCAGGACTGGCCGCGCCCCTCGATCTCGGCAAACTCCCCAGCTATGGCCAGCTTTCGCCCCAGCTTACTTCGCTCTCGCTGGTCCGCATAAAAGGCGATGTCTATGGCGTGCCCTTCATGTGGGGCCCCGACCCCATGATCTACGACACCAGTGCCTTCCCTCAGCCGCCCGAAAGCTGGAACGCCATGTGGGATCCGAAACTGAAGGGTAAAGTTTCCGTGTGGGACGACCTCTCCACCGTCTACATGGCGGCGCAAGTTCTTGGCTACGATCAACCCGATCCGGCCCATCTCTACAACCTCAGCGACCAGGAACTCGATGCCGTGAAAAAGAAGTTGATTGAATTGAAGCCCAACATCCGCAAGATGTGGTCCACCGGAGGCGAGTTGACCAATCTTTTCCAGAACCACGAAGTGGTCATCGCCATGGGCTGGCCCCTCATGACCAACCAGTTGCGCAAAAGCAATTTCCCCGTCGGCGAAACCATCCCCAAGGAAAACACCACCGGCTGGATCGATCACCTCATGATCACGGCCGGCAGCGAAAACAAAGATCTCGCCTACAAATTTCTCGAGTTCATGATCCAGTCCGGTACCCAGAAAAAAGTCACCGACGTGACCGGATACACGCCAGCTAATCCGCGAGCCGCGCAGTCGATGACGCCCGATGAAGTCAAAAACCTGCACCTCGACGACGTGGACAATTACCAGCGGCGCCTTTATTTCTGGCAAAATGTTCCCCGCCGCGCCAAGTACAACGAAATCTGGAACGAGGTAAAAGCCACCCAATAGCCCGTTGTGGCGGGGACGCTCCCGTCCGCGAAATGTAAGCAGTACCAGGCAACAATATCTATTCCGTTAGCTATATCTATGGCAACGATTGCAGAATCCGTAGCAGGCAGCGGCGGTGAGCTAAACTCCACGTCTTTGCTGTCCATTCGCTCAGTAGCGAAACACTTCGGCAAAAACGTCGTCCTGCGCGACATCTCGCTCGAAATCACCGAAGGCGAATTCCTCACTATCCTCGGCGAAAGCGGGTCGGGCAAAACTACACTTCTGCGAATTCTCGCTGGCTTCGAGCAGTCCACCTCCGGAGAAGTCTGGATGCAGGGCGAACGCCTCGATACCCAGCCTCCCTATCGCCGCCGCGTCAACACCGTCTTCCAGCACTACGCGCTCTTCCCTCACATGACGGTCGAACAAAACGTCGGCTACGGATTAGCCATCGCCAAACGTCCTGCCGCCGAAGTCGAGTCCCGCGTCGCCGAAGCCCTGGCCAAGGTCAAAATGTCCGCCTACGCCAAGTCAAAGCCCTCAAAGATCAGCGGCGGACAGCAGCAACGCATCGCCCTCGCCCGCGCGCTGGTGAATCGCCCGCGCCTCCTGCTGCTCGATGAGCCGCTCTCCGCGCTCGACGCCAACCTGCGCCGCCAGATGCAGGTCGAACTCAAAGCCCTGCAGCGCGAAGTCGGCATCACGTTCATCTTTGTCACTCACGACCAGGAAGAAGCGATGGTCATGTCCGATCGCATCGCCCTCCTGCGCTCCGGCGAACTCGAACAGGTTGCTACCCCGCGCGAAATTTACAACCGCCCCGCAACCTCCTACACCGCCCAGTTCATCGGACACACGAATCTTTTAAAGGCCGACGTCCGCCACGGCACCGCCTATTGCCCGCCGCTGCAATGGCTAACTTCCGTGCCCGACGGCGTCGCCCTTTTCTCGCTCCGTCCAGAGTGCATTCGTCCCGCCAGCGCCTCCCCCGCCGCCACCGGCTCTCCCGCGCTCCCAACTACCGTTCGTTTCCGCGCCCACCTCCGCGACCAGGCCTTCCACGGAGCCACCGACCTCCTCCGCGTCGAATCCGATGGCGGTCTCATCCTCACCATTCGCACCGCCAGCCGCGATCTGCCAAATTCCGAGGCCCCGTTGGAGTTCGAGTTCTCCGCCGCCGATGCCGTACCCGTCCGCGCCACCAGCCTCGGCTCCAACTCCGAGTCGATTCTCGGCTCCAATGAAGAGGACCGCGCCTGATGTTCTCCCGCGCCTACCGCACCGCCATCACCGTCCCCCCACTGGTCTGGGTCGCCGTTTTTTTACTCGTTCCCTACCTGCTGATGTTTTGCTACAGCTTCTGGTCTGTCTCCGACTCTGGGACAATCGTGCATTCATGGAATCTCGACAACTACCACGAACTCCTCAACAAGCCGGTTTACTGGCAGACCCTGCTGCGCTCCATGTGGATCGCCGCCCGGGTGATGTTCTTCTCCATGCTGCTCGGCTATCCCCTCGCCTACCTCCTCTCGTTCCACGCCGGAGGCAGAAAAGATCTCTACTATCAACTCGTCATCATTCCACTGTGGGTGAGCTACCTGGTCCGCGCCTACGCCTGGAAGACGATTCTCGGCACCGATGGCGTTCTCAACACGCTGCTGCAATATGCGCACCTAACCAGTCATCCGCTGGACTTCCTGCTCTACAGCCCCTTTGCCGTAGTACTTACATTGACGCACATCTACACGCCGTTCACCTTCCTCCCCATCTACGCCTCGCTCGAACACATTCCCCGCAATCTGGTCGAAGCCTCCCACGATCTCGGAGCCACGCCCGCCCAAACTTTCTGGCGCGTGATCTTTCCGCTCTCCATTCCCGGAGTTCTGGCCGGAGCCACCTTCGCCTTCGTGCTCAGCCTCGGGGACTTCCTGGCCCCGCTCCTGCTCGGCGGTCCCAGCGGCATCATGATCTCCAACATCGTCGTCAGCCTCTTTGGAGCCGCCTACAACTGGCCCCTGGGCGCAGCCATTTCGCTGTGCATGCTAACCCTCGTACTCGGCCTGATCTTTTTGTCGGAACGCCTGGAAAAGAAGTGGAGCTTCTCATGAGCGCAACCACTCCGATAAAGAGTCCCCGCTGGCTCACGGCCCACGCCCTCGCCGTCTTCGCCTTCCTCTATCTCCCCATCGTCATCCTCATCCTTTATTCTTTCAACGGACAAGGCGTAGGCGGCTTTCCCCCGCGCAACCTCACCTTCAACTGGTATCGCATCCTGTTTAACGATGCCCCCATCTGGGATTCCGTCCTCAACAGCCTGCTGGTGGCCGCCGCCGCCATGCTCATCGCCCTGCTCTTCGGAATCCCCGCCGCGCTCGCACTTGATCGCGCCCAATTCCCCGGCAAAGCCCTCTTCCGCCGCCTGGTTCTACTGCCGCTGATTCTCCCCGGCATCATCACCGGCCTCTCGCTCTCGATGCTATTCCGAGTAGCCGAAGTAAAACTAAGCCTGCTAACCATCATCCTCGGCCACGGCACCGCGCTCATCTCCGTAGCCACCACCGAGGTCTTTGCCGGATTGCAGAAGCTCAACCGCGCCCAGGAAGAAGCCTCCCTCGACTTAGGCGCGACTTACTGTCAAACCTTCTGGCGCATTACCGTCCCCAATCTCAAGCTCTCCATCATCGGAGCGGCGCTCCTCATCTTCACCCTTTCCATGGACGAAATCGCCGTCAGCTTCTTCCTCATCGGCCGCGACAACACTCTCCCCCTCGAAATCTGGGGCCGCCTCCGCCGAGGCATCACCCCGGAAATCAACGCCATCTCAACTATCATTTTTTTGTTTTCGCTGATAGCAATCGTCTTTTGGTATCGCCTGCGAACGCGGGCGGAAGTAACTCCAGAAATCGGCGCGGAGTTAGTCGAAACTGCGAAGCACTGACGCGAGCGAGTATCTAGCTCTACCGCTCTTCGTATAATCAAGGAGCCGGGGTGCAACTTCTCGCGTTTGTCGGGACGTGGCCAATCGAACTGCCGACACCTTACGGAACGGGGCGGCTCCGTTACCACCCAGTCTCCAATTCAAGGATGTTTAGCTCAAAAGTGGATTATCAGGTCGCTCGCCACGGTCAGCTGATTCCGCCGCCGTCCGTTGTCGTAGGCTCTTTCGTCCCAGGCCCGCTCGAAACGCAACTCGGGACGCAGCTGAATTGTGCTGCCAATCCAGTGGCACCACGTAATCGAGTTCTCCGAGTATTTCGTGGCATAGCCTGTGCGCTGCCCTTTCTTGTCGTTCAGAAAGTCGCTGCGAAACGACAGGAAGTCATGCGCCGACAGTTCCTTCTGCAGAAAGTTCACGACCGCATATTCCGGAGCCGTGCAACGCTGCTCTCCCGCTAGACAAGCAGCGGGATTCGCGCCTGCTTCGGGCTTAATGCTGCCTCCAATCGCCGGCACGTCGCGCTCGTACATGTACCAGGACTCGGTCGCCATGTGCACCGTCTTCGAAAATTTGTGATACCAGGTCGTATCGTACTGCTGCAGATTGTTGTAGGCGTACTTAGCGCCATTAATGCCGTTGGCACAGACATAGAAATTGTCGTTCACCGTCTGGGTCGTATAGCTCACGCAGGCGGTCCCGGAAGGTTTGGCATCGGGCGTCCACGGGGCAACGTCGTGGCCGTCGGTGATCCCTAGCTGAATCAGCCACTGGTCGTTCAGTTTGACCGTCGCCATCAAACCCGTATCCGTGAAGGGGTCAATCGAATACAAAAGCGAGTGGCTGAAGGTGTAGTTGTTGGGCGCCAATTGGGCTTCGATACCAGGCACCGAGATGAAGCGGCCCAGCCGCAGATTCATGCCCGAAGCAACTTGCGGAATGTAGAGGTCGAGATATTCCAGCGTCGGATCAAAACCATATTGATGATGGTCGTTGAGCAACTGGCTGCTGCCGTAGCCCTTCGCCGTCGTGTAGCGATAGTCGGTGCCATACAGCGCGGTTAGGTGGAATCCCCAGTCCAGGTGATCCTGCTGCACGGAATCGGGCAAGCGCTCGGCATAGAGGACGAATTGATTCAACTGAAAGCGATTGGAGTAGACGTCGTTGGCTTCGGGCGCATTGCTGTTCTTGGATGTACTGAAATTGAGCGTTGGATCGAGCCATCCATAAAGCTTGGTGCGGCCGCGAGCCTGGTTGATGGCGGTCATCAGGGGATAGCTGTTCGAGTCCGGTTCGCCGATTACGGGCGCGCCGCCGTAAGACCAGTCGGAATTGGGAAAGGGAGGCGACTCAAGCGGCGACGGAAGGCCGCGACGGGCGGGAGCAGGCGCGGAAGCGGACGACGAAGCCGGCGGCGGCGACCAGTCCTGGCGGTAGAAGTCCGCCCAGCGCGCGAAGAACCCCTTTGGCTTGGAAGCGCCCGGCCGCGGAGCATCCGGTAGCGGGGCGATCGTCTGATCTAACGGTTGCGCTATCGAAAAGCTGCAACATAGAAACGAAATGCTGACCAATAGCAGGGAGTATTGCCGGCAGAAAGAATCGTTCTTCGGACGCATAGATATAGTTCACGCATAAGTTGTGACGCGCACCAGATGAGTCTACTAGCGTAGTGCGTTGAAAATGCGACGATTTTGTCTCGCCTCGAGCCGTGCGAATTTCGGCGTTTGACGGGGAAGTCACAGGCGCGCTTCCGGTAACGAAACTGTTCTCCACAGCTTCCATCAGTCGGATGGGCAAATGCCCCTTAGCAGTCTGACGCTGGACTCCGATGGCACTCTCTACGGCACAACCTACTTCGGCGGAAAGTACGGCGGAGCTGTGGTGTACAAAATCGCTCCTTAGGAGCATTCCTGGTTTCGGGCGCGTGGACCGCCATCTCCGGCGGGGCGGCCCCATTTCCTCCACGAAATCAACTTGCTCCGCCCTTCACCATTGACGGGGGAGTTACGCGGGGTGCAACTCCTCGCGCTTGAGAAGAAGGCCCCGCTACCCAACTGCCGACGCGCAAGCTGCAAGCGGGTATCCAGAGATCGTTCGTATCGAGAGCAGCCGCGGAAAGCATCTTGGTCGAGAACTTAGGCCGTATCGATGCGAACTTTCGCCGCCAGCGTCCAAGGCTTCCCATCGAAATGCCCGGGCAGCGCGAGGCCAAACAGTTTTAGGATCGTGGGCGCCACATCCACAATCGCGGGCTTGTCCGCGATGAACTTGTGGCTTGAAAACAGAACTCCAGGAACCAGCCGCGGGTCGATGCAGTGGTCGCCGCTCCAGGCCTTGGTATTGTCCTCAAAAATCTGCCCGGTAACTTTACCCATCACCGAATCCCACGATGCCCGATACCCCGCGCCATAGCCGACAATCAGGTCCGGAGAATTCTCGGTATAGGGTCCGCGATAAACATTGTCGGCAATAAATACGCCCGTGATCCCAACCGCGCCGGAAGCCGGATCGACCAGGCCGTTGAGGCCCTTCTGCAGTTCGTCTTTCAGCGCCTCGGCTTCCGCCGGATCGACAATTCCCTGTTTCTCACGGCCTTTGATATTCAGATAAAGTCCGTTGAGGCCCATGGTGTAAGCCCGGGTGCGCGACCAATCCACGTCCTCGAACCAGTCCCCGCTCTCGGTCTTGCCTTCTTTCAGCGCAAGGTATCCGTTCTGGTACAGCCACGCATTCACGTTCATGCAGCGCGCAAACGACTTGAACCCGTGATCCGAGATCACCATCAGCAGGGTGTCGTCGTCGATTTTTTCCATCACGCGCCCGATCAGGCGATCCATGCGCTCGTACAGATCCTGAATCACCGGCGGATGCTGGCTGTGCGGCACATCCCGCGCCGCCGGATGGTCCTCTTCCAGATAGCGCCAGAACATATGCTGCACGCGGTCCGTCGTATCGAAGACGCATGTGCACAGCCCCTGCCTGGTTTTATCGAGCGCATCAAAGAGCATGCGCTCGCGATCTTCGTGATTGCCGTAAGCCTGCGCCAGAAACGCATCGTCATCGAGCACATGCTCGTTGAGCGCCCACGTGTCTTCCGCCAGGCCGAGCGTGGCATACGGCCCGAAAAGCTTCGCCAAATAAATTGAATACGTCACCGGGTGCGAAATGGGCAGGTCGGGATGCCCGGGATCGATGTTCACCGGCGTTACGTAGATCTCAACCTCCGGTGACACTCCCTTGAGATAGAAGCGGCAAATGCCGTGTGCCGTGAAACCCATGCCCGCCTTGAATTCCGCCGGAAGCCACTCGGAGTATTCTCCGATTTTCAGCGTGAATTTTTCGGAACCAAACACGAAGCGCGCCGATTTTGATCCCAGCTCCGGTCGAATCTCAAAATCCGCGCGCAGTTCGCCGGCTTTCTCCACCAGTGGATTGTCCGGCCCGGGAACATAGGACCGGCACACTCCGTTCTTGCGCTCGATGGGCACACGCACCCCGCCTTCGCGGAACCTGTCTTCCGAAGCGCGAGTCGTACACAGGCAAAACGTGCCTTGGCTGCCCTTCAAGTCGGGCACGCACATCCCGGAAAGCAGCACCCCCTGAAACTTCTCCGGCGGAAAGGTGACGGGAACGCGAATCACCGAACTAAAAATCCCCGCATTGCCCAGCCAGTGCCAGAACGGCGTGCCTTTGCGCATCGCCTTGATTTCTGTCTTGCCGAAGGGGATCGAATACTTGCCAATCTTGATGTGCCGCTTCGGCCCCTTGATTTCAGCCGACGAAAGATAAGGAAGATAGTTGCTGGTATCGCGCGCCAGAAAATCGTAAATGTTGTGCTTGCCGGGATTGACCCCCGTCATGAACGTCGACCACGCCACTGGGGAAATTGCCGGAAACGTCGTACGCAATCTGCTGAAGGTTCCCTTTTCCCGCAACTTCGACAGGTTCGGCAGCCGGCCTTCTTTCATGAAACGCTCGGCGAGTTCCGGATCCATGCCATCGAAACCCAAAATTACCGCGCGCTCAAAAGTGGCCTTTCCATACGCATTGCGCCGACGGATGAAGCGAAACAACTGGCGGAATGGCCAAGTGACCAGCGCATAGAACGAGTAGAGAAATGCCACAAAAATCGCCCAGAACGATGACAATACCGCAAATCCCGCCCCCGGCCCGGCGTAAGCGTGCGCAAGCGTAGGCAAGAAAATGAGGACCAGCAAGAGAACCCGTGTGGTGCGGACACTCTTGTCCGCGAAATGCCTTCGCTGGCAATAAAGTGGCGAGAGCGAAAAGCCGTACCCCAACTTGGTAGCCGATGCCGGCAGGCGGACAAGCCTGCCCTGAG
Source organism: Acidobacteriaceae bacterium (assembly GCA_003134435.1). GTDB lineage: Bacteria > Acidobacteriota > Terriglobia > Terriglobales > Acidobacteriaceae > Acidiflorens. The sequence continues at coordinate 68,547 of PLBE01000225.1, forward strand.
CATAGTCCAATCGAGCGATCGCCTCCCACATTCGATTCATATCTGGATCCCCAGCAATTCCTTGAAAATAAATCCTGCGACCATCGACAAGATAAAGAACAACCAAATCCAGTTCATGCCATAACCCGCGACCTCGATATTGCGATCCGGGTAATTGATCGAAATGGACTCGATCGGACTCTTCTCCGGCAGAGCCGGTTCGGCCGACGAGAACATACGCTCCCAGAATCGTCCCCGCAACCGAACCGTCGAAATTCTCGGCAAATCACTCCCTACGCAAACCGCCTTGGTGGCGCTTTGTCCGGCGGCGACGATCTTCAGCTCATATTCTCCGTCTTTTGTGCCGGCCAGGCGCCAGACTACTTCGTTGTCGGCATCGATGTGTACCGGCGGCGCCGTCATCGTGATTTCAGGCGGCAACTCCAACGTAACCTTGTTCATTGCATCGACTGCCATCGACGCGTCGGCCGCCTTCGCATTCGACGATTGCTCACCCAGGTGTACGGTCAAAAGGAAAGGCGCATTCACCGGCAGCGGAGTTTGTCCCAGATAACGATCGATCTGCACCATCAGCAGGGTAATCGGAATGATGACGTACAGCAGCGGCTTGAATGCCAGTTTCAGGTAGCTCCCCGTACCACGCAGGATCTTGCCATAAGATCCCATCACCACCGGAATCTGGTCGCGATACAGGCGCACCGCCAGCAAATGCGCTTTCAGTTGATCCTTCGCCCTGCTGATCGCCTTCTGGTCCGAGGTGTAGCCGAACAAAACCACCATCAGCAATCCCACCACCAGCGACAACACCACCACAATCGCCAGTGGACTGGTCAGCGGAGAGAAACGGAACGCCGCGATTGCCTCGGCATGAGCAACCATGGTCATAGGATTGGAGAGAACGCTCAAGCTACTCGATGTACCCTAATCCGCGCAGGCGTTTCTGGATCTCCTCTTTCGAAGTGCCGCTCTCGTCCGGCAGAATTTTCTTGGTTTCTTTTTCCAGCATGTGGATTACGAATTCGTCGATCGATTCGTACCCCGCGGCGTCCGAACACTGCTTGACCTTCTCCAGCAGTTCGCCTTCGATTTTAACTTTGTGCGAGCCAAACATGATATTCTCCCGTTCGTGATAGCCAAGCACATTTTGTCATCCTGAGCGAAGCGAAGGACCTGCTGTTTCGCGTACTGATGAAAAAACGGTTCGCTTCGCTCGTAATCGCAAGTTTATAAACCCGACCCGCGCTGTTTCCTAGCGCCCCTGAAACACCGACTGCCCCATCATGTCCTTCGTTTTTGCGATTCCGAATTCCGAAAGAATCGTGGGCGCAATATCCGTCAGCGCCGGACTCACCGCTGCAATCTTGCGGTTGCTCAACAGCACTCCCGGCACTTTAGTGAAGTCCATGCAGTGATCGCCGCTCCAGGCGTTCGTGTTGTCCTCAAGCACGTCCGCCGGAAATGCTCCCAAAATCGTTTTCCATCCCGCGCGATACCCGCGGTTGTAACCAACCAGTGCATCCGGCCCAGTGCGCGCATAGGGCCCCTGATAGGCCTCGCTGGCAAAGTCAATTCTCGTGATCACCTGCGATCCGTCTTTGGGGTCGCGAATCTCCAAAAGCTTCTGCCGAATTTCCCGCAACAGCGCGTCGGCCGGGGCGCCCGATTCGACAATGCCCTCGCGCTCGCGTCCGCGCACATTCAGATAAAGTCCGTTCAATCCCAGCCCATACGCGCGCGTGCGGCTCCAATCGACATCGGCGAAGGGCTCACTCGCTTCTCCGCTGGCGCCTTCTTTCCGCGCGATGTAGCCGTTGTTCAATAACCAGGTGTTCAGATTAAACGAGTGCCGGTAAGGTGCAAATCCATGGTCCGAAAGCACGAGCAGCGTCGTATTGTCGTCAACCCTTGGCATTACCTCGCCGAGCACCTGATCGATCTGCTCATAAAATTCCTCCAGCGCCGACCCGTACTGGGCAGCCTGCGCGGCATCATACGCAGGACTTTGCGGATCGGTCAGCCGCCATAGCATGTGCCCGTTCAGATCAAGGCTGGAAAAATAAAAGAAGAAGACTCCTTCGCGAAATTTCGGGAATTCCGCATCGAACGCGCGCCTGTGTTCGGTGAGCACAGTGTGCGCCTGCTCCAGATACTCCTTGTCGTCAAGCACGCCCGCGGTTAGCGCCTTGGTGTCTTCCGCAATCCCCTGGGTATGGTATTCGCCAATCTGTCTCGCCAGATCGCGCGAATAGCCCGACGGCGTGGAAATGGGCAGAGCGGGATCTTTCGGATCAATATTGATCGGCGATACGTAAAGTTGAAAGCGAGGATGAGTCTGCTTGAGATAAAACCGGCAGATCCCTCTCACATTGCCGATCACTGGCATGAGCTCGAACTCCACCGGAACCCATCCACTCCATTCCCCTTCCTTCAGAATGAACCGCTGGTCTTCGACGCTAAGGCGTGCCACCGGCTCCAGCGGATCCACGTCAACCGTGAAAGGCTCGGTAGAGGGAGGCGCATTCTTGCGAAACGTATTGTCCGGCCCGATGAGATCACTCGCAACCCGATTACTCTTCACTTCCACCTGTATTACTTCTCCACCCTCGACCGCTCCCGCTGCCGCCGTCGGATCATCGGTATAGAACGTGAACGTGCCATACGTTCCGCGCAGATCGGGCGTGCCCATGCCGGAAAGAGTCTTCCCTTTCGCCGCGATGGGCGGGAAGTTTGCCGGAATGCGGTAAACATAATTCGGCACGCGATGTTCGTCCAGAATTTCCCAGAAAGCCTTGCCGTGCCGCAACTGTTCCGCCGATCCGCTGCCCAGCGGAATCACCCAACTCCCCAGATGGATGCTGCGCTTCGGGCCTTCGACCTTCGACGTGGAAAAATAGAGCTGAAACGTCTTCGGATCGCGATGGATGAAGTCGAAGATGCCGTGTTCGCCCGCATTCATTCCGGTAATCAGGTTGGACCACGCCACCGGGCTTTGCGGCGGAATGCTGGTCGTCAAACGACGGAACGACCCCTGCGCCGCCAGTCGTGCGAAATTCGGCATCTTGCCCTCGCCCATGAACTTTGTCAGCAGGTCAGGATCGAGGCCGTCGATGCCCAGGATGATCAGCTTCCTGGAAGAGACGGCCCGGCCGCGCACCAGTTGGCAGCACACGAACAGGCTCAAAGCAGCCCCGCACAAACCCAGCAGGCACACCAACCGCACACGTTTTCCGAAGGGCAGAGTCACTTTCAGTCGGTCACCTTAAATATAGATTTGTATGTACGATCCGCAAAATATTGGTCCGGCTTCCTGGCTCTGGCTAACGATGGGCAACGATTGCGACATCACCACGAGTTTGGGGTCTCGCGGAGCAGGTTCATAAATTGTACAAGGAGTTGCAGAGACGTCAATACCGCTGATTTTGACAGCGACTCTCGACCGCGGCTTTGAGCAATCTATCAGAAACCCTTTACACTCTGTGTCATGAGCCCAACTGCCTCGACACGAGAAATCGTCATCCGAAAAATCCTCGCCGCCATGAGCGTCATCATGCTTGGTTGTTACTCCGCTGCGGCTGCGGCCAAACCCAACCTGGTGCTGATCACCCTTGACTCTGCCCGCGCCGACCGCATGGGCTTCCTCGGCGCCAAGGGCATCCTCACGCCCAACCTTGATCGCCTTGCAAAGGAAAGCATCGTCTTTGAACATGCCTATTCTCAGTCGCCGTCCAGCGTCGTTTCGCACGCTACCATTCTTTCCGGATCCTACCCTCAGAGCACCGGCATAAGCTCGATTGGCGGAGCCCTGTCGCCCGCGCTGCTCTATCTTCCCGACCTGCTGAAGGCGCAAGGCTTCCGGACCGCCGCCTTCGTTAGCTCCATCGATCTCGACCCGCAGAACGGCCTGGCCCAGGGCTTCGATCGCGGCTTTCAGACCTACGACGCGGGCTTTAAGCCGGCGTTACCCGGAGACTTGCGACCTCCCATCACGGAGCGCCCCGCGGACCTCGTGGTCGCGCGCGCCATCACCTGGCTCGACCACAATGCGCAAAGCCAGTTTTTTCTCTGGATTCATCTCCCCGGTGCGCGCGCGTCCGATGCCGACATCGGCAAACTCATCGCCGCCTTGCAGCAGCGCAAACTCTACGCAAACACCGCCACCATCGTTCTCGCTGGCCACGGTGAAAGTCTCGGCGCCCACGGCGAAGAGACACACGGCATTTTTCTGTATGACGAAACCATCCACGTTCCACTGCTGCTAAGGCTCCCAGAAGGAGGGTCCACCGCGAAGCCTGCGGCAACGATCCGAGTCGCCGCGAAAGCCAGACTCGTCGACATCGCTCCTACCTTGCTTGAAATCGCCGCCATCCCAGTGCCGTCCCAAATGCAGGGACAATCCCTGCTGCGCATCGCAAAAGCCGGTGGCGGGAACGGAAGCGTAAGCGACCAGCCCGTCTATTCCCGCAGCGATCTTCCCCAGCGCGGATTCGGCTGGAGCCCACTCGAGTCCTGGCGCGCGGGCAAGTACGTCTACATTCGCGCTCCCAAGCCCGAACTCTACGACGTGACCGCCGACCCCGCCGCCGCTCACAACCTGGCCCAGACCTCCAAGGCCACGCTCGACACCATGGCCGCGCAGCTCGACAATTTCGACCGCCATTTCAGCGGTGAGGCCGGCAAAGTTTCCGCGGAATTGAGTTCGTCCGAGATGCAGAAACTGGCCTCGCTCGGATACATCGGACTGCAAAAATCATCCGCCGCCGCTTCCACAGTCACCGGAACGGATCCCAAAGACAAAATAGCGACCGCCAATAAAGTGATTGCGGCGGCTTTGGCCAGCGAGCGGTCAAAATCAGATCCTGCCATTGTCACGCTGCAACAAGTTCTCTCCGCCGATCCCTACCTCTATCTGGCCCAGTATGCCCTCGGAGTGGCGCTGGCCCGGAAGGCGCAATACACCGAGGCCGCGAAGCATCTGCACCAGGCAGTCGAACTCCAGCCCGACTCCGCCTGGGCCCATTTCGAGATCGGAGCCTGCCTCGTAAAGACCGGAGACTTCAAAACCGCCGTTGTTCATCTCGAAATCGCCGCCGGACGCCTGCCCGCTTTCGCCCCCGCACATCACTCGCTCGCCGAGGCCTACGAACATTTAGGACGAACCGAGGACGCGAAACGCGAACGCGCCCGAGCAACCAATAACCCGTAGTGTCGGCGAAAGCTGTAAACGGGTGACTATTCCGTCCGCAAAAAGCGACGGCCTGCAGCATTGCCGCAGGCCGTCGGGAAGGTAAAGCGTCAAGCCTCTAGAAGATAAGCTTCAAGGCCACCTGAATCTGGCGCGCCGAGGTTGTCCCGTCCGGTTGCGTGTAGGTTGAGGTAATTACCCCGAACTGCGACTGCCCGATCAAATTGCCTATACCCAGGGCGTCCGTTCCCGGATTGAGGAAGTGCGTGTGATTGAGAATGTTGTAGCCCTCAAAGCGTAGTTCAGTCTTGACCCGCTCGGTTAAACTCATTCTCTTGGCGACGGTCACGTCCCAATCCCAGAATCCCGGCCCGTACCACATGTTCCGCTCATTATTGGATGGCGATCCCCATGGCGGATTGGTAAAGGCGCACTCATTGCTGAAGTATGCGTGGCCGGAGAATGGCGCTGGAGTAAGACCGCAACCGGACCCCGAACCAAACGGGTTTCCGACCTGGTAACCCCAGGCAGAAACGCCTGTCCTCTGCGTGTCCAATGTGCCACGAACCTGGAAAGGATGCCCGGTCTGCGCGGTAAAGATGCCGTCAAACTCGAAACCCTCCATGACCTTTCCCACGACTCCGCTGTTCAAGTGGCTCTTCCCGCGACCAAAAGGCAGTTCCCAAACATAGTTGATCACTCCGACATGCCGGGTGTCGTTATCGGAATTGCCGTAGTTCTGTCCCAAATTGCGGGAGTTGCGCGGAAACGTATGCGCTCCCACAGCCGGAGAGAGCGGATCCACTGAGTCATCAAGAGCGTGTGACCAGGTATAAGCCGCCTGAATCTGCAATCCGTGGCTCATGCGATGAGTGAACTTGGACTGCAACCCATGATAAATCGAGTTGAACTCGTTGAGCTGATAGTCGGGCTGGACAAGCGCATTGTTGTTCACAGCATTAAACGGCAAAGTATCAAAGATCGGCGGGTAGCCCTCGTATAGGCTCGATCCACTGACATCGGTTTGATCGCATTGTCCGGTTGGATTACTGGGGGTAACGTCCCCAGAAAAGCCGAAATTGTTTGGATTGCCAGGCACGCAGAAAGCCAGCAGTTGCTGGACCAGGGCCGGAACCGGCGGATTTCCGTCTCGCTGACCGTAAATGTGCACGCCCATCGCTCCAACATAGGCAACATCTACGACGTTGTTCCCCGGCAATTGCCGCTGAATGTCAAGATTCCAGTTGTTGCTGGCAGCATTCGGGAAATGAGTGTTGAACACCACAATTCCCGTTTCAGCCGTCCCGTCGGCAATAGACGCTGAGGTCGGCTGGGTCGGAACTTGGCCCGGAAAATTACCCGAGCCCAGCGCATTATTGATGGTCTCGAAATCAAACTGGTTGAATTGCGACTGGAAAGGCGGATCGGCGCGGACATTGCCGAAGGCATTCCCGAACGTGCGGTCGTGGAATATCCCGAATCCGGCCCGGATGGCGGTCTTGCCGTTCTTCCACGGATCCCACGAGAACCCAATGCGCGGCTCGATGTCTTTGTAGTCCGGCTGGTAGAGTTGGTGGCCCGACCCCGGTCCTACCACGCTAAACGTGATCGGAGCCCCGGCAGCATACGAGCCCGGATCTTGCAGAAGGTTGGAAAGGTTCCCGCTGGTCTCATACGGGACTCCGTTGAACTGGTACCGCAGTCCGATGTTCAGAGTGAAGTTTGACCGGATCTTCCAGCTATCCTGCGCGTAGAAATCGTACTCGTGCTGCTTGAAATTCTTGTTGTCGGTCGGCTGCCGCACCGCTGTCTTGTTGAAGAACTGGTTCTGGACATCTTGAATCACAAAGCCCCAATAGGCATTGGCCGCATCCACCAAGGACCTGTCCGGGTTGTTCGACGGTTCATTGGCCACCAGGCCGGGATCGAAACCTCCAAACGCCGCCTCCGGATCCAGGGTGAGTTGGCGGCGCGAGGAGAAGTTATCAAAACCGCTTTCGCCCACATCACGGAAATCAAAACCAAACTTCAGAGTATGGCTGCCGCGAACCCAAGTTAGGCTATCCGTGTAACTGATCGTCCCAGTGTGGCGTTCCTGGGCATCGGAACCTCCCAGAGTGCTGGCAAAGCTGGAGAACGGATTCAGGGCATAGTCCCAGCCATTTCCGTAACTGTCCACTCCTCCGGGACCATCCAGCACACTGGTAGTCCCTGACCCAAGATAGAAGGTCGCGTAAATATGGTTCCAGCCAAACTGCAGGTTGTTGATCAAGGTGTTGCTGAACGTTGACGTCAGTTGGGCGGCCAGACCTTCGTCAATATCCTTCGACGCAATGGCCCCGATCCCGCCCGGCAGGAAATCTGAATGGAACCCGTTGGGATCGTAAAAGTGGTTGTACCCGTAGCGCAGACTCAGAGACTCCTTGTCGGAGAAGTGTTGATCGATCTTGACCACGGGAGCATAGGTACTCGTTCTGGATGTACTCGGAAAAAATATATTGCCCGAGATCCCATTGGCTGACTGCGCCGCCGGCACCACTGGATACGCGGCGAATACCTTCTGCATCGTGGCATCAAATGGCAGCCCGTAAGCGTTGTTCGCTCCCGTCGGCGTGAGATCAATTGGAACCGTGTGCGATACGCCAAACGTGTCCGTATACGTATAGTTGAACTGTCCCGCCAGGAATCCCGCCGTCGGCACCGTAGCCTGGTTGGTCAGAGCCGTGATGAAGCGATCCATCTCGTCATTGAAGAAAAAGAAAGTCTTGTTCTTGATGATCGGACCACCAAGCGAAAAACCGTACTGGTGGCGAATGTAGGGGTTCATAGGCCCTGCGTTTGGCCCCACGCCCGGGTTGAAATAGTCGCGCGCCCCTCCGAAACCGTTCCATCGTCCGAAATAATAGAGGTCCCCGTGCAGCGAATTCGTGCCGCTCTTGGTCACTACGTCGATGATGGCCCCGGTGTTGCGGCCAAATTCGGCGTTGAAGTTGTCAGTAATGACCCGGAATTCTTCCGTCGACTCGGGATTGGCGCTCAGCACTCCGCCCATCTGACCAGGCACTGACGTATCGTTGTTATCCACGCCGTCCAACAGAAAGTTGTTGTTCCGGTCGCGCGCTCCATTGACCGAGATCCCGCCGTTTCCACTATCGGTCTGCGAGGTGCCCGGCGACAGCAGCACCAGTTGATACGGGTTCCGCGTGATCAGCGGCAAACTCTGCATCTGCCTTTCATCGACCAGATTGCTGAGTTGCGAGCTCTCCTGATCGACATCCGGAGCCCGGTCCGCCCGCACTGTCACCTCTTCAGTAGCCGCACCTGCTGTCAGTTTTGGGTTCACCGTCAGCGTCTGCGCCACCGATAACTCAACTTTGGGCAGGACAAACTCCTTGAACCCATCTCTCTTCACCGTGATCTCGTAGGGGCCAATCTGCAGATTGGTCAGGGAGAAAGTCCCGGTGGCGCTGCTGGTGGCCGTGTGCGCTTCATTGGTCGCCGTATTCCGGGCCGTGATCTCCGCTCCGGGCACGACCGCATCCGTGCTGTCAACAACCGTGCCAGCAATCGACGCGGTCTGCGCCCCCGCTGCGCTTACCAGAACCAGCGCCATGCTCACCGCCGCAGCAAACCAAACCAGTCTTCGCGTCATCTTGACCCTCATTTCCCGTTCCCTCTATTTTCGTTCCCGTTCCGATTAGTTCAGCGATTTTTCGCTCAGCGTTGGCAGCCAACCCTATGATTGTCGTAATCGCGTGCAATCCACACTCCAAAAACCTCTCGACAAAAGGCCATCCTTTCAACAACCGGAGCCCTTCTGTGCGGCCGCTACATATTTTGGAAGTCTGCGCACCGATAACCTATGAAAACATGTAGATTACCCTGTAGTGTCCCAACAGCGCCGAGACACTCCCCTATGAATGCGCTGCCCGCCCCCGAGGACTTCGAACGAGGCCTTGACCTGTTTAATCATGCCAGGTTTTTCGACGCGCATGAAGTCCTTGAGGACCTCTGGCGCGCTGCGCCCCGCGACCCGCCATCAGGTCCGAATTCCCGCCTCCACCTGCAAGGCATGATCCAGTTGGCCGTCGCTTTTCATCACGAGTCCATTGGCAACCTTGTCGGTGCCCGCTCGGTTCTGGCCCGTTCCCTGCGCAATCTCGCCAAGGCCGACCTTTCCTTTCCCGAACTCGATCTCGACGGCTTGCGGGCCCAGTTGGCATTTTGGCGAGAATATCTGGCCGGTTCCGCGCCGCGGCCAAACCCGCCCCAGATTTTCAAACGCCGCCCCCCTGATCGTAAACCAACCGCCCCTGCTAGAATCTGATACGGGTGAGCCCCATTTCAACCCCACGCCCCACCACGCTCGAATTCGTTCCGCTGCTGGACTTGCGCCGCCAGTACGACGGCATCCGCGAAGAAGTGCTCGCCGCCATCGCTCGCGTGTGCGATTCGCAGAGTTTCATTCTGGGCCCCGAGGTCGAGGCCCTGGAGCGTGAGATTGCCGCCCTCACCGGAGCCGCGTTCGCCGTTGGCTGCTCCTCCGGCACCGAGGCCCTCTGGCTGGCCCTGGTCGCCGCCGGCGTTAAGCCAGGACATTCCGTCATCACCACCCCCTTCAGCTTCTTTGCCTCAGCCAGCGCCATCGTGCGGGCGGGTGCAACCCCCGTGTTCGTGGATGTCGATCCCGGCACCCTGAATCTTGACGCGACCCTCGTCGGCCGAAAACTGCGCGCCCGGCAAATCGGCACCGCGCCAACCGAAAATATTCGCGCCGTTCTTCCCGTCCACCTTTACGGCCAGTGCGCTGACATGGACCGGTTCGACCGCATCGCCCAGGAATTCGAGGTTGCCATCGTCGAAGATGCCGCCCAAGCCATTGGCGCCGAGTGGAACGCGCGCCGAGCAGGCTCGCTCGGTGCCACCGCCGCCTTCAGTTTCTATCCCACCAAAAACCTGAGCGCCTACGGAGACGCGGGCATCGTCACCACGTCCTGTCCGCGCATGGCCGAGCACATGCGCCAACTACGAAACCATGGCAGTCCGCGGCGCTACTACCATCAGGAATTTGGCTGGAACGGCCGCATGGACGCGATTCAGGCGGCGGTGTTGCGCATCAAACTTCCACACATCGCCGACTGGAATCAAAGCCGTCGCCAGCACGCCGACGCTTACGATCGGCTGTTCGCCAGCGCCGGGCTGACTGCCGGATCTGCCGCCTCGAGCGAAAAGAAAACGCCCGTGCGCCCCCTGACCCGCACTTCGTCAGCAAAACACGTCTTTCACCAGTATGTGATTCGCGCCCAGCGCCGGGATGAATTGCGGCAATTCCTCGCGCAACGGCATATCGGATCGGAAATCTACTATCCCCTGCCCCTCCACCTGCAGCCCGCCTTCGCCTATCTCGGACTCAAGGCCGGTGACTTGCCCGTCTCCGAACAGGCCGCCCACGAAGTGCTGGCGCTCCCCATGTTCCCCGAGCTGACCAACGCCGAAATTGGATGGGTGGTCGAAAGCATCGCCGAGTTCTATTCCTAGCCTCGCCAAATCCCCATCCCTGAAGTCACGGAACCTTGCGGACGAAATCAGTTCTGCGCCGACCTGTGGCCCCGGCGTCCTTTGTGGTGAGGATTTTCTTTTCTCGTCGCTGCCGCCGCTTGGCTGGCCTTCCGGCTCACATTCCGCGCCGGTTCTTCGCCCGGCGCATACACACGGCGCACGATCGGAGTATTCAGCTTGTACTTGCGCTCGCTCACGCCGCCATTGTCATCCAGCACGCGAAGCGTGAAACTAGGCAACACCCCTTCTTTGTCGAAGCTCTCTTCAGAAACAGTCACCGGCAGTACGCCTTCCATGCGCTCGCGATAGGCCGTCTCGTAGCGATGTCGCCTCACGTTCCAGGTAAAAACGCGAATCTGGTTGAAGTCGAAGGGCAAGCCGTCCTTCGGTTCCGTGACGACCGTCAGGTATTGCGCGACTTTCTTGTCTCCATCCTGAACCTGGTTCAGCACGAAGAACGCCACAATGCGCTGGCCCTCCGCATATTGTGCGACCTCGAGCGGCACGTCGAGGTCGATCATTCGCGCCAGCACCCATCCCACGCGGTTGTGCGAGTCGCGCACCAGCCACCAATCTTCCTTTACTGCGGGAGGCTTCTCCGGCCCTGCTTCCACCGGCGCGGCGATTGCCGGTTCCGCCGGCGTATTGTCCTCTTTCGGACTGCCGCTCTGCGCGCTGTTCGGAGGGCCGCTCGCCGCACTGTTCTGCGAGTTAGTCTGAGCGCTGTTCGTTGCGCTCTTTGAAGGGCTGTTCGGAGAATTCTTCGGGGCTCCGTTCTGGGTTCCGTTCTGCGCCCCGTTCTGCGAATTGTTCTTCGGATTCTTCGTCCCATTGCTGGCCGGAAGGTTGAAGTGCGATGGCGGAGCGGGCGCGCCCTTCTCGGCCGTGCCTCGCTTCAGCAGCGACAACCTCTCGCCCGCGGAAATCTGATAGAGATGTTCCGTATCACGTCCAGGCTCAACATGCAGATTCGTGTCGTTCCGCGTCACTCCCTGCGCCTGCACCGGATCGTTCTGATTGTCCGCCGCGAGCTTCTGAATTCGATCGTAAACATCCTGGCTGACCAGGTACCGCTGTTCGACCCATCCCGTCACTCCGGTTGCTGTGCGAACTTTGACGAAGCGGCGGTCATGGTCGAGCACCTCCACGCGTTCGCCGTTCTTGACTACTCCAGCTTTCTCATACACCGCCGCCACGTGATCGCGCAGAATGGCTTGCACGCCCGAAACGTAAGCGATCTCCAGCACGCGTCCGCCGCCGCGATTGCAGGCCACAAGAAAAATCAGGCTCGCCAGGCAAAGTGCCGCCGCCCCTCGCAGCAGAAATGTAGGGATGAGTTTCACTGAGTCGAACTTTAACTATAGCGCGACGAGTGCGCACGGAAGTGAACGGAATGACGGATCGGACGAATAATCGACCAGGGAGTCCGCCGTCATGCCGTCTTCTTGCGAATGGATCTTGACACCGGGAACCCCGCGCCCCGTCACTTAGTTCGATTGAACAACGCTGACCGTAGCCGTATTAGTGAAAGTTGTAGTGCCGACCGTATAGGTCGCGGTTATGGTCACCTGTTCATCTGCTGTACCGCTATTGACGGTGAACACCGCCGGGGTGACCGAGTTTGTAATGTTTGTGTTGGTGGTATCGCTTGTTGTCCATGCTACGGACGCTGTAATGTCCACCGGTTGTGATTGCCCCGTCACGGTAGCTGCGCACGTAAAGGGTTGCGTGCCGCCCTGCACTACGTTAACCGTTTGCGGGCTGATGGTGATTTTCGTTACGCCGGTTAGAACCACGGTGACGGCGGCACTGTCAGTGAGCGTGTCCAGACTGGCGGAGATATTGGCGGTGCCCGGCGCACTCACGCCGGTAACTAAACCGCCCTTGCTCACCGTTGCAACCGCATCGTTGTCGCTCGACCACAGAACCTGCCCGGTGATGTTCTGCGGGTTTTGCGTGTCATAGGTGCCCCTCGCCGACATCTGCAACGTGTCGCCAACTCCAACATTTTGGCCCGTCGGGCCGACCGAAATCGCCGTCAACACTGGTTGGACGAAAAATCCCCGGCAACTAACGCCAAAAGCTAGTGCTACCACTGCCGTAAATGCCAGCGTCAGCGCCAGTTTGCGCCCAGTCCACATACCAGTCAGCATAGAGGATTGCCTCGGATAGCGTAATTTTAGCAGAATCAACGGCCTTCGCCCCATCCCCGATAGTGCTGGGGTTGGGACATTACTCACACCCGCCAGGCCGGCTTGAAACCCATTCAGATATCAAGAACGGGAGCCTTTTCTGAACTTGCACGCTGTTTTATGGCGTAATCCGAGACCTAGCCGGCCGAAACAAGTCCGGCCCAAACGAAGGATGGGAATTGTCCTGCCCTTCCCTTGGGAAAACACGGTTGAGCGCCACGTTGCCACGAACCTCGATGACACGCTCCCGGGATGCTGAGGGATGAGAAATGAGGGCTGAGAAAAGAAAGCCGCTTACCTCGGCCGCTTCTTCCCCGCGTTTGCAATGCGCTCGTCAATCGGCTTGCGTCCGGCGAAGCCCTCGTTGGTGCTGTGCCAATGGCCGATCGATGGCTCGCCCAGCTTCCAGCACAACAAGAGAATGCCGCCATCCACCTTGCAGGGAAAGTCGAGCAATCCGATGTCGAGGTCTTTCACCTGGACTCCCGTAGCGTCAATCTCGGCCAGCGCATCCTTTATTCGGTGGATCGCCCGCTCGCGCTCCGCCTTGCGCCGCGCCAGATGGACCACGTTCAGCATCATGCCACCGCCAAGAAAAACGCGGTGCGCCGTTTCCTGCAACTCCGCGTCGACGTCTTCAATCAGCTTCTTGCCGTGAATCGCCTGCCGCAGCAGCGATTCCAGAATCGGCAACAGCATCTGTGCTTCATCGAGGGTAAAGGTGCGGTCAGCCATGTGACTTCTATTCTACCCGACTCTCCCTGTGCCTGCGAAATCATCCCGCGGCCAAGTTCCGGCATGAGTTTGCCCTCGCGCTTGCAGTCCCGCCCGCGGTTCAATTTTGAAAAGGGGCGATCCCAGCCACCAGATTCCCAACCCGAAGATGTCAATCAAGATCACCAGTTCCACTGCCGCCGGTTGTCTTCCACCTTCTTCAGCTTCCAACTGCTCCTCGCCGCCCCACTCCGGGCCCATGCTATTTTGAATCAACAGACATGGACCCGCTTCCCTCACCACGCGCCCAGCCTACTCCCCGAAATGTATATGTCTTTGGCCTGACTTCGTTCCTCAACGACACCGCCAGCGAAATGGCGTACTGGGTACTGCCTGCCTTTCTCGCCTCTCTGGGTGCGGGGCCCGCCCAACTTGGAATTATCGAAGGCATCGCCGAAAGTGTGGCTTCCTTTGCCAAGCTCTTCTCGGGATACGTGACCGACAAGGTTGCGCGCCGCAAGCCCATCGTGGTTGCCGGATATCTCGTGGCCAATGCCGTCAAGCCCTTGCTGGCGCTGGTTTCTTCATGGTGGCAAATTCTGGGAATTCGCTTTTCCGATCGCTTTGCCAAAGGCGTGCGGGGAACCGCGCGCGACGTGATGGTCGCCGAATCAGTCGACAAATCCGCGCTCGGATCCGCCTACGGCCTGATCCAGGCGATGGATTCCGCCGGGGCCATCGCTGGCCCGCTGCTGGCGCTGGCCATCATTGGCCATTTTGGCATGCGTGGAGTGTTCGCGTCCGCGGCCATGCCCGGAGCCCTCTGCGTCCTCGTCGCCTGGATCGGAATCCGTGAGGTTCGACGCAAGCCGCCGCTGCAGACACGGGCGCCCTCACCTGTTCGAACTGAACCCAACTCGGCAGCCGCCCCAAAATCCGGCTGGCTCCCCAAACTGCCGCTCAGCTTCTACTACGTTCTGGCCTTAGTCACCCTGTTTTCACTGGGGAATTCCAGCGACATGTTCCTGGTGCTGCGCGCGGGAAGCATCGGCATTCCGGCGTCGCGCGCACCCCTGTTGGGACTCGTGTTCAACATCATGTTCACGTTGCTCTCATGGCCCGCGGGCAAATTCAGCGACCGCTTCTCCCGCTCCGCGATCGCCGCCACCGGATATTTCGTTTTCGCCATCGTCTATTTTGTCTTTGCCCTCGCGCCCTCCCATCTGGCGATCTGGCTGACCATGGCTTTCTATGGTCTCTTCTATGCGCTCACCAATCCTGTATTGAAGGCGCTGGTCGTGGAAAGCGTAGCCAGCGATGTGCGCGGACGAGCTCTCGGAATCTATTCTTTTCTCACCAGCGTGACCACGCTGCTGTCAAGCATCATCACGGGAGCCCTGTGGAAGGTCTATGGCCCCGCTATACCGTTTTATTTTTCTGCTGGCATCGCGACCGCCTCGGCATTCGCTCTGCTTGCCCACCGTTCGCCGGCAAAATGACACGAAGCTGCGCTCTTGCCCGGAATTTGCCTGGAACCTGCGAAGATCTACCCGAAGCGGCCTTTGTCGCCCTCGTCTCCAAAGGGAATTACGGGGCTTCTTCCCTGGACCGGCGCAACCACAAAAATGCAACCACCAGAAAGACCACGCCTGCCAGGGTGTCGAGTCCGACATCCCAAATCGTGCCCGTGCGCGATGGAATGTGGCTCTGATGCCATTCATCCATCGCCGCCACGAACGCAGTCCCCAACCATGACAAGAGCGCCGCGCGCAACAACAAGGCGGGAACCCAGCCGAGCGTGGCGCGCCAACCCCGCAGCAGCAGCAAGCTCAACATCCCGTACCCAACCACATGTCCGGTCTTGCGCAGATAGTGATGGAAGACGAGAAATTTGTAGAAATCGATTTCGCCAAATAGGCGCGTCAATATCGTATACAGAACGCTGCCGGTATTTCTTGACGAAAAGAAGTCGCTGGACTCCATGACGATGAGCCCGATCCAGACGACAGCCGGCCACCAGGCGCGCGCAAGATTCGGTCGAAGCACGGTTGCGTCGGACTTCAAATTAGCCTCGACCATCATTCCGCCGCGTAATTCGGCGCTTCGCGCGTGATCATGACGTCGTGTACATGACTCTCCCGCAACCCGGCGGCGCTGATCCGCACGAAACGCGCCTTCTGTTGCAGTTCGGGAACAGTCTGGCACCCGCAATATCCCATGCCCGACCTCAGCCCGCCCACCATCTGATGCACGATCATCGCTACCGACCCGCGATACGGCACGCGCCCTTCAATGCCTTCCGGCACCAACTTGCCCAAACGGTTCGACTCCTCGCCCATCACCGGAGCTGACATGTCTCCGTCCGAGTTTTGGAAATAACGCTCGCTCGATCCCGCCGCCATCGCCCCCAGCGATCCCATGCCGCGATACGACTTGAAGGTCCGTCCCTGATACAAGATCAATTCGCCGGGACTTTCATCCGTTCCCGCAAACATCGATCCAATCATCACTGCGGAAGCGCCCGCCGCCAGCGCCTTGCTGATGTCTCCGGAATACTTGATCCCGCCGTCCGCAATCACCGGAACACCAGAATCGCGCGTGGCTCGCGCCGCCTCCGCAATCGCCGTGATCTGCGGCACTCCCACGCCGGTCACAATGCGCGTCGTACAGATCGAGCCCGGCCCAATGCCCACCTTGACCCCGTCCACCCCCGCGCGCACCAGGTCACAGGCGCCGTCAAAAGTCGCAACGTTGCCGGCAATCAGTTCCACCTCCGGCAACTTCGCTTTGACTTTCTTCACCGCCTCGAGGACCAATGCAGAATGCCCATGCGCGCTGTCAATCGCCAGCACGTCGACTTTCGCTTTCGCCAACTCCTGGGCGCGCTCCAGAAAATCGCCGGTCGCCCCAATCGCTGCACTTACCCGCAAGCGGCCCTGCTCATCCTTCGCCGCGCCCGGATACTTCAACTTCTTCTGAATGTCCTTAACCGTGATCAGACCTTTCAGGTTGTACTTGTCATCGACCACTAGAAGTTTCTCGACGCGATGCTCGTGCAGAATCTCTTCCGCTTGCTCCAGCGTCGTTCCCACCGGAACCGTAATCAGATTCTTCTGCGTCATCACCTTGCTGATCGGAATATCAAAGCGCGTCTCGAAGCGCAGATCCCGGTTGGTCAGAATGCCGACCAGTTTTCCATCTTTGAGCGTGATGGGCACACCGGAAATCTTGTACTTCTGCATAACGTCAAGCGCATCGGAAACCTTCGCATCCGGCGACATGGTCACCGGATCGACGATCATGCCGCTCTCCGACCGTTTCACCTTGTCGACTTCATTGGCCTGCTGATCGATGGTCAGGTTGCGATGAATGATGCCGAGGCCTCCCTGCTGCGCCAGCGCAATCGCCATGTGCGACTCGGTCACCGTGTCCATGGCGGCACTGATGATCGGAATGTTCAGCCGGATATTGCGCGAGAGCTGGGTCTGAGTATTGGTGTTGGCGGGCACAACTTCAGAACGCGCCGGCAGCAGCAAAACGTCGTCAAATGTAAGAGCCTCAGGGACGGGAAAGTGAATCATAAGAGTTTGGATTAAATTTCTATTGTAGGGAGCGGGTGAGCATCAAGCAAATGCAGGTGGTGGGTCAGTCTCCGGTTGCCGACTACTCGCTAGGTGAAGCGGACCATTCTGGGGTTGTAAGCGTTATCGCGATATCTCACCAGTTGTCGGTAGCATTGCCTCGTGGCTGCAGTCTTCCTTGATGCGCGGAAATCTCTGTTCTGAGCATGCCGCGTTCAGGGAAGCAGACGGTCTAGCCACCATGCAAAGGTGGACCGCTGCACATACAGATATTAGCGCGATTGCCGTGACTTCCGCTTGGGCGGGCCCGCGCAGCCGCCTCACGCCCGCGCCGACTTCACATCCGTCCGCGAGAAGTCTTGTCCCTTAAACAAAAGCGGCTCTCCTTTGGATTTCGCCAGCGCATAGGAGAAACAATCTCCAAAATTCAATTTGGCCGGGTGACCGCTTGTTTTCCCGAAGTCGCGGTAGGCCTGGCGCGCTATGCGAGCTTGCGCTTCAGTGACCGGCTCAATCACGATTTGCGCCTCCTCGATCAATTCATCGAAGCGGCGGCTGGCAACCGGATCTTTGCTGCCATCGATCACTGCCCCGGCTTCCACATAACTCACAGCCGAAACACGACGCTGCGCGGCATCCTCAATGAGTCTGGCGAACTCGGACGCTTCCGGTTCAAAGCGGAGAATGGCGATCAGGCCTGAAGTGTCCAGAATCATTTCGGCAGCCCTTTCTCGTCATAGAGCAGGTCGCCATGATCGGCAGAGCTAAACGGTTCCTTCAGACGCGGCGCACAGTCCCGACCGATTGTGAGGAGACGCTCGGAGAGCTTGACCGCATGTTTGCTCTGCACCCGCTGCAGCCGTTCGCGGACCGCTTCGGTGACGGCTTGGGTCATGTTCTCTCCGGTTAGCCGGGCCAACTGCCGGGCCAGTTTGTGGGCGTCTTTGTCTTTAATGTTCAGGCTCATATGTCGGTGGTAGACATCTACCTTTTATGTCTTCTATTCTACCATAAGCTAGATTGGCCCTTTTGAGTTCAACCGATTGCGGTCACATCTTGCTTGCTTCTTGCTTCCGACTCTGTCACGACAGCTGATGCCCCGAATCCGGCAATCTCCAATAAAAAGAGGCGCCCTCGACGGACGCCCTTGGTGTATTTCGAAAATGTGAAGCACGATTAAACCGAGACGCGGTTAGTCGGTTGAATTACTCCTTCTTTTCCTTGCCCTCGGCCTCAACCGCGGCGCTGTCCTTCTGCGCCTGCGCTTCAGCATCGGCTTGTTCCATCGCCTTGCGGTTTTCCTCGGCGCGTTTGGCGCGGATTTCCGCTCGCTTCTGGCGCTTTTCGTCAATCACCTGCTCGCTGCCCAGAAGTTCGATGAACGCCTTCTCGGCGCCGTCGCCCTTCCGCCAGGCGGTGCGAACGATCCTCGTATAGCCGCCTTTGCGGTCGCCGAAACGCGGAGCCACGGTATCGAACAGTTTCGTGACCGCTTCCCCCGTCATCAAATACGAGGCTGCCTGACGGCGCGCCGCCAGATCGCCCTTCTTGCCGAGCGTGATCATCTTCTCGACCGACGGACGCACCGCCTTCGCCTTGATCACCGTCGTCTCAATGCGCTCTTCCATGATGATCGACGTAACCATATTGCGCAGCATCGCGCGCCGGTGAGATGTGGTCCGTCCTAACTTGTATCCTGCAACTTTGTGACGCATGGCTTACCCCAATAGGATTAAGTGGTGGTCCAAGTCGGTTCTTCGGTTCCCGGTTCTACGTTCGGTCAAAACCACCTCGGTCTCAACTGGGAACTGAGAACCGGGAACTGGCAACTGTTCTATAAATCGTTATCGCCGTATGCCGACGCCGGCAGCACCTGGTTCGAAGTCGGCCCGGGCACCGCGTTTCCGTGCTCGTCGATCTTCATGCCCAGGCTCAGGCCCATCGAGGAAAGAATCTCCTTGATCTCGTTCAGCGACTTGCGGCCAAAATTCTTCGTCTTCAGCATCTCGGCTTCGGTCTTCTGCACCAGTTCGCCGATCGACTGAATGTTCGCGTTCTTCAGGCAGTTGTAGCTGCGCACCGAGAGTTCGAGTTCCTCGACCGAACGGTTCAGGTTCTCGTTCTTGATCTCGGGCCGACGCTCTTCGCTGGCCGAAGCGGTCTCAATTTCTTCTTCGAAGTTGATAAAGATGTTCATGTGATCTTTGATCAGCTTCGCCGACAATCCCAGCGCGTCGCCGGGTGTAATCGACCCGTTCGTCCAGACTTCGACTGTCAGCTTGTCGTAGTCGGTAATCTGCCCTAAACGCGCGGCTTCAACGGTGTAGTTGCATTTGCGCACTGGCGTATGCACGGAATCAATGGGAATGAATCCGATCCCGAGATCGTCCTCGAAGTTCTTGTCTGCCGAAACGTAGCCGCGGCCACGCTTCAGGCGCATTTCCATTTCGAGCTTTCCGCCTTCACTCACCGTCGCAATGTAAATTTCCTTGTCGAGAATTTCCACGTCGCCATCGGCTTCGATCATGCTGCTGGTAACCACTCCCGGCTGATCTGCGCGCAGGTAAATCGCTTTCGGACCATCTCCCGCAAGCTTGAACGGGACTTGCTTCATGTTGAGGATGATGTCGGTCGCATCTTCGACAACGCCCGGGATCGACTGGAATTCGTGCAGCACGCCTTCGATCTTCACCGCCGTAACAGCCGCGCCTTCGATCGAACTCAGCATCACCCGGCGCAGCGCGTTGCCAATGGTGGTGCCAAATCCACGCTCAAACGGCTGCGCCCAGAACATCCCGTATTTATCGGTGAGCGAATTGACGTCGCTCGCCAGTCGTTTCGGTTTTTGAAAACCTCTCCAAAGCATTGTGTTTCTCCTCTCGGCCATGTGGCTCCGCAGTGGCTCTCCGAACCGGCCCAGGTTCGGATCAAGCGCCACCATGGGCTGATCTGGCGCGAACAGTAGGCCAAAAAATCAGTCGTTGGTAAATCAGTCGTTGGTTCGTTAGTCGCTGGTCGTTCGCGGGCAGTTTTTGCCAACGACGAACGACCATCGACAATCGAGTTACTTGCTATACAACTCGACAATCAGTTGCTCGTTCACCGGCAACTGGATATCTTCGCGTTTCGGCAGCGCGATCACACGGCCTTTATAGTTCTCGCGATCGATTTCCAACCACGCCGGCGCAGGCTGATGACTGGCAAAATCCCTGGCGGTTTCAAGAATCGGCACCTTGCGGCTGCTCTCCCGAATCTGAATCTCTTCGCCAACCGTGACTTCGTACGAAGGGATGTTGACCTTCTTCCCATTCACCTGCACATGCCCGTGACGCACCAGTTGGCGCGCCTGCCGGCGCGAAATGCCGAATCCCAGCCGGTATACGACGTTGTCGAGGCGCCGCTCGAGTTGTTCGAGCAACTTCGCTCCCGTCACGCCCTTGAACCGGACCGCCTTCTCGAAATAATTCCGAAACTGGCCTTCCTGGGTGAAGTAGATGCGCTTAGCTTTCTGCTTTTCGCGTAACTGCAGACCGTACCCCACAACCTTCGTCTTCTTATCTTTCCCGTGTTGTCCGGGAGCGAAATTGCGCTTCTCGATGGGACATTTGTCGCTGAAGCACTTGGTGCCCTTCAGGAAGAGCTTGATGCCTTCCCGGCGACATAGACGGCATACCGCATCTGTATAACGTGCCAAGTTATTCTCCTTAATTTAGATGACCGGTTTACAGGTTTGGCTTCACCCTTCGTCCCGGACGAAATAACCCCCAGCCTTCAGCTCTCACTGAGTACTGGATACTGGGTGCTGGGTACTTGCCCTTACACTCTGCGACGTTTCGGCGGACGGCATCCGTTATGCGGAATCGGCGTCGTGTCCTTAATCGACCGCACTTCGATTCCCGCCGACGCCAGCGCGCGAACCGCTGATTCGCGCCCCGAGCCGGGGCCGCTTACCCTGACATCCACCGTGCGCACCCCGTGATCGCGCGCCATGCTCGCCGCATTCGAGGCGGCTTGCTGAGCGGCAAACGGAGTCCCTTTGCGCGACCCTCGAAAGCCGAGCGACCCTGAACTCTTCCATGCCAGTACATTGCCGGTCATGTCCGTGATGGTCACGATGGTGTTATTGAAAGAAGCCTGCACATGCACCAGTCCGTGTGGCACATGCTTACGCTCTTTCTTCTTGAACGTCTTTTTCTTGCCTTTTTTCTCCGGCGCCGCGGCGCCGCCTGCTGCTGCTGGTTTCGCCATTTTTTAGAGTTCTCAGTTCTCAGTTCTCAGTTCTCAGTAAAACCGTTCTCCAAAACTGCTGGGTACTGGGTACTGGCAACTGCCAACTGCTCTTACGCTTTTGCCGTCTTCTTCTTCTGCGCCACCGTACCCTTGCGCGGACCTTTCCGCGTGCGGGCGTTCGTATGGGTGCGTTGCCCGCGAACTGGCAGGTTCCGCCGATGCCGGAATCCGCGATAGGAGCCGATTTCGATGAGCCGCTTGATGTTCATCGAAACATCTTTCCGCAGATCGCCTTCGACCGAGCCTTCCGCCTCAATCACCTGGCGGATGCGGTTGACCTCGTCTTCGCCCAGGTCGGAAACTTTTTTCATCGGATCCACTTTCGCCGCGTCCAGAATACGCGCCGCGCGAGAATTACCGATGCCGTAAATGTAAGTGAGCGCGATATTCGCGTGCTTGTTGCGCGGAAGATCGACGCCTGCAATACGTGCCATGTTCCCTCTCTTTGTCAGCCCTCAGCTGTCAGATCGGCTGCCAGTAATGAACAACAGCTCTTCCTTAACCCTGACGCTGCTTGTGTTTCGAGTTCTCGCAGATCACCCGCACTACTCCCTTACGATGGATGACCTTGCACTTGTCACAAATCTTCTTGACCGATGCTCTTACTTTCATAAACCAGTTCTCAGTTCCCAGTCGCCAGTTCTCACTGACTGCAACTGCAGATCCCTCGCTTCGCTCGGGATGAAAAACCAAAAGTCATTTGTAGCGGTACACAATGCGCCCGCGATTCAGATCGTAGGGAGAAAGTTCCACCGCCACTTTATCTCCCGGCAGAATCCGGATGAAGTTCTTCCGCATCTTACCCGAGACATGCGCCAGCACCTGGTGCTTGTTTTCGAGCTCCACTTTGAACATGGCGTTGGGCAGGGGTTCGACCACCACTGCCATCACTTCAATCGCGTCTTCTTTGCTCATCGACTCCTTGCTATCAGTTCTCAGCTCCCAGCTCTCAGCTCTCAGTCTTAATCCTGGCGATTCTCACTGAGAACTGAGAACTGCGAACCGAGAACTCTTCTTCACTGGGTCAAACTCACTGGGTCAAAATCATCGGCCCTTGTCTGGTCACCGCGACGCAATGCTCAAAATGCGCACTGCAACTGCCGTCGAGCGTTACGGCTGTCCACTTATCGCTCAAAACCTTGGTCTCCGGTCCACCCGAGTTCACCATCGGTTCAATCGCCAGCACCATGCCCTCCGTCAATTCTGCGCCCTGGCCCTTCTTGCCAAAGTTCGGAATCTGCGGCGCTTCATGCAGCTTTGTCCCAATCCCGTGCCCGACAAACTCCCGCACCACGCTGAAGCCGTTCGCTTCCACGTGCCTCTGGATCGCCGACCCTACGTGTCCGACCGTGTTACCGATCTTTACTTGCTCGATTCCCTTGTATAAAGAGGCCTCGGTGACTTCAAGCAGCTTCTTCAACTCCGCCGTGACCTTCTCGCCCACGGGCACGGTGATGGCAGCGTCTCCGTAATACCCATCGCACACCACACCACAATCGATGGAAACAATATCTCCCGTCCTCAACGCCCGCTTATCCGACGGTATGCCGTGCACAATCTCTTCATTGATCGATGTGCACAGCACGCATGGATAGCCGTAATATCCCTTGAAAGCCGGAGCCGCCCCAAGTTCGGCAATCATCTTCTCGGCGGCCTTTTCCAGGTCCATCGTGGTTACGCCCGCCGCCACCAAATTCTTCAAGTGGTTCAGAACCTGGCGCACCATCCTGCCGCTCCGCCTCATCTTCTCGATTTCTTCCGGCGATTTACGGATAATTCGGTCTTCTCCAAAACTCATAAAACAACTCTAGTACAAATCCTGCTTGAACCCTGCTCCGCTAGCGCTCATCCTGACAATGCTCGTCAATACGATGCCCGTCAATCACGCCAAAAATTTGCGCCGTAACCTCTTCCATCGTGCGATCGGCATTAATCGCTACCAGCCGCTTCTGCGTCCGGTAGTAATCCGCCACCCGTCTCGTCTGGGTCTCGTAAGCGGCCAATCGCCCCGATATCACTTCTTCGCGATCGTCCTCGCGGATCGTCAGCTTGGATCCGTCCACATCACACAACTCGTCGACAAGAGGTGGCTGAGAGTGGATGTTATAGAGCCGTCCACAGGTGGGACACGAACGTCGTCCGGTGAGCCGCAGCAGTAATTGAGTATAATCCACGAGCAACTGAATCACAACCGGCGGACAGTTCCGCGCTTGATTGTCAAAGACCTCTTTTGCCAGAAATGCATCAAGCCATCCGGCCTGGGCGGCTGTCCGGGGAAAGCCGTCCAGCACAAATCCACGCCTGCAATCGGCTTCCCGCAGCCGCGTCGCCACGATGCCGTACATCAGCTCGTCCGGCACCAGTTCACCGCGCGCCATGATGGCCTTGGCCGCCAAGCCGAGCTCGGTGCCTCGCCCGACATTGTCCCGTAACAGATCACCAGTCGATATCTGCGGAATGCCGTAACGTTCCACAATCTGCCTGGACTGAGTACCCTTCCCCGCCCCGGGGGGCCCAAGGAGAATCACCGGTCCAACACTCTCGATCTGCGCGGTCTCGTTAGACTCGTTGGCCATCGAAATGGCCCCTTTTACTCGTATTTCCCGTCGCGGAAATACTGTCCCGCTCCGCGCCCACAAAACCAGTTCGGTTCCCAGTTCTCAGTTGTCAGAAAACCCTCAGGTCCACAATTCGTTACTGAGATCTCAGAACCGGAAACTGAGAACTTTCTTACCAGGTCCGCCGCCCGCGAATTCGACCGCTCTTCGGCGTGAATCCGTCATAGTGCCGCATGATCAACTGCGCTTCAATCTGCGTAACCGTATCCATGGCAACGCCTACTACGATCAACAGCGACGTGCCGCCAAAATAAAAATTAACGCCCAGACCGTTCGTGACCCAGGTCGGCAAGTTCTCGAAAATTCGCCCCACCAGCGGCAGATGGTTCAGCTTGATGCCCGCAATCATCCATTCCGGAATCAGCGAAATCAAAATCAGGTAGAGGGCGCCCACCAGCGTGATCCGGGTTAAAACATCATTGATGAAGTCCGATGTCCGCTTGCCCGGCCGGATCCCCGGAACAAAGCCTCCCCACTTCCGCATGTTGTCCGCAACCTCGTTCGGATTGAACACAATCGAGATATAGAAGTAGGCGAAGAAAATGATTCCCAGGCAATACAGCAACGTATAGAGCGGCTCCCCCCAGCGCATCGCGTCGAGCAGCGGACCTACCACCTTGTTATTGTGGAACGCGGCGCCCAGCATCTGCGGCAGAGCAAGAATGGAAGACGCAAAAATGACCGGCATGACGCCGCCGGCATTTACCCGCAACGGCAGGTGCGTCGATTGCCCGCCCATGACTTTTCGTCCCACCACCCGCTTGGCGTATTGCACCGGAATCCGGCGCTCACTCCGTTCGACGTACACGATAAACGCGACTACCGCGATCATCAGCACTAGAAGCATGAGAATTGCCGGGGCAGTAAAAACTCCCCACGCCGAGGTGCTTGCCTTCTGGTAGAGATCGATCACGCCGCGCGGCAATCCGACCACGATGCCCGCAAAGATCAGGAGCGACATCCCGTTGCCGATGCCGCGTTCCGTAATTTGCTCGCCCAGCCACATGATGAAGGCGCTGCCCGTGGTCAGCGTCAGCATGGTCATCAGGATGAAACCCGGCCCGGGATTGGTGACAAAGTCCCCCGCCTTCTGCAGGCTGATTGCAATTCCGAAGGACTGCACCGCGCTCAAAACGACGGTGAGATAACGCGTCCACTGCGTGATCTTCTTGCGGCCCAGTTCGCCTTCCTTCTGCAGTTTGGCCAGCGGTTCATACACCACGGTCAGCAACTGCAGAATGATCGACGCCGTAATGTAGGGCATAATGCCCAGCGCGAAAATCGTGAGCCGGCGCAGGTTGCCGCCGCTGAACAGATCGACAAAACCCAGCACCGAGCCTTTATTCTGCTCGAAAAACTGCGCCAGCCGGTCGCCATTGATCCCGGGCGTCGGGATATGGCCGCCAATGCGATACACCGCCAGCAAGCCCAGCGTGAACAGCACCCGCTTGCGAAGGTCAGGAACCCGGAAAATGTTTGACAGCTTTTCGAGCATTACTGCAAGACCTCAAACTTGCCGCCCGCCTTGGTGATCTTCTCCTGCGCCGACTTTGAAAATTTGTGCGCGTGGACCGTGATCGCGGCCTTCAGTTCGCCATTGCCCAGTATCTTCACCGGCGACTTGCCATTCACCACACCCGCCTTTTTCAGCACTTCGGGCGTGATTTCCGTCTCCCCTAGCGTCGCCAGACGGTCGAGGTTCACCACTTCGTATTCCTCGCGGAAAATGTTGGTGAAACCGCGCTTCGGCACGCGCCGGTGCAACGGCATCTGACCACCCTCAAACCCGCGGATCAGGCGCGCACCGGATCGCGACCACTGCCCCTTGTGACCGCGCGTCGAGGTCTTGCCCATGCCCGATCCCATGCCGCGTCCCACTCGCTTCTTCTTTTCCGTAGACTTCTTCGGTGCCCGTATTGTCGATAAATTCATGACTTTCTCTCGATAGGGACGAGTCTCATCTCGCCCCAAAGACGCGGCGAACCGCGCCCTTACAACCTACCCGACGATCTCAATCAAATGCGGAATCTTCTTCACCATGCCACGAATCGCGGCCGTGTCCGGCCGCACAATCACCTGGTTCAGCCGCGTGAATCCCAGGCCCTTCACAACTTTCCTGTGCTTTACCGGAGTGCAGATCATCGACCGCACCCACTTCAACTGGATCTTCCCGCTGGCAACCGATTTCGCCGTTTTCGTCGTCATTTACAGCTCCTCCACCGACTTGCCGCGCAATTCCGCGACGTGTTCCCGGCTCTTGAGCTTTTTCAGCGCGTCGAAGGTCGCCTTGATCACATTGTGCGGATTGGTCGTGCCAATCGATTTCGTCAACACATTCTGAACTCCCGCCGAAGTCATCACCGCCCGCACCGCTCCGCCCGCAATCACGCCCGTGCCTTCCGGAGCCGGCTTCAGCAGCACCATGCCCGAGCCAAAACGCCCCAGTACCGTGTGCGGCACCGTCGTCTGCGTCAGGTTGATGCGCATCAGGTTCTTCTTCGCCGACTCGATCCCTTTCCGAATAGCCTGCGGAACTTCTTTCGCCTTGCCCGATCCGAAACCCACGACCGCCGCCGAAGGATCACCGATCACCACCAGCGCCGCGAACGACATATTCTTCCCGCCCTTAACCACCTTCGTCACCCGGTTAATGGATACCACCTGGTCCTTTAACTGGAACGAACCCGCATCGAGTTTCTTCGTCACTCTTGGCATTCTGAAATCTCATTTCCTGTTTGGTCGTTAGTCGTTAGTCGTTNNTTAGTCGTTAGTCGTTAGTCGCTAGTCGTCGCAAATCCAACCTGCTAACGACTTATGACCAACGACAACCGACTAGAACTGCAATCCCGCCTCGCGCGCCGCATCGGCCACAGCCTTGACCCGGCCGTGATAGATGTAGCCGCCGCGATCGAATACGACTTTCGTGAAACCCTTGGCCTTGGCCAGTTCGGCAATCTTCTTTCCAACCACTTTCGCCGAAGCCACGTTGCCTCCGGTCACACGCTCGCCCTTGCGGTCGTCCGCCGTCGAAGCCGCCGCCAGCGTGACCCCCTTGAGGTCGTCGATCAACTGCACGTAAATGTGGTTCAGCGACCGGTACACATTCAGCCGCGGGCGCTCCGGCGTGCCCATCACTTTCTTCCGGATTCGATCATGCACCCGCTGCCGCGTCTGATTCTTTGAATTGATTCTCAGCATCGTAAAATCCTCGTCGTTCGTCGTTCGCTACTCCCCGCTCGTCATCCACTAATCCTCGAAGATTCGCCCAGCGAAAAGCGAATGACGAACAGCCAACGACTGTTACTTGGCTCCCGTCTTACCAACCTTCTTCTTCAAGCGCTCGCCCGCATAGCGCACGCCCTTGTTCTTATACGGATCCGGTGGACGCAGCGACCGCATTTCCGCTGCCACCTGGCCTACTTTCTGGCGGTCAATCCCGTTCAGCGTCAGCTTGGTGAGTTTCGCGTCGATCGCGCAATCCACGCCCGTAGGCAGCGGATACTCAATCGGGTGCGAATACCCCAGGCTGAATACCACCGTGCCTTTGCCCTTCATCTCGGCGCGGTAGCCGATGCCGACAATTTCCAGTTCTCTCGTCCAGCCCTTGGTCACGCCATCCACCGCGTTGTTCACCAGCGCCCGCGCTAATCCGTGCACCGCCGCCTGCGAATCATTCTCGCGGATGGCCACCAGGTTGCCGTCCTTCTGCTCCATCTTGATACCGGACGGAAGCGATGTGTCCAGCTTGCCCTTCGGCCCCTGGACCATCACCGTATTCCCTTCGATCTTGATCGTGACGCCCTTGGGGATCGCAATCGGCTTTTTTCCAATTCGTGACATAGGTCGCTCTTCGTCTTTCGCTATTCGCTATTCGCGATTCGCCACTCGCTCCTTGCGAACCGCCAGGAGCGAACAGCGAACAGCGGCCTTTCTACCAGATCTCGCAAAGCAATTCGCCGCCCAGGCCCTGACGGCGTGCCTGTCGTCCCGTCATCACGCCCTTCGGGGTGGTCAGGATATTGATTCCCATCCCGCCCAGCACCCGAGGAATCTCCGTGCGCCGCACGTAGACGCGGCAACCGGGACGCGAAACCCGCGCCAGATTCGTGATTACCGCCTCATTGTTGTTGCCGTACTTCAGATACACGCGCAGGACCTTATGGCCCTCTTCTTCCGCCGGCTTGAAGTTCGCGATATAGCCCTCTTCTTTCAAAATGCGGGCTATCTCCGTCTTCAGCTTGGAGGCTGGTATATCCACCTTTTGGTGCCGCGCGCGTATCGAGTTGCGGATGCGCGTCAACATGTCTGCGACCGGATCGGTCAACCTCATCGTTTGCTTCTCCTAAAGCCACTCGTTCGCTCCGCATCCACCGGAGAACCTGTCAGTAGCTTGCTTCTATCGGTCGTTAGCCCTGGTCCTTGGTCGTTGGTCGTTTGCAAACGACTAACGACTGACGAGCAGCGACTGTTTCCTACCACGACGACTTCGAAACCCCGGGGATCTCGCCCCGCAGCGCTAACTGCCGGAAACACAGACGGCACAGCCCAAACTTTCGCAAATAGGCCCGCGGACGTCCACAAATCTTGCAGCGGTTATGCTTGCGCGTCGAAAACTTCGGCTTCCTCGCGTCCTTCACTCGCTTTGCTGTAGTGGCCACTTAGCTTTTAGCTCCCGGCTGCTGCTTTCAGCAACCCACGTGTTACAAAATTCGTGCTTACCTCTGCCATCGGACCTCTTACCCCTGACCTGCCGCCTAGGCTCTGAACGGCATCCCCAGGTGCTTCAACAACGTTCGCGCCTGATCGTCGGACCGCGCCGTCGTAACAATGGTGACGTTCATGCCCTTCAGTTTGTCGACCTTGGCGTAATCGATCTCCGGAAAAATCAGTTGATCGTGCAAACCCAGCGTGTAATTGCCGCGCCCATCGAACGACTTGGTCGAAACTCCGCGAAAATCGCGCACTCGCGGAAGCACGATACTGACCAGCCGGTCGAAAAATTCGTACATGCGGTCGCCCCGCAACGTCACCATGGCCCCGATCGGCATGCCCTCACGCACCTTGAACGCCGCAATCGACTTCTTCGCCCGCGTCACAATCGGCTTCTGTCCCGTAATCTGCCCCAGTTCATTCACCGCCGGATCAATCAGCTTCGCATTCTGGGTCGCTTCGCCTACGCCCATGTTCACCACGATCTTATTCAGCCGCGGCACCGCCATCGGATTCTTCAGTTCCAGTTCCTTCATCAGGGCCGCGGCAACTTCCTTCTCAAACCGCGCCCGCAGCCGCGGAGTCTCTTTCGCCGCGTGCCGTGGAGCCTCCGGACCCGCCTTCGCTTCGACCGGCGCCTGCGCCTTGTCGCCCTTCGGCGCCTTAGGCTTTTTCTGCTCGTCTTTCTTCGAACCCTCTTTTTTCTGCTCGTCTGCCATCGTCGTTGCTGCCTTCTCCATCACGGTTTCGGAGTGGGTGCCGGTTCGTGAGGCATTTTGTAAGTTTGATCGGGCAATTTTGTAACTTAAGAACGTAAGCGTTACATCACAAAATTACCCGATTCCCAAATCACTTCTCCAGCGTCGTCCCGCACTTCTTGCAAACTCTCACCTTGCGCTCGCCCCGCACTTCATGCCCAACCCGNNTTGCGCTGCGGATTCGGACGCACGTGCTTCTTCACCGTCATCACGTGCTCCACCAGAACCTTACCCTCGTCGGGAAACACGCGCAGCACGCGGCCTTCTTTTCCCGTATCCCGCCCCGTCATCACCTTCACCGTGTCGTTGCGGCGAATGTCGACTCTCTTATGTTCCGTCGTCGTTGCTGTTCCCATCACCAAACCCTTCTTTCCAACCTGTCGTTCCGAGCGAAGCGAAATCCTCTTTCGCCGCTCTCAAAATCCTGCGCCTTACAGTACCTCCGGCGCCAGCGACACAATCTTCAGAAATTTCCGCTCGCGCAGCTCGCGCGCCACCGGGCCGAATACGCGCGTGCCCACCGGTTCGCCCGTTTCGTTGATCAGCACCGCCGCATTCTGATCAAAGCGGATATAAGTCCCGTCTCGTCGCCGATGTTCTTTCCGCGTCCGCACAATCACCGCCTTCACGACCTTGCCCTTCTGCACCTGACCGTCCGGCGCCGCTTCTTTTACGCTCGCCGTGATTATGTCGCCCAGACCCGCGCGCAGACCGGTCGAACCGCCCAGCGGCAGAATCATCTGCAGCTTCCGCGCGCCGGAGTTGTCGGCCACCTCGAGCATGGATCTCATCATTACGGCCATGTTCGTCTCCTGTCCCTTTTGCTCTTGCGTTCCCTAGCTCTTGCCGGAAATGCCGGTAGCCACATCAATATCGACTTCCGGAACCAATGCCGTTTTCCGGACGATTTCTTTCAGCGTCCAGCGCTTCAGCTTCGACAACGGCCGCGACTCTTCGATCCGCACCTGGTCGCCCGGATGCGCCTCGTTCTTCTCGTCGTGCGCATAAAACTTCTTCCGGATCGCAATCACCCGCTTGTACATCGGATGCGCTTTCTTGCGCGTCACTTCGACCACGATCGTCTTCTGCATCTTGTTGGAGACAACCGTGCCGATCAGAATCTTGCGCCCACTGTGTTTTTCGGCCTGTGCTTTTTCGCCTTCCGCCATCATTTTTTCTCCGTCTTGCGGGCCGACAGTTCCTGCTCGCGCAAAACTGTCTGGACGCGCGCAATATCACGGCGCAGCCCGCGAATCTTCTTCAGGCTCTCCGTTTGTCCCATATTCATCTGGAACTTCAGCTTGAAGAGCTGGTCGGCCAAGTCCCGCTCCTGATGCTTGAGCTCGACCTCGGTCAAGTTGCGAATCTTTTCTGCCTTCATAATCAGTTCCCAGTTCTCAGTTCTCGGTAAGAACTTCCTGCCCCGTTAATTTCTTCCCCGGCTACAGCACGTCGCGTTTTACGAACGTCGTCCGCAGCGGTAACTTGTGCGACGCCAAACGCATCGCTTCCTTTGCATCCGTGATCGAAACGCCTTCCATCTCAAACAAAATCTTGCCCGGCCGTACCACCGCAACCCAATGATCGGGAGCGCCTTTGCCTTTACCCATACGGGTTTCGGCGGGCTTCTTGGTTACCGGCTTGTCGGGAAACAGGCGGATCCATACCTTCCCGCCACGCTTTACAAAACGCGTCATCGCCACCCGGCTCGCTTCGATCTGACGGTCCGTGATCCATCCCGGCTCCAGCACCTTCAGCCCGAATTGCCCGAAAGCGAGCGTGCTGCCCCGCCAGGCCTTCCCGGTCATCCGTCCGCGCTGCTGCTTGCGGTACTTCACTTTCTTCGGCATCAACATAGAATCGGTTCTCAGTTCTCAGCTGTCAGTTCTCAGAAAAGCCTTCCACCCCGGCTCACTTCTGCATTCTGACTTCTGCCTTCTTACCTTCCTAAAACGCTCCCGTCGTAGTCACTTCCCGGGCCGGGGTCGCTTCCCGCTTCTTCGCCGGCAGGATTTCGCCTTTGTAGACCCAGCACTTCACCCCAATCACGCCGTAGGTCGTGCGCGCTTCCGTGAAACCGTAGTCGATATCGGCCCGCAGCGTGTGCAGCGGCAACCGCCCCTGCAGATACCACTCCGAACGCGCGATCTCGTTGCCATTCAGCCGCCCGCTCACTCGTACCTTGATGCCTTTGCATCCGAAGCGCAGCGCCGAATCCACCGACTTGCGCATCGCCCGCCGGAAGCCAACCCGCTTCTCCAGTTGCAGCGCGATCGATTCCGACACCAGTTGCGCATCCAGTTCCGGCTTATGCACTTCCTGAATATCGACATGCACCTCGCGCGTCGTCTTCTTCTGCAAGTCCTGCTTCAGCTTGTCGATTTCCGCGCCCTTGCGTCCAATGATGATTCCCGGGCGCGCCGTCTTGATGATGATGCGCAGCTTGTTGCCCGGACGCTCGATTTCAACCGAACTCACGCCCGCCGACTTGAGCTTTTCCTTCAGCTCGGTCTTGAGCTTGTAGTCTTCGAGCAGCAGCTTGTCATAGTCCTTTTCGACAAACCAGCGCGACTTCCACGGCTTGGTGTAGCCGAGGCGAAATCCGTATGGATGAACCTTCTGTCCCATGTGTAACTCCTAAACTCTTCTCAGTCGTCGGTCGTTTGTCGCTGGTCGTTTGCAACCGAAATCCCCCAACGACGATCGACGATCGACCAACGACAGCTCTACTTCTTCGCCGTCGCTTTCTTGCCAACCGCCTTCTTCTTCGCCGGCGCTTTACCCTTCGCTTTCGGCCGGGCTGGAGTCGCCGACTTGGCCGTCTTCTCACCCGCCACCGTGGTCGCCGTTCCTACCGCCGCGCCGTTGCGATTCTTTTCCGCCAACACAATCTCAAGATGCGCGATCCGGCGTACATAATGGTAGGCCCGTCCCATCGGCGCCGGACGAATCCGCTTCATCCGCGGTCCATCATTCGCCACCGCATGCTTTACATACAGGTTGTCCAGATCGACATCCAGGCCCTTTTCCGTGCTCAGGAAGTTGGCATTGTCGATCGCCGATTGCAGCAACTTGCCCACCGTCGCCGCCACCCGCTTCTTGGTGAATGCCAGCGTGTTCCGCGCCTCTTCCACGCGCCGTCCCTTGATCAGGTTCAGCACCAGCCGCGCCTTCTGCGGCGAGACGCGCATGTATTTTGCTTCCGCTCGAAATTCCATCTCTCGTCTCTCAGCTTCTAGCCTCCAGCTTCCAGCCCCCTAGCCAGGAGCCGGCCGCCAGTAGCTGCCTCTTAAGCCTTCGGCGCCGCCGGCGCGATCGCTCCTGGTCCGCCGGGCACGCCCGCCGGTTTGGCCGCAACTTCCGTCGCCGCCTTCATCGAGTGCCCCTTGAACTGCCGGGTAAAGCTGAATTCGCCCAGCTTGTGGCCCACCATGTTCTCGGTCACATATACCGGAATGAACTTCCGCCCGTTATGCACCGCTATCGTATGCCCCACCATCTCCGGGACAATCGTCGAGCGCCGCGACCACGTCCGCAGCACCTTCTTCTCGTTACGCGCATTCATGGCCGTCACTTTCGTCGCCAGATGCGCGTCCACGAACGGTCCTTTTTTCGTTGAGCGTGCCATAAAGTCAGTTCTCAGTTCTTCGATCCCGGTCCTCAGCGCTTCGGAACCAGGATCATTGATTTTCCTTGCGACGATCTTTCTCGCGACGA
>PLBE01000129.1 GCA_003134435.1 Acidobacteriaceae bacterium
GGTCGGCATCCGTTGGCAGGCGCATGACGACAACGACGACCAGCTCGTCTACACGGTTTACTATCGCGGCGATGGGGAAGCGCGCTGGCTGCTGCTGAAGGACAATCTGGCCGATCGCTATTATTCTTTTGACGCCAGTCTTCTGCCGGATGGTGGCTACACGGTGAAGGTCATTGCCTCGGACGCGCCGTCACATTCGCCGGGAGAAGCGCTTTACGCGGAGCGAGTCAGCTCGCGGTTCGAGGTCGATTCCACTGCTCCGGTGATCGACAACCTGACGGCAACGGTGGAGGATCGGCAGAGCGGAANNCGCTTCCGGGCCAGCGATTCATTTTCGCCGATTAAGCGGGCGGAATACTCACTCGATGGCGGCGACTGGCAGTTTGTCGAGCCGGCGGGACAGTTGTCCGATTCGAGAACGGAAGAGTATGACTTTCGCGTACCCGTACCGCAACCGCAATCGGTGCCGGCTCCGATTGCGGGGAACACGGCGAATGACCATGTGGTCGTGGTCCGCGCTTATGACCGTTTTGATAATCTCGCCACGGCCAAGACCGTACTTCGGGGAAAATAGAAGAGGCTTTCAGCGCGATTCCCCTGCGGTCAGGATTGCCTTTCTCCCGCTCTTACTGCTGCGCGGAAATGATGGACGCATTCGGGTTTGCCGCGTCTACATCCATCATGAGAAAACCTTGAACTAAGCAAGCCGGATTTTCGAGGCTGCAAGTTCCCGAAGTGTCGATGACGTAGATCACATAGTTCTGGGTGGAGGGGGCGGTCAGCGCCACGGTACCGTTGCCGTATTCCATGAGCGAATAGCCTGGGTTCGCTCCCGCGAGCGTTACCCCTGCCGGGTTCGCGGTGTCGTAGAGCGTTCCGTTGACGCAGGAGGAAGTGCAGGAGCCAGCATTCGAAAAGGTAAACAGCAGGTTGGCCGCGATGGGGTCGACGCCGGATGTGCCGCTGTTTGTGGTTGCAACGGCATAGGTTCCGGGTAACTCGGAGCCGCCCAGAAGCGCATTTTTTCCCTGCGCATACATGGTTCCGGCGATGACGGAGGCGGATTGATCGAGCAAGAATCCGCGATTTGCTCCGCTGGCATAGAGAACGAAGGGCAGCGGTGGCACCACTGTCTTTGCACCAGGATTGCCCAGCATATTGATGGTGTAACGGCCGGCGGTACCGCTGGCCGCATAGGTGTAATTGCTGGTTCCCATGCCGATGGGGAAGGCGACGCTGGAGAGAATGGTACCAGCGTTATTCTGGTCGAAGCTGCCGCTAAAGTTGCCTTTGCCGTCGGTCGTTCCAAGGGTAAGCGAGACATTGGTATTCGCCCCGTTCACTCCCGTAAGGGCGGAGACCGAGTTGCCGGTGAGAGAAGCGTTGCTGAAGGGAGCCAACGTGGAATCCTGGAGCACCATGGTTCCAGAAACGGCGGGGTGGGTGGCGTCGACGGCGTCGGTGGAAACGGCGAACAGAGTTAAGGGGTTGGTCTTGCTGTTCGCGGCCGAAGCAACGAAGAAATCGAAATCGAGTGTCAAGCTTGAGTTCAGAGCCAGGTTGGTGACATGCCACAACCCGCTGATGTTCGAGTCGGCGGCATAGGCGCCGGTAACGCTGCTGTAGGTGTTCGTGGTACCGCCGTCGTTGCCATCGACCTGTCCGTTGACGATCATGCCGCTGCCATTCAGGGGTAATATTCCGACATAGCCAATGCGTTTGCCACTGGAGTCCACGCCGGTGAAGCCGAAGGCATAGGTCTGGTCGGTGGCGCCGTTGAAAAGACCGGGGCTGGATTTGTGCGCGCTGCCCGACCCGGTGCCATGCCCGTCGGACTCAATCATCCCAATGTCACCGGCGCCGTCGAGAACGACCTGGAATTGTTTGGGATAGACTCCCGAAGGCAAAGTCAGGGTGAGCACGCCCGCGTTATTCGAATTGTTCGGGTCCGAGGAGGTGGGTGTGTAGGAACCGCCGGTGATCGGAATCGGGTTTTGCGTGGAAGGGCCGCTGGCGGTCAGGACTTCTTCCGCTCCGGAGGCAATCGACCCATTCGTCGCCGTGAACGAGCCGATGACCGCGATGGCTTTGTTGTTGCCGTCATATCCGGAGAACTGGAATGCGTAGGTGCCGTTTACACGGGATGCGACCAGCGAGGCCTGGGCGGTGGTGCAGTTCTTGGGGTTGGCCGAGCAGCCTGTCGGATCAAGGGTTGAAGCGGCCGTTATCGTAACACAGTTGTTGCCGCAGCTATCTTCGGCCTTGTAGTAGGCCAGGCTTGAGACATTCGAATCCTGATGGAAGTTTGCGCAGGGCACGCCGTTGGCGGTGCAAGTCCAGGTAAAGTTCTGGGGTGCCCGGTCAGGTTCGGCTACGGCGGTGAATTGCTGGGTCAGTCCGGTGCCCACATTAAGCGTGGGGTTCGACGGCGTTACCGCGGTCGTGATGTCAACCACGCCGAGGTCCAACGAGTCCGACACCGAGGCGTTGGATGTAAACGCGGCAGAGATCGTCACCTGCGAACTTGGCGAGGATGGGGCCAGGTACACCGCGGTTGCGGGGTTGGTCGCCGGAGTGACTGGAGTGAGCGCGCCCGGACCGGTCAGGCTCCAGGTGACGGGGGCATTGACCGGGTCAGTGGTCGTGGCCGTGATCGTCAACGACTCGGTCGGGTAGAGCGTGCTAATGCCGTTGCTGGAAACCATAATGGTGGGGACCGCGCCGTTGCCCCCCTTGGCACAACCGCCAGCCAGAGCCAGACTCAGCAAAGCCACCGCAAACAGACAATTCTTGATCATGATCAAATCTCTCGGAACGGCTTTCTTTTCTCTCGGAACGGCGATCCCTCTGAAGAGATTTCCGCGAATCGGATTTCGACGAAACTGATTTCGTGAAACAGGTCTTTCTGAAACAGGTTGTATGAACTTGCCGGCAGGAAATCCGCTGCCTGGGCGCACGTTCTTGATTCTCACTTACCCTAAATGTACCCGAATGCAAGGCACTTTGTCTGCGGGGAATAGGTGCCGATAAGAAGTACTTAGTGTAGTGCGTGGAGATTTGGGTTCGTTATATTTCAGCTCGATCGGGCAAGAATTTGGGTGTTCGATGAGGAAGGCAAAGGAGTTTACCAGCGGGGACACGTTTTAGTTCCCGCGATTCGTCAGCGACTCGCAGTGGTCGTGGGCGAGGCAGCGCGCTGGGCAGCGTCCAACAGCGGCCCCAACTGAAGGGCGTTGATGCCCAGCGTTCCTCCGGAGAAGCCGTCGATGTAGGCGGAATTGATGGCCACAACTTCGCCGCGGAGGTTCAACACGGGACCGCCGCTGCCGCCGCGCGCGGTGGGTGCGTCATAGATCAGCTTGTCGCCGGTAACGTCTCCGACGTGGCCAAAGGTTGCGGACGGCCTGATGAGCGACAGGGCAGCCAGTTCACCGGCGGTGTCGGCGTTGTCGGGATGGGAAGAAAGGCGTTCGTAGACGATGGCGGGCGACTTAGCCACCATGCCGGTAACGCCCATGGGATAGGCCAGAACGGTGACGGACTCGCCTACCTGGGGCGGGGTGTCACACAGGGGCAAGGGGCGGAGTTTTCTGGTGAAGGCGGTGTCTTCGAGGCGCAAGACGGCCAGGTCTCCCTGTTTGGAGAGGACGGCGGTCTGAAGTTTCACGGGCAGGGGGGAGCCGGGGAAATATGCTTCCAGCTTTTCAAGGACGGGCGAACCGCCTTGGCGCAATGCGGCGGCGACTTCGCGGTCGCCGTACCAGGGTTCGGCCACGTGGCGATTGGTGGCCAAGAGGCCGGGAGCCACGACAAATCCGGTTCCGGCGACGCGCGCGCGAAAGCTCTGGGAATGGCCCGTTAGATGATAGATGCCGTAGATGTAAGCGACGGACTCGCGAGCGTCATCGACGGTGGCGGCGGAAAACGATTGCTGGCGTTCGAGGTCAGCCATCTGGCGCGAGAGCTCGTGGACTTGCTGCTGGAGGCCTTCGGACTGCGGAGGGGCGTAGTAGCGTGCCATCGCCAAGGCGCCTAAGAGCGCAAGCACGCCCAGCAGCCCTTGCACAAAGCGCTGCCAGGTCTCCAGCAGTTCGGTCTCGTGGGTATCGGAAGTGGACATGAGCCGTCAGGCCCGCGAGGAGGGAGGTCTCCGGGTAGCCGCTACTATCCTGACGCATGCGATCGCAGTCGGGTAGGGTACAGAAGTCGAAGGGAAAACGACCGAAGGTAACCGGTGTACGGGATCAGGTCAGGGCTATGGCTCGACGCCTAAGCGCCTCGCCATTTCTTCGTAGAGAAAGCCCTGATCGGGGTGGTAGGGCTGGACCCATTCTCCATCAATCACGAACTGCGGGATGGCGCGTTTGCCAGTCCGCTTGACGACCTCGTCGGCGGCTCCGGGTGTGGTTTCAATATTGATGTCGGTATAGGAGAGCTTGTGCTGGTCGAGGAAGCGTTTGGCCTCGCGGCAGTCGGGACACCAGGTGGCGGAATAGACGATGATTTCCATGGATTCAGGCGGTTTCGAGTTTCGATCTTTGAGAATTCAGTGTCAAACGCGTTCCAGTTCGCGGACCGTACGTTCGTTCTCGATGTTGCCGGTATTCAGGGTGGTGGCTGGTTCGAACAGTAAGATCCAGCATTCTTCCTGCGCGACTGGACGGTGCTCGACCCCGCGCGGCACTACGACAAATTCACCCGTTTCGATCCATTCGTGGCGGTCGTTATCCTGACCTCTGTACTCCATGCGGAAGCGGCCTTTGACGACCAGGAACATTTCGTCTTCGTGCCGATGATGGTGGAATACGAACTCGCCTTTGAGCTTGTCGAGCTTCACATACTGACCATTGAGCTCGGCGGCAATGTAAGGCTTCCAGTATTCGGTGATTTTGGCGAATTTTTCGGCGATGTTGATTTTGGGCATTACGATCTCGGCACAAGCCTGGTTATTGAGATTCGGTTACGAGCGCACCGGTCGCAAAGAAAATTGGGGTTTGGCGAAGATTCCGCTGAGCTTGGCTCATCGGGGCGGGCGGGAGTGTTTGCCCGTACAGAGGCAAAATCAAAAAGGGCCGCCAGCGGCTGGGCTGGCGGCCGGTTGCTGAGGGCATTCTAGAAGCCGGCGGTTGGGTTTGAGTGCCCGCCGGGCAGCATGGTGCGGACGCCGCGTTGGTTGTTGATGCGAGTGGTTGTGGTCCAGTCGACTTCGCCGGCGCCGATCACACCGTTGCCGCCACTGGCCAGTTCGTAACTGATGCGGCCATCCTGATAGGTGTAGTTTCCCACCTCCAGGACCATGCCTGACTTCAAGACAAACACGGGCACTCCGGGAGCTGCGCCGTTGGTGGCAGGGCCTTTCGCGACGTAACTGGCGTAGGCGACCTGCGGCATTTCATCGGCGGCCGTGGGCTCGCTGGAGGTGACTCTCACGCGACGCAGTGCCAACTGAGGAACGACGTTGTCTCCGGAAGCGCTGGTGTTCCGATACGATTCGGCCTGGTATTGCGGGTTCTGGTAAGACGAACCTTGGTAGGAGGCGCCCTGATAGGACTCACCTTGATACGACCCCTGGTAATAGGAGTCGTTCTGCACCGGCGGACGTCCGAAGAAATGCCAGTCCGGGCCGTTGGTGGCCGAGACTTGCGGGATCTGCACATCATCCATCAAGCGCAGTTCCAGTTGACTCTCGCCCTTGAGCGTGGGACGTGGGCCACGGGCGGGAAGCATGATGATCTTCCACGGCCAGAGTGGCGGAATCATCCATTCGACGATGTCGCGCTTGGCGTGGCCTTTGCCGTCGATGGCGCCGTTCTTATCGACTTTATAGCCACGGGTCGCGATAACTTTGGCATCGAGCGGCATGTCGCCATTGGGCAAGCCGATACGATCAAATACCAGCTTCATGTTGCCTTTACCCCAGAAATGGCCGGGATCCTGGGCGGATTCAAGGTGTCCGACAAGGTAGGCACCGCGAGGGAA
This sequence comes from Acidobacteriaceae bacterium, assembly GCA_003134435.1. Taxonomy (GTDB): domain Bacteria; phylum Acidobacteriota; class Terriglobia; order Terriglobales; family Acidobacteriaceae; genus Acidiflorens. The sequence continues at coordinate 5,980 of PLBE01000129.1, forward strand.
TGTCAGCTGGCCGAATTCGGTTACCGAGTGCAGATGGCAGAGCACGGGATCGCCGACGGCAACGGTGGCGGAGGAAAAGTTGGGTTCATTGAGGGTGCACTTGAGAAGGGTGCCGGCGGGCAGAACGGTTTCACGCGCACTGGCACTCAAGGTCAGGCTAAGAATGGTTATCGCAAGAAGGGATAACACGAGGACTGCATACGAGCTGGACTTCATCACGCACCTCTGTCTCACGCCCCGGAATTTTGGTACGTATTCCCAAGCTACTGCTATGAGCCAGCCCCGATTGGTGAAATATACAGAAGTTGACAGTTGCGGTCAATCGCACGAATGCGAGCAGAGTGTGGTTTTTTGGCAACAGGAGGATCACAGCGGACTACGAGTCGAAGGCTCGTGCGCCGCAGGAGAGCATCGCTTGCTCGCATCGCGGGGACGGACGAAGGCGTCCGTCCCTACGGGAGACTAGCTTTCGTACAGCAGGACGCCTTCGGTTTTCTCGGCGTCTACTGGACGGTAATACAGTTTGTTGGACTCGAGGAAGACCTCGATGAAGGCCGGCCGGGTGGTGATCGTGCCTTGGATGAGCGCTTCCGACAGGGGGTCTTCGATGTATTTTTGGAGAGCGCGGCGCAGGGGACGGGCTCCGTAGCTGCGGTCGGTCAGGGTCTGGCTCAGGATCCACTTTTTGGCTTCGTCGGCTACCGAAACGGTGATGGAACGCTGGGCGAGATTCTGGTTCAGTTGGGCGACCATGAGTTCGAGAATCTGGATCAGGTCGTTTTCGCTGAGCGCCATGAAGAGGATGATCTCGTCCACGCGGTTGAGGAATTCGGGATTGAAGGTGCGCTTGACTTCGCTCTTCACCAGGTCTTCGACCTTCTCGGAAACCATTTCGTCTTTTGATGACTGGAAGCCGAGTCCCTCGCGCTTCATGAGGTGACGGGCGCCGATGTTCGAGGTCATGATGATGATGGTGTTCTTGAAATCGACAGTGTTGCCGAGGCCGTCGGTGAGTTGGCCGTCTTCAAAAACCTGGAGCAGGATGTTGAAGACATCGGGGTGCGCCTTTTCGATTTCGTCGAGCAGAACTACGGAGTAGGGAGCGCGCTTGACGCGTTCGGTCAGTTGGCCGCCCTCTTCGTATCCCACGTATCCCGGAGGCGAACCGATGAGTTTGGAGACGGAATGCTTCTCCATGAATTCGGACATATCGAAGCGGACCAGGGCTTTGTCGCTGCCAAACATGAAATGCGCCAGGGTGCGGGCGACTTCAGTTTTGCCGACTCCGGTCGGACCGAGGAACAGGAACGAACCGATGGGGCGATTGGGACTTTTAAGGCCGGCGCGCGAGCGGCGGATGGCGCGAGCCAGGGCGCTGATGGCTTTTTCCTGGGAGATGATGCGTTTGTGCAGTTCTTCTTCGATGCGGAGAAGTTTTTGCGTTTCTTCTTCTTTGATCGAGGTGATGGGAACGCCGGTCCAGCGGCTGACGACGTCCTCGATGTCCTCCCGACCGACAACGCCGGTGGAGGATTCATCGAGGTGGTATTTTTCGCGAAGGGCGCGCAGGTTCTCGCGCTCCTTGCGTTCTTCGTCGGAGTAGAAGCGCGCCTTCTCGAACTCGTGGTTCGCGATGGCGTTCTCCATACGGTGGACGATGAACTTGATGCGTTTCTGGACTTCGGTCAATTCCTCGGGCAGCGTGGTCTGGCGCAGTTTTACGCGGGCGCCAGCTTCGTCGATCAGATCGATGGCCTTGTCGGGCAGGAAACGGTCGGGAATATAGCGGTTGGAGTGCGAGACAGAGAAATTGATGGCGTCGTCGGTGTAGGTGACGGCATGGAATTTTTCGTAGCGCTCTTTGATGCCGAAGAGGATTTTGATGGCGTCGGCTTCGTTGGGCGGCGGAACTTTTACGGCCTGGAAGCGGCGCTCGAGCGAGCGATCTTTCTCGATTGACTTGCGATATTCCGCGGGGGTGGTGGCGCCGATACACTGAATTTCGCCGCGGGACAAAGCTGGTTTCAGGATGTTGGCGGCGTCGAGCGAGCCTTCCGCCGAGCCCGCGCCGACGAGGGTGTGCAATTCATCGATGAAGATGATGGAATTCTGGGACTCCATCAATTCTTTCATGATGGTCTTGAGGCGCTCTTCGAATTGTCCGCGATACTTGGTGCCGGCGACGATTAAAGAAAGATCGAGAGCGAGGATGCGCTTGTCGGCGAGGAAGGAGGGAACCTCACCGTCGGCGATGCGCTGGGCCAGGCCTTCTACGATGGCGGTCTTGCCGACTCCGGGTTCGCCGATGAGCACGGGATTATTTTTGGTGCGGCGGCAGAGGATCTGGACTACGCGTTCAACTTCGCCGTCGCGGCCGACCAGGGGATCAAGCTGGCTATCCATGGCGGACTGGGTGAGGTCGCGGGAGAACTCGCTGAGCAGCGAAGATTCGCGCTGTCCGCGTTGCGGGGCGGCTTTTTCCTGGCTGGTGCGCGCCAGTTCTTCGCGGATGGTGGAGAGCCGCAATCCGCGTTCGTGCAGGATTTCAGCGGCAAAACATTTTTCCTCGCGCAGTAACCCCAGCAGCAGATGTTCGGTGCCGATGTGTTTGTGCGAGAGCCGTTCGGCTTCCTCGGCGGCGTAGGCGAGGACGCGCTTGCATTCGTTGCTCAGCGGAAGATCGACAGAAGTGGAAACCTTTTCGCGGATGGTGGTGTGACCTTCGATCTGCTTGCGGATCGATTCNNCCGAACTGGCTGGCCTCATACCGCGCAAAGAAGATTACGCGCCTGGCTTTTTCTGTATAGCGTTCGAACATATAACGGTCTCCCCCGACTTCCAGCGGAACGCTTCGGTCTCCGCCCAACCCAAGCTGTAATTATGCATCCCTATCGCCAAATCTCCCAGCGATAAGACCTTCTCAGTAACCAGTGCCACGCTGCGTTCTGGTTGTTTGATCCAACTACTTTGAAGCGATGGTTTTTTGCGATCCGTCTTTCTTGGTCTTTCTTAACTTTTGAAGCGCTTACTGCTGAAGCGACCCCGGTTCCACTTCCTCTATTTTGCCCTGAACCAATCGTAAAACCCTATGGCACCGACGTGCAAAACCGAGGTTGTGAGTGGCGATTACGGAGGTCAAACCGTGCTGCTTGTGCAATCGCGCAACCAGTTCAAAAACCAACTCGCCGGTGCGTCCGTCGAGGTCGCCCGTAGGCTCATCCGCCAGCAGGACTTGGGGCTGGGTGATGAGCGCGCGAGCGAGGGCGAGACGTTGCTGCTCGCCGCCGGAAAGCTCGCCGGAGCGATGGTGACCGCGCGCTTCCAGTCCAACCTCGCGCAGCCAGCGCGAAGCCTCTGGTTCTGCGGCAGATAGCGCTTGCCCGCGGGTTAGCAGCGGCATGGCTACGTTTTCCAGGGCAGAAAATTCGGGCAGCAGGTAGTGAAACTGCCAGACGTAGCCGATTTCGCGGTTACGAAATTCGGCCGCATCATCCTCGGAAAGGGCATTCACGTGAGAGTTTGCGCAGTATACGGCACCGGCGGAGGGGCGATCAAGAGCGGCCAGAATGTGCAACAAAGTACTCTTCCCGGCACCCGATTGCCCTACAATGGCCAGCATCGTACCCCGATTGACCTCGAAAGACAGGTTCTCAAAGAGCACGAGTTCAGCTTCGCCTGAGCGAAACACCTTGCTTAACCCTTCGACCCTCAACAGAGGACCTTGAGCTATTGGATGCAAACTTGCCCTCCTAAGTCTCAAGCCAGCTGGCGCGTGCAATCGTAACGCCGCTGGCCGTGATCCATTAGACCACGAGGTAGACCACGAGGAGGCACAACCCGATCCCGCGATCTCAGGTGCGGGATAAGGCTATGCGAAAGACTGTATACCCATGGAAAACAATTGCAATGTGACCGTGGTCACAGGCGAGACGCTTACTCGTAGCGCAGGGCCTCGGCGGGCAAAATGCGCGCTGCCGACCACGAGGGGTAGATGGTCGCGACCAATGAAATCCCGATGGAAACCAGGGCGACGATGAGGCCGTCGACGAGGCGTGGCGCAAAGGGAACATAGTCAATGGAATAGACCTCGGCGGAGAGAGAAATGAAGTGGTAGTGGCCTCCGGCCCACGAGATCGCGTAGCCGATCGCGAGTCCGATGGCGGTTCCGATGACTCCGATCAGCAAGCCTTGCGCGATGAAGACGCGGCGGATTTGTTTCTTCCTGGTGCCGAGTGACATGAGGACGGCGATGTCTTTGGTCTTCTCCATGACCATCATGATGAGTGAAATCAGAATGTTGAGGGCGGCGACGAACACGATGAGGCCGATGGTGATGAAGGTGACGACGCGCTCCAGGCGCAGGGCGCGGAATAGAGGTTTATTCTGATCCATCCAACTGGTGGCCATGAAGCCGTGGCTTCCTGAAATACGATCGGCGGCCTGTTCGAGGGAGCGGGCCAGGTCGCCAGCCAGGTAGATGTCGTCCAGCTTGAACTGGAGGACCGAGATCACGTCGCCCAGGCCAAACAACTGCTGGGCATCGGAGAGGCGGATGAAGGCCCAGGAAGAATCGTAATCATAGAATCCGGAGTTGAAGATTCCCGCGACATGAAAACGAATGTATTTGGGCACCATGCCAAACGGGGTCAGTTCGCCCTGCGGAGAGGTTACCAGCACCACGGAGCCGACGGTCGCGCCGACTTCCTCGGCCATGTCCTTGCCGAGAATAATGGGAGGCATAGCGGCCAGGCGCTGCTGGACTCCGGCCATGTCGTCGGGAGACTCTGATGGTGTAGGGCGGACACTCTTGTCCACCGGTGTTGCGGTTGATCCTGCGGTGGCACTTGCTGTTGAACCTGTTTTTTCGCCGTCCCGTATGAAGTTGGCAGGCATTTCCTCCAGAGCAGACGCCGAGCCGAGGGTGACCGAGTTCAAAAGGTCGCTGACCTTTCGTTCATAGGAGGGCAGCATTCCCTTGAGCACTGCGCCGCGCGCTCGAGGTCCGCGCGAGATGAGTACCTGTTCGTAGATCGCGGGAGCGGCCGCCACGACGTGTGGCTGCTTTGACAACTTCTCCAGAAGCGGACGCCAATCTCAGATGCCGTCGCTTTCGACACGC
>PLBE01000002.1 GCA_003134435.1 Acidobacteriaceae bacterium
AGTGCTAACGGATCACAAACGGATCACGGCTCAGTGATCACTTGAAAAGCGCGCCAAGAAAGTTGGCCAGAACATTGGGCGCAAGCGCTGAAGTTGCACGCGCAATTCGTTCAAGGCGGACATTCGCCAGGAGCATGGACGACCCCACGATGTACGAGGAAGTTGTCCGGTGTACCTTGGTTGGGTGCGTGCCCGTTAAGGTTTAGGTTGAGGGGCGGGCAATGGCCCTGGAATGGGAGCATTGTTTGGGCCTTGACTGGGCGTAATTGATGGAGGCGGGGGTACGGGCGGAACTGGCGGGGACGCCGCATGATCATCATTCGAACAGGTGCCATAGTCCCAATACAAGCCATAGAGTGCTTTGGCCATGTCTACTACCTTATGAACGCAATCTATGACATTGGGTTTCAAGTCGGGCCCAATAGATTCGGGTCCCATGACTGACCCTACAGCAAACTGCTGTTGAAGATCCAATTGCTGCTGCTCCGACTGCGCCACAGCCCAGTTCGAGTGAGTGCAATTGCTGAGGCCAAAGGCGGCACACTCGGCCTCTGCCGTACTACCACGGGGGGCAGGAGTCGGCACGGAATTGGAACTCGACGCGGAGCTCGTGGAAGTATTACTCATGTCGTCATCAATAACGCTATCTAGCTGGGATTGAACACTGGGAGAACCGTCGCTGTTTGAAGATGAACTCATAACGCGCTTCGCCGAATCATCAACCGGTATGCCCGAACTTGCATCATCACCAAGAACCGGCTGACCATTCTGCTGATTTTCGTAATTGGCCAAGTCATTTTGCGAGTCGATCGGAGTGGAGGGGGACGACGTGAGGAGATCGCCGATTGCGTTTCCTAACGTCTGGATTCCTTGTTGTTGAGCCGCCGAGCGCGCTTGATATCTCTGGACCGCAGCCTGACAACTCGTTACTTGCTGCTCACCGGCCGTCTTGTGTGGCCCATACAACAATGTGTGGAGACTTTGGCATTCCGAGCGCGAGCAAATGAGATTGTTGTCCCCTTGCCGATCCTCTTTAAAGCTTTCTAGGCAGGCTGAGTGCTGTTGGCTGATCTGCGCCATTTGATCATCGAGCCGTTTTTGGTAGGCATCGCATTCGGCTAAACTTTTCGGCGAATGAGGTGCGGCAGGTAGCGGAAGTTGCTGCGGTGAACTCGATGATGACGTTGTCTGTGCGAGTCCCGACGATCCCACACCCAAGGCCACCGCCACCATCAAGATTTGAAGTCGCATATGAACCTCGTTTTGATCAGTTAATCGGGCTGCAAAGATAACCTGGCGATGGCTCAATGAGGAGGCGGTAAAGGGACAGGGCTCGGCCCCGGTAACGTAACGGGCGCGAAAGCTTGGGTTGGGGGCACTGGCATGGGCGGTGCAGCCGGCTGCGACCTCGGTGTTTGTGAAGGCGTAGCAGCAGGAGGCGGCAAGGGAACAGGGTTTGGTCCAGGTAGTGTATTGGGCGGGGAAGATGAAGTTGGCGGCATTGGCATGGGCGGTGCTGGTGGGGGACCGCTCGGAGAGGCGAACTGTGACCAGAGCCTTGGCAGGACGCCTGGATAATGATTATTCAAGTAATCATTGCCGAGATCCAAGGCACTCCCTATTGGAGTGAACCATGAACCTTCACCACCACCCCAGCTTTCAACTATCGCGTCGCCGATTTCTTTCTGGCGCTTCTCTTCTGGGGAGAGCGCGTCATCGTTTGGGCAGGGGCCATACCAACACTGCTTCAGATACGGATGGCCGGGTATGCCTTGTGTGTCAAAGTTCTGTGACGGAGTTGCGTTCGGAGTCGAAGTCGGGGTTGAATCATTGGCGAGGGCGCTTTCCGTGGCCGAATCGAGTTGAGACTGCACTGACGGGCCAGAATCCGGCACTCCTGAATTCATGACGTTATTCGCAGCATCGTCAGGCGAAGATGAAGTAGTGCTGTCGTCTCCGAGAACAGCCTGCCCCTTTTGCTGCTCCTCGTAACTCGCTAAATCGTTTTGTGAATCGATGGGCGCGGATGGGGTCGGCGCGAGGAGATCCCCAATCGCGTTTCCCAGCGTCTGTATTCCTTGCTGTTGAGCCGCCGAGCGCGCTTGATATCTCTGGACCGCGGCCTGACAACTCGCTACTTGCTGCTCACCAGCCGTCTTGTGTGGCCCATACAACAATGTGTGGAGATTTTGGCATTCCGAGCGCGAGCAAATGAGATTGTTGTCCCCCTGCCGATCCTCTTTAAAGCTTTCTAGACATGCTGAGTGCTGTTGGCTGATCTGCGCCATTTGATCATCGAGCCGTTTTTGGTAGGCATCGCATTCGGCTAAACTTTTCGGCGAACGAGGTGCGGCAGGTAGCGGGAGTTGCTGCGGTGAACTCGATGATGACGTTGTCTGTGCGGGTGCCCAAGATCCTACCCCCAAGGCGAGCGCCACCGTCAAGACATGTAGTCGCATAGAACCTCCCGCTCTGATCAGTTAATCGCTGCGCTGTCAGCCAGTGCGAGCAGCTTGTTCTCATCCGTAGTAAGATTTTCGACACTTTCTGCATCGATGGCCGAAAATATCAACTTTGCCAGATCCTCATGCCACACTTTTCGTTCCTCATTCTGCGCCAGAACAATTCGCTTCTCTGCGGCAGCGTCCGCTTTATTCTGGGCAACAACTTTCATCGCTTCTGCCGAAACATTCGCCGCCTGGGCTGTTGCCGCACCGTTGTTGCTGACATTCGCCACTTGCGCACCGGCGATTGTTCCAATAGCCATAGCGTTGGAGGTGGCGCGCATCCAATCGACAGTCTTTTTCTCCGGATTTACAAGGTGGACCTTCGCTTTGGAGATGCCAATTACGTGAGCAACGTAACGGCCGAGATTTTGCGTCACACTTTTTTGCTTCGCTTCGCCGTCCAGGCATTGGATAGCATCCATGAACGCGTACCGAGGGGCCAGTCCCACCGGCTCTAGCCGGAGCGCGTAGGAACTGCTGGAGAGACCGCCGTTGGCCAGTTCTGTCGAGGCCTTTTGATCGATGGACGTAACCTGGTCGAATGCCAGATCGAAGGGCATCATAACCTGCATCTTGTCCGAACCTGACTCGTTCAGGCGCACATGCGGATCGGGTTCAGTTCGAATATGGCGTGTTCGTGTGTCAATAACGAGATTAAAAAGCGCATCTCGCGAATAGAAAGGAATTTTCAATATCCCTTTTGCATCCAAAATCGTATCGCCAAATGCCTCCAGATCTTCGTANNTGCATGTATTCCTGCTGAATCTCGTAATGTTGTTTTGGAATTTCCTGCCTGATCCAATCCGACGTGCAAGACCCATTAGTGAGCGCCGAATATCTGTACCAATCCACTCGCTGCTGGATTTTGGTAAACAGTTCGGTGTCTCGGGACACCTTTTCTCGAAAGTTCAGTGCTGCAACGCTGGAATCGTTCGCCGCCACATGATCGAGCGTCATGGCCCGAAATAAAGCGCTGGCCAGATTGCCCTGCCTCAAATCGACGTAGTATTTAAGAAGCTCCTTTTGTTGGGTACCAATCGCCATACGATCAACGATCTCTGTCGCTTCATCTGCTTTAAGGGCCACGAGAGCCTTGTTAAGAGAATGTTCGAGCTCAAAATTGCGAACTGCGAGCTCCAGCTTTGAAACCACATTGGAAAGATTCGGCGGAATGGGTTTGTTTTTTAGAATCGTCAGCTGTTCGATAGCTTCCGACTTTTGATGGGTACGGACGTCGATGTTCAAGAGTAAACAGCGGGCTAACTGGTCCGTAGGCACATTTGCAAGATATTCCTTAAGAAGATTGGAACTCTGGGCGTAGTCCTTTTGCCTCTCCAACTGGACGGCTTGCCGAAAAAGGCTCTTGAGTTCTCCGGGGGACTTTTGGGGCGGATTTTGTGCTAGAACGGGTCCGCTGGCTATACCAAGCACTACAGTAAAGAGCACTGGCAATCTGATCCAGGACCGAAACGCGAAGAGGTTCGGCACCGCTGCCCGGCTCGAATTGCAAATCTGTCTCATTCAAACTTGTCTTTGAACGCTAGATCGAACGATTGCGAGGGAATCAACTTGAATTGATTACCCTCAAGGAGTTGGCGATCTTCAGCTCGACTCTGCTTCAATGAACTCATTCCCGAGTTGAACGCATACATCGCCATCATCATTTGAGTGGTGGAGGCCATTAAAGACCCAGCGCTCGCTATGGCAGAGGCCCCAGACATGCCAGCAGCTGCAAAAGTCATCCCCAAACTGAATTTCTCCCCACCCGTCATGCTCTCCTTCCCTAACTTCGTATGGTCATAACCCATGTATCGCAAGAAAAGACGCGTATAGTTGTTTGCAAATTTTCGGGCAGGGACGCCCTCAAATGGTGTATCCGATGTGATATTCAAAGGCTCCAGGAATACTTCGTCGCTGCCTTGGCTGATTGCGACGTAACTATTTTTCGTTTCGATCCCCTTCAAATCCGTTGTCTTGAGAGCTAGAAGATCAGCATCGGGCAGCTGAGGCTCAGAATCGGATATGACCAAATTGCCAAGTCCGTCGCTGCCAGCGGCTTTTGCCGGTGGATCATTCGACTTTGTCTTCGGATTGTACGAGCTGAGGTAAACGAGCCGCGCGTTATCTGGAAGCAATTCGATCTTCGTTTCCTTTATTGCTTTCCGATCGTGGGCCGAAAAAGATCGTGCGTAAAAAGTGATTGGGTAGTGCTCGCTCCTGACGATGTCGTAGCAACGCATGGCTGCGGTTGGATTGCGACCCTGCATATACACAAAGCCCATGAGTTCATTCGCTTCAGGTCCAAGGGGGAATATCGTGCTGGCCTCCTCTAACTTTTTGTGAGCACTCTCGATCTGCTGTTGAGCATATTGAAAAGACACACCTCCAGTACCAGACGCGACTGGGCGCCGTCCCGCGGCGAAGCCCAATGCCATGGCTCCTCCCGTATAGCTCTTAGCACCATTGCCGTGGCCGTCAAGTCCCATCGTCCGCGTCAGCAACTCTGCTATGGTTTCGCGAGCGCCCTTAACAGCGGAATCATAATCGGATTTCTCCTTATCAAGTGACGTTATCCGCTTAGCGGCCTCCTTGGCTTCGTCGGACGCTTTGTCAGAGGAGTCCTGATAGCTCATGTAATACTCGCGCGCCTTCGGGACATTGCCCATAGCCTCGTATAAGAGAGCTAAACGCCATTTCGTAAGCGCATAGTCGGGCAAGATTTGTTGTGCCTTGAGGAGCTCTTCAATTGCATGATCGTAGCGCCGATCATCTATAAATCTGGTCGCAGCAGCGTAGTGTGATCGGACCTCTTTGCCTCCGTCACCGTCAAGCTTGGAGAGGGATGTGAGTGTAGTCAATCGCACGTTGACATCTTCTTTGTCGATAGCGGTCGGCGCTGTAGCTAAATACTGATTTAGGTACTTCAGTGCGTCTTCTTGGCGGCCGTCTTCTTCGGCGCATTTGGCCAGGTTGAATAGCAGGGAGGGGCTTTTCGGCAAGCTAGGTTCCAAATCCTTTAGCTGTGCGCAAGGCAATGGCGCGGTTTGGGCTGCAGCGGACGCGGTCGGCGCTGGTTCTGTTCCCTCCTCAGGGTTGATAAGCGAAAGATTCTTAGTCGTTTGCGAGTTGAAAGTATCAACTTTTTGTTTGGCTTCCGGAGTGAGGATGGGGGGCGTCTCCCCAGTCATCATCGCGCTTCGAACCTGCTCTAGCTGATCGCGATTCTTGTCATTCTCGGGCAACGCTCCGAGTGTCTGATCCATCTCTGCAACAGCCTTGAGGCGATCACCCAACTTCGAGTAACAAAGCGCCAAATTGTAATGAAGAGCTGCATTACCTGACTGGAATATCTGTGCTTCCTGGAGTTTTGCTATGGCATCTGACGGCTTTCCCCCATCGTAAAGGGACTTTGCCTCCGCCATTAGTTCTTGAAATTTCTTAAGCTCGGCCTTATGCACGCGGTCAAGCCCTGCTCGGCCATCTTTCGTCGAAATGATCGCCTCGGCAGCTGTGTACTTGCTCTCCGCGTCTTTTAGCTGGCCCTTATCCTCAAGAGACTTCGCCTCATCTGCCAGCGTCTTTGCTTGAGCTTCCTGCTCCTTCTTCGCGTCGTCCGCAAGCGCAGTACCGGCAGTCAAAACACTAAGCGTTAACAGACAAGAAAACAGCACTGAGAAGAGTTGGCGGGTGAGGCGCAGCATATCGGGATACCTCTGAACACATGTGATTTATAGCCTTGGGTGTAGTGGCCCAGAAACCATGTTTCCCATTTACCCAGTGTGTGTGTTGTATCCCCATGAATGGCGCAGGGCTTCTGCGGCCATTAGACCCAAGTGGCAGCCGAAATACTACTCTGGCAGCTCCAGCTTGTCACTAACAAAATAGACTAACCTCATGTCATACAAGTCCTATTCCCAGACTATGATCTTGCTCCTCTTCGGAGGGCCGCCCCCCTCGCTGGCTAACCGGTTCGACCTTCAGCGCAGCCGGCTCCTGTTCCACTTCGGTTGCTGTTCGTTGCGAACTATCGCGACCGAGACTACGGGAAAGCTTGCTGCCGTCATTTGTGTAGATGTGGGCGTCGTGTTGGGCGCGCGAAACGGATACGTACGCGAAGCGGTTGTTGACCAATAGCTCGCTTTTCTCGGTGTCCACGTGGAT
>PLBE01000158.1 GCA_003134435.1 Acidobacteriaceae bacterium
CGAGAGTTAACAGCGAGAGTTAGCAGCAAGCGCTGAATTTGACCTCCCGGTTCCCCGCGATTTGCGGCGCACTCCAGCCAGCGCAAACCGGGTCTGCGGACCGTAGTGTTCGCCTACGAAGGAGTCATTTTGCTAAAACTGAAGAAGCTGCAAATCCTGGGATTCAAGTCGTTCTGCGATCGCACCGAACTCAAATTCCATGGCGAAGGCATCGCCGCCATCATCGGCCCCAACGGATGCGGCAAGTCCAACATCGCCGACGCCATCTCCTGGGTACTCGGCGAACAATCGGCCAAGTCGTTGCGCGGCTCGCGCATGGAAGACGTTATTTTCTCCGGCACTCGTGACCGCAACCCCACTGGCATGGCGGAAGTTTGCCTCACGCTCATCGACCCCGAAATCTACGCTGGCCCCGATACCAACGCGCCCACCGAGATCGAGATTCAGGACGATCTTCCCAACGAAAATTGGGATGAAGCCGAAGTCCGCGCCCACGCCGCTGCCGAAACGGAACGGGCGGTCGAGGACGCTCAACCCGGAAAGGCGGAAGAAGTTGAAGGCGAGACCGCGGCCGAGGCTTCCGCGAATGTATCTCCAACTCCGGAATCCTCCNNCAGCAACAACACCATGCCGGAGAAGTTTCCGTGACCCGCCGTCTGTTTCGCAGCGGCGACAGCGAATACCTGCTCAATGGAAAACTCTGCCGCCTCCGCGACATTCAGGAACTGTTCATGGGCACCGGCCTCGGCCCCGAATCCTACGCCCTCATCGAACAGGGACGCATCGGCCAGATTCTCAGCAGTCGCCCCACCGACCGCCGGTCCATCATTGAAGAAGCGGCCGGAATCACGAAATTCAAGACGAAAAAACGTCTCGCCGAAGCCCGCCTCGAAGACGCAAAAACCAATCTCAACCGCGTCAACGATATTTTCGAAGAAGTTACCCGTCAGATGAATTCGCTCAAGCGTCAGGCCAGCAAGGCCGAGCGCTACGCCAGACTGCGGGACGAGATGCGCGCCAAACTACGCGTCGTCCTCGCCAGCAAGTTCACCCAGATGGATCAGGACAGCGTGGCTCTCGACGCCCAACTCAATCAACTGGGCGAGGAAATTCGCTTGCAGACTGAGAGCGTGCAGCAATCCGAAACCGAGCATGGCGAACGCACCCAGCGCGGCTACGCCATCGAAAACGAGACTCGCCAGAATCGCGAGCGCCTCAACCAGATCGCGCTCGAAGGCGATCGAGGCAAAGCGCGCATGCGAACCAACGACGAGCGCTGCGCCGAATTGATCGTGCGTACTAACTCAGCCCAGGCCGAATTCGCGCAGGCTCAGAACCGGCTCATGGCGCTCGAAGAAGAGCGCGATGGCCACCAGCAGTTACTCGACTCCGCGGCAGCCGACCTGGCAGCGGCCCAGCAGGAGCACGACCTCAGCCAGCAGGAATCTGCCCACGCCGCCATCCACCTCGCATTGCTCGAAGACGAACAGGAATCGCATCGTGCCGCCATCCTCGAAGCCGTCGGCGGAGCGTCCCACCTGCGCAATCAGCTCACCCTGTCCGAAGAACGGCTGGCCGGCATCGGCCGCGAGCAGCAACGTCTGCAAGCCGAGATTGCAACCGCCGCGTCGCAATCGGAGACATTTGGCGGGCAGCGGGGCCAGATCGCTCTCGAATTTGAAAACGTTTCGCAGCGCGCCAGCGCCCTCACCGCCGAGATTGCAAGCCTGCGCGACACCCTAGCCACCAAACGCGCTGCGGAAAATGACACCAAGAAGCACATCGACTCCATCCGTTCCGAATACGCCACCGCGCTCGGCAAGAAAGGCTCGCTCGAAGCTGTCATCGCCGAACACGGATATTCCACCGAGTCCGTGCGCCGCCTCTTTCAATCGGGCGCCATGCAGGGCGGCAACACTCCCGCCGGCGTGCTCGCCGATTTCCTTGAGGTCGAACCCCGTTACGAGCGCGTCGTCGAAGACTTCCTGCGCGACGAGTTGAACTACGTCGTCGTCAAGTCGTGGGACGCTGCCGACGAAGGCCTGCGCCTGCTGCGCTCCAACGTCGACGGCCGCGCCACTTTTCTCGTTCACCCCGAAGACTCGCAGGCGAAGTTCTCTTTTCTCGCGGATCAAAGCCAGCACTACGCTCCACTCAACGACACCGTCCTGCCCCTGAAGAACTCTATTCGCGTGCTCAACGGGTTCGGCAAATCACTGGAAGTCATCCTGCCCAAGCTCGGCAACGGCTACATCGTGCAGGATCCCACCATCGCCCGCGAACTCGCGCTCTCCAGCCCCGACGCCTTCTTCCTCTCTCAAACCGGCGAATGCTTCCACAACGTCACCGTCACCGGAGGCAAACAACGCAGCGAGGGACCGCTGTCGATGAAACGCGAACTACGCGACGTGTTGCGCCTGCTCGAAGAACTGGAACGGGCCCTGCGCGAAAAGGAAATGCTGGCTCTTACTCTGGCGCGCGAAATCAAGGAACACACTTCCCTGCTTGATCGTCTCGAAGACGACAAGCGCGACGCCGAGAAGCAGGCCATGACTTCCGGCCATCTGCTGCGGCAATTGGAAAGCGAAATGTCGCGGGTTCGCGACCGCATCGCCCTCAACGAACGCGAACTGCAACGGCTCGCGGCTGAACGGCAGGAGCAGGAAGCCTTGATCGCATCCCGGCAAGCCGAGCTGGCCGGCGCCGAACAGGCGCGCACCCAGTTCGAAACGTTGCTGGCAGCCGGGCAAGACCGGCTTGCCGCCCTGCGCAATCAGCGCGACGCTGCCGCCGCCAACACCTCGCAGCGTGCCGCCCGCGTGGCCACTCTTCAGGAACGCCACCGTTCCGCCACTACCCTGCTGCAGCGCATCGAAACTCTGGTCGCCGAGATGCGCGAGCGGGCGGGCGCGTTGCAAGTGCAAATGGAGTCGGCCAGCGCCGAGATCACGCAACGCCGGGACGAGAACGTGCAGCTCGCCGAGCAGTTGCTCCAGTTCGAAGCCGAGCGCAATGCCGGAGAAGCGCGCGAAGGTTTATTGCAGCTCGAATCCGAACAAGTGCGGGCCCGCCTCGTCGAAATTGACGAGTTGCTGAAAACCACCCGCCAGCAGCTCGACCTCGCGCGCGACCGCCGCGGCGAGCTCTCGGCCATCGCCGCCAAGCTGCAATCCGACCTGCAACATCTCGCCGATACTTGCCTCAACGAACTCGGCATCGAACGCCCCATCCTGATGGCCGACACCTCCATTCCGCTGGTCACCGCCGAGGAACTTGCCGCCGAAGATCAGGCCCACCGCGAGATGCGCGCCCGCCTCGATGCCATGGGCCCGGTTAACATGATGGCTCTCGAAGAGTACAAAGAGACTTCCGAGCGCCACCAGTTCCTCTCTACTCAGCGCAAAGACCTCATCGACGCCATCGAAAATACAGCCGCCACGATCAAGGAAATCGACCAGGTCTCGCGCCAGAAATTTGAAGAAGCTTTCAACAAGATTAACGACAACTTCCAGGCCACCTTCCGCAAGCTCTTCGGCGGCGGACACGGCTTCATGCGCCTCACCGACCTCGAAAACAGCGCGGAGAGCGGCATCGACGTGGTGGCATCACCGCCCGGGAAAAAACTGCAGAACGTCCTGCTTCTCTCCGGCGGCGAAAAAGCGCTCACTGCGCTCGCCTTGCTGGTCGGCATCTTCCAGTACACGCCCAGCCCCTTCTGCATTCTCGACGAAGTCGACGCCCCGCTCGACGAAGCCAACATCGCCCGCTTCACCGAACTGGTCCGCGAAATGAGCGTCCAAACCCAATTCATCCTCATCACCCACAGCAAGCGCACCATGAGCATTGCGCCCGTGCTCTATGGCGTAACCATGCAGGAACCGGGCGTCTCCAAACTGGTGTCGGTGAGGTTCGGGGCGGCGTAGGATTGGTGTAGGGACGACCAAGCCGACCGGAGTTCGCCAGCTGCAGGTGCTTGTTTCAATCCTGGCTCCGTTGAGAAGGGCATTATGGCCGACACAGGCACGATGCTAGTGCGGCTCCGAACAGGCGCACGGATCAGTCTGGTCGATTGCTGAACAGCTTGGGGCGAGCGCTGTCACGTTTCCGAACTACGATTATTTGTAGCTGAGAACCACCCAGCCGGTTTTGAGCCCATTCCCGCCGAAGGCAGCTCACGCAACAAAACAAACTAAAACTTATTGACAGCCTCAGAGCCATTCTGCTTTTTCCTTTGAAAAACTCGCTCCCTTTTTTTCCAGAGCTTTCCTCAGTTTTTCCACACCTTTGCTGCTCAAAATCGAGCGCTGGACAAGGCTTCTGGCTTACACTGAAACTGTCAACTCTTTTCCGCGCAATGGCGGATGGCCTAACCCGCGGCCTGTGACGGAAAGCGTTGACAAATCTCTCGCGCCAGCTAGAATACGCAAAGTTTTTTACCGGTGAATTCCTATGAGCCCGCAAATTCTGGATCCCGTTCTGCTTCGAACCGACTACCCTGAACTCGAGTTGCACGCCAGCGGCAAAGTCCGCGACGTTTACAATCTCGACAGCGACCACCTGCTGTTTGTGGCCACCGATCGCATCTCAGCCTTCGATTACGTTCTCGCGACCGGCATCCCGCACAAGGGCCGCGTCCTCACTCAGATCTCGCTCTTTTGGTTTGACTTCCTCAAAGACATCGTCCCCAACCATTTCGTTACCGCCGATGTGAACCGCTATCCGGCTGCCATTCGCAGCCACGCCGACGAGCTCCGCGGTCGCTCCATGATGGTCATGCGCGCCGAGATGTTTCCCGTCGAATGCGTCGCCCGCGGTTATCTTTCCGGCTCGGCATGGAAGGAGTACCAGGCGACCGGCTCCACCTGCGGCGTCAAGCTTCCGCCCGGATTGAAAGAATCCGACAAGCTGCCGGAGCCCTTGTTCACGCCCGCAACCAAGGCCACCACCGGACACGATATCAACATTTCCTTCGAAGAAATGTGCCAGCTCGTCGATCCCCAATTGAGCCGCCAGCTCCGCGACCTCACCTTGCGCATTTACAAAACAGCTGCCGACTATGCGCGCCAGCGCGGCATCATCATCGCCGACACNNACCAAGTTTGAATTTGGACAGACCGCCAAGGGCATCACTCTGGCGGATGAAGTTCTTACACCGGATTCCTCGCGCTTCTGGCCGGCCGACTCCTATCAACCGGGCAAGGCTCAGGATTCCTACGATAAGCAGTATGTACGGGACTACCTCGAGGAAATTCGCTGGAACAAACAGCCGCCTGCGCCTGCCCTCCCCCAGGAGATTGCGCTGCGGACCAGCGAAAAGTATCTCGGGGCGTACCGTCAGTTAACAGGGCGCGAGTTGGAGATCTAGTCCGCAAACGCGAGCACCAAACCGAGCACCCAGAAAATGAGCATCGCGGATTGGGTCATCCTCTTCTTTTTGCTGTTTTCCGTGACCGCGGCAGCCATCGAAGGCTTCTTCCATGAAGCCTTCGGTCTGGCTGGCCTGGTCGTGGGATACCTGCTGGCCGCCTGGCAGTATCATCGCCTGGCGGATTGGTTCGCGCCTCATTTGAAATCGCCGTGGCTGGGCGAGATCGCCGGGTTCCTGATTATTTTTTTTGCGGTCTTGATGGTGGCGGGCATTGCCGGGCAGATCACCCGCTGGGCAATGAAGAAGGCCGGCTTGAGTTCGATTGACCGGGCTCTGGGCGCTCTCCTCGGTTTGTTGCGGGGAGCCTTGGTAGTGGCCATCGTGCTCACCGCCATGACCGCTTTTGCGCCCGCGGCGAAGTGGCTGGCCGGATCGCAATTGGCTCCGTACTTCCTGGTAGGCGGAAGGGCTGCGATCTGGCTCGCGCCGTCGGAGTTGCGCCACCGCTTTTACCAGGGCTTGGATTACATGCGGCAGGCGCATCCGCCAGACTCGATGCAGCCGCAGTCGCAAGAGAAATAGACGAAATGAGGCAGGATTTGAAAGATCAACTGGAAGCACTCATCCTTCAGATGTACAAAAGCAATATTCTCTATTCCGAAGCGGTCCGTGAATTCAAAAAGCGCTTTATCATCACCGTACTCGAGGAAAATCGCGGCAACCAGTGCAAGGCCGCGCGCCAGTTAGGCATGCACCGCAACACGTTGAGCCGAACCATGCAGGAACTGAAGATTGATGTTCGTCCGCTGCGTGCCGGCGCCAAGCGTCCGCCCCGCAGCGCACGGCCCGTCACCCTGGAGCGAAAACAGATTCGCTAAGCGCCACCGT
This sequence comes from Acidobacteriaceae bacterium, assembly GCA_003134435.1. Classification (GTDB taxonomy): domain Bacteria; phylum Acidobacteriota; class Terriglobia; order Terriglobales; family Acidobacteriaceae; genus Acidiflorens. The sequence continues at coordinate 6,257 of PLBE01000158.1, forward strand.
CCAGTTTCGCCAGAAAACACATAACTCGACACCGAAATAGATAAGGGCGGCCCCGTCGGGGACCGCCCTTACCGTTCTTCTTGCTCCGGTATTTTCTCAGCGCTACTGTGCCGCTGGCTTTCTATGGACAGGCGGCTTCTTCGGCGCCGCCTTCACCAGCAAAGCACCTTCGTTCATGGTCATCACAAACGGCTTCGCCACATAGGAGGTCGGAGTTCCTTCAAACTGAAAGTCCGTGTCCTCCTTCGGCATGTCCTTCTTTGGAATCGCCGCCGTCATGGTCAAATCGATGTCGGCTCGCTTAGCGTCGACGTCGTCCGAACTGCCCGCCAGCATCAGTTTGGTTGCCTTGCCCGTTGTGTCGAGGCTGATGATGTGCGCTGCCATCTGCAGCGGTTTTCCTTTCAGAACGCTCCACACTTTCTCAGCGTCTTCCGGAGTGCCGTCCGAAAGCACCATCTGCCATTCCGCGAAACTCATCTCCTCAACTTTCTTACTCTTCACCAGCGCCGCCGCCTGCTCCGCTGGAGTCGGTGGCACGTATTGCTTGATCGTGAAATTGGCCGGAGGCAGAGTTGTCGTCGCCGTCGTCGCCAGCACATCGCTCCATCCCTCTTCGCTCCCGTGGTACTTGTTGTACTTGCTCTTGCCGAACTTCGCGATCTGATCCTTGCCCGCGCCCTGCGCCAGGTTCGCCGCCCGCGCGATAAAGAAGAGACCGTCCACATCCTTCTCTGCCGGTCCCGCTTGCAGGTAAGCAAGTGCCAGCGGGTAGACATCGCGCAGATTGGCCGGATCCGTTTCTACCGAAGCGCGCAGAAAACCTTGCGCTTTGCCGTAGTCCTTCGCCTGGTAGGCCGCCATGCCCGCCGCGCCATTGAAGATCACTGCCGTCTGCGTCTTCAGTTTCTGGAAATCCGCATCCGCCGTGCCATCCGGCTTGGTCGCGGTCTGCAGACACTGCAGGCCCTTCTCGCCGTTCTGCCCCGCTTCGGCCAGATTCGCCTGCGCGTTCTGGCCCGCTTCCGCCATCGCCCGCTTGGTGTAGGCCAACAGAGCCAACGCCCGGATGTTGCACGAGTTGGCCGCCAGGACCTTCTGCGCCGTTTCCAGCGTCTTGGCTTGATTGCCCGTCTGCTGATAGGCGCCCATCAATAGCTCCAACGCGTCTTCTTTCATCACGCTGTTGGGATACTGGGTTAGAAAAGCTTCCAGACCGCTGACCTTGGCGGCAGCGTCGGTTTGCTGCACCGCGCCAACATAGGCGTTATACTCTGCCGGGTCTTTGATTTCTTTCTTCTGGGGCGCTGCCGGCGCCGGCGCTGTGCCTTGCGGCACCGGCGCGGGCGAGGTTTGAGCGACGGCGGTAACCGCTGCTACCAGCAACATCGCGAGAACGATTTTCTTCATTCCTGTGGCTCCTTCACTCTTCTGGGAAGCTGGAGTTTTACCTGATTATGACTGATCCCGAAAATCATGGGCCGCCGATCAATATGAATAGTCGCGGCTTAACATTATTCCGGTGAGCGGATTATAAGGATGTACTCCCGCTAAGGCAAGCACCTTGCTTGCATCGTCCCCCTTCCAACCCCGCTCCCTCTTAAGATGCGGAGCCACCGCTTGCCGGCGACGGTCTCCCACCCCCCTTCCGCTCTATACTGGACGGGCAGGTCAACCCCTTCGCTGTCATGAATGACTTGAACGAAGACGAATGACACTCTCTCGGAGGATTCGACTTTGACGCAGAGCTCAACCAACCTGCCGCTGAGCGGGCAAATCGCTGTCATCACCGGCGCCGGACGAGGCATTGGCCAAGCCGTCGCCATCAAACTCTCGCAACTCGGCGCCCACACTGTCCTCTGCGGACGCTCCCGCCCCGCTCTCGAACAAACCGCCGCTGCCATTGACACTCAAAATAGAACAAGTAGAGACAGCGCCTCGGGCACCCCAAGAACTTCCGTGATCGAATGCGACGTTACCGATCTCCATTCCGTCGAAGCTCTCGCCCGGCTCGTCGATCGCACCTTCCACCGCATCGACATCCTGGTCAACAATGCCGGAATCGGACTCCCGTCCGGCCCGCTCCATGAGCTTGCGCCCCAGGATTGGGAGCGTGTGCTCAATACCAATCTGCGTGGCGTCTACTACTGCATCCGCAGCCTCGCGCCCCTCATGATCGATTCCAGGACTGGCGGACACATTGTCAACATCTCTTCCCTCGCCGGCAAAAACGCCCTTCCGAATGGAGCCGCCTATGCCGCCTCGAAGTGGGGTTTGAATGGATTGACCTGCTCCGTGGCCGAAGAATTGCGCCCGCATAACATTCGCGTCTCGCTCGTCTGTCCCGGATCGACCAACACCGGGTTCAGCCCCCATCCGGGGAAAAATGCAGACAAAATGCTCCAACCCTCCGACGTGGCCCACGTCGTGGCCATGCTCGTGACCCAGGCTCCGCAATCCTTCGCCAGCGAGATCCTGATAAGACCGACCCAGAAACCCTAAGCCTTCGGATGGATGCACGGGGTCGTGAGGAACGTTCGCTACTTCTGAGCCGACTCGGTATTGAAGCTTAGTCTCTAAACAGATTGTCAAACGCCGCCCGCGCGTCATTCGGACGCTGACTGCCCTTGCTCGACGTTTCCTTCTCGACCATCACGCGGATGGAATAGAACGAGCAGTCGTTGCGTTTGTCCTTCGGCGAGATGCGGACGGGAACGGGTTGATTGCATTCGAAACGGCTCGACGGGTCGAAGTGTTCGCACTGTTTGCAGGCATGCAAATCGAACCCGCACTTCGGGCATTTCGCGTTCGCTTCGGAGACATTCTGCAGCAGCGCGCCGCATTCCGCGCACCGCGAGACGGTTCGCGTCCCCGGCATGTTGATCGGACGCGGGCCGAACGTGTTCTCTTTCTTCGGAGCGGCGGGCTTGTCGCCCTCTTTTCTTGCTCCGTTTTTTGCCCCGCCACCAGAATCCTGGTATCCGCGCTGCCGGTACTTGCGGTCGGACAATGAATGCCTCCTGAAAAATGCTCCATTGTCCGCCTTTGTCGGGCCGCGCACAAGAGTTTCTTTGGACACCACATCCGCCGGTTGCGCACTCCCTCCCATGCTGTATCCGGACTCTCGACAAACCGAAGCCCAGGAGCGCGTGAATTGTCTTTCACAAATCGGGGTGCTACCATCGCATACATCAAAGAATTCAGGAGGTTTTTATGGCGGACAGTGACGGCGGCGGCAGCAGTTTCTTGTGGTTCCTGGCAGGCCTCGGTGTGGGAGCTGTGGTCGGTGTGTTATATGCGCCCCGCTCCGGCGATGAAATGCGCGATGTGATTCGCTCCAAAGCCCAGGAAGGCACCGAGCGCGCGCGCCACCATGCGCGCCGGGCACGCGAACAGGCCAGTGACTGGATGGATCGCGGACGCGACGTGATCAATCAGCAGAAAGAACAGTTCCGCTCGGCCTACGAGGCTGGACGCCAGGCCTATAACGAGACCACCGTCGCCGGAACTGAACCGGCCAAGAATCTCTAAAGGTCAACGCCGGGAGCGAACATGCAGGAACGGACACGGGAGCGGACATGGACGATACTCTCCTAAAACTTTTTATTGCGGTGACCACTTTCGCCGTTGCATTGCAGGCGGGAATTCTGGTTGCCCTCTACTTCGCCGTGCGGAAGAGCACCGCAAAGATGGAAGCCCTTGCCGCCGCAGTGACGAGCAAGGCACTGCCTACCATGGAAACCGTGCAGAACATGCTGGTGGACTTGCGCCCCAAAATCGACACGATGAGCGTCAACTTTTCCGAGTCGAGCACACTCGTGCGCAATCAACTGGCCCGTGTCGACGCCACCCTTACCGACGCGCTGGACCGCACCCGCCTGCAAGTGATCCGCGCCGATGAACTGCTGAATCGCACCATGGACCGAGTGGAAGAAACCAGCGACGCGGTCCACAAAACCGTGATTTCTCCGCTGCGCCAGGTGAACGGGCTGATGAGCGCAATCAGCACCGGAGTCGAAGTCTTTCTCGGTCAAAAAAGACGCCATCGGAAAAACGGCAGGGGCGTTCCCCAGGACGAGATGTTTATCTGAGATTCCTCGAACCGCCTTCGCGACAGCTTTGCATGGCGCAGTGTTCCGCCATCCGCGCGCTGCGCTCTTATTCCTCCGCGCCCAGCACGCGCTCGCTTCTTGCGTCGGGCACGTCGATCGAATGGATGTTCTGCTCTGCAGCCAGTTTCTGAAACGCCGCGATGTCTACCTCGCGGACATGGTCCCATCCTGCCAGTAATTCATCCGTCTGGTTCTTGAGCTTGTTGAATTCCTGATACTCCGCTTCGGTGGGAGCGGAATCGGCAAAGCCCGCCACTGCCAGTGACACGAAAGCCAGCTTCGCGTCCATTCCAGGAGCGTAAGCCAGAGAATCTTCGCTGGCGGAGATTTTGAAATTGATCAGCGGATCCCGAACCGCAACCAGTTTGGCATCCAGCGCGCTCGCGCCCTCGAACAGCGCTTTCGTCGAGTCGTTCAGGAGCAGGCGTTTTTTAACGCCTTCTAACTGTTCCCGGACGTCCTGAATCTGGTTCACTGCATCGTAAACGCGATTCAACTGCCCGCGAACCTCCATCTCGAGCTTGAACTGCTTTTCCAGATCGCTCGCGCTCGTGGTCACTCGCGGATCGAGCTTGACCTCGAACGGCGCCGTCAGGCTCTTGCCCTTCGCCGTCAACCGCACTTGATAATTACCCGGCAACGCCAGCGGGCCCTTCGCGCCGTCATTGTATTCCCAGAGAAAATAGCCGGGGACGCGATTTGCCGGGTCGTAGCGCAAGTCCCATACGAAGCGATTCAGGCCTTCTTCCGGTTTGATCTGCTTCTCCGGCTTCTTGTCGTCGGGATCGAGCGGTTCATCGAGCGCCTCGGACTTGCTGCTGGAGTACCGCCGAATCACATTGCCGCCCGCGTCCAGAATCTCAATTTTCACCTGGTCTTTCAGCTCCTCTTTCACTTCCTGCTTGCCTGCGGGCTTGGGCGCTGGCTTCAAATAGAAATAAATCAGCGCGCCGTTCGGGGGATTCTTTCCCGCAAACGGTAAATGTGCCGGAGAGTCTCCGGCGTGCACGCGGTAGGCCGTTGCGGGCCGGTAGAGATGAACATCTTCTTGAGCAACTGAATCCGCAAACTGCCGCAACGGCGAAACATCATCGAGAATCCAAAACGAGCGCCCGTGCGTCGCCAGGACCAGATCGTCGTCCTTAATGACCAGATCGTGAATCGGAGCGAAAGGCAAGTTCATTTGCAGCGCCCGCCAGTGCGCCCCATCATCGAAAGACACGAAAACGCCGCGCTCCGTTCCCGCGTACAGCAGTCCTTTTCTCTTCGGGTCTTCTCGCACCGCGCGCACAAAAGATCCTTCCGGAATCCCGGTGGTGATCCGGCGCCAGGTCGATCCGTAGTCGCTCGTCTTGTAAATATAGGGAGTGAGATCGTCATTCTGATGGCGATCAACCGCGACGTATGCAGTACCGGCATCGTGCGGAGACGCTTCAATCAGGCTGACGCGGCTCCATTCGGGGAGATCTTTCGGTGTAACGTTCTTCCAGTTCTTGCCTTCGTCGCGTGTGAGCTGAATCAAACCGTCGTCAGTGCCCGCCCAGATCAGGCCTTTCGCCAGCGGCGAGGGAGCGATCGAAAATACGGTGTCGTAATATTCCGTGCCCGTATCGTCAACCGTGACCGGACCGCCGGACGGCTGCTGTTTCGATTTGTCATTTCGAGTCAGGTCGCCGCTGATCGCTTCCCAGTGCGTGCCCCCGTCGGTCGTCTTGAAAATACGCTCGCCGCCGTAGTAGATCGTGTTCGGGTCGTGTGGGGAAGCGACGATCGGAGCGGTCCACTGAAAACGATGTTCCAGCGGAGCCGCGCCCCGCGCATCACTCAGTTCGGCAGAAACGGCAATATTCTTGACCTGATTATTGCGCCGGTCGAAGCGTGTAATGTTGCCCTGATAGTCGCCGGCGTAAACAATGTCCGGGTCGGCGGGATTGGGCGCAATGTATCCCGCTTCCCCGCCGCCGACTTCGTACCAGTTTTCCCGGCCAATCGAACCGCCGTCGCTGCGGCTCGCGATCGCCACCGTGGAGTTGTCCTGCTGCGCGCCATAAACGTAGTAAGGCGTGCGCGTGTCGGTGATGACGTGGTAAAACTGCGCCGTCGGCTGATTGTCTTCGCGCGTCCAGGACACGCCGCCATCGAGGCTGACCGTAACTCCTCCGTCGTTGGAAGCGATCATGCGCTTCGTATTCCTGGGATCGATCCACAAACCATGATTGTCGCCGTGCGGAACTTTCACCTTGTTGAAGTTGCGACCTCCGTCGGTGGACTTGAAAAACTCGACATCGGCGACATACACCGTGTTGGCGTCCTGCGGATCGGCGATGATGTGCATGTAATACCACGCCCGTTGAAACAGCGAGTGGCTGCCGTTGACCAGATCCCAACTTTCGCCGCCGTCGTCGGAACGATACAGCCCCCCCGCTTCCTTGGCCTCGATGATCGCGTACACCCGCTCCGAGTTGGCCGCTACCGCCACACCGATGCGCCCGTAGGGACCCTTCGGAAGGCCGCCATCTTCAATCCGCTTCCAGGTGCCGCCCCCGTCCGTCGACCGGTACACGCCGCTGCCGGAACCACCGCTGGAGAGCGACCACGGAGTGCGGCGCGCCTCCCACAGGGCGGCAAACAGGATGTTGGGATTCTGCGGATCGAACGCTATATCAATCGCTCCCGTGTTTTCGTCTTTGTAGAGAACTTTGTCCCAGGTCTTGCCGCCGTCGGTGCTGCGGAAAACGCCGCGCTCCAGATTGGGCCCATAGGGGTGCCCGAGCGCGGCCACAAAAACGATATCGGCGTTGCGTGGATTCACAATCACTTTGCCAATGGCGCGAGTATCTTTCAGGCCCACGTTCTTCCAGGACTTACCCGCGTCGATCGACTTCCACACGCCGTCCCCCTGCGAAATGTTGCCCCGAATGCAAGCTTCTCCAGTACCTACATAAACGACGTTCCGGTCGGAACCGGCGACCGCGATGCTGCCGATCGAAGGGGCTCCATCCTTGTCGAAGATTGGAGACCATGTATTGGCGCCGTCGGTCGATTTCCAGACACCGCCTCCCGTCGCTCCGAAGTAGTAGGTGGTGGGGTCGCCCGGTATTCCAGCGGCAGTCAGGGAACGCCCTCCACGGAACGGACCGATGGAGCGATACCTCATTCCCTTGAACAGCGGGTCGCCCTCGTTCTTCTCGTCTTTTTCATTCTGGGTGGACGGCGCGGAGGCCGAGGGCGGGTTGTTTTGCTGGTCTTCCAGCCTGCGGTTTCGCTCTTTCTGTTGCGAAAAACTATGGGTCGCCGTCAACAGGACGGACATCGCTACTAACATAGCGGGCGCGACCGAGCGCACGCCCAGTTTTTGGAACGGGAATTGGATCATGAATTTCAGTGGCCCCAGAAACAGGAAATTTGCTTCACTCTTTGCTTCACCCAATGTTAATGCCAGAAGGACAAATCGCACAAATCCAAGTCTCTTTCCGCCATCCGTCATGGGACAGAGCGTGCTGGGACAATGCGTGCTGAGTATTTCCGCAGACGCAGATCTTCCTTCATCCCGCTCGGCAACGTACTCCCCGGCCCTCCCGATTCGGACGTGTTACCCTCGCGATTACGTACCCATATAGTTAACACAGGTGACAGCGAAAACGTTGCCGCATTTCCGCTCCCACACCCTAGAATGTGGCAAACATTTATCTGCTATTTTGTTTGAAACAGAACGCGCTCAAGATGCAACAAGAGTTCACATCCAACGACGTAATCGCCCTGACCGGAATCACCGCCCGTCAGTTGCAGTGGTGGGACGAGCGCGGCATCGTGGCGCCCGGACGGCAAGGTCATCGCCGCATCTATAACTGGGACGAACTGGTCACGGTCGCCGTTATCTGCCAGCTTCGGCGGCGTGGCTTTTCGCTGCAGCGCATGCGCAAGCTCATTGGATTTCTGCAGCGGGAATTCGGCACCAGTTTGGCCGCCACCGTCGCCGCCTCGGCGGAATATCACCTGCTGACCGACGGCACCCATCTCTATCTCCGGACCTCTCCGCGACAGGTTGTCGACCTGCTTAAAAACGCCCGGCAGCCCATGTTTGACATCTGCCTGAGCGACGAGGTGCGCCGGGTTCGAGCGGAGATTCAGGCGCGCAAGAAGACGGCCGCTTCGGAACGAGTGCGGCCTCTACCGCGGCGTAAGAGCGTAAGTCAGAGAGCGTAACCGAACGTAGACGAAAGGCGGGGAAGCATGATGATCGGCGAATTGAGCATTATTAACGAGTGGATTCCCGAACAGATGGAGCCCGGCACCGTGTTCGTACTCGAGAACGCGGGCGAAGTCGGGGAACGGGAAGATCCTTATTGGGCGGTGCTCTCCTGCCCTTCCTGCGGCACCCTAGGCTTAATCACGCGCAAGCAGATGGCCGGGCTGCTGCCGACAATTTGCGGCTCATCGGTGTGCTCGGCACAGTTTTTTATCAAGGACGAAGAGATCACGCCGCGCAAGCCGTTCTAGTGTAGTGGGTCAAACAGATCGACGTTGGTCAGCAGCCGGTTTCCCCCTGTCCTCCCGCCGTAATCGCCTTTGACTTCCCCTCTCACTCCAAAATTCATACCGGATCGACTCGAACGATAACGCGCGCTATTTCCAACCCGCTACACCAGTCCGTGAAGACGATTCGCAAAGCGCGGCCGCTTCGAGCCCCACATTCACTGCTCATAACCCCAGTTCCTTTACCTGCTCCTCAGTTTCATACCCCAGCCAGTGCGCCACCTCATGCCAAACCACTCGTTTCACCTCGCTCCGCAAATCCCCTCTTGAACAGCGCAGAATTGGCCCCCGAAAGACAAATATCAAGTCCGGCGCTACCCGCAATTGCCCATGCTGCTGTCTGGTCCGGACCACGCCGCTGTAGCATCCCAACAGCTCACTGCCCCGCGGCCATTTCTTCTCCGCCAGAAAGTCCTCTGGTGGCTCCTCCGCCACTTGAATACCAGGAAAGTCCGGCTGCTCCCTGACCTTCTGCGGCAGCGTGCCGTAGGCCCACTCCACCAACTCCTCAAAACTCTCGGAATATCTGCCAGCGCCCATCAGGTAAAGCGTGCCCTTTCTAATCTCCGCATGGGAGGGGCGCCGTAGGTTCTATCGGGACGCTGGACCACCCGCCACCATGTCCGCTGTCACAGAAACGATACGTTGGCTCTCCCCGACCCCCGCCCTACAAGCCCCTCGGAGCCGCCAGTTTCACCGGAACCTGATCGACAATCTCGATCTCAAATCCCTCCAGCGCCGCCACCCGTCGCGGGTGATTGGTCAGGAGTCGTATGCACTTCAGATTCAAATCGGAAAGAATCTGGGCTCCGAGGCCGATGTCGCGATGCGTCTTGCGCTCGCTTTCCGGAAGCGACGGCAAACGCCGTTCCCGGTGAAACGTCAGGAAGGCCTGGTCACCTATTTTTTCCGCCGAAAACCCCTTCGACGTCTGGTGCAGGTAGATCAATGCCCCCCGATCTTCCTCGGCAATCATCTTTAACGAAGCTTCTAAAGTCTGGTGGCAGTCGCACCCCGTCGCTCCAAAAACATCTCCCAGCAGGCAGTGAGCGTGCATTCGCACCAACACCGGCTTCAACGAATCGCTGATGTCTCCGCGAATCAGGGCCATGTGCGAACCGCCGCCGTCGACTTCGCTCTCGTAAGCGATCAGGCGAAACTCTCCATACTCGGTTTCGACCAGGGCCTCGCCCACGCGATGTACGTAGCGCTCATGCTGCATTCGATAGCGGATCAACTCCGCCACCGTCAGCATTTTCATTTCGTGGGTACGGCAGAACTTGATCAGGTCGGGCACCCGCGCCATGCTGCCGTCGTCCTTCATGATTTCGCAGATGATCCCCGCCGGAACCATCCCCGCCAGTCGCGCCAGATCCACCGAGGCTTCGGTCTGCCCCGCCCGCACCAGCACTCCCCCTTTCCGGGCTCGGAGCGGAAACATGTGTCCGGGACGAGCCAGATCCGATGGCCGGCTCGCCGGATCGATTGCGACTTGAATGGTGCGCGCCCGGTCGTGCGCCGAAATTCCCGTTGTCACCCCATCCCGCGCGTCAATTGCTTCGCAGAAAGCGGTTCCGTATTGCGACGTATTCTCGCTCGTCATGGGACCGATCCGGAGGTGATCGAGCCGTTCTTCCGTCATCGCCAGGCAGATCAGACCGCGCCCGTGCGTGGCCATGAAGTTGATGGCCTCGGGTGTAACTTTTTCTGCGGCCAGGGTGAGATCCCCTTCGTTCTCGCGATCCTCATCGTCGATGACCACGATCATCCGGCCGGCGCGGATTTCTTCGATGGCGGTGGGAACATCGGTAAAGGGCGATTCAGGATTCATAGCTAAAACCGCTCCTCCCTCGGAGCTAGCGCTGCTCGATAACAAAAATCAAATTCGATCTAAGCCGCATTTAAATTGCGCTGCTTCGACGAAACCAGATCTCTCTCCGCACCGCGAAATAGACTCTTCATGGCCCGCACCACCCATCGCATCACGACCACGATCATCACCAGAAACACCGCTGCGATCGTTCCCGCCGCGATCGGGTGTTGCGTGGCCAGCCACGTCAGGGTTACGGCAAGCGTGTCTTCTCCAGCGCTCAGCACGAAATTCGATACCGGCTCGGGAGACGGAGTCACGGCTACCCGCGCCGCCGTCTTGCCTCCATGGGCGGCCAGGGCGATGGCGCCCCCGGCCAGGGTCGCCAGCAGTTGCTTCTCCGGCGACAACTGGGAGGTCGCCCCGTACGCCATCAGAGCGGCAACCGGAATCCGAACAAAAGTGTGCAGGGCGTTCCAGAACAGATCGAAAGCCGGTATCTTGTCGGCGAAAAACTCAACCGCAAAAAGTACCCCTGACGCGGCAATCACCCACCAACTGGCGATCAAATGCAGCCCCGCGGGCAGGTCGAGCAGCCCCGCGTGCGCCAGCAAGCCCAGCGTGGCAACGGTGGCGTAAACGTTCAACCCCGCCGCGAAGCTCACCGCTACGATCAGGCCAACAAGTTCCGAGCCGCCAAACTTCATGCCTGCCAGCATAGCGCCAGCCTCCTCGCCATCGAAAAGTAACCGAGAGAAGTATAAGTCGATTGAATCTGAGAACGATACCGCTAAAACAGGAAAGGGCCGCCAGCGGCGACCCTCCCAGTAAACCCGGTTCCCTGCGGTTACAGGGTGGATTCGATTTCAAAACCCCACGCCTCAAGCAAAGGCTCGGGAATGTACTTGGAATTCTTGTTGCGTCGGGCCCACTCCCGCAGTCTGGTAGAGCGCAAGTACTGATCTGGGGAGAGCTTATACTCGTGAACAACCTGTTCGAACTCAGTAACTGTGGGAATCACCGGGCCGATGGGCTCGGGCTTGCCCCAGTTGGGGTTTCCGCGTCGCTTAGCCATGAAAAATATACCCTCTTGTGGGATAAGGACTTATTCCTTAAACCGCTCCATTGTTAGATTCCAGAAAGCGCCCAGGGGATTCATGCGGCCGGAACCAGCATCGACCAACATTACAGCCCCTCAGGCCTCCACGGAAGCTATTGATAATAATAGGTTTTTATATGTAAGTCAATAGAAAAGTGTCCTCCTTCGTTCGTATTCCTCTATCCCCTTTGCGAACAGCCACTTGCAACCTGCAGCCAAAAAGTGTGCGCCTTCCAACCTCCCGTCACCGGTATGCACCACTTTGCGACCTTCCACCAATACGCTCCCCCGGCAAAGTCGGCTCCGGAGAAGTCTCATGCACGGAAACGGGGGTGACTCCAGTAACCGTAGGAGCGCCCGTGGCGTTGACCGCCGGGACTCATAAACCTAGAGTGGAAGCAGAACGTGCAATGGGAGAAATTTCAGCCCGAGTGGGTTCGAAACCCCGAATGCGCGCCATGGGGGACGGGACCTGAAGCATGAACTTGAAGTCTCTGCTACTGAGTAAAGACGATCGAACGGTACGGGTTCTACGCCGGGTACTCAATGACCTGGAAATTGACGTTGAGCATTGCTCTACCTTGGATTCCGCCATGCGCCAAATCACGCGCCAGCGTTTCGAGGCGATCATCGTCGATGGCGTGAACGCCGCCGAAAGCAGCAGCGTGTTCCGGGGAGCGAAAGCGGCTCCAGTAAACAAGCGCGCTCTGGGAATCGTACTGGTCGAGGCTCCCGTGGGCCTCAAAGGCGGATTCGAAATGGGCGCCCATTTCGTGCTCCACAAGCCCATGGCCGTTGAACGGGCCAAAGCCAGTTTTCGCGCGGTCCGGGCGCTTATGAAGCGCGAGCGTCGCCTGCAGATGCGCGTGCCCGTCGAGATACCGGTCGAGTGCTTTGGGGCGGGGCGCTACAAAGCGAAGACGATTGACCTCAGCGAAGGCGGCATGGCGATTCACTTTATCGGGCGCGCCGCCAAAGAAAACACCTTGCGCTTCTCACTCGACTTGCCCGGCATGAACGGCAAGCTTGAACTTCATGGCGAACTCGCCTGGGAGGGCAACGGTGATATTGCCGGTGTCCGCTTCAAAGACGCTACCGACGAAGACCGCAATATCCTCCGGCAGTGGCTCAACAGCCAGCTTCCAGAACCGGAGCCGAACGACCCGCCCGTAAGTTGCCGGCTCACCGACCTCAGCCTCGGCGGTTGCTATCTAACGACCAACTCGCCGTTCCCCAGAGGCACGCGTCTCATCCTTTCCATCAAGGCCGGCGACCTCGAAATGCGCGCTGGAGGAGTCGTACTGGTCGCGCATCCTGAATTTGGGATGGGAGTACAGTTTTTCCACGCTACCAGCGAGCAGCGTCATCAGGCGCAACGCATGGCCAAAGCCTTGCGCGACAACGAAGATGAATCTCCCGAGGTTCAGGTCGAGCCCGACGGCTTGGAAACATCCATGCCCGAGGATGGCGTGGTGATGTTCCAATCCTCCACCAGCGAAGGCGCCGTAAATGAAGACGCACTCGTCGATCTATTCCGCAGCGAATTTCAAGTGCCGGTCGATACCTTCATGCAGCGACTGCAGAAACACCGCAAGGCAGCCGCTGCACCGTAGTGTGGTGCGTCCGGCAGATCGACCTTTATGAGTCGCCGATGCCCCCCGTGTCCCCTTGTTCCCCCGTGGAAAACACCTTTGACGTCCCCGTCGAACGCCAGAATTCACGCCGGATCGACCCCACAATACCCCGACAATACAACGATCGTTATTTTCAACGCACTACACTTCCAGGCACTACACTTCCAGAATGAGGTCGCTGATAGTGCCTCGTTGCAGCAAATAAGCCCCCGGCCCCTGTTGTCCGCGAACGCCACGGCAGAACTCGGCGACCACGAATCCCGCTCTCACCGCCTCGCAGAACGCCCAGCGCGTGGCTTCGCGCCACTCGCGCGCCAGTCCCATGTCATTGCGCTCGACCTCCAGGATATCGCCCGGGATCTCTATACTGACGCGCTGACGGGCCAGTGACTCGGCGAGCTCGGCCCTTGCCGGCCTGCCGCTGGGATCGAACCGCACCAGCGGCGCCAGCAGCCTCAGGGCGTCGAGCGTTTCGACCCGCGGGTCTTTGCCCGCGGCACATCTCTGCAGCCGATCTCGCACTCGCCGTGAATTGAGCAGCCAGCGCACCCACAGCCGGTCCGTACCATTCCGGTGCAGCATGCTCGATGTTTCCGGGCCGTAGAAATCGATCTTATAGTTGTCCGAAACTACGCCCAGCTTGGAGAAGTTGAAGTGGGCGTTTCGACTTTGCAGGGGATCGAAAGTCCAGGTCATCTCATGAATGCCCATGCCGATCGCACGCTCGCGCTGCGCCTGCTTCAACCGTGAGCCCAGATCCAGGTGGCGATAGTCATCGAGAACGGCCAGCATGTGGGAATGAACCGTGGTGCTTCCGTGCTCCCGGCCTAGAAATCCGAATGCGAAGCCAACCAACTTTTCTTTACCGCCTTCCCCATGAAACGCCCCGACAAAGATGTTGCCGGCCGCCTCGCAGGCGATTGCGAGCGTTAGCGGGAGCGTATCTTCGTCCGCCATGCCCCAGACCTCTTTCTCGACGGATTTCAACTGGCTGAGGTCTTCGATGCTCTTGAGGTCGCGAATCTTAATCGGCGGGAGGCTGCGGGACGTCATGATCGAACCACCGCGCGCTTCCTGTTAAAGTAGTTGGTCATGGCGATCTCTCCGCGCAGTCCGGCGCTGGCAGAAACTCAACCGTGTACAGCACGCCTTGCTTACTTGTCAACATCAATCCAAGTTTCTTGGCGTAGAGTCCAGCGATCCCCATTGCCGGCCGCGCAGGCGAATCCTGAGTCCAAGCCGCTGGTTCGCACATCTCATATATTTTTCCCAAGCAGGTTCGCTTTTCAAAAGCCGTCAAATCCGAATTCATCGAGGAAACCCTTATGTCGAAAATGAAAGCGGTTCAAGTCGGCAAAGCCGGCGGCAATCTCGAACTCGTCGAAAGAAATATTCCGGATCCGGCCCGCAACCAGGTGAGAATTAAAGTGGAAGCCTGCGGCATCTGCCACAGCGACGCGCTCGTGAAAGAAGGCCATTGGCCCGGCATCAATTATCCCCGCATCCCCGGCCACGAAATTGCCGGACGCATCGACGCCGTAGGCGCCGATGTTGCCAACTGGAAGCCCGGCCAGCGCGTCGGCGTCGGATGGCACGGCGGCCATTGCTTCACCTGCGAGGCCTGCCGCCGCGGCGATTTCGTTAACTGCAAATTTGAAAAAATTACCGGAATCACCCACGACGGCGGTTACGCCGAATACCTCGTCACGCCCGCCGAAGCCGTAGCCGCCATCCCCGACGACCTTCCCGCCGCCGAAGCCGCGCCCCTGCTCTGCGCCGGCATCACCGTTTTCAACGCCCTCCGCCACTCCGGAGCCCGCGCCGGCGATCTCGTCGCCATCCAGGGCATCGGCGGATTAGGCCATCTCGGCATTCAATATGCCCGCCAGATGGGCTTCCGCACTTTCGCCATCGGCCGCGGCAAAGACAAAGAAGCCCTGGCCCGAAAACTTGGCGCCGCTCACTACGTCGATACCTCCGCCGGCGATCCTGCCGCCGAACTGCAGAAATTCGGCGGCGCAGCCGTCATCCTCGCCACTGCGCCCGTCTCCAAATCCATGTCGGCCCTGTTCAACGGACTATCCAGCCGCGGCAAATTCATCGTAGTCGGCGCCAGCGCCGACCCTATTAACGTCACTCCCATTCAGCTCATCACCGGCAGCAAAGCGCTCCAGGGTTGGGCCTCCGGCATCGCCACCGATTCCGAGGACACCATGAATTTCAGCGTCCTCTCCGGTGTCCGTCCCATGATCGAAAAGTATCCCCTGGAAAAAGCCGCCGAAGCCTATAACCAGATGATCAGCGGCCGCGCCAGATTCCGCGTGGTGCTGACCATGGGCTAACCCGGGCAGTTAGCCCGATGCAGAGAAGTCGAATGTTGCACGCTCGCATAGCGACTGGCGCCGCCCGCCCGTCCAGCCGCGCTCGGCAGCGAGCTTGGCTGGCGGAAATCGAAACGCTCCACAAACAGCACGAGCCGATCCCCAGCGGAACCGGCTCATCCTGTTTTCAATTCTTAACTCTACTGCAGCTCTGCCATGCACTTCGCCAGCACTTCCCGGCTCGGCCGCGTCACCGATTCCGGCAACGTTGCCAGCGGCTCATCCGTAACATTCAGCATATCGATAAAGCTAGGCGCCTTGGCATTGATGTAGAACACGCCCGTCAGCACTTCGCCCTTGGCATGAGATTCCATCAGCCTCTGCACCGCCTGAATCTTATCCGTCGGATCGTACTCCTGCTCCAGCTTCTTCAAGCGCAAACTCGATCCATCGTGCATCGTCACTTCCAGCGTTGTCCCCGGATCATAGTCGACATTGATCTCCTCGAACGCAGGCACAAAACTCACTTCGTGCAGCGGCTCCTCATGCGCCTGCATGTACTTATAAGACTTCGTCGACCCTTCGTGATCGTTGAACGTAACGCACGGCGAAACCACATCCAGCATCACTGTGCCATGGTGCGCCAGCGCCGCCTTGAGCATGGTGTGCAACTGCCGCTTGTCGCCCGAGAATGACCGCCCCACAAACGTCGCTCCCAGCTGAATCGCCATCGCGCACGTGTCGACCGGAGGCAGATCGTTCACCACTCCGCTTTTCAGCGTAGACCCCAGATCGGCCGTCGCCGAAAACTGCCCTTTCGTCAGGCCATAACAACCGTTGTCCTCGATCACATAAATAATCGGCAGGTTGCGCCGCATCAGGTGAATGAACTGTCCCGCGCCGATCGAAACCGTGTCGCCGTCTCCCGTCACCCCCAGAGCAATCAGATTCTTGTTCGCCAGCATCGCCCCCGTCGCCACTGAAGGCATTCGTCCATGCACGGAATTGAAACTGTGTGAGCGGTTCATGAAATAAGCGGGACTCTTCGACGAACATCCAATGCCGCTGAACTTCGCCACCCGCTCCGGAGGCACGCCCATCTCGTACATCGCGTCGATAATTCGTTCCGAAATCGCGTTGTGCCCGCAACCCGCGCAGAGCGTAGTCTTCCCGCCCCGGTAGTCCATCACCTGCAATCCGATACGATTCGTCTTAGGAGCAGGAGCCGGTGCCGGCGTGTTCGTGGTCGTGGTCCCCATCTTACTTTCCCTCCATCATCATCAGTTCGTCGGTCACCGACCGCGCGTCGATCGGCAAGCCATGGATATGGCAGATCGACCGCAAGCGCGGCGTCAATTCCGCTTTGAGATCGAGTTTCAGCAGGCTTGCCATTTGCCCATCCCGGTTCTGCTCCACCACGTACACTCGCTCGTGCCGTGCAATGAAGTCATGCACCTCCCGCGTAAACGGATACGACAGCAAGCGCAGATAGTCCGTCTCCAGCTTGTGCTCTTTCGCCAGTTGATCGCGCGACTCGATAATCGCCCAGTGCGAAGTGCCATAGGCCAGAATCCCAACCTTCGCCTGCCCGCTGCCCGCCAGTTCCGGACGCGGTACCATCGACCGCGCCGTCTCGAACTTTTTATTGATCCGTTCCATGTTGCGTTCGAAATCGTCCGGACGTTCACTGTATTGCGCCTTCTCATTGTGTCCGCTGCCCCGCGCAAAATAGGCCGCCGCCGGATGATCCGTCCCCGGCAACGTACGATAGCCAACCCCATCGCCATCGACATCCTTGTAACGCGCAAAACCACCCGCCTTCTCCAGATCCGCCTTGCTCAGCACTTTTCCACGATTGATCGGCTTCTCCGGATATGGAAACGGATCCGACATCCAGTTATTCATTCCCAGGTCAAGGTCCGACATCACAAACACGGGAGTCTGCAAGCGCTCCGCCAGATCAAAAGCATCCTGCGCCATGCTGAAACATTCGCTCACCGAATTCGGAAACAGCATGATGTGCTTCGTGTCACCGTGACTGAGAAACGCGGTCGAGAGCACGTCACCCTGTGCCGTGCGAGTCGGCAGTCCGGTCGACGGTCCTACTCGCTGGATATTCCAGATCACCGCTGGAACCTCCACGTAGTAGGCCAACCCCGCGAACTCCGCCATCAGCGAAATCCCCGGACCCGCCGTGGCCGTCATCGATCGCGCCCCGGCCCACGCCGCCCCGATCACCATTCCCACCGCCGCCAGTTCGTCCTCCGCCTGCACGATGGCAAACGTCGCCTTGCCGTCCGGTCCCACCCGGTACTCCTTCATGTAATCGATCATCGTCTCCACCAGCGACGACGACGGCGTGATCGGATACCACGTCACTACCGTGCATCCGGCAAACATGCACCCCATCGCCGCCGCCGAATTCCCGTCGACGATAATCTTCCCCGCCGTCTTATTCATGCGCTGGATATAAAACGGATCCCGCTTCGTCAAATTCGCCGCCGCGTAATCGCGCCCCGCCTTCGCCGCCGCCAGGTTAAGGTTTGCGGCTTTCACTTTGGTCGCGAACTGCTTCCGGATCGCCTTCTCCACTTCGGCATAATCGATCCCCAGCAGTTGCGCCGCCACCCCAACATAGATCATGTTCTTGATCAGCTTGCGCAGCTTCGCGTCCGCCCCCACCGTCGCCGCCAGTTTGTCGTAAGGCACCGCGTAATAAATCAGATCGTCGCGCACCTTATCCAGCGCCAGCGGTTCGTCATAGAGCACCGCCGCTCCCGCCGCCAGCGTCTTCACATCGTCCTGCGCCGTCTCCGCATTCATCGCGATCAGCAGGTCGATCTCTTTCTTGCGCGCAATGTAGCCGTCTTGATTCGCACGAATCGTGTACCAGGTCGGCAACCCCGCTATGTTCGATGGAAAAAGATTCTTCCCCGAAATTGGCACTCCCATCTGAAAAATGCTGCGCAACAATACCGTGTTCGAACTCTGCGATCCCGAGCCATTCACCGTAGCTACCTGAATGCTCATGTCGTTGACAACCCGCCGTTGCCCCGTTTGGCCGGACATTTCTCGGGGCACAATATCAGTCGTCGCCATCCCTAGACCTTTCCTGGTGCGAATCCCACAGCCTGTTAATCGGGCGAATCCCGCAACCCGCAAGCTTTCCTCGAAGTGAAAACGCCTTATTATACGCGCCCACAAGCGGACAGTGGGGTAATCAGAACAGCAACAGACGAATCGGCGGACATTCCCTTTCGACCACTTCTTCGGTCGAACTGGAAAGCGCTCGAATCGGAAGGCGCCCACCGCTGATCCCGCGGGTTACCACCGGACGCCAAACGCGCCTCGCCGTTTCGGAGATACCTGCCGTTTCGGAGATAATAGAAAGGAGATAATAAAAAAATGACCACTCCACCCGATGCCGCGACCAGCGCCAACCAGGGAGCCGCGCCCGTCTGCAACGTCGCTCTCCTGGGCTTTGGCACGGTCGGCAGTTCAGTGGCGAAAATCCTCTGCGAGCGCTCCAACACCCATCTCTCTCTCTCCCATGTCCTCAATCGCAACGTGGCGCGAAAAAAAGTCGACTGGCTGCCCTCATCGGTCCAGTGGACCGAGAACATCGACGACGTGCTGTCTTCCAACGCCGACATCGTCGTCGAGGTAATGGGCGGCCTTCAACCTGCCGAAGACTGGATTCGCCGCGCCCTCCAGTCCGGCAAATCCGTCGTCACCGCCAACAAGCAACTGATCGCGCGCTGCGGCCCTGAATTGACCAGCCTCGCCCGCCAGAGGAAACAGCAGATCGAATTTGGCGCCTCCGTCGCCGGCGGCGTGCCCGTCATTTCGGGATTACATCAAGGGCTGGCCGGCGATGAACTTTTCAAAATCTGCGGCATCCTCAATGGCACCTGCAACTACATCCTCAGCCAGATCGAGTTGAACAACGTTCCCTTCGCCACCGCTCTGCGCGAAGCTCAGAAGCTGGGCTTCGCCGAAGCCGATCCCACTGAAGATATCGAAGGCCTCGATGCCCGCGCCAAACTCGCCATCCTCGCCCGCGTCGGACTGCACTGCAATGTCAGAGTTGAAGACATTTTGGCCCGCTCCATCGCCGCCATCGACGCGGTTGATTTTGAATACGCGAATCAGCTCGGCTGCACCATTCGCCAGATTTCCTGGGCGGAATTGAAACCCGAATCGAAACCCGATCTCCTGCTCGCCGCTGTCCAACCCGCGCTCGTCGAGCTCTCATCCCCCCTGGCGCGCGTCGAAGGCAGCAAGAACCTCGTCGTAGCCACCGGAACCTACGGCGGCGAAACCGTATTTGGAGGCCACGGCGCCGGCGGACACCCCACCGCCGTCGCGGTCGTGTCCGATATTCTGGCCATCGCCCGTTCCAAGCAGGCCGCCATCACCGATCTCGGTCAGCCCTCCGAGAAAACACCCACCGTCACCGCCGACTTCACCACCAGGCACTATCTGCGTTTTCTGGTGAAAGACCGTCCCGGCATCATCGCCAGCCTCGCCACCATTCTTTCCGATTGCGGCATCAACATCGATGCCGTCGTCCAGAAGCCCGGCTGCCCGAAATCACATTTGCCTTTTCTGATTACGCTGGAAGAATGCCCCGCCGCGCTGGTCGATCAGGCGCTACGCCAAATCAACGCTCTGGATTTCCTGGTGCAGCCCTGTCTGCATTTGCCGATTTTGTAGCTGCTTAGAAAAGACTTTGTCAACCCCAGCGACCGGATCCCCGGCGCTACCGCTTTTCGAGCGACGCGGTGCGGCCAGCGAGGATCCGCAGTCTATCAGACATTAATCGTAGTGCGTCAGACGGTTGGATAGTTCCGGGGTAGTTAGTGAAATGGGGATTTTTCGCCAACTGACTCTCAGGCACCGGAAGCGCGATTACAATTGAACTCGATTTCCTGACTGTAGGAAGCCAGAAGGGGTTGTGGGTGACGACCTTCGACGAGGTGAGCAGAGTCATCAAGAGGGGCGACATCGTCCATCTCCGAAAGGAATTGGAGGAGGGGCTGTCTCCCAATCTTTGTAATCAGTACTCTTGGACACTGCTGATGATTGCTGCAATGGAGGGCGACACAAGCATTGGAAGACTGCTCATCGAAAAAGGTGCCGACCTTGACAGACGGAACAATCACCGCGACACGGCTCTCTCCCTCGCAGCGCACACCGGCCATCCGTCGTTCGTCAGATTGTTGTTGGAGAGCGGCGCTTCTCTGGAATGCTACCCATTTGGCAACTCCATCGACATCTGGCTCGATTGGCTCGCGCAATATTTCCCAGAGAGAATGAAGAACATCCGCGATTTATTTGATGCGGAGCGGCAGGTCAGAGCTCGAACGATGAAGTTGTCGTTACCAGGCGTTCTCACAACTTTGCGCCATCTGTTCGCCCGTCGGTCTGGGTTTTGAGCGCAAAGGCGATATAACGACAACTACAATCTAGGGACCGCTGGTCTAGCGATGCAATCGCTTGCGCAGAAACCAGTAACCGGCGCTGCAACCAAGGCCGAAGATGAGTAGTGGAATGCCGATCACCCAATATCGTCCGTAGATCGAAACAGGGTCCCAACCGATCGACCCGTCTGAGGCAATTCCCAGAACATACCTGTCGTACATAGAGAGCGACACAACCAGTAAGGCCAGCGACAGCACAATCGTCAACACCCCAGTGGCAAGGCTCCCGAAAAACAGCAGTACCCGGCGCATAAGGCATCCTATGCCTGAAAGCTGACCAACGAGTGTAATGGCGATATTACGTCCACCACGATGGAGTGAGTCAAGGCGTCACTTTGAAGATAGTTCCATCGTTTTTCGTGCCGCCGAGGATGGTTGTGCCGTAGAGATTGCCCTGGGCATCGAGTGAGACGCCTGCCTGGGGAAAAGCTCCATCGGTACAGTTCGTCTGCGCACAGAAACTGTAGAGCGCCGTTTCATTGCCACTTGGAGTCAACTCAAAGACGGTGCCTTGGTCATTCGCGCCACCACCTGCGGTCGTGCCATAGAGATTGCCCTGCGCATCGAAGGCCACGCGGGCGTAGGGGTTTGACCCATCCGGGGTGCCGGTGAAACGGTAAAGCACGGTCTCTTTGCCGGAGGGCGTCAACTTAAAGATGGTGCCACATCCGAAAAGACAACCTGTGGTTCCACCCTCGATCGTGGTGCCGTAAAGATTGCCGTGCAAGTCCGTCACCAAGCCCGCGAGAGGAAGCGCTCCATCTGGAGAGCTTGTAAAGTCGTGGAGCACACTGAACTTGCCGGTGGCCGTCAGCTTAAATACCACGCCGTAGCCGGAAGCGCCTCCGTATTCGGTGGTGCCGTAGAGATTGCCTCGTGTATCGCGAACAAGCACAGACTGGGGATACTCGCCATCAAATTTCCCCTTGAAGCTGTAGAGAACCGTCTCCACGCCTGCGGGAGTCAGCTTATACACCACACCGCAACCGGGCAATGCACCGTCGCACTCACCGGTGCCGCCGTATTGAGTCGTGCCATAGAAATTGCCCTGCGCATCCGAGACTAAGCCAGACATGGGCCTCAGTCCGTTGTCTGTCTGCTTGAAGCCGTAGAGGATTTTTCGATAACGCTGGTCTCTTAGCCTGAATACGGTGCATCCTGCGGGTGTGCCATAGAGATTGCCGGTCACGTCGAAGATCAAGCTGGAGTTTGGATCAGCGTTTATGCCGCCGTAGAAGGCGTAGAGAACTGATTCCACTCCGGTGGGAGTCGATTTAAACACAGTCCCACAGCCCTGAGAGCAATGCTCGCCCCCGATCGTGGTAGTGCCATAGAGATTGCCCTCAGCATCGAGGATTACGCTCGCAGTGGGATTTGCACCATCGTGGGGAGCGCCGGTGAAGCTGTGGAGGGTGGTCAAGGTTTGCGCGTGTACCGCTTGCGCCAATAACAGCACGCTGGCCAGACCGGCCGGCGAGCAGATCAAGCTTAGCAAAACAAGACGAAGGGATCGCATGAAGCGTTCCTCCTTAGGCCTTGATAGGCCGCCCATCCGAGTGGAGGGGAATTTTGTGAATGGCATGTTCTTTCCAAGGTGACCACGTGCGAGCGACACACAGGAATTGTTGCCGGTATCGTGGCATCGCCGCCCAGTTGAGTCAACTGGAGAATCGCTGAATTCTCAATGTAGCGATAATGGTCTTTTCATCAGCAAGATAGCGCCCGTTATGAAGAACTGAACGGTGACATTGGCGAAAACAGCGATTGCACAAGTTTACGCTGTCTGCTCGCTTTTCTGGCTGGTCAATGAGAGCTATGGGGGATTTTTCACAGCCAGTTACCGATTGCGCTAAGCGCACAGCAGTTCCGCAAGCAGTTGTCGCCAGCCGTGAAAGAACACATTCTCGACGGCCCATTCACCGACGTGACAAAGACCGAATCCATGCCAACCACCGAGAAGAAGCACAGCGTTACCGCAGATAGGGCGATCCGACGCTGGTTCAGCATGTATCGATTATAACTGTCGAAATCAGGCCATCGCACCAACTGAGAATTTTCCAGCGTAGTTAGTGTGATCGCGGATCAACTCTGTGTCCGCGCAGTTCTGGAATGCCGGATTCAAGCCCGATCTTGGTATACAAGCCGGCGATTTCGCTCCCCAACCCGCCTGCCGGAAGAGGTGCTTCAACCGCAGCGTTGCTCGAAATATTGCGGATTTCTGCTTCCACGCTGCGGCCGCTCCGGCGCGCACGGCATTGCAATCGAGCCTTGACGGTGTTCTCGATATTCCGGATGACCAATTGGGCCATGGCATCCCCACCCAGCATTCCTGAGATCGCCGTTCTTACGCTTCCACCTGAAAAAACTGCGCCATGTTGCGGAATTTCTTATAGCGCGTTTCCAGCAATTCGCCGGTTGGCAACTGCCGGATCGCCCCCAGATGCTGTTGCAGCGCCGCATCCAGCAGCGCTGCCGCTTCAGCGTGATCGGTATGCGCGCCTCCGGCCGGCTCGGGAACGATGCCGTCGATGCAGCCCAGTTCGTTCAAGTCTTTCGCCGTGATCTTCATCGCTTCCGCCGCCAGCGCTTTCTTGCTGGCATCGCGCCACATGATGGACGCGCAGCCTTCCGGCGAAATGACCGAGTACACCGCGTTTTCCATCATCAGCACCCGGTCGGCTACCGCAATCGCCAGCGCCCCGCCGCTCCCGCCCACCCCAATCACAGTCGCAATGATTGGAACCTCCAGCCGCGCCATTTCCAGCAGATTGCGGGCGATCGCTTCTCCCTGTCCCCGCTCTTCGGCATGCAGTCCGGGATAGGCCCCGTCGGTGTCCACAAACGTAAGAATCGGCCGCTTGAATTTCTCCGCGATCTTCATCACCCGCAGCGCCTTCCGATATCCTTCCGGATGAGACATGCCGAAATTCCGATACACGCGCTGCTTTGCATCCCGCGCTTTCTGCTGCCCCACCACGATCACTTCCTCACCGTGAAAGCGGGCCATCCCGCACACAATCGCCGGATCGTCTCGAAACCCCCGATCCCCGTGAATTTCGCTCCAGTCCGTGAATAGGCGCTCGACGTAATCCAGCGTATAAGGACGTTGCGGATGCCGCGCCAGTTCCGTTCGCTCCCATGCGCCCAGATGGGAAGAGATCTCGCGACGCAGACCGTCCACGCGGTCATGCAACTGCTTGATCTCGCGGAGCGTTTCCCCGTTCTGGCCCTCCAGCCCCTGCAGTCGCGTGATCTGCTCCTCGATCTTTTCCAACTCCTGCTCCGGTTTCATTCCTGATTCCATTCTGATGACGTTTCCATTCCTTCGCGTATGATGCTCTTCCACCATCGAGAGCATGAACTCCGCGCCCGCGATGGCCGCACTCGCCTTGCCATTCGTCGAGCCATTTTCCGGGCCGTTTGCCGGTACATTGGTCGCCGCCAGGTCCGCGCCCGGAGCCAACTTCTCTGCCCGCTTTATCTTCGCTCGAGTCATGCGCACGCGCTTCTAAAACCTCGCCCGACCGAGGACGGGTCAGAGGCCCTCGCCCCGCTCTTACTGCCCATCCGGCTCGCTAACTGATGACCCGCACGCTGCCGGGTCCGCATAACTCTTCCACCCGGCCTAGAAAATTGCGGTCTGGCATCACATTATAGCCTTCGGCTTCCATGACCACCATGAAATCGCCATCCCGCTCCACGTCAAACAACACCTTCGCTTCGCCCTTGCGCTCGCTGCATAAAGCGTGCAGCGCATCAACCGTCCCGTCCGTCGCGCTCTCCAGGGGAATCCGTATGCGCAGCGCTTTCGGCAACGGCACCTTCGCTTCGTCCAGCGGAATAATGTCATTCGCCGTCACTTTCGGATTCGCCCCCTCTTCAATCCGCACCCCGCCCCGAATCAGCACCGGGACTTCCAGCTTCACCTTCTCCGCCAGCTTCCGGTAAGCCTCTGGAAAAATCAGCAGCTCCACTTTCCCTGACATGTCCTCCAGCGCCGCCTGCGCCCACAACTCCCCTCGACGCGACTTTGCCACCCGCAATCCCGAGATCAATCCCGCGGTCGTGATGTTCTCATCCTTCCCCGTCGATTTCTTCATCGCCGCAATCCCTTCGGTGGAGAGCGCGTTCAAATCCGCCAGTTTCTCTTTGTACTTTTCCATGGGATGCCCGGTGATAAAGAATCCCAGAATTTCCTTCTCCGCCGCCAGCCGCGTATGCTCGTCCCAGTCCGGCGTATTGGGAAGCGCCGCGTTCGCCTCCTGCGCCGTTTCATCGTCAAACACGCCAAACAGCCCGTGCTGCCCCGATTCCGCGTCCCGCTGCGCTTTCTGCGCCTGCTCGATCGCCGTGTCCAGCGCCTGCATCAACTGCGCCCGCCGTCCGAATCCGTCCATCGCCCCGCTCTTGATCAGCGACTCCAGCACCCTTTTATTCAGCAGCCGCAGATCTACCTCTTCGCAGAATTCGTAAAATGACTTGAAATTCCTCCCCAGCTTTTTCCGCGCCGCGACAATCGACTCGATCGCATTTCCGCCAACATTCTTCACCGCCGCCAGCCCAAAGCGAATCGCCTGCCCGTGCGGCGTAAAATTCGCATCGCTCACGTTGATATCGGGAGGCTCCACCGCAATCCCCATCTCCCGGCATTCGTTGATGTACTTCACCACGCTATCCGTATCGCCCGTGATCGAAGTCAGCAGCGCCGCCATAAATTCCACCGGATGATGCGTCTTCAAATACGCCGTGTGATACGCCAGCAGCGCATACGCCGCCGAATGCGACTTGTTGAACCCGTATCCCGCAAACTGCGCCATCAGATCGAAAATTTTCTCGATCTTTCTCGGCGGAAACCCGTTCTTGGTCGCTCCCTGCACGAAACGCTCCCTCTGCTTCGCCATCTCCTCCGCGTTTTTCTTGCCCATCGCCCGCCGCAGCAGATCCGCTTCTCCCAGCGAGTAGCCCGCCAACTTGTTCGCCGTCTGCATCACCTGTTCCTGATAGACGAAAACCCCGAGCGTCTCCTGAAGAATCTCCTTCAGCTCCGGCAAGTCGTATTCGATCTTCCGCCGTCCATGTTTGCGCTCGATGAAGTCGTCGATCATCCCGCCCTGAATCGGCCCCGGCCGGTAGAGCGCATTCAATGCCGTCAGATCTTCGATCGAGTTCGGCTGGTACCGCCGCAGAACATCCCTCATCCCCGACGATTCAAACTGGAACACTCCCGACGTCAATCCCCGATGGAATACTTTCTGGTACGTCTCCTCGTCCTCAAGCGGAATGTCCTCCAGCTTCAGATTCGTTCCCTTTTGCGCAATCAGCTTGAGCGCGTCGTCCACAATTGTCAGCGTCGTCAGCCCCAGGAAATCCATCTTCAACAGGCCCATCTTTTCGATGGCCACCATATCGAAGGCGGTGACAATTTCGTCGTTCTTCGTCTTGTGCAACGGCACCAGTTCAATCAGCGGACGCGGCGAGATCACCACCCCCGCCGCATGCACGCCGGAATTTCGAACCAGGCCTTCCAGCTTCCGCGCCGTATCCATCAACTGCCGCACTTGCGGATCCTTCTGATACGCCTCCTGCAACGCCACCGACTCTTTCAGCGCGTGGTCGAGCTTGATATTCAGCGTGGTCGGCACCATCTTCGCAATCCGGTCCACGTCGCTGTAAGGCATATCCATGGCCCGCCCCACATCCTTGATCGCCGCCTTCGCCGCCATCGTACCGAACGTAATGATCTGCGCTACATTCTCCCGCCCATATTTATGGGTTACATATTCGATCACTTCCCCGCGCCGGTTCATGCAGAAATCAATATCGATATCCGGCATCGAAATTCGTTCCGGGTTCAGAAAGCGTTCGAATATCAGTTCATGCTGCAGAGGATCGATGTCCGTGATCCCCAAGGCATACGCCACCACCGCGCCCGCTGCCGACCCCCGGCCCGGACCCACCGGAATGCCGCGTTCCCGCGCATACCGGATAAAGTCCCATACGATCAGGAAATATCCCGAGAACTTCATCTGCTGAATAATCGCGATCTCGCGCGCCAGCCGCTGCTCATACTCCGCCAGCGAGTGCTTGAGCTTCCCGCTCGCCGCGGCCCCGCGCAAATTCTCCATGCGCCGCGCGAATCCCTGCCGCGTGATGTGCTCGAAATAACTGTCGAGCGTGTAGCCCTCGGGCACGTCAAAATGCGGAAACGGGCTGGGAACCTTCTCCAGCCTTAGATTGCAGCGCTCCGCAATATCGAGCGTGCGCCGGATCACCTCCGGCGCGTCCTTGAATACGCGCAGCATTTCCTCGCCGTTCTTCACATAGAACTGCGAGCCTTCGAATTTCATCCGGTTCGTCTCTTGAATCGACTTCCCCGTCTGAATACAAAGCATCACATCCTGCGCATGCGCGTCGTCTTCGCAAAGATAGTGGCTGTCATTGGTCGCAACCATCGGCAGCCCCAGATCCTTTTCCAACTGGAATAACCCCGTCCGGATGCGGTGCTCCATCTCCAGGCCCTGATCCTGAATCTCCAGATAAAAATTATCCTTGCCAAACAAGTCCCGATAAAACCCCGCGGCCGCCCGCGCCGCATCGTAGTTTCCTTCCGTCAAGCGTTCCGCTACTTCGCCCTTCAGGCATCCCGAAAGTCCGATCAGCCCTTTCGAATGTTCTGCAAGAAATTTCTTGCTCACTCGCGGCTTGTAGTAAAAACCGTGCAGAGATGCCTCCGACGTGATCTTCACCAGATTGCGATAGCCTTCTTCGTTTTCCGCCAGCACCAACAGGTGGTTGTACGTGTCGCCGTCGGGCGGAGTCCGCGTAATCACGTGGTCGTCCTTCTTGCAGATGTAGAGCTCGCAGCCCACAATCGGTTTGACCCCAACCTTGTGCGCCGCATTCACGAAATGCACCGCCCCAAAAATGTTGCCGTGATCGGTCATCGCCACCGCCGGCATGCCCAGTTCGTGGACGCGCTCCACCAGTTTTTCCACGTCGCAAGCGCCGTCCAACAGCGAATAATCGCTATGTAAATGCAGATGTACGAATTGATCTTGGCTCATGAAGGTTTGGGCTCTTCGCTCTTCGCTCTTCGNNTTCGCTCTTCGCTCTTCGCTCTCAACTTCTCGCTCTTAGCTTTTCGATTTTCAGGAACTCGCCACAAAGCTCTCGCCCGACTTCCGCCGCAGCATTAAGAACGACCAGGGGGCTTTAGCCCCTGAGGGCAGGGCCGCCCTCTCCTGGTTCGCGGGATGGCGTCAAGCTCTCGCAGGACGACTTCATTCTAATGTCTGGAGGAATTCACGCAACGCCTGAAATCAGTGCAATTTCACACTGCCTGGAGTTCACGCCGGGAATGCTCTTCGAGAATACTTTCAGGATAGGTTCTATCTAATTCACAATCATGATCGACAGCGTCGGTCCCGGCACCTGAAAATCCACGCCGCGCTCGCCATTCATCTTCACCGTCGCATCCAGATCGAGTTGGTCCAGCGGAATCTTTTTCGCTACGTCCTCGTTCAGCACCCACACCATCCCACCCGAGATCGCATAATTCCGAACTTCCATCACATGCTGGTCGCGGAACACCAGTGCCGTCTCCGGTTCCGCTTCCGGCTTGGGACGATTGCGCGCTTCCACATCCGACTGCAAGCGATCCACTTTGCCCTTCAGTTCCTTCACATCGCTCTGCAAATCGCCCTGCGCCCCATCGCCCTGATAGCCATCCTGATAAGGAGCTCCGCCGTACTCGTCCGCATACGCGTCCTGATCGCTGGTGTCATACAGAGGGTCGGCATACCATGCGTAATACCAGTACGGGTAGTATCCTCCATAAGCGTAATAACCACGCCGCCCATAAACCCCGCGATAATTGTAGGAGTTCCGCCCCGGCCGAATCCCGCCCCGCCCGGAATTTACCCCGCGGAACGGACCTTGTCCTGCGGAAGCATGTCCCGCGAAAACTCGCCCCGAAGAAGCATGGATGGGAGAGGAAGAAGAAACGTGCGCCGCAGCAACATGCGCAGAACCAGAGGAGTGCGAAGAAAAGCCGCCGTGCGAACCGCCGTGTCCCTGTGCCCAACCCGGCAACGCCACCACAACCGCCAACGCCGCCGTGAACCCCGCCATGGAGGCCATGGAGAAAGAGCGCCGCATACCGGCATTATAACGCACTTTCACCTCCGCAAACGCGCCCGCGTAGCCACGAGAAGATCCGGCCCGGGTAGTGCGGGCACTCCTGCCCGCTGCCCTTCCAACCGCCACCTTATTTCTTCTTCTTGCCAGCCTGAGCCTTGCCTGCCTTCGCCGGCTTGCTCGCCTTCTTCGCCGGAGCCTTCGCCGCCTTGCTCACCACCACCGCTTTGGCCGGAGGGGCCGCCTTCGCTGGAGCGGCCGCCTTCGCTGGCGCCGCCGCCTTGCCCGCGACCGCACCCTTCGCAGCCACCGACTTCTCCGCCACCGGCACGGGCACTGCCGCCGGAACTGCCGCCGCTTTTCCCTTGCCCTTACCCTTGCCGCCCGCTTTGCCGGTCTCGGCCGGAGCCGCCGCAGCAACCGCTGCCGCCGCTTTCGCTCCCCTGCCCCGTTTCGCCGGTGGGGGCGGCGGTGGTGGCGGTGGTGGTGGCGCCAGCGGCTTCAGATATTTCAGCGTCTCCGTCCGCGATCGCAGCTTCCCATCCAGCAACAGCATGAATACGTCGTTCGCAATCTTCGGATACGCCGGGAACTGCGGCGTGATGTGCAACTCCGTCATCTCCGGCAACGGAATCTTCTGCTGCACCTGCCGCCATTTCGTGAAGAAATTCTTGATCTTCTGCGACACCGCCTGCTGCCGCGCCGTGATTGCCAGAAACAGAATCATCTCCGGACGCGCCGCCGACAACAATTGCCACGTCCGCGACGGCGTCGCCGCTTCCTTCCCCATTAATCGCTTGGCCAGACTGTGGGCGTTCGCATCCAGATCCTTCCACCCCTCCACCAGATCCTTGCGCGGAATCGCCCGCCGTAAATCCGAAATATCCTTATCCCCCAGCCGCTCCGTCAGAAAATGCAGCACTGCCGGCGCCACTTCCGGCGTGTAGCCAAGTTCGTTCATCTGCTGTCGCGTCTTCATCAGCGCGCCCAGCCCGGCCGTGTCCACCTTGGCCGTGCTCCAACGCGGATTCAGGACCTTCAGCCATCCTTCTTTTTCGTATGCCTTGAGCACGCCCAGCGCGTCATCCTCATAGGCCAACTGTTCGATCTCATAACCAATGCTCGAACTTCGTATGTACTCGATGTAGTTATTTTCTTTGCCCGATTCGTAACGCGATTGCGTCCGCTCTTCCAGCGGCCAGTGGAAGCGCGTCGTGAAGCGCGTCGCCCGGATCATCCGCGAAGGGTCTTCGAGAAACGCGTAATTGTGCAGCACTCGAATTACCTTCGCTTCAATGTCGGCCACGCCGTTAAACGGATCCATCAACAACCCGCGCGATCCTTCATTCATCGAAAGCGCCATGGCGTTGACCGTGAAATCGCGCCTCCGGAGATCTTCGATAATCGTGGCTGGAGCCATTTGCGGAGGTTTGCCCGGCTTGTCGTAGCGCTCCGATCGCGCCATCGCGATCTCCGCCCGCACTCCGCCCGGCAACGTCAAAAGTAAAGTCCGGGTCTCGTCGTCCGCGTCTCCCACCACCGCGCCCGCTTTCTCCAGGTCTTTCTGAAGTTTCAGCGCGTTGCCTTGAACCGTGAAATCCAGATCGCGGATCGGAAAACCAGTGATGATGTCGCGGATGGCCCCACCGGTGAGATATAGATTCATCCCCGCCGCCTTCGCGGCCTCTAGGACGAGACTGACTGCCTTCTGTTGGTCCGGCGAGAGCCGGGTTTCCAGCGTATATATGTAATCGGCCATGCCTTCCTAGTCGCCTGGCGGTGGCACTGCTACGGCTCGACCGGGGCGTTATTCACAGGATTTCCACAGGGAAACCACTCGCATCTCGGCGAGTTGCCTGTCGGGCTGAATCTAAATCCCTCTAGACATTAGACTTATACCGCAAACTTAACTTTCAGTAAACTAGAGAAAATAACACAAGGTTTACCGTTTGGCTACTGTGAAGGCACAAACTGTACGAATTTTTCCGGAAAGTGCGAGAATCCAAGCTGGTGGCGCGTTGTTGTGTGGCGCGGACACTCTTGTCCGTGAAATCGCCCCGCGAGTCGGTTGCGGATTTGCCCGAATCGCTGGAAGTAAGCTTGGATCTGCAATTTAGAAGGGAAAGCGACCCAGCATCAATGTCCTCGACCCACAAGAAAGTAATCGTGCGGAAACACGACCGCGACTCCATCAGCGGCCACGTCGCTCCCGCCAACTTTGTCGTCGATGGCAAACTTGAACTGCTCAATACTTCCGGCAACGTAGTCGCCATCGACCTGCGCGACATCAAGGCCGTCTATTTTGTCCGCGAATTTTCCGACACCGACCTCATGCTCCGCAAGACCTTCACCACCCGCCCCCGCACCGAAGGCCTCTGGGTTCGCCTCAAGTTCAAAGACAACGACGTCATTGAAGGCATCCTGCCCAACGACCTCACCCAGAATCCGGCGGAAGGTTTCCTCATGAACCCTCCCGACCTGCGCTCCAACACTCAGCGCGTGTTCGTCCCCAGAGAAGCCCTGACCTCCGTCACCGTCCTGGCCGTAATCGGCTCCGCCAACCGCCGCCGAGGCTCTCAACCCGACGCCCGCCAGGTAACCCTCTTCGAACAATAGTCAGTCGAGACTATCCTAGGACGGGCAAGACTCGCACCGGTACCAGTGCCCCCGCCCCAATCTCCAACCCGCCACCCGCCAGCCTCCGCTACAATTCTCCCCAGACACCGCTATGAG
Source organism: Acidobacteriaceae bacterium (assembly GCA_003134435.1). GTDB lineage: Bacteria > Acidobacteriota > Terriglobia > Terriglobales > Acidobacteriaceae > Acidiflorens. Next base: position 38,121 of record PLBE01000158.1, read on the forward strand.
ACTATCCGACATCGCCAAAGCCCTGAACGCCCGCATCGAGAACGCCGCCCCCGACACCGAAATCACCGGCGTAGCCGGCATTGAACACGCCGCCCCCGGCCAACTCACCTTCGTCTCCAATCCCAAATACAACGCCGCCGCGAAAACCACGAAGGCCTCGGCCGTCATCGTCGCCGAGAATTTTCCCACCATTAACACGGGAATGCTGCGCAGCAAGAACCCGTACCTCGCCTGGGCCCAGGCCCTCGAGCTTTTTTACCATCCCCCCACCTACGCCCCCGGAATCCACCCCACCGCCGTAGTCCATCCCAGGGCCAAGCTCGGCAAAAATGCGCACCTCGGCCCCTACGTTGTGATCGACGAAGACGCCATCCTCGGAGATAACGCCGTCCTCCTCGCCCACGTAGTCATCTATCGCGGAGTAACCATCGGCAACAATTTCTTCGCCCACGCCCACGCGGTTGTCAGAGAATTCTGCCACCTCGGAGACAACGTCCTCCTCCAGAACGGCGTGGTCGTGGGCTCCGACGGCTTTGGCTTCGCCAAGAATGAGGAGACCGGCCGCTGGCACAAGATTGTCCAGTCCGGCAACGTCGTAGTCGAGAGCGACGCCGAGCTCCAGGCCAACACCTGCATCGACCGCGCCAGCATCGGCGAGACCCGCATCGGACGCGGCGCGAAGATCGACAACCTGGTCCACATCGGCCACAGCTGCACCATCGGCCACGATACCCTGCTCTGCGCCCAGGTCGGCCTTGCCGGCACCACCGATGTAGGCAACCACGTAATCCTGGCCGGACAAGTTGGGGTCAGTGGCCACGTAAAAATCGGCGATGGAGCCATCGCCATCGCCCAAAGCGGCATTCCCCACGATGTCGCCCCGGGAGTCATGGTCAGCGGCGCCCCCGCCATCGACCACCGCCTGTGGCTGAAGTGCTGCGCCGTCTACGCCAAGCTCCCCGAAATCGCCAAGACAGTCAAAAAGCTGTCGGAGCGCGACTGATTTTTTCTCGTCCCAGGCAGAACGAGCGGGCCGCCGGATCCTGTCACTATTCTCTCATCAGTCCAACACTAGCAAGGGGACGCTAAGTAACAGCGCTTTTCAAGCGGAGAAATTCTGCTCGCGGAGAGGCCGTTTATCTGGTTTCGCAAATCGACCATTCGCCTACAAACCTAGCGCTGTTTCCCGCTGAGGCAAGTGGGGTCCATCTTCTTATAGATGGCGGGTGGCGCTCATCCGCCGCCAACTCAGCGCAGCGGCAGTTACTGTCGGGGGTTCAAGAGCAATCAACCTCCTGCTACTCCCGCAAGTCTTCGGGAAGCCCACGATTGATGGCCGCTCGCACTTTCGCCATCAGGCAATCGCGGTCTCCGAAATCGGCGGGTTCGATGGGATCGTGGAATTGCACCGTCACCATTCCCGGACGGATGGCGAAGCGCGCTTTCGGCATGCACTCTTCCGTCCCGGAAATTGTGATGGGGACGACTGGAACCTTGCACTCTTCGGCGAGATAAAAAGGGCCTTTCTTGAAGGGCAAAAGTTTGCCGTCAAAAGAACGCTTCCCTTCCACATAGATGGTCATATTGAGTCCCTGCTGGATGGCTTTGACGGCGTCGCGCACGGCCGAGATGCCGGCGTCGCGGTTGCCGCGATCTACAGGGACGAGCGATCCGATCAGCATGATCTGTTTCAGGATTGGGACTTTGAACAATTCTTTTTTCACCATCACGGAAGTGCGGCGCGGGATCAGCGGCAGAGTAATCGGAGGATCGAGATTGGAGATGTGATTCGACATGAAGATGTACGTTCTTGCCGGATCGATCTTGTCGAGCCCCACGGTCTGAACCTTCACGCCGGCGATGCGGACGCCGGTGAAGGCGGCGAACATGCAGCCGCGGTAGAGAAAAGTGATGTCTTTGGTGAGATAGGTCCAGGGGAAACCAAGGAGCGCCGCTACCGGCAGCGCGACCGTCCAGAAAAGCAGCATGAGAATGGTGCGGAACACTTAGTTGTTGACCCCGGACTTCTGCACCGCGGACTTCTTCCCCTCAAACTTCCCGGCTCGCAAACGTTGGGGCAGCTTTTCATAGATGCCTCCGAAACCACCGTTGGAGAGGATGGCAACCACATCATTTGGGCGCAGTTCAGGCGCGATAGCATTCACGATGGCATCGGCGTCGGCGAAGATGCGCGCGCTCTTTCCACGCTCGCCGATCTCGTCGACGACGCGATTGAGATCGAGGCGTTCGGCCTCGGGAATCGCTTCGGACTTGAAGATCGCCGCGATGGCCACCTGATCGGCCAAGGCCAGGCTGCTGGCGAGCGCTTCCTGCAGAACGTTGCGGCGCATGGTATTCGAACGCGGCTCAAGCACCACCCAGAGCCGCGATCGGGGATAGCGCGCGCGTAAGGCGCGGATGGTCTGTTCAATGGCAGTGGGATGATGAGCGAAATCGTCGATGATGGTGATGCCGTCAATCTCGGCTTTCACTTCGAGACGGCGCTTCACGCTGCGAAAGGTTTTAAGAGCCTGGGCAATCGCCTCTTTGGCAATTCCATAATTCGCGGCCAGGGCCGCGGCGGCAGTGGCGTTCCAGACGTTGTATTCGCCGCCCAGCGGAAATTCGAAATCGGCCCACGGTTTACCAACCCGCAGCACGGACCATGAAGTTCGCTCCGTTTCCAGTTTCAGGTTTGCAATTCGCCAGTCGGCGTGCTCGGATTGGCCGTAGCATTCAACCGGGCAAAAAGCTTTTAGCAGGCAGCGTTTCACGCTCTCCCCGGAATCGAAAGCGATGATGCGCCCACGTCGCGGCACCAGGTTTACGAGCCGCTTGAAAGCGGTTTCGACCGCGTCGAGGTCCCGGTAAATATCGGCGTGATCGAATTCAACCGAGGTGAGAATCACGGAATCCGGAAAGTAGTGCAAAAACTTTGGCCCTTTATCGAAGAATGCGGTATCGTACTCGTCGCCTTCGAGGATAAAGTGGCGTCCTCGACCGAGGCCAAAGCTGCGGCCAAAATTTTCAGCGATGCCGCCAATCAGAAACGAAGGTTGCAGTCCGGCGGTCTCGAAGATCCACGCCAACATGGAGGTTGTGGTGGTCTTGCCGTGGGTTCCGGCAACCACCAGAACGTCTTTCCCCACAAGGAATTCATCGTGCAGAATCTGGGGCAGCGAGCAAAACGGGATGCGCTCGTCGAGCAAGCGCTCGAGTTCCACGTTGCCGCGGGAAAGCGCGTTACCGACCACCACAAGATCGGGGCGAGGATCGAGGTTCGACTCGGCAAAGGGCTGCGCCACGGGAATGCCTAACGAATCGAGAAACGTGGACATCGGCGGATACGAGGCTGCATCCGAGCCGGTGACGCGAAAACCGCGTTCCTGCAACATGCCGGCCAGCGAAGCCATCGCGGTGCCGCAGATTCCGATGAGGTGAATGTGTTTAGGCGTAGTCATGGGATGGTTGCGGACTCCAGAATCGTCAGTTTGACTGCAGCGCCCACTTCGAGCCGTGATCGCACGCCCAGCGGGAGCGTGATGTTGGCGCGCGAGACATGACCGGAGCGCAGGCCGAACGCCACCGGAATCTCGAGGTCGGCTACGATGCGCAGAACCACTTCTTGCAGGGTGTAATCCTGATCGGGACTCTGACGGCAGTCGAGCATTTCTCCAAAGACCATGCCGCGCACATCCTCAAGCTTGCCCGCGAGTTTCAACTGCATCAACATGCGATCGATCTGGTATGGTTTGGCCGCAATATCTTCCACAAAAAGAATCGTGCCAGCGGTGTGAACTTCGTGCTCAGTGCCCAGCGAGGCTGCCAGCATCGAAAGACAACCGCCGTAGAGGATTCCTTCCGCTCCTCCAGCCACGAGCGGCTTCGCCCCCGAGGGTTCGGCAATTTCCCACTGCCCGGTTCCACCCAGCGCGTTCTGCCATGATTCGGAATCGACGCCGTCGGGGAGGGCGAAATCCTTGGCGACCATGGGACCGTGAAAGGTTACGAAGTTCGCTGCGTCCGCCATACAGCAGAGCAGCGTCGTGATGTCGCTGTAGCCCACCAGAATCTTGGGATGGGAAATGACCTTCCGCGGATCGAGCGTCGACGGCAGATAGTTTGATCCGTAGCCTCCGCGCGCACAAACGATGGCGCGGATATCGTCGCGCACGAACATCTCTTCCAGTTCGCGGACGCGGCGGGCGACCGATCCGGCAAAGTAGAGGTCGCGTTCCAGGATGGAATCGAAGTAGAAAGGCTCGTATCCCGCGCGGCGGAGGCCGTCGCAACCGGCTTCTAGGAGTTCGCGTTTGAGGTTCGAGGCCGGAGCGACGATTCCCACTTTGTCGCCGCGACGGAGGGCGCGGGGCTTGATTCGCGGGTTGTTCGAGGCGGAAGCCATGTGGAGCGATTCTCAGTTAACGTCGCGGTTGAAGCCCGCTTCTTCTCAGCTTGCGGACCAGGTTACAAAGACCAAATTGTGATCGAAACATTGCCTGCTGCGATTGTTTCGCTGCAGCAGGCTAGGATCGATCTTAAACGAAGAACTCTCCACGGCAGACCAGAGTGGCTGGACCTTGCAGATAAACTTGATTCTCCCAACGCACCGTTTGTGGACCGCCCGGGGCAATGACCTTTACCGGCGAAGCGACTCGTCCGCTGGCAATCGCGGCCACGGCAGCGGCGCATGATCCAGTGCCCGAAGACTCGGTCTCTCCTGCGCCGCGTTCAAAGAGCCGAATCTCGATCTCATGGCCGCCGCGCGATACGACGTATTCAACATTCGTGCCCTGGGGAAACTGGGGTTGCTGGCCAATCGATGCCGCCTGACGCTGCCAGCCATCGGGAAACTCCTCGACAAAAATTACAAAGTGGGGATTACCCATCGAAACATTCATGCCTTGCACTCGTCCACGGTCGGTTTCGATTGCCAGTTGGCCGGCGACATCGGGCCTCCCCATATCGGTTTCAAACTCAAACGTAAAACCCCGGCGAGCGACCAGGCGGCAGGTCTTCAATCCGGCGCCGGTGCGCACAAGCACTTCCGTTTTAGGCTCGATTCTGTCCGCTCGCGAACAGATGTCGGCGGCGACGCAGCGCGTCCCGTTGCCAGAAATTTCCGCCTCCGAACCGTCGGCGTTGATCAGACGCGCGCGCACATCGGCTTGCGCATCTGGAAACAGCCATTCCACGCCGTCGGCGCCCACACCACGATGGCGATCGCACATGCGGCGGGTGATCTCGGCCAAGTCGCCGGCCGCACCCGCTCCCTCAACCAGTAGAAAGTCGTTGCCGCACGCCGACGCTTTCGTAAAGGGCAGGCCGACGATGGCATCGGATGGGTTCATGGGGCGGTCTGGCTTCGAGCGGATTCTATCACCGGTGTCACCGGCATTAAGGAGCGCTCCGGGTGGTGTAGATGCGCGCTCGCGGCTGTCCGGTGGCATGAATCTCGGCGAGCACGGTGAGGCCGGATTTATTCGCGCCTTGATCCACGGGATCGCCATCGAACGCAATCACAAAGTCTACGTAACGCGGAGGATCGGCCAGGGCGCGCTCCCACAGGCCTTCGGGATCGGTGGGCCGCTTCCAGGGGCGATGATTTTCGTTATTCACCACCTGACGCAACGGAATGCCGGCCTCCTCCATGACCCCGACGTGCTCCCCAAGGTCCATCAGGTAGCGGGCGTTGCCAGGCAATCGAGCGACTATGCGCTCGACTGCGGAATTCAACGTATGCCGGATGTCCCAGTTGCGGCGCGCCTCCCGTAGACACTGCGGTTCCGCTTTCCAGACTGAGGCGTAACTAACTACCACTAAGGCGAGAAGCACAGCCACAAACTTTCCGCCATGACGGCCGGAGGCCCCGAGAATAAACAAGAATGCCGCGAGCACTCCCGCCGACACGGCGAACATGGGAAGCAACTGGAGTCCATAGCGCTGATTGAAGGTGGCGAATGGCCACCAGGTGTAGACGTGGATGGGTACCGAACCGTAGGCGATGGAGTACGCGTAAAAAAGCAGCGGGACCCATAGCATAACCACGGTCAGAAAGCGCGGGCCGAGTTTTGCGGCGGCGATCGCCAGCGCGACGAATGCAGCCGCGAGCCAGAACCGGCCCCAGTTTCCGTGGGCGAGATTCAACTGCGCCGATTTCAAGAAGTAGAGGGCGGCGACTCCGATACTGTGCAGGGCGGGATTGGGCGCGGCAGCGCGCTGCTCAATCGCTTTGGCCGAGTAAGGACCGTTGGCAAACTCCAGCGCATTTTGATAGACCACGCGGTTGTATGCCAGCCACAGGATGGGAACGAGTGCAATCGCGATCAGGAATTTCGCGGCTTCGCGGCGCATCGTGCGGTTCTGCCAGGTTCGCAGCGCGATGACGAACACTGCCAAGCCCATTACGCCGGCCAGAAACCATCCGTCGTAGCGGGTGAGTTGCGCAGCCGCCAGACAGGCGGCGCAGCGCATGAGGGGAGAGTGCGCGGATTGAATTTGGCTCTGGTTCGCGCCTTCAAGTTTCAGTTGAGTGCGAATGAATTCCGCGAAATAGACGACGGCCCAGATAAAGAACGCGAGATAGAGCGACTCCGTCATGGCCGTGGCCTGCATGTAGATGAGGTTGGGATTGGCTCCATCGGCGAAGGCGGCGGCCGAGGCGCCGACGATCGCAGCGGTTTTCGAGATGGAATCGACATCCAGCAGAGCGCGGGTGAGGCGAAAGATTCCCATGACGCCGAATACGTAGGCAATCATCGAAGGCAGCGAAGCGCCCGCGCCGCTCTGCCACATGGCTTTTGACCAGATGAAGGGCATCATCAGGAGATGGGGCAGGGGCAACCAGACGGTTCCGAGTTGGAGGAGGCCGGGAGTCTGGGAATCGAAGACGCGGCGGGCAATGTTGATGTGAGCGACGGCATCGCCGTAGAGCAGCACGTCTCCATGCTGAAAGTAGTAGAGAAAGGAAAACAGAGACACGAGAACGGCTATGCCCGCCACGCGGGAGGGGCCGCGGTCGGCGGATGGACTTGCAGCCAGGCGGGCAACAGGCTTCATGCGACCAGCTTATTCCAGGTGCGTAAGTTCGCGGAAAACCTGGAAGCGCGCGTCGATTTCGGCGCGGGTAAGATTCTGCAGGCGCTCGGTGCCGAAACGTTCTACGGCAAACGAGCCCATGACTCCGCCGTAGAACAACGCGCGCCGAAGCACTTCGCGGCTGATATCGGCCTCGCCCTGGGATGCGATGTAACCCATGAATCCCCCGGCAAAGGAGTCGCCGGCACCAGTGGGATCTTTGACTTCTTCCATGGGCAGGGCGGGAGCGCGGAAAGGATGGGAGCCGATGCCGAAAGCTCCTTCGCGGAAAAAGATGGTCGCTCCGTACTCGCCGTGCTTGACGACCAGAGCGCTGGGTCCCATGGCAAGGACTTTCCTGGCGGCGCGGGGAAGATTTTTTTCGCCGGCCAGCATTTTGGTTTCGGTGTCGTTGATGAGCAGGATGTTGACGAGTTTCAGGGTCTCGGCGAGTTCTTTGGGCGTGCCCTGGATCCAGAAATTCATGGTGTCGCCGCCAGTGAGGCGCACGCCGCCCATTTCCAAACGTACCGCCGATTGCAGGGTGGGATGGATGTTGGCGAGGAAGAGGAACTTCGTGTCCGCGTACTCTTTGGGGATGCGGGGCTGAAATTTCTCGAATACATTCAGTTCGGTGAAGTCGGTCTTGGCTTCGTTCAGGTTGTCGAGATATTGTCCGCCCCAGCGAAAAGTCTTGCCCGAGGTGCGCTCGATGCCGCGGGTATCGACGCCGCGTTTTTTGAGCACGGCTTCATTTTCGGGAGTGAAGTCGGCTCCGACGACGGCCACCATCCGAACTTCGGTAAAGTAACTTGCGGCCAGCGAGAAATAAGTCGCGGCCCCTCCCAGTATGTCTTTGACCTGGCCGGAGGGAGTGGCGATGGTATCAAAGGCAACGGAACCTACTACCAGTATGCTCATGAGTCTCCGTAAAGTGCGGTGATGGTCGTTCGTCGTTTGTCACTGGTCGTTCGCACCGGCCGGGAGAGGCGCACTCCCCAGTTAGTACTTTAAATACTTTCCCAAGATCAACTGCAGTTTCTCTTTTGCGGCGGGTGGAATCCTGGCTGGGTCGGTTAGGATCGCATTGGCCAGCGCCCGGCCACACTTGCAGGAGCGTCCGCTAGGCATGGCGGCTACCGTGGCTTTGACAACCTTCGTGGCATTCTCGGCGTTCTTCACCAGCACCGAGACAATCTGCTCGACGGTAACGGAATCGTGATGCGGATGCCAGCAGTCGTAATCGGTGACCATGGCCACGGTGACGTAACAAATCTCGGCTTCGCGCGCCAACTTCGCTTCCTGCAAGTTGGTCATGCCAATCACATCCGCTCCCCAACTGCGATAGACGTTGGACTCGGCCTTGGTGGAAAACTGCGGACCCTCCATGCAAATGTAAGTGCCGCCGAGTTTCGCGTTGACGCCCGCAACCTTGCATCCGCCGCGGACCACCTTCATCAGTTCTTCGCAAACCGGATCGCCAAAGCCGATGTGGGCGACAATACCCTCACCGAAAAACGTATCCACGCGATGGCGAGTGCGATCGAAGAATTGATTGGGGATGACGAAATCCAGCGGCTTGTGCTCTTCCTTGAGCGACCCCACGGCCGAAACCGAAATGATGCGCTCGACTCCCAGTTGCTTAAAGCCGTAGATGTTGGCGCGAAAATTCAGTTCGCTAGGCAGCAACCTGTGACCGCGGGCGTGGCGCGCCAGGAAGGCCACTTTGCGGCCTTCGAGTGTCCCCAGAAGATACGCATCGGACGGGGCTCCAAAGGGAGTCTGCTGGGCAACCTCGTGGGTGTCGCTGAAACCGGGCATGTGGTAGAGACCACTGCCGCCGATAATGCCAATCTCTGCCTGCTGCAAATGCACTCCTGAGGAAGGGGCTTACAGATTCCTTTTCCCGGGGCGGCAAACCTCCCGCATCGCGGACAAAGCCTTGATTTTCCTGCACCAAACCGTGCCTGAAATATCCGGCCCGAAACCCGATTATACCCGATTCATTTTCACGGCTGGACGGGGACGGCTTTTTCAGACGGTTCTCGCGCGGGCCAGAAATCCTCTTCGACTCTCCGCGTGGTCGGACCATCCAGGCTTTCGCTGATCAGAACTTCGTCGCCGCGGACTTCAATCAATACCAATCCCTCCTCCGTCCGCCATTCATGCCAGCCGCGCAAACTTCGCCACGAATCCACCGGCGGCGCGTCGGCCTCGACATTACCATCCGTTCCCAGGGCCTGCCGCTTCTGATACCGCGTGCCCAGAGACTTCGCATACACGGCTGCAAACTCGGCTGCTTTGGCCGGACTCGACCAGCGGGACACGTAGAGCACTCCGATGGGGGCGGATTTGTCTTTCTTGGGCTTGCCGGCAAAGTAATAGCCCCCCCGCCACGCCGGATAAATTGCCGCCGCCTCATCCCGCCCGGCATACTGTTCGACCAGGACATCGACGTCAAACTCTCCCATCGCGCCGATATCGAAGGGGGTGTAGTCTTTGAAATCTTGATTCATGTCGATCATCTTCATGGGTTCGAGCTTCTCATGCGTTAGGTAAGTTTGGGGCTCCATGATTTCGCGCGTCGTTTTCGGCGGGTTCTTGAACGCCCCCGCATAGGCCGTTTCCTTGCCGCCAGCCTGCAGGAGCGCGGCGGTAAAGTCGAGACCGTAGCGATAAGGAAACGTCAGTTCCTCCTTCAAGAAAATAGGGGCGTCCCGAAATGCCGGAGTATCGGCCGTCCCGACCAGCATGCCCTGTTTGAGGGCTTCGACAATCTGCGGCGAATCGAGCAACGTCTTGCCGGTTGGGGCCAGCGAGTAATCCATTAAAACCACCATCGCCTGTCCTTCAACCACAGCCTGCCGCGCGGAAGTTTCCTCGTCGTTTTCGATGTCAGCCGGACTGGGATCCTCTTTTTTGTCCGAATCTGGCTGCGATCCCTTCATCCATTTTTCGATACCGAACGACTGATCCTGCAGAGCGTGCGTCAGTTCGTGGGCCAGCACAGGCTTTTGCGAGTCCGCATCCACCCAGTTCAGCAGGTTCACAGTTTTCGTTTTGACATCGTAGTAACCGGCCACCTGCTCGCGCAACATCGTCACCAGAAAATGAGGCAGGTCGAAGTCCCGGGGCAGCAAGCCGAACTTCTTGAGCACGGCAGAAGACCTTTCCAGGCGCTTCGCGTCCTTGTCGTCCCGCAAGCTCTTCTCGATGTAGGCCTGCACTTCGTCGCGCTTGGTCAGACGGCGCTTGACTTCATGCTTGATCGCTAGGCCAGTGTCATCGCTGGCAAACTGCAGGATCTCGTCGACCGAGCGAAAAAGTTCCTTGGCTTCCTTGGAGGAAACGACGCTTTGTTTGCTCGTGCGGGCGCCCTCCGGCGCGAAAGGCTGATCCCCAGATGACTGAGGCGGCGACGCCTGATCCTGCGACGCAGTAACCGGAGCTTGTCCCCGGAGCGGAGCGGTCAACCCGGCGACTAGCAGAAAGAGGACAGCGAATCGGCAGACCCATTTCCCCAGTTCTTGAGCATCCAAATCGACGTTGGTTTTGGCATTGAGTTTATACATTGGATTCGAGTTTATACTGTCGCATGGCCGTGAATCTCTGGAGTCGAACCGATCACGCCCGCGATTATCTGGAACGCGCCGATTCGATTGCTCATCGCCAGGAAGGGGAATCCACGTTGCTCGAGTTCATTCCCCGGACGATGCGGCGCATTCTCGATCTTGGTACCGGAGACGGGCGACTGCTCGCGCTGGTGAAACGTGAGCATCCGGACGCCGAAGCCGTCGCCATTGACTTTTCGCCGGCCATGATCGAAGCCGCCAGAAAGCGCTTTGCCGGCGATGCTTCCGTTGCCGTGATTCCGCACAACTTGGACAACCCGCTGCCCGAGTTGGGTGACTTCGATGCCGTGGTGTCCTGCTTCGCGATCCATCATCTTGAGCATGAACGCAAGCGGGCACTCTACTCCGAGATCCACGGACGGCTGAATGTGGGAGGCGTATTTTGCAATCTGGAACACGTCGCGTCTCCGACACTCCGCTTGCATGAGGAATTCCTGCACGGGATCGGCTTTACCGTCCAAACGGAAGATCCCTCTAACAAACTGCTGGATGTAGAGACGCAGTTAGGCTGGCTGCGGGCGATCGGATTTGCGGACGTGGATTGCCATTGGAAATGGCGGGAGTTGGCCCTGCTGGCGGGCAGACGGGCGTAAGCAAATTCAGGACTCAACTACGGGAAACCTTCTGAGCCACCCACTCCCCCGCTTCGCGCGTTCCCAGAGTTCCACCGATATCCGACGTAGTTTTTTTCTCCCGCACGGCATCGAACACGGCCGCTTCGATCTTTTGGGCCTCGCTTGACATTCCTAAGTGCGAGAGCATCATGGCCGCTGTGAGAATCGCGCCCAAGGGATTGGCAATGTCTTTTCCCGCAATTTGAGGCGCCGAACCATGCACGGGCTCGAACATCGATGTTTTCCCGGGATGAAGATTGCCGCTTGCGGCCAGTCCGAGGCCGCCCTGCAGGCCGGCCGCTAAATCGGTGATGATGTCGCCAAACATGTTATTGGTGACGATGACGTCAAATCCCCGCGGATCGCGGACCATCTGCATGCAGAGCGCGTCGACATACATGTGTTGCGTCTCGATGCTTGGAAACTCCGCGGCCACTGCTTTGAAGGTCCGCTGCCACAAACCGCCGGCGTGAGTCATGGCATTTGATTTGTCGCACATCAGCACTCGGCGGCGCGGGGAGCCATCAAGTTTACGGTGGCTCACGCAGTATTCAAAGGCGTACCGGATGATGCGCTCGACTCCTTTGCGGGTGTTAACGTCTTCCTGGATCGCGACTTCGTCGGGCGTGCCCCGCTTGAAGGTTCCTCCAAGATCCCCATAGACGCCCTCGGTGTTTTCGCGGATGACGACGAAATCGAGATCCTTGGGCTCGATGGCTTTCAGGGGACAGAGCGACGCATCCATCAAACGCACTGGGCGGACGTTGGCGTAGAGGTCCATTTGGGAACGCATCCCCAGCAGGATTTCGCGCGCATGAATGTTGGAGGGCACGCGCGGATCGCCAAACGCGCCCACGAGGATGGCGTCGAAATCGCGGGCTAACCGGGCAAAGCCATCCGGCGGGACAGTAGTCTTGTCGGCCAGATAGCGGTCCGCTCCCCAGTCGAAATGGGTCAGTTCGACGGCCGCGCCCGCGGCCTGCATGACGGTTGTGGCTTGCGGGATGACCTCTTTGCCGATCCCGTCGCCGGGGACTAGGGCGATACGCTTAGCTGCGCTCACGCTGGAAACGTTAACACAGGGGACGAGAATCCATGAACCCGGCACT
>PLBE01000257.1 GCA_003134435.1 Acidobacteriaceae bacterium
CAATCATTACGGCCAAAATCGCAGCCTTGGTGAAGCAAGAGCATTACAGGTATATTTTCCTGGTTCTTCCTCGCTTGACCACACATGGCCATCATCAGGCTGCCACGGCACTGGCGGTTTCCGCAATTCAAGCGCTGCCGGAAAACCTTCGACCGGTTCTGCTCGGGTTCGATACTGACGCGGCCGATTACGTCCCTTCCCCGCCGCTCGAGCAGGCCCAGAGATGGACTTCTACCTATGCCTATGCCTTCGATAGAACGACTGCGTTCGGGTTCCAGAATGCGCTGACCTACCAGGTCGTAGTCAATTGGATGATCGCAGAGCATAAATCACAAGGGTTACTGCAAACCATGGTCAACAAAGATCCCAAAGAGTACATATGGATTGATCTCGATAGCGCTCCTGAAGCGCAGACTGCGGCAAATCTCTTGTTTCATCTTCTACAGACGGATTCGGTACACAATGGAAAATCGCAATAATGTCCGGTTTCCGGGGACGGTTCAGATATCGTTCTCTCCAGTAACTCCGGAACAGCCCGCGCTTTCGGTGAATGGCTCGCTACGCAGAGTCGTCACAGAGATGCGCGTCTTGAGCACACCTTACGAGAGTGCGGTTCATCAGTTCCAACAGCGCTACATTCTGGCGGTCCTGATCAGCCATTCCTGTCACCTTGGCAAGGCTGCGGAGGATTTGGGGATGCATCGCAATACGCTCACACGCGTCATCCGCAAACTCAAGATTGATCCCAGGCAGGTTCGAGGGCTCGTTCGCGCCCTGCGCACTGATCGGGCTCCGGTCGGTAGTTACGCCCAACCGGATTGGCGGGATCTTGGTAAAAGAGTGAAACGAAATAGCGAATTACAAGCCCCGCGTCCCGATATCGGAGCAAGGCCCGGCGGCTGAGTCGCTAGTCCGTATCGAGGCCAGGGACGGAAATTTGGCTTGAGGATGATTGATATGCGTTTGAAAATCGTGAATGTCGGAGAGCCATCCCTGCGAGCAACCTCGCAACAGCTATCAAAGGAGCAAATCCTAGGCCCTTCGGTACAGAACCTAATTGACTACATGAGGGAGACGCTTCGCGACGCGCCGGGAGTTGGCTTGGCCGCGCCGCAAGTTGTGGAGCCGTTGCAACTGGCTGTGATCGAAGACAAGATCGAATACCGTAAGCTGCTCACCGAGACAGAACTGAAAGAGCGGGGACGGAGCGAGGTTCCGTTTCATGTCATCTTGAATCCCGTGCTTGAACTCGTCACCGAATCATCGGAGACTTTCTATGAAGGATGCTTGAGTCTGCCAGGCTTCACTGCTCTTGTTCCGAGAGCGAAGCAGGTTCGCGTCCGTTGCCTCGATCATCAGGGCTAGCCGAAGGTCATTGAAGCATCTGGATGGTATGCCCGCATTCTCCAGCACGAGGTTGATCATCTGAACGCCACACTCTACATCGACCGGATGTTGGCACACAGCTTCTCCACTCTGGAAAACTACACCCGGCATTGGAAGGGCCGGCCGCAGAACGATCCGGTGGATATCAATTCAACACTGAGATTTTGATTTGATCCCGGTGGACATTTGATCCCGGTGGGCTTGAATGTCGAGCGTCGCTCATGTTCTAATGCGTGCTATGGTTCTTCCGATCCATCGACGGCTGTGTACAAGTTCGTCTTTAAGCCGGCGGGCGTTCGTTTGCGCTTCCGCTGCGTGGATGAGAGATCAGAGCTAGACTTTCGCATAATCCCAGCTTTTTTCTCAACGGCCCACGCACACAAGCGTGGGCCGTTTTCGCATGGTCACAATAAAGGAATGGCAAGTCATGGCACGAGCAAGTTCAATCAATCAGTTCAGCGCTTCCACACCTCAACCTAACGCTACGGCCAGGCGCGGATTCATCCGATGCATCGCAATTGCAGCCCTTCTTGCTGCGTCCCAGACGATTCTTCCAGCGCAGACGCTGGCGCCGGCCGATCCCGGCCGGTACCTTGAAGACATCAAGACCCTTTCCGCGCCAAATATGGAAGGCCGCGGCGATGGTTCCAAGGGATTGACGCGCGCCCGCGATATTCTTGTGCACCGCTACGCGAGCCTTGGGTTGGAAGCCAAAGGAACTGAAGGCTTCCTGCAGCCGTTCGACATCGTCACAGGAGCAGAGCTTACCCCCGGCAACCGATTTGAGGTAGAAGTCGCGGGCGCGAAGCAAAGTCTGAAGCTGCATGAGGACTATATTCCGTTTGCCTATTCGGCTGCGGGCAAAGCCAATGCCGGTCTGGTCTTCGCTGGCTACGGAATCACAGCCGACGAGTGGAAGTACGACGACTACAAAGGCCTCGATGTGAAGGGCAAGATCGTCGTCCTTCTGCGCAAGGAGCCGGCATTCGCCACCGCCCATGCACCCAAAGGTGAGCCTTCTTCGCACGGAGACCTGATCGGCAAAGCCATCCTTGCGCGCAAGCACGGTGCGGTCGCTGTAGTTGTTGTGAACGGAAAACTGGGTAAGGGCGAAGAAGACATTCTGCCGCACTTCGGAGGGGACGGCGGTCAACAAGATATCGGCGTCCCCATCGTCGAAGTCAAGAACGATGTTGCCGCCGAATGGTTCAAGGACGCAGGCAAAGAACTGGAAGCGCTGCAAAGCAAGATCGACGAATCCGGCGATTCGGCATCGTTTGCCTTTCCTGATTCACTCCACGCTACGCTCGATACCGCAATCAAAAAGAAGCACGCCACGGTCAGCAATGTTCTCGCCTACCTGCCCGGCAAGAGCGACGAATACATCATCCTCGGCGCGCACTACGACCACCTAGGCCGCGGAGAATATGGCGGCTCGCTTGCCCCTTCGCTCATCGGCCAGTTTCATCCCGGCGCCGACGACAATGCCTCCGGCACGGCTGGTCTGCTTGAACTCGCTCGCATTCTTGCTCCGCTGAAGGGGCAGTTGCCGCGGGGAATTCTCTTCTCGTCCTACGCCGGCGAAGAGCTTGGCCTGCTGGGCTCCGCAGCCTGGGTGCGCCAGCCGACACTTCCGCTCGACAAAGCCGAGGCCATGATCAACATGGACATGATCGGCCGCATCAAAGACGACAAGGT
>PLBE01000051.1 GCA_003134435.1 Acidobacteriaceae bacterium
GTCGGCCGGCTTGTCCTTCTCTCCAAACTGGAGGAGACACTGTTCATCGAGGGACAGCCGTTTGATCTCTCAGCAAACCGCTATCCTGGCGTGGTTCATCCGCAGGGTTTCCGCTACCTCAAGCAGTTTCGGCTCGATCCGTTTCCTGTTTTCACTTACGAAATCGAAGGCATTGAAATTGAGAAGACTGTCTTCATGATTCACAGTGAGAACAGCACGGTGGTGCAATACGAACTGAAAAAGAACAATCATCTTGAACGGCCAAAAAACTTGTGGCTTGAACTCAGGCCGCTGATTGCATTCCGCGACTACCACAGCACCACTCACGAAAACGGCGCGTTGAATCCCGCGTTGCAAGAAGAGCCCGGATTGACGGCTGTGACCCCTTATGCGGGGCTGCCTACCTTGTTTTTGGCTCACAATGCGGCCGAATTGAAGAAGGCTGGCGCATGGTACCGGAACTTTGAGTACGATGCGGAGCGCGAACGCGGGCTGGATTTTGCGGAAGATCTGTTTAATCCCTTTGTTCTGCGATTCGACCTGCGCTCCCGGGTCCAAGCCTCCGTGATAGCGTCCACCCATCGCCGAGATGTGGCGCGCGTAATGGACTATCGGCTCACTGAGATTAGTCGCCGTCGAGACGCGGCGCGATCCCCTCTGCCTGAAGACGACTTTGCCGCCAGCCTTGCGGCTGCTGCCGACCAATACATCGTCGCCCGCGGAGATCAGAAGACGGTCATCGCTGGCTATCACTGGTTCAGCGACTGGGGCCGTGACACTATGATCGCGCTCCCCGGGCTCACTTTGCCGACGGGTAAGCATGAGGTCGCGCGCAGTATTCTCCGGACCTTTGCGCAACACGTGGACCAGGGCATGTTGCCCAACCGCTTTCCCGACGCAGGAGAAACACCCGAATACAACACTGTAGATGCCACTCTTTGGTTTTTTGAAGCGGCTCGTGCCTATCTCGCCTACACCGGCGATCTGGAGTTTGTGCGCAACGAGCTCTATCCAGTGTTTGCCGACATCATTAAGTGGCATGTTCGCGGCACGCGTTACGGAATCAAGATGGACGCGAGCGGACTGCTTTCGTCGGGCGAGCAAGGTGTCCAGTTGACGTGGATGGATGCGAAAGTCGGCGACTGGGTCGTGACCCCACGCCGGGGAAAGCCGGTCGAAATCCAGGCGCTCTGGTATAACGCCCTCTGCATCATGCAAGACTTGGCAGGGACATTTGGCGAGGAAGAGGAACAGAAACGCTATCGGGGCATGGGAACAGTCGCAAGTTGGAGCTTTAATCGCCAGTTCTGGAACGAGCAGTCCGGCTGTCTGTACGATGTCACGAACGGCGCCCCGCCGGATCCATCCATTCGCCCCAACCAGATCTTTGCCGTGAGTTTGAAACACAGCATGTTGTCAGCGGAGCGCGCGAGAGCCGTGGTGGAGAAGGTCCAGGAGCACCTGTTAACCCCTTACGGGCTGCGCAGCCTCGCGGTCAGCGATCCGCAGTACCGAGGACGATACGCTGGTGGTCCCACTGAGCGCGATGGCGCGTATCACGAGGGCACGGTCTGGCCGTGGCTGATGGGACCGTTCATCACAGCACACGTCAAGGTGAACGGACACAGCGAGGCCGCTCGCCGCCAGGCGGGTGAATGGCTGGCGACGCTGAGGGCTCACATCGCCGATGGAGGGCTGGGACATATCTCCGAAATCTTCGATGGCGACGCCCCTCAGTTGCCTCGCGGCTGCATCGCCCAAGCCTGGAGCGTGGCCGAGATCCTCCGGGCATTGGTGGAAGACGTTCACGGAATACGGCCTATGGCACAAATCCACACCTTGCCGGCGCAGGACGCAGCGAGTGAAGCAAAGCAGACACTTGGTATGCAGGCCACGACTCAAACCGGGAAGAACTCTTAGCCGTGCTGGTCACTCGCGGGTCATCTCAGACTCTTCTCTATCTGCTTCAGATTCTCAGGCACATGCTTTGTCCAATAAACAAACAAATCAGGATGATCTTGCAGTTTCATCTGGATATCCGAGATCTCGTCCGGCGAGAAATAGTTGCGCAGCTTGGCAGGTAATTTGTTGGTCGGAACATGAGCGTAAACCCACACTCGGTAACTCTTTAAACCATCCCCATAACCACGATGAATTGCTTCGAGATCAGTGCGGCGTTCGAACTTTGCCGTGTACCGCTTCGACATCAATCGGACTAAGCCAAAGCGGTGAATGCGATTGCGGTGACTTAATGAAACTACGTGTGAGAGTTCATGCGCCAAAATCGCGCACACTCCTTCGGACGGCGGTTGCCGTTGAAACAAGGCCGGGTTTATCTCAACGTAATATCGCATCCGCAACAACAGCACAAAGCGAGACAGGCTGAATCTCGTACGAAAATAGTCGGCTTCGCTATGAAAAGTGCGAACGCCAAGATCAACGTGGGCAAGCTCCGGGAAAGACTCGCTGCGCAGGCCGTGGATCAGAGTCTCAATCACGTCAAGTCCGGCGTCCTTTCGTATCCGATCAGTTTTGGCGTAGCCTGGTGGAGAACCGAGCGACTCGCCCGGATCCTTCGGCGAGCAGGTTTCCGCGAAGCCGGAGGGAATTGCTTGGCTGGATGCGCACACCGGTAAGAACAACAGGATTGCGATCGGCATCCATACCCAGGAATTGCAGAAGCCAGATCGACTTTCGAACGGGCTCACGCTGGATAGCCTTCCGCCAATCGGCGATACTCGCGAATCGCCTGGAATAGTGCGCGCACCGGAGTGGGGTGCGTGCCCCGTGCGCGGTTGAGATCTCCAATCTCAAACGCGATTCGCCATTGCCGGAACAACACACGATAGGCGTCGAAAAGGCTGAGCTTGGGGTCATAAATATGCGTGGCTTCGGAAGTGACCCCGTTGAGTTCAATAATCTTCATGTTTCTCCCTGCCATCAAGTCCTGGCGCGAAGGAACACGGATGTCAAAACGCCCGAAGAAGAAGCCATCGAAGCAGCGCGCAATGCGGTCGATGGCTTCCTCAAGAGCAGGAGTGATGGTATCGCCTCCATCGAGGAATATGGCTCCCCGGCAATGCGTACCAATCTCGACCAACTGTACCCCCTCCCCCGCTGCGGGCACGTTCTGAGTTCGTTCCGAATTCTTGCGCAGATAAAACTCTGCCATACAGACAGCACGGTCATCGGCGAGGATCAATTCTTCCAAGGTGCGCCTGCCATCACCGAGTAGAACAGGCATGCGCTTTTCCGTGACAGAGAAAACCCGGCCCCGCGCGGTGCCTGGGTAACGATAATAGAAAACACCAAACTCCTCACCGGGAACGTATTCCTGCAGAATCACCGGGTAAGACGCGTGCGTCAGATATTCCCGCAGCTGCTCGGAGGAACGAACGATGCTGACACCCGAGCCGCGTTGCCCGGCATCCGGTTTCACAACGACGGGGAAATTCAAGCCTTGCTTTCGTATGAATTCTTCCGCGTAGGCAATGCGTGGAGCGATCTCCTCCGAAGCAAGAAGAGTGAAAGCAGGCAGCCACGAACTGGCGGCCTTCAAATGCCCGAGGATCTCGTACTTGGATTCGCCCACAAATCCGCCCGCCGTAATCGCGGGATTTGCGGCCGTGAACAAGGTCCAACCGCGGAACCTGATTCCGAGATACGCGATGTAGAGGATGACCGGCGGATAGAAGAAGTACGGCGGCCAAAACTCCCAGCGATGAAGGCGGTTCCAGCGGCGGACGATCGCTCGGCGTCCACGATAAGTGGCCAGCTTTCCTGTCAACCCGACGATAAGGACGATAAGAAAGATTCCAGCGCCTACCAGCAACAGCTTCACCGAGAGCTGTCCGAAACCGGGTAACAAGAATAAACCTCGACCGGGCGATGGCGGCAGTGCCATTCCTGGCAAGCCTCTCATCGGCGAACCGCTGTGAGTTGATTTTCCGTCCAATGACCAGAGCCCATGCTGCAAGGACTTCCGAGAAGGTGTTCGACGACGATCGTTGCAGGCGTGAGGACAACTTCCGTATAGCTCAGCGTCCTAACATCTTCGCGGTGGACGCACACACTGAATGGTCCGGGACCACCTGAGTGCGATGCGTGCAGCCTACGAAGCCACGCCACGGAACCGGCGTCTGGATCGGAATGAGCGTCGCGGCACGCAGTTCCACGCAAAGTTTCGGCTTCTCGGTCCGAGAGGCTCGAGGAAAACCAGTGCCGTGATGCCCATTCCAAAACATGCGACTCCAGCTGCGTGGAATCCCAGCGCCACTCCCAAATCTGTTTTTCGGACGGGAAAATTCCCACGAGGCGGAACGGAGACATTCCTTCGAGGTTCGATGCTTGAAACGCAGTGCGCAGCTCAGCCAAGGAACGCGAACCCATCAAAGCGGGTATAACCTGTCCCCGGCTTCTGGCTTTGCCATTACGCTCGCCAGGGGAAATCACGGCATTCCAATTCAGCAGCGCGAGCGCGATCCCATATTCGTTGGCGCCGATCCAGGTACCACCCTCGCCGTCGCTCGGATAAATCACCTTAGTGCCGCCGACCTGGTGAATCTCCGGAGGCCTCCCGGCTCCGCGTGTGATTCTCTCGTCACGGTTCATTGCGATTCGGTGGCTGGTGTCACCGGCAATGAACGTCAGAGTACACATGCGCTATCGGCCTGCCGTCTGAGCTTCGAGGTGTTTCAACGTGGAAGGGGCCACGCCAAACTCATAAGGCAGCTTCACACCTGCGCCGGCACAGAGCAGCTTGAGAATGGCATAATGATGAATGGCGTGACCGACGCAGAACATCACTTCGCGCGCCAGGTTGGACTGGACCAGTCCGACATCGTCCTCGCCGTACTCCACGCTGTAGGCAACCGAGCATTCACCCCGCAAAGTTTCTGCAGTAACTCCGCGAAAGTCATCGATCAACCTCTCCGTCGCGAGGCGTGCCGCGGCGACAGAGCATTCCAATTTTGGATTCCGGCGCCGCCGGTCATAGTTGACACGGCCGGTGCGAATCCCTTCCTTGAGGCAGAAGAAGTGGTCGAGTACATGTCGATAGTGTGCCCCGAGAGATGACGAAAGGGTGCCGTCCAGCGGACGCGCGTAGGCTTCGTCGCTCATACGATCCAGGAACGTGCATCCCTGCTGCAAAACTTCTTTGACTGCGAAATTCAGTGACGACGACATCATCTCAGAATCGTGCTCCTAAGACCGGAATTTGCTTGCGGTGCAAGAACAGAGCGATCGCACTGGTGATCACGACAATGACGGCCAGCGCAAACAAGAGTCCCTTATCTCCCTGCACCTCAATGCCCAGAAAAGTCAAATGGCTAACTATAGCGCCGCCCGTTGCTCCAATGGCCAGGATTGCGCCTGCCCATACGAACCGCGGTGTCAGCAAAAGCACAGCCGCAATCAGTTCCACAATTCCCGAGCCAATGCGCGCCGAGACCTCAACTGTTCCGATGGACGCAGGCGGGAAGTAGCTGTGGACGAATGTCCCCAGTTTCGTGAAAATATAAACCGACTCTGGCGCTGCCGTGAACTTGAAGAACAGCGTCTGGAGCAAGATGAGGGCTGCGACAATTCTGCAGATCCAACTGAAGATCAAGAGTGGAGTGGTCATTGACGTGATCCTGGACGTGATCCTGCGCCGACTTGCGGTTGAGATGACTTGCGCGCTCATGATGCATCCCTTCACTTTAATCTATACAAGCTTAAGACTCAGCAAGCGGACGGAAGTGACAAGAAAAAAAGTGCCGCAATCTCGTCTTTCCCAGGCAACTGCCCTTTGACTGAAACCGTCACTTTCCCGGCTGCCGTGCATCCTACGACTAGCTGAGAATGGTACGCGTTGAGGATACCCTGACTCACCAAATAAGAACCGTTGGAGGCTTTTCCGGTGAGAGTTTCCGTAAGCAGCGTGAGAGCCGAATCTGGCTTGCAGGGTCCGACCTGCTCGCCGGCATCGGTGCGCCATACCGAACCCTGCAGAAACAAGGTTGACGGGGCTCCGGACATTCGTCACGGATCTTACCGCGTCCGTCTTGCATCTTCCGATGCGGACCGGATGGCCGCTTTTCAACTTCGGTTCTTAGTCTTCAATCTGGAGTTGGGCGAGGGGTTGGAGGCAGCCTACGCGACCGGTCGCGATATGGACAGGTTCGATGCCGTCTGCGAGCACCTGATTGTGGAGCACGCCAGCACGGGAAAGATTGTCGGAACCTATCGGTTGCAGACAGGCGCGATGGCTTCCGCAAATGGGGGCTTTTATTGCGAAGGTGAATTCGACTTTGCGCCGTACAAACACTTACGAGACTCCATGGTCGAACTTGGCCGAGCCTGCGTGCATCGCGAGCACCGTTCGACCGAGGTGTTGTACCTGCTGTGGCGAGGAATCGCCCAATACGCGAGACATCGGGGCGGGCGATATCTCATCGGTTGCTCTTCGCTCACATCGCAGGACCCGGCACACGGTGCCGCCGTTTATCGAGCCCTGCAGAAATGTCTAGCTGAAGCCCATCTTCGTACCACCCCCCAGCCGCATTGTGCAATGCCCCTGGTTCTGCAGAGGGATGCAAGCGACAAGGTTCCGAAACTATTACGTACCTACCTGGCAGTTGGGGCAAAGATCTGCGGCCCGCCGGCGATCGATCGTGAGTTCAAGACGATTGACTTCCTCACCCTGATCGATCTTGAGACTCTGCATCCGCGGGTGCGTGCTCGTTTTCTGAATTCCTGATGACATGCCCAAATTTCCCTCTTTAATCTTTAGTCTTCGGTCTTTAATTTTGGGATGCTTCGACGGTAGGTGCTATCGTGGTGCTGTCGGCATATGGCGCAGTTCTTGTGGATCGATCTTCAGCAAGCGGCTATCTCCTCTTTGTAACAGTTCCCCTCGAAGGGTAAGCGACTCGGCGACGAAATCGCGCAAGGCATCGCGGCCCAAGGCATTTCCGCCAGGGCCGACCAAAAGGAATTGCTCTCCTCCATTCGACGTCACGAAAATCGGCGGAATTCCTCCGCTCAGACACCTGGCCGCACAGTCGCGGTGCACTTTCCCTTGCCCCGGATTCATCACGCCCAAGTAGCATTTGCTGTCTACGATTTCGCCGGTAAGCGTCACCGCACCGAGGTCGCGCATATCGGCTCGGCTTGCGGGGCCGGTGTCCAGTGGCTTGATGGAGCCGGGCGCGAGTTCTACCATCGTTCCGCCCTCACGATAGATCAACTGGCCCTGCAGGCTAACTTGTTTGCCATCGAGGGCAGCCACAAGGTAGTCCGCCCCGTGCTTCCCCGGCGCAACCAGAAAATATCGCGAATACTTCTCGTCTTCTCCAGTTTGAGCCCGCCCCGTTTCTCCCGGGCGCGCGACCAGCAATGCGGGATAAGGTCGGGTCTCGATGGTTCCTTCGAAGGTGCGAAGTTTCCCGAATTCGAAAATGGAATTTGCGAAGGGCATCTGCCCGAAGGTCAGTACCAGCGCCACAATTACCGCCAGCAAGCCAATCGCAAAAACAATTCTTCGGACAAAACCGGCCAGTGTCTGCGGCGCCTTCGGCGAATAACCTACATAGAAGTCGTTCATCGCGTTGGCATATCCCTTGGCTCAATTCGGGAAGGTTCGACATAGGTTCCCGGTGGATTAGGTTTGGGATGCACAAAAACAGATCCACCGACGACCTTGGTATTGAAAGTCGGGATTTTTTCCTTGAAGGGCGGCGGCGCCGCTCCTGATTCAGGTTGGTACTGATAGCCGTGCCACGGACAGGTCACGCAACCGTCAATGATCCGGCCTTCCCCCAGTGGTCCATTCTGATGCTGGCAGACGTTGGAAATCGCGGAGATCTTGCCTTCATAGCGGAACACAGCCACGCGCTCGCCGGAAAGAAAAACGATCGTGGCACACTTTTCCGAGATTCGGTCAACTTTGCAGACTTCGACGAAACCATCCTCCAGAGCGTGGAATTTTGCGCGGTCGACCTGCTTCTCCCGAAACGCCGCCGCGAGATGAAGCGCAATTACCGTCGCCACCGCGAGAATCAGCGTGACTGCCAAGATCGGACTGGTTTCCGACTGCAGCGCGCCGAGGGTAATGTGTGCGACCAACAGCACATACGCCACGTAAACGAGCATGTGCAGGCGCTTCCAGACCGGCGCTGAAAGGTTGCGCAGCCAAAAGTCGTGACTCGTGGCCGCCATGAGGAAGAGGATGATCAGCGCGAAAAATCCAAGCGACTGAAACGGAAACTCAGCGACGCTGCCATACCGCGGATTGCTGATGAATAAACTAACCAGCGGATTCACATTGCCCAGGGCATGAAACTGGAAAATCGCAAAACCTCCGTGGGCCAGTCCGAGCAGAAAGGTGGTTACGCCCAAGTGGCGGCGATTGTAGAGCAGTGGAAGAAAACGGCGATCCAGCCGGGCCAGCGGTCCGATGCTCAGCACAACATTCAGCAGCAGGAAAGCAGCTGTTCCCAAGGCACGAATTAGTAGTGTCTCCGCCGTTGCGCTCGGGTTACGCCAGGCCCCTACGCCGACAAAGGTTCCAAGGTACAGAGCCAGTAATGACACTAGCGTGAGATCGTAGACCATCTTTTGCCGGTTCCAGCCGATCGCACTGTATTGAACGCTCATGGAAGCGGATCCACTCCGGCAGAGTCGAAGACGGTCTGATGGGCAAGGCTGAACAAGACAAGACGGCCAGCCCTCTCTGAATTCAGCGGAAGAAGGAAGGCTTTGTTCATCCTATAGGCGCCTACAATCCGAGCATCCGGAGGCAGAACGTTTCCCAGCGACGCACTGGATGCCCAATAGAGAAGCAAGTCGGGCTCGTTCAGTTCTTGCAACGGCTGCAAAACGACGTAGATATCTCGCGGCCGGTCAAGCCTGCCATAAAACTTTGACTGAATCGCATGATTCTGCCACAAGGTGCCCGATTCCCTTACCAGGGAAAAGGGAGCCGGTACATCGATGGCTTGAATGCCTTGGGACAGCCGGGGGCGTCTGGCTCCGAGCCCGACGACAAGGATCGCGGGTAGCACAAAGGCGAGCCCGACAAATGCTCGCCGGTGCATGGTTCTGAGTGGCTGAATCATAAACTACTCAATCGCCGGTGCGGATTCTTCTCAACCGGAGGCTCAGCAACCTTGCGCCTCCAGCGGTAGAGAAACATAGGCCAGAACGCAGCGACGCCAGGCAGGATTAGCAATCGGAAACCAGCGCCCGATCGCTGTGCTTCGGAGTCCAAACGTTGAACTCCAATCCACACGAACAGCACGGCAAATATCAATCCGAGACTCGCATAAGCCTCAAGAGCGTAGACGAACATGGTTGCAAGAGTTTTAAACATCGCTGCCGTAAACCGGGATCACCGCGCCATTGATGTCTTTGCCAGCATCGCCAGCCAGCCATGTGATCAGGCTAGCGACCGTCGAAGGCTGAACCCATTTCGAGAAGTCTGCGTCTGGAATGGACTTGCGGTTCGCCGGCGTGTCCATCGTGCCCGGCAAGATCACGTTGGCCGTAAGTCCCGCATCTTTGTTTTCCAGCGCCACAGTTCTGATCAGAGAAACCATCGCCGCCTTGGAAGCACTATACGCGCCGACGCCGCTTGCGGGTTCCAGCGCCTGACGACTCCCGATCGCGATAATGCGACCGTTGCCCGTCTGCCGCAGGGCGGGGATCGTCGCCCGGAGAACATGAAATACAGAATTCAGATTCATGTCGAGCATCCGTTGAAAAGCAGCATCGTCCGTGTCCGCGATCGACTGGCCTCCCGCGAACCCGCCGACCGTGTGTGCCAGAACATCTAGCTTTCCGAAACGCGCGACAACTTGATCCGCCAGAGACTTGGCGCCTTCGCGGCTCGAAATCTCCGCCGGCAGTGCGGTAAAGCTCGGGCTGCTGAAATCGGTTTGTTGTATTTTACGCGACGTACCGATAACCGTTGCGCCGGCATCGAGAAACGCCTGTGTCACATGAGCTCCCAAGCCACCATTGGCCCCGGTTACGAGTACCACCTTGTCTTTCACGAAGCGCTCCGATCTCGCTGAGCATCAGATTCCAGAAGTCTTGAAAAGATACTACTTCCTGTTGAAAAGGAGGGGGAACTGCCCGCCGCAGGCTGGATTCCCGATTGCCGCTTTATTTTGTGCCCCGCCCTGACCGCCTGAATGATTGTGCGAAGACAGCCTCAATTTTCTCGGAGTCCACTTCACCCGCCGAGTTGTAGAGTGGTTTCCCCGCAGCGTCCAGAACCAGCACGTGGGGAATCGAGCCTTGATAATACTGTTTTACCAGTTGCTGTTGTTCTGGCGATCGCTTCACGTCCAAGTCAACCACAACAAAGTGCACCTGATTGCGATAGTTGTCATAAAGTTCGACGGTCCGACGCGCTTGTCTCTTTGAGTTGAAGCAACCTTCGCCGTAGATGATGACGTAGTTGGTCTTACCGGGGACAAACCCCGATTGTGCATCATCCCCGGTGATCAAAGGGCCATCCAGACTGTCGGTTTGATAGTCAAGCTTGGTATTGAGCTGTAGATTGTCAATTCCGAACAGCGATTGTGTGCCGAGCAAGAGCAACAGAAATCCATGTAGCAGAACGTTTTTCGTGGTCACTTCGCCACCTCCAGTTGGAACGATTCGTCATTGATCTTTTGCTTGTCTGCCCAATCTTTAAGAGCCTGTTCGGCCGTGTCTTTGAACGATTGTTTGTCAGCATTACCTTCGGACGGCAGGTACCCTGCGCCAAAATAAAGCTTGCCATCCGGAGTGAGGAAGGAAGTTAAGGGCAACCCGGCTGGCAAATTCATCATGGCTTGAGCGCGCTGCAGTTGCGCCACCAGCTTGGGTGAAGCATCGAAGTCGACTTTCACCGCAACAAAGTGTTGATTGATGTAGTCTGCAGTCTCACTATTTGTGTAGGTGTCCCGGTCCATGAGCCTGCACCAGGGGCACCAAACCGCGCCGACATCCAGGAGAATTGGACGGTCCAATTCTCTCGCCCGTTGGAAAGCCTCTGCGCTCCAGGGATACCAATCCACCGGTTGCCCAGCAGCGCGGCTAAGATAGACCGATCTCTGTCCGCTGAGATGATTGCGGGCAGATGCCTCGCCGCCAGCCATCCAAACCACCATAAACGCGATCAACAGAGCTAATGTCCTGACACGGTTCTTCATGCCAAATTAGAGTCCCGGGGGCGAAATAGGTTTCACGATGGGGGCTGCAGGAACACATCCCGGTTGCACAACTCCGGGCGAACCAACGCCGATGTCGCATCCTTATGAATCCGGGAGGTAAGCCAAGATCATCCCGCTTCTCATTTGCTTGGAAAATCCACCTATAAAGCGCAGCATCCAGATTGGGTATAGTTACCGAAAGCGTTTAAGGAGAGAATAAGCTGATCTGACCCGACTTTCGAGCGCGAACTGGAGATGGAATGACCACAACATACGCTCTCGGCGCAGGAGCCGCTCTTCATGCAGGATTTCCATTGGCGTCGGCGATGGGAGAGGGGCTGCTCGATTTCATGCTCCGGTATCCGATGGCAGAGTATCCGAACACAGCACAGTTCCTGATCGACACCTTCGGCAAATCACCGAACATTGAAGACCTGATAACGACGCTTCAGTCTCGGATCGACGCACTGAACACTCCTGAAGGCAAGGCCGAGCGCATGAGGCTTGGAAATTGCAGAGGCCGCCTTACCAGTTGTCTACGGGTGTGGTTCCGGGAAATTCACACGAAGCCCGCACCTGCATATGCAGAGTTCGCCGCGAAGGTCATTCAACCCGGCGATGTAGTTATCGCCTTCAACTACGATGATTCGTTGGAACGGGAACTCAGCCGCGAGGGCGTGTGGGATGTTTCGCGCGGCTATGGTTTCCCGCTGGGCGCAGAAGATATTTCTTCCAAAACTCTATTGCTCAAGCTCCACGGCAGCATGAATTGGCTCATCTCGGTCTTTGGCGGTGCCCGAGCCGGAGCGTTCCAAGTGGGTGGATGGCCGCCATCCGCTTTTGGAGATGCTCCTGTGATCCATCCTGCCGATTTGCACCATCTCGGGTACGCGGATTTCAAGGGCCGTGTTTTCACAGGCGGCGGTGCTTTGGAATGCCTGATCCTACCGGGCCGTAAGAAAGAGTTTTTCTATGACACATCCTTCGGGCGCGAGTTCGGCGACTTTTGGGAATTGCTGTGGTCGCAAGCGGCTGAGGCTGTAAATAGGAGCGAGAGGATCGTCCTCTGCGGATACAGCCTGCTTCCCGTGGATCAGCGAGCACGCGAACTGTTACTCGGAATGCCGAAGAGACAGACGCAGGTCACCGTGGTCTGTGGTAGCCAGAGCGAGCGGATCGCTGGCGACTTCAGGGCAGCCGGGCTTCAGCACGTCCGAGTCTTTGCGGGCGGCTATTTTGAAGA
Source organism: Acidobacteriaceae bacterium (assembly GCA_003134435.1). GTDB lineage: Bacteria > Acidobacteriota > Terriglobia > Terriglobales > Acidobacteriaceae > Acidiflorens. The sequence goes on from PLBE01000051.1 coordinate 12,430, forward strand.
TTGGGTGAAGGCTGCCGTCAACGAATCCCTGCGGCCGTAAATCAAGTTGCGACAGGTCGTATGGATTCTATGCAGCCACAGGTGTGAAATCACAGGTGTGAGATTTCAGGCTGGTTTGCTAAGTCATTGATAATGATGGTGGCCAGGGACGGA
>PLBE01000241.1 GCA_003134435.1 Acidobacteriaceae bacterium
CGACCCCGGTCTCAAATACCTCCATTCCCACTACCAGCAGCTCGACGGAGGCGGCAACCTGATCGGCGCAGCTCCGGCTAACTCTGGAACGGCAGAAGCGGGCGGCGAATTGGGTGGTTGCATTCTCGCGTCGACCTCGAGGACCACACAGAAAGTGAACGACCTTCCCAATCCTTGTGTCGTCAGACCGTAACGCAACGAAAGCTTCACCGCAACGGAAGGGCGGGCCTTTATCGGCCCGCCCCTTCTCTTGATTGCATCGAGTATGTAAGGCAGTAGGTCCGCCAAGTTTAAAGCCAGTAAGATGGTTGTAACAATAAAATGCCTGCAACTCCCTCCCTTGCAGGACCATACTGCAAAGTCTGAGGAGCTATGATGATCGGTGCACTGCCATTTAAATTAGCGCGAGCGTTTACTCTCGGAGTCGCACTCCTGCTGACGCGCACCGCTGGCGCGCAATTCTCCCCGGCGCCTCCGCCGGCGTCCGATCCGTCTGACCATCGTTTTGATGGAGTGGAAGAGAACTGGAACTCGCCCGCACTAACCAACTGCCATCTGCTGCCGGTTCGTCCGCTTAGCTTTCTCACTGACCGCCCCGGCTATACCGTCGAACTGCTGCAGGTGCAATGGCGGCGGGGCGATCCCATCGACCTTTATGTGATGAAGCCCAAGGCGGTCAAAAGGCCTCCGGTGATCCTGTATCTTTACGGGTATCCCACTGATACCGACATCTTCAAACGCGTCGACTACCAGGAACTCGTGACCCGCGATGGCTTTGCCGCCGTAGGTTTCGTGTCCGCGCTTACCGGACACCGCTACCACGACCGTCCTATGAAGCAGTGGTTCCTGAGCGAACTGCAGGAGAGCCTGGCAACCTCGGCGCACGACCTGCAAATGGTGCTGAACTATCTCGCTGCCCGCGACGATCTCGATATGAACCGAGTTGGGGTGTTTGCGCAAGGCTCGGGTGCGAGCATTGCGATCCTGGCCTCAGCCGTCGATCCGCGCATTAAGGTGCTCGAAGCCCTGGACCCCTGGGGAGATTGGCCTGCCTGGATGGCAACTTCTCCCTTCGTGCCTGAGGACGAGCGCCCCGAGTATGTGAAGCCGGAGTTTCTCAGCAAAGTAGCCGGACTGGAGCCGCTCGAATGGTTGCCAAAGATTCAGGCGAAACAATTCCGGCTCGACGATGAAATCTTCGACACGAATACACCCAAAGTCGCCCAAGAAAAACTGCGAGGCGCAGCCCCCGCTGGCACGACTGTGGAGCTCTACAGGAATCGCGAGGAATTCAAGGCTGCTTTCCAGGAGGGCCAGAACCTGAAGTGGATTCAGGGCAAACTGGCACTCTCTGAATCAGGAGCACATACCGGCGCCCCATCTTCGCAAGCTCCACATTAAATCGAGCGATGGCCCCGTCCCGCCTGGATGCGCAGCAGGGCGGCGACGAGGGCATCGATCTCCTCGCAGGTATTGTAGAGTGCCAGCGACGGGCGCACCGTGCTTTCCACACCCATGCGGCGCAGAATCGGCTGGGCGCAGTGGTGACCGGAGCGGACCGCGATGCCCTGCTGGTTCAGCGCCACCCCTACGTCTTCGGTTCGAACGTCGTCGAGAACAAAAGAAAGCACGCCCGCTTTCTCCCGCGCGGTCCCGATCAGCTTCAGGCCGGGCACCGTGAGCAACCCGGCGGTCGCGTAGTTCAGAAGTTCGTGTTCGTACGAAGCAATACTTTCCATGCCGACTTGTTCGACATAGTCGAGCGCCGCGCCTAATCCAACCGCGTCCGCGATATTGCCCGTACCCGCTTCAAACCGGGCGGGAGGAGCCTGGTACACCGTCTTCTCGAAAGTGACGTCAACAATCATGTTGCCCCCGCCTTGCCACGGCGGTGTTGCTTCAAGAACATCAAGCTTCCCATACACGACGCCGATTCCAGTTGGCGCGAAAACCTTGTGACCGGAAAAAACATAGAAGTCGCAGTCGAGGGCCTGCACATCCGTCCGCATGTGGGAGACAGCTTGCGCACCGTCGACGAGCACGCGCGCGCCATGGCGGTGAGCCATTTCAACCATCTCCCGCGCCGGCGTGATTGTTCCGAGCGCGTTCGATACATGGCTGAACGCAACGATACGAGTGCGGGAACTCAGCAGCCTCTCGTACTCTTCGAGAATCACTTCGCCGCGATCATTAACCGGCGCAACTCGAAGACGAGCCCCTTTCTCGGAACACAACTGCTGCCACGGCACGATGTTGGCGTGATGCTCCAGCCAGGTCACGACAATCTCATCGTCTCTCTCGACATGACGGTGACCCCAACTCTTAGCGACAAGATTAATGCCCTCGGTGGCGCCGCGCACAAAAATGATCTCGCGCGTCGAGGAGGCGTTCATGAAGCGCCGCGTCTTCTCTCGCGCGCTTTCATAGGCATCGGTCGCTCGCGCCGCGAGCGTGTGAGCGGCCCGATGGATGTTGGAATTTTCGTGCCGGTAAAAATATGACAGGCGATCGATTACCGCGTTTGGCTTCTGCGTCGTAGCGGCGTTGTCGAGCCAGATTAACTGCCGTCCGTGTACCCGCTCCTGGAGTATTGGGAAATCCTGCCGAATCAACCGCGCATCCAGCGGACGATTGGAACGCGCAATGTCCTCGGGCGCGACCTCAGGGCGAAACTCGAAGGACTCAATGCCTTGCGGCGGGGCAGCTTGCGGCGCCGTTTGTTCCGTAGAACCGAAACTGCCGTAGGATGCTGGCACCGTCGAAGGCAGAACGCCGGAAACCCGCGAAAGATCTGGCGGTGCATCTGCGAGTGCAATCAATGCGCGCGGGTCAGCCACGTCAGGAGGGTTCGCGGGGATTGACGAAGGCAAAGGTGGCACACCGGGAGGCGACTGAATTCCAGGCACGCCCGGAAACGAAAACATCTCGCTCACGGATGGGAAGTTCGGTGCCGGGGAAGGAGACACAGATTTCCCCGCATCGGCGGACTCATCAGCGTTCCCGGGAAACGTAAATGACGGAGCTGACTTGGGTATCGCCGGTATGGTTGCCGGTTCGGCTGCGCCTGGCGCGGCAGGAGCGGAGACAGGAATCGTGCCCAGAGCCGGCGGAGAAGGGGGCAAGCTCGGCGGCGGCGCGACCACTTCCGGGATTCCGGAAACCGATGCGCCGGGCACGCGAGGGAAAGAAAATACATCGTTAAGCCCTGCAAAGTGTGGAGCCTCCGCCCAGGGATCAGTCCTGCCTCCAAGCGCGCTTCCGGGCGGCGAAGATGGAATTGCGGCTAGATCCGAACCGCTCGGCGGCGCTGTTGGAGGGGACGCCGGCACTGCCGGGACGCCGGGAAAGGAATACATCTCGGCGGCGGGCGGAATCTGGGGAGCGGCAGCCCAGGGTCCGCCTGGTTCTGCGTTGGCCGATGATGATGATGATGGCGAAGAGTCGGTTGGCGCGACAGTTGGCGCGGCCGCTGTGACTTGAGGAGCAAGCGGCAGCGCCCCTGCCAGCGAAGCTGCAATCGCGCGAAAATCAGCCTCGTTGAGCGCGCTCGCGGGTGACGCCGCAGGCTCGTGCAGAACCTCCGCTTTGGGTACGGCCGGAAAAGAAAACATCTCCCGCGGGTAGTCCGGAACTGCTCCCCGTGCAGCGGGATTGGCACCCGCCTCATTGGATGAAGGGGGCCGCGTCCCCACGCTCGCCGGCAAGGCCGATCCAGGCAGCGCCGCGAAAAACTCGTTGGCGAGTTTTGCAATCACTGCCGGATCGGGAACCGCCGCAATCAGGGCAGAAGCACCCTGGTACTTCTCCACACCCTCTTTGTGCGCAGCGTCTGGCGTCGGCGTGTCGGTCGCCAACTGATCACTTGTACTCGTGATATTGATCGACATTGACGCCCTCCAATACGCCGATTGCATCTTCCGTCAGAACTGCAATCGAGCAATAGAGCGAAATCAGATACGAAGCGATCGCCTTATGATTGATGCCCATGAAGCGAACCGACAAACTCGGCGTTACTTCTCCCGGAAGCCCCGGCTGGAACAGCCCAATCACACCCTGCTTCTTCTCCCCCGTGCGTACCAGGAGAATACTTGTCTTCTCGCTCTTGATCGCCAGTTTGTCGCAGGGAACCAGCGGCAGTCCGCGCCAGGTCAAAAACTGCGAACCATAAAGGTTCACGGTCGGTGGCGGAACACCGCGTCGGGTGCACTCGCGGCCAAACGCGGCGATCGCCCTCGGATGGGCCAGGAAAAATCCTGGCTCTTTCCAGACCCGGGAGATGAGTTCATCCATGTCGTCAGGTGTGGGCGCTCCCTTTCTGGTCTTGACACGGAACTCCGAGGCAACGTTATTGATCAGGCCGTACTCGGCATTGTTGACCAGTTCGTTTTCCTGACGCTCTTTCACTTTTTCAATCATCAGCCGCAGTTGCTCGCGAATCTGGTCGTGCGGGCTCCGGTACAGATCGGAAATGCGCGTCTGCACATCGAGCACGGTCGTGACCGCGTTCAGCGTGTACTCGCGCGGCTTCTCGTCATAGTCCACATAGATTTCGGGAAGATCGATTTCTTCGTCGGGGCTGCACTCGATAGTGCGCGTACCGGGATGAGTGGGTTTCACTTTGTTGACGCGGTAGGTGCCGGCTTCCACCGGTACCCACGAAAGAAAAGTCACTAGCCAGCGCGGTGTGATCGTCTCCATCATGGGGACGGTCTTGGTGACATTCGCGAGTTGGCGTGCCTGTTGCTCGCTCAGCGTATGACGGACTTCGGCTTTCTCAGCCATAGCAGTAGCTCCTCACTATTGAATAGGGAAATATTGTTAAAACGGAATATGCGGCCTTCGGTTCGCGGATCTTGCAAGAGCTTCAACTTTCTTTCTAATGGCAAAACGACAAGCAACGGACCACTGATTTTGCGCGCCAGCTCCATGGCAACGTTCGATCCTCCGCGCGGCGCAAATTCCAATCAGGCGGAGAAATCCGGCGCGCAAGAGAAGCCGGCTAAATTGTGATAATGGGTTCCGACAGGTGATTTAACTAGCTCAAGCGATTTGTGTCAAGTTCTTTTCGCTTAATCACATAGAAAGTCGATGGACATTGTCCCGAATAAATTGCCGAGGCGATCCCGATGCCGCGACCAGCGCGTCTAGGCGCTGGCGGCCGAACTGAACGCCCGGTAAAACTTCTTTTTGGCTCGGGCTCGGATTTCGTCAAGTTCCGCATGCAGCCTGCGGATTTCCGCATCCAGTTCGACAAACGTCAGACATTGCGCGGTAATGAGCTTTTCCGCCGGCACTCCAGCGTAGGCCTGTCCACTGCGCGTTCTCACGCCGATACATGCGGAGGGTTGCTTGGTTCTCGGGTCGCAATCCAAATACACCAGATCGAGGCTTGACGTATTCATGATTGCGGGGATTATCCCACAAAATCTGGCGCGGGACTCTGTCTTGATTTCCACAGCCTTAACGCTTCGGGAACGGGGATCGTTCCATCGACCACGGCGAAAGGGCTTCGACTCAGAAGCTTGCTCGCCCGAGGGTCCGGGTGATAACGATTGCCAAACGTCCCCGCGCTTCCACGGCGTCAGGACGAGTGCGAGCGAACGTGAGCGCCCGCAGTTTACCCCGCCAACAGGACGCACGCGGAGCTCAACCGCCCGGGATCCCCTGGTTCTTCTTCTTGATGGCGCTGAAATAATGTCTATTATAATAATAGGCTATAAGTGCGAGGGTATTCCCGGATGCGTAAATCTCAATGTGACGTCCTGATCGTGGGTGGCGGGTTTAGCGGGACGATGCTCGCCGTTCACCTCTTGCGCAACTCTCGCTCTTTATCCGTTGCCGTCATTGACCGCGGACCGTTGCCGGGACGCGGCCTGGCTTACAGCAGTCCTCATCGATTTCACCTCCTCAACGTTCCCGCGGGCGAAATGAGCGCGTGGCCCGACGCACCCGATGATTTCCTGCGCTGGGCGCGGACCCACTACGATGCGACCGTGCAATGGCGCAGTTTCCCTCCGCGTACCTCCTACGGAGCCTACATTGCCAGTCTGCTGGAAGCCACTGTCGCCCAATTCGCCACCGGACGTCTGCAATGGATTCAGGATGAAGCCCTCTCGCTGCATCGCCGGAAAGATAAACTCGGAGTCCAGCTAAAAGTAGGATCCGAACGGCTCGCCCGGGCGGTGGTGCTCGCCACTGGAAATTTTCCGCCCGCCAACGCGAAAATGCCCGGGCTTGAAACCGCGACCGCCCTCTACTTCCAGTTTCCCTGGGCCGACGCTGCGCTGCAGAAGATTCCGCCCTATGGCAGCGTTCTGCTGGTTGGTTCAGGACTGACCAGCGTAGACCTTATCATGGCGCTCAAGTCAAAAGGCTTCCGCGGAGTGATTCATGTTCTGTCCCGTCAGGGCCTGTTTCCGCGACCACGGCGACACATCGGCCGGGACGAATCCTGGCCCTCATTTTGGAACGAGAGGTCGCCGCGAACCACCCGCGGTTTGCTGCGACTGGTGCGCTGTCAAGTGCAAGCTGCCGCCGAAAAAGGTGTCGACTGGCGCACTGTGATCGACAGCCTGCGCCCGCGGACGCAAGACATTTGGCGTTCTCTCGCGCACGAAGAGCAAAAGAGATTTCTGCGTCATGTGCGCGTCTATTGGGATGTACACCGTCATCGCGTCGCCCCGGAAATAGCCGACATCCTGGCCGACATGCAGTCCGAAGGCCAAGTCCGCTTACATACCGGAACCGTTGTCCGCTATTCCGAAGATCGCGACCGCGCCGAGGTCCGCTACTGGGACCGGGATAGCCAAACCGAGCAGCGACTGTGTGCCGATCGCGTGATCAATTGCACGGGCTCGGAAACCGATTGCCGCCGCATCGATGAGTCCTTCATCACCAGTCTGTTCGTGCAGGGATTCGCCCGGCCCGATCCTCTCTTCCTCGGCGTCGACGTCGACGAGCACGGCGCGTTGCTGGACTACCGGGGTACGCCTTCCGATGCCCTGTACGCAATCGGCCCGACGCGCAAAGGGTGTCTTTGGGAAACCACCACCGTGCCTGAGATTCGGGTTCAAGCCGCCACTCTGGGGAAGCATCTGGCCGAAATGCTCGAGCGCCGCACCCGGCAGCGCGGCATTCTCAAGACCGCCTAACCGATCACAAAAGAGCCAAGGGCAAGATTTGACCTTGCCCCTGGCTTTTTGAAATGCGCTTGCCCTCGGTTCAGGAGGCCGCGTTCTTCGCCCCTTCGATCACTTCGCCATGCCGCCGCCTAGACCGTAACTGGCGACTCGGTCATAAGTGGAAGGCGCGCTTTCTCCCAGCCCATAACTCCGCCCGTCACGTTCGTGACATTCTCGAAGCCCGCCCGCTGCAGCAGACTGCCGGCAATCAGACTGCGATAGCCACCTTTGCAGACGATGGCAACCGGCGCCCGGCGATCGATCTCGGGCAGTTTGCCTTTGAAATCGTCAAGCGCAAGCCAAGTGGCTCCTTCGATGTGCCCCGCTTCCCATTCCGGTCTGCGGCGCACGTCCAGCAACTGCGTTTTGTCCTTCTGCAGTAGCTCACTCAAGAGGCGTGGATTGATCTGCGGCAGTTCCGCCAGCGCCAACTTGGCCTTGGTCCAACCCGCCACTCCATCTTTCAGATAGCCGCGCGCGTCGTCGATTCCGACTCTCGCCAGTCGCGTTCTCGCTTCCTGCAATTGCTCGTCCGAGGCCGCGATCAGCACCGGCCGAGAAGATAGGCCCAGCAAGCTGCCTGCCCAGAAGGCAAATTCTCCCGACAGCGGAATACTGATCGAGCCGGGTACGTGCCCGGCCGCAAAATCATCGCCCGGGCGCACATCCACCGCGAACACTCCATCCTGCAGCAAGGACTGTAGCTGAGCTGCCGAAATCGGTTCCAACGGTGGCAACTCCGCCAGCGCGGGCGCGCCCACGCGATTAATCGCCGCGTCCTGCGGAAAGTATTCAGGGCGGGGCGGGAGGTTCGTCGTCAACTGACGGACAAACTCCTCTTTGCTGTCAATCTTCAGCGCGTAGTTGGTGAGTCGTTCGGTACGAATTGTCGAGGAGCGCTCGGCGCGCATATTCTTGCCGCAAAGCGAACCGGCGCCATGTCCGGGATAAACAATGACATCCTCGGCCAATTTAAGAACCTTGTTGTGCAGGCTGTCGAACAGCATACCCGCCAGCGCGACGGGAGTGTGCGTTCCCGACAAGTCGGGGCGTCCCACGTCTCCAAGGAACAGCGTGTCGCCGGTCAGCACCGCCCATGGGTTCGGAGACTTCTCTTCATCGGTGACCACCAGGCAAATGCTCTCCGGCGTGTGCCCCGGCGTTTCCAGAACTGCCATCCGGATCTTGCCCACCCGCAACTCGAACCCGTCTTTTACTTCCACATGCGGAATCCTGGCTCCGCCGTTGGGCCCAATGTATATGTTCGCCCCCGTGCGCGCCGCCAGTTCCTTGTGTCCCGAAACGAAGTCGGCGTGCAGGTGGGTCTCAAAAATGTGCTTGATTTGTACGCCCTGCGCGGCGGCGGCTTTCAGATAAACATCCACATCGCGCTGGGGATCGACCACGATCGCTTCCCCCTCCGATGCCAGCATGTAGGAATCAAGCGCCAAACAACCCAGGTGAAACTGTTCGAAGTACACGATGATCACCTTTCAGGGACTGCGGTCCCGAATGCAGCATGTCTATAACATTAGTCGAGATTGCAATTGGTCTGCCTTTCGCGATTATCGTCGCTAAGTCATTCGCAGCGAAGACGTTAGGGCCGCGGAGGGGGCAGCTTGCAACCGGGGAAGGTCGCAATGTTTTTCACCCTTTGTTCAGCGCCGCTAGAAACATCCTTCTTTCTTTCTTTATTTGAGATCGGTCACAGAGGCCCGACACCAGCCGCTCTCGTGCGCTCCGCCGCCCTCTCCAGCTACCAATAAAGCTTCAGTGCCAATTGCAACTGGCGCGGATTGTTAATCTGGGAAAAGATCAAGCCGAAGTTCGGGTCGCCAAACGTTGTGTCCGGGCCCCCAAACTGCGGATGATTAAACGCGTTGAAGGCTTCGAGTCGAAACTCCAGCCGCATCGCTTCGCGAATCTTGCCCATGCCAAACTCCTTGAACAAAGACAGGTCGGCGTTCCTGGCACCCGGTTGCCGCACCGCGCCTAGATCGCGAGGCGCCGTGCCCAGCGCGTACTGCGCCGGCTGAGCAAAGAAATCGCTTCCGTCCGGCGTGGTGAAGTATTGGTTGACCCAGTCCGAGTCTTTCCCATGGTTTCGGTGCGGCGTGCCTATGAGGTTCGGACGCTGCGGCCCATAGGTCGGCAGACTCTGAGACACATAGAGCCCCGGATTGATTGGCCTGCCCTTGTTGAAGCGCCAGATGCCATTGGTGCGCCATCCGCCCACGATCCCGTTGAGGATCGGATTCAGGCCGCCTCCAATCAGCTTTCCCCGCCCAATGGGAAGCTCGTAGGTGTAACTGAACTGTAAGACTTGGGGAATGTCGAAGGTAGACAGACTTCGTTCTCCCTTCGGGTTGTTCGGGTCCTGCAGGCTGGCAAAGCTTCCCAGATACTCACTATTGGTGCTGGTCAGGGAAGCATCGTCGATGGACTTGGAGAGAACGTAAGTGGCAAGAAATTCCAATCCGTTCGAGAAGCGCTTCTCCGCTCGAAGTTGCAAAGCTTCATAAATCGAGTTGGCAATCGGAGGCTCATCGCCCGCGAACCCATAGAACTGCGGGTGGGGCATCAGCAACTGTAACTCCTGAACCTGCGAGTAGAGCAGCGGGTTACTGGGATCGAGAAGCTGCGACGCATTCGACTGCGCGGGGTCGGCAAACGGGTTATTCACATATGAAGTCAGCGCCGCGATTTGGGCATTGGTATAGTGCTCGATCTGTGGACCAAGATGATTGATGACGCCCGCGTTGGCGAAGTAGAGATGGGTTCCTTTTTTACCGATGTACGAGGCTTCGAGCAGGACATTCCACTTGGTTTCGTGCTGGAAGCCAAAGCTCCAGCTCTGTTCGTACGGCACCTTGTTGCTAACGTCTTTGATCGGACCGAAGCCGCCGAAGCCTACGTCGTTCAATAAACCCAGGCTGCTGCCCACGGGCTTGGTCGGCCCCCCGAAGGGATAAGGATTGCTCATTCGCGCAGCGGGCGTCGCTCCGTCTCCCTCGTACGAAGCAACCAGATAGGTCAACTGGTCGAAGCCCTGCTGTCCGACGCCTGACGTTCCAGCAACTGCTCCTCTCCAGGATGACAGATAGATGCCGTAGCCGCCGCGAACCACCGTGTTGTGCAACAACCGGTATGCGAAACCAAAACGCGGCTGAATACCGTGGTAGTCGGGCGAATAGGAATACCGGTCGCTGGAATTCACGAATACTTCACCGCCGAGTAGGTGTTGGCCATCCAGTGTTATTGGGGACTGTATATTCGGATCGAGCGAGTTCAACTCGTTGCGCCGGTCGGTGCGAGGCAACACCACTTCATAGCGCAGGCCGAGGTTAAGAGTCAGCTTGTCGCTCTTTTTCCAGTTATCCTGCACGAACCCGCCAGCCTCGAAATTCTGCGTGGCCACGGAATTTGGAATTTCGTACATACCGCAGCAGTCGTTGGGTTGCGCGCCGACCATGAAACTGGCCATCCCGTCGCCGCCAAGAGGCTCACAGCTCACGTTGGGTGGATTGGGTACGCAGCTGGGATCGTAATTTGCGGTTCCGGTCTGGTCAAAATTGTAGACTCCGCCAGGCGCGTAATTGGGCTGAGTGTAGTTGAGCCGATGCATGCGTCCTTCCGCGCCAAACTTGATCTCGTGCAGTCCTCTCACCAGGCTTAACGTTCCGATCAGGTGGTGTGTCTCCTGTCCCAGCCTGCCATAGCTATAGGGATTTCCGCCGATGTTGTAATAACTCGCCGAAGAATAGCCCCCGCCGACGCCAACCGCTGGAAACCAGTTATAGCCCGAGTCCTTCATATACTGCGGTTCGCCGATCGCATCCACGGGTGACACGCCCGGGTAGGTGGCGGCAACGCCGCCATAGAAATAGGTTCCCCGCGTCACACCGTAAGAAACTGTCAGCAACGTGGTGGGACTAAAAGTGTGCGCATCATTGATGACAAACACGTGCGCGCTGCCCGTAGTCGGGCCAACGCTGCAGGGATCGGCGGCGTTGCCAAAGCAGTTGAACGAACCGGAAAGGTTGGCTTGGTGCGAGTACTTGCCACTCATCAGATTCTTGTCGCTGAAACGGTGGTCGATCTTCAGGTCCCACTGATTGTTGCTACTCTTCACCGATCCCGACTCCACCCGATTTGCAAACGGGTTGTAGTTGGCATTGCCCACGTTGACGTTCGGTTCGGGAAAGTACGCCATCAACTTCTGCGCTACAGGATCGATCAGGTTTCCAGGTCCCGCCGGCAGGGCATAGGGAGTGCCGACCAGATTCTGATTACCGGGATGGTTTGAGTCCACCGTACTGGTGTAGTTGGCAAGGTTGTTGTAGGGGATCGGCGCCAAACGCCTTGCGCCTTGCACGGCGGGGTCATAGTAGCCAGAATAAGGATCCCAGAGTTGGCCCGCCAAGGTAGAACAGTTTCCCTGATTATCAAATGTGCCGCCGGCGTTAGTGCAGACCTCGCCATAATTGCCCGCGCGCTCGGCGTCGCTGGGTACGCCGTAGAACACCGGCCCGGCTTGGTCGTCCTCGCGCACACCTTCATAGTCGAAAAAGAAGAACGTCTTGCTCTTGATGATCGGTCCGCCGAAGGTTCCACCAAAATCGCTGCGCCGCAGTCCGGGGATCGGGATTGCCTGCTGATTGTTGAACCAGTTATTGGCGTCCGTCTTGTAGTAGCGCTGAAACTCGTACAAGCTGCCGTGATAGCTGTTCGTGCCCGAGCGCGTAACCAGATTGACGATGCTCGCGCCGCTGAATCCGTACTCGGCGCTGAAGTTCGATTCCTGTACCTTGAACTCCTCGACCGCATCCACGGAGGGCGTGTAGGTCTCCACCCGGATGCCGCTGTTCTGCTCGTAGTTGGTAGCGGTCACGCCATCCATCAGGATATCAGTGGTGGCGTTGCGGCCGCCGTTGATGATGACATTCGTGGCATAGCAACCATTGCATGCGGCATCCACTTCGGTAACGCCGGGGGCGAGAAACATCAGATCGAAAACGCCCCGTCCGTTAAGCGGCAAGTCATTGATGAACTTCCGGTCCACGACCTGCCCCGTAGTCGCATCCTCCGAGCCCAGCAGGGGAGCGGCGGTGGAGACGTTCACCGTTTCCTTGGCGCCCACAACTGCCAACGCGAAATCCGCGCCCACGTTTTGACTGACATCGACCTTGATTCCTGTGCGAGCCTGGTCTTTGAAACCGGCTGCCTTCACCGACAGGTTGTACATCCCGGGGGGCAGCGAACGAAAAAGATAGCGGCCCTTGTCGTCGGTCTTAGCGTTGAACGTGAAGCCCTTGTCGGCATCAACCAGCCTCACGTCAACCTGCGCGATTACGGCTCCCGACTGGTCGCTGACCACGCCGGTAACCGACCCGGCGTAGAGTTGCGCTTCGACGCGACCGGTCAACCCCAATAAAACCAGAAACGCAAACAGAGACACTCCGGCGACAACCTTTAGAACCGACGCTCTGCGGGCACTGCTCTGGGATACGAAATACGACATTGTGGGTTCAGTCATTGCAGTCTCCTTGAATCTTGAACATCCGTTCCTACCAAACGGCACGCGTCATGCACACACCGACGGCCCTTACTCAAGGGAGAGGCGCCTCCACTTCCTCGAGCACCCAATGGTCGGTTGACTCCAGATGGCAGTCATAGCCATACAATCGATCGTTAAAGATGTGTTGAAAAAGGCAGGCGCGCTGACCCCGCAGAATGGGATTTCCTGCCACTGGTTGAAAATTGCCATCCGGAGCATCAGCGGCGAAAATCTTCACTTGCCACTCCCCTTCGGGATCCTCGGTGTAACGGTGCGGATAAATCTCGGTGGCGAGATAGTAGACTCCGGTTTTCTTGCCGCTGGCGTTGAGGGCGTCCTTGAGGTAAAGGAGCGTCGGCGCGGCCACCGTGGTGTCGGATTTGAGCAGGATCTTCTCCGGCGCCTTGTCCAGGTCTACGATGGAATCCGCGCTCTTGCTGATGATTTCGAAATGATCTTTATCGTTGCCCCGGTAGAAAGTCAGAAAGAACCGCCCGCT
>PLBE01000122.1 GCA_003134435.1 Acidobacteriaceae bacterium
CTTTAGCGATACCGCAAATCCTGGAAATCAAGCGCCCCTTTAGGGGCGGAGCGTCGGATATTGAGTTCTTCCGCAACCTCTTCAGTCGTTCCGTAAGTCGCTGGAAGTATCCTGCGCTTCAGCGCCTGCGGCAGCCTTTTCGCGACCATGTCGAGATTTTCCGCAGCCTCCTCGGAAACACTTCTCACCCAAACAATCTCATCAACCCCGTCGAGCTTATATCCGCAACCAGGAAGTCGGCATTCTCGCCACCGGACCTCGCCAACGCCTCCGCCGCCAGATAACCGCTGCGAACCGCACCCTCCATCGTGGCTGGCCATCCCGTCGCCGTAAAATCACCAGCGAGAAAAACTCGTGGCCACGCCGTCTCCGCTTTCGGACGGTACTGATCGATGCCTGGGCCCGGCGTATAGGTCGCGTGCACTTCTTTGATCACAGTCGATTTCAGCAGCTTCGCTTCCCGCGCGCCGGGGAAAAACTCCTGCGCTTCCTTGACCGCCAGATCGACGATCTCCGCCTTCGACTTTTCCACCAAGCTGCGCGAGCAACTTACCACCAGCTCCACATAGCTCCCGGCGCCAGCGCCATTCTCTCGCGCCTCGTTCTCGCGAGCGGCAATCAGCCGCGATTTGTGAAACATCCACTGAATCGTCCGATCCAGCAATACGGCATGATCTAGTTCGCTGATCTGGCGATCAAACCAGAGGTGTATGCCGGTGATCGGCGACGTCGAAAACTGGCCCAGCGCAGCCGCCAATGGCGCACTGGATGCCGTGTCCGGCAACATCCGCCCGAGCACATCGAACGGAACCGCCAGTACCAGATAGTCGAATCTCTGCTCCCGTCCGTTGGTCGTTACGCTCACGCCGGAAGCCTCCGCCCGAAACGACTCCACCGCCGCGCGCAACTGCATCTCCCCACCGCGCGCCCGAATGTAGTCTCCCGCCGTGCTGTACAACTCGGTGAGCGGCACGGTCGGAATTCCCATGCGCCCGGCTGCGGCCGATTTAAGAAACGACTCGCGCACCACTTGCGCCGCATAAGGAACGGACACCCGATCCAGATCCTCGTTCAAGGCGCTGACCAGAATCGTTTTCCAGAAACGCTCGATGGCTTGCTCGGTTTGCCCGTGGCGCTTCAGCCAATCGAGGAACGACTCGCCTCGATCCACCGGAGTCGCCGGCGCAAGCACCGTAAGAGCCCAGCTGATGCCTGCCTTGTCCCGAAAATTCAAGCAGTCTGCCCCAAGAAATGACAGCGCCGTATGCAACGGAGCCGGCAACCCTGACGGCGCGATCACCGACGCCCGTCCTCCCGGCTCCAGAAAGGTCAGCTTCTCATACCACCGAATCTTCTCCTCTACGCCCGCCCGCCGGTAGAAATCCAGCAAGTTGGTGCAACAGCCCAGCAACACATGCTGGCAATTGTCGACAACCTCGCCCGTGCCTGGATGCTGATAGGAAGACGCGCGCCCTCCCAGATAAGGACGGCGTTCAAACACTGAGACGCGAAATCCCGCTTCCGCCAGCGCGCATCCCGCGGCCAGGCCAGCCAATCCGCCGCCCGCGATGGCTACTGTGGAACGATGAGTCGGAGGCGGCATTAAACCAGGCGCTTCAGGATTCCTTTTCCCAGGACATTAAGTTTTTCGGGGACAGTGAGCCGGACGCGCTCACTGAAGACGTCATATTGCTTCACCGCAATCTTTTCCAACAGCCGCCGGTAAATCGTGACCAGCACCCACAGCGCCGGCTGGCTGTCTTCACTCACCAGCGGGATCAACTCTTCGCCATCTCGGTAACACTCGCGAGCCCGATCGGCCTCCATCTCCAGCAGCGGACGAATGCGTCCTGCGTCAACCTGCGGCGCCGCCAGATCGGCCGCCGAGAGTCCGCACCTCGTCAGATCCTCCTGCGGAAAATAAATGCGCCCCATGCCGACGTCTTCCTTGACGTCGCGAATGATGTTGGTCAACTGAAAGGCCAGCCCGCAGCGTTCTGCCAGCGCCTCCGCGGCCGGATCGCGATACCCGAAGATCTTGATGCAAACCAGGCCAACCACCGATGCCACCCCATAGCAATACTGCCGCAATTCTTCAAAGGTCTGGTAGCGCGCGGCCAGCGCGGCGCCCGGCTCCATCGGCCCATAATCGAGATCCACCGCCGTACCGTACGCCAACTGGTCGAGCAGCCCAACCGGAATCTGGTACGCCCGTTGCGCGTCGGTCAAAGCCAGCAGCACCGGATCGTCCGTCGGTTGCCCCGCCAGGGCGCGGTGAACCCCATCCAGCCACTCCAGCAACTTCTGATGACGATCTTCCCGGGAAGTCGTTTCGTCGTCGGTGATATCGTCGCACCGCCGCATGAAGGCGTACACCGCGCTCAGCGCATTGCGCTTCCGCCTCGGCAGCACCACAAAACCATAATAAAAATTCTTGGCCGCGGCCCGGGAAATGCTCCGGCACACGGAATACGCCACATGGAGCTGCGACGCGGTAGGCGCGAACTGCGCCGGCGCATTCTCCACCATCGTCGTCATCTTCGCTTCCCCAGCAGCTTTCCCATCGCGGCGCGCGCAACCAGGGTCAACTTGCGCGTCTTCGAAATTGCCGGACGCCTCCCCAGCACGGCGAAATCCTGGCGCTCGATCGCGTTCAGAATCTCCTGCCCGCCCCGGCTGAAAAGTTCGATGTCCAGCGCCAATGCCCGGTCGACCTTCGCAATCAGCGGCATCCCTTGCGCAAACCATTGCCGCGCCCGCTCCACCTCAAATTTCATCATCTCGCGGAACGCCGCGCTGTTCTCGACGTCCAGGATCACCGCTTCCCTCACCTTGAAGCGCCGCAGATCCTCCAGCGGAAGATAGATTCGGCCCTTGCCAAAATCCGCGCTCACATCCTGCCAGAAGTTCGCCAGTTGCAACGCCGTGCAAGTGTAATCCGAAAGCAACTGCCGCTCCGCATCCCTGTAGCCGCAGAGATACAGCACCAGATGCCCCACCGGATTCGCCGAATACCGGCAATAGCCCAGCAGATCGTTAAACGTCTCGTACCGCGTGATCGTCTGGTCCTGCCGGAACGCCGTCAACAGGTCCGCGAATTCATGCTTAGGAATTTCGAACCGCCCCACCGTCTCCGCCAGCGCTACAAACACTGGATGCCGCGGACGCCCCTCATAGCAAGCGTTCAGCTCCGCTTCCCACTGCTCGAGTAACTGCAAGGAAGCGGCCCGGTCGCCCACCTCATCGCCCAGATCGTCCGAAATGCGGCAGTAGGCATAAACGTTGAAAAAGTGCTGCCGCAGCCGTGCCGGAAGAAACCACGATGCCACCGAAAAATTCTCGTAGTGCGAACGCGCCAGCCGCCGGCAATAAGCGCGCGCTTCCGCCTCCGAAGGCGCTCGCTCGGGAATCGCATACTCCGCCGGCAACGCATTCCACCCATTGGAGAGCGGCTCAGTCGCGGGATGGCTGGCAGTACTTGTCATCAAGATTTCTTACCCATCTTGAACACCGGGTTCTTTCGCAACGACCAACGGTCGTCCTGAGCGCAGCGAAGAACCTATCGATTGAAGGCCGCCCCCATGCACAGGTTTACAGCACTCAGGCTGAAACCAAACTCAGTTCGCGGATGAATCAGGAAGGCCTGCTAGTGACCCGGAATAATCGCGGTCTTGATATCCCCGTTGCGGTTCAGCATGTGGCGCAGCACATCCTGCAAACGCGAGAGCGGCGCCTCTCCTGTGATGTAGTCGTTGCCGCACACCTTCTTCTCCGCTATCAGGCTGAACGCCCGCCGCACTGTCTCCGGAGTGTGATGGAAAGTCGCCTTCAAAGTGATTTCCGAATAGTGCAAACGGTTGGTGTCTAATTGCACCTTCGTCCCCGCCGCGCATCCGCCAAAGAAATTCACCGTTCCACCCTTGCGCACCATCTGCACCGCCCATTCCCACGCTTCCGGACGGCCCACCGCTTCAATCGCCACATCGGCGCCGCGCCTCTCCGGACTTAACTCCCGTACCGCTTCCACCGGATCTTTCACCTTGCCGATCTGCACCACCTCATGCGCGCCCTTCTTGCGTGCCAGCGTAACCTGAGAATCCCGCTTCACCACCGCAATTACGTTGCAACCGATGGCCTTCGCCACCTGCACAAACATCAGCCCGATCGGTCCCCCGCCAATGACCGCGACCGTATCGCCGATCTCCACCCCGGTTTCATGCAATCCGCGCAGAACGCACGCCAGCGGCTCCGTCATCGCCGCATCCTCAAAACTTACATTCGACGGTACCACCAGCATATTGGTTTCCACTATCCGCCGCGGAATTCGTATGTATTCGGCATAGGCGCCGTTGTTGAATAACAAATCCTCGCACAGGTTCAACTGGTGCTTCGAGCAGTAAAAACACATCCCGCAAGGCGCCGAATTGAGCGCCACCACCCGCATGCCTTTCTTGAAGCCGCGCACGCCTTCGCCCACTTCCTCGACCGTCCCCGCCAGTTCATGTCCAAACAGCGCCGGCGGCACAATCATCCGCGCGTGATAGCCCCGCTGGTACACCTTCAAATCCGTGCCGCAAGTCAGCGCCACGTGGACCTTTACCAGCACTTCACCGTCCCCCACCCGCGGGATCGGCACCCTTTCAATCTTGATATCTTCTTTGCCGTAGAGGACGGCAGCCGTCATCTTGCCATTCACAGTTGATGTCCTTCCCACGCGCTGCCCGGTTGGATGACGATCTTCATCGAGTCTGGTTGAGGGTGGGCAGCCAGATTCAGCGCTTCCACTCCGCTTTGCAGCGGGAAACGGTGGCTGATCAGCCGTTCCAAATCCATTTCACGGTTCATTACAAACCGCACCGACTCCTCCTGCACGTCCACCGATGCGCTGTATGATCCCAGCAAAGCCTTTTCGTCCACGCATACCGACGCTGGATCAATCGTCACCTCGCCCCGCACCGTTTGCGCAAACAGCAGCACTCGACCTCCCGCCCGCGTTGCCTCAATCGCGGGCCGGATCAACCCGCTTCCCCCCACCGCCAGAATCACCGCATCCGCCCCGCGCCCTTCCGTCATTTCGCGCACCGCTCGACCGGCGTCGACTTTGGACGCGTCAATCGTCAGTTTTAGGCCAAGGCTCTCTGCCATTGTAAGCCTCGCCGGATACAAATCGGAAGTAATCACGCGAGTCCCCGCCCGCTTGGCTAAAGTCGCCAGGATCAGGCCAATCGGACCCTGCCCAATCACCAGCACCG
>PLBE01000049.1 GCA_003134435.1 Acidobacteriaceae bacterium
TTCTGGTTCTGGGCAAGCTGGAAACAGATCGATCACGCCTTTTCTGAACTAGGGGTAATCCAATGGCTCGGTGTAAGTCTGACTATATGGTTCAGCGCAACAGCGGCACTGGCGCTATGGGAATGGCTACGCGCCGCACTGCTGTCGATTAGAACCACTGAAGAGCCGCTCCTTGCCAGTCGATACGCGCTCGTAGTCTATGCGTCCGCGCTCGGCCTCTTTGCGTTGGTGATCACCGTCCTGCTTAATCAGCCAGCACCCGACATCGTTTACAAGGCGTTTTGAAGGCAGATAGTGTCGCGGAAACTCCCCGAAAACAGGGTTAGTCGAGTAAGGCTATGGAGCTAAGCGCGCTTCGGATGATGCCGCCGTTTCCATAACTCCCTCTAGAATGCCGTACGCCGAGTATCGAGCCGAAACGCCATCCCATCGCCCGGATCAGCCAGTGACCGTTCAGAAGCATGGCAAAATCCGTCCTCTGAAAAACGCCTCAGCATCGAACTTCTACCCGATTCCACCAGCAGACTTAAGATCACAGGCCGATGCAACCCCATTTTCAAACGTTTCGTCGTGTTCCGTCGGCTCGCTCTGCCTCTTCGTAAACGACTCCCGCTTCCGGGAACAGATCTTGGGCAATCTCACATTCTGCTTTCCAATGTGCTGGAGTCGCGCCTTGGATAGTTACAACCCTAACGATTCCTGCTTGAATAAGCAGAGCCGCACACTGCGGACACGGGCAGAAAGTAACGTAAGCCGTGGCGCCCTTCAAGGAGTGTCCGTTGCGGGCTGCAGCCGCGATCGCGTTGGCCTCGGCGTGGACGATCAGGCGGTACTTCATCTCTCGCTGTTGAAGCCGCTCGGCATCAGCTATGCCGCTTGTAAATCAGTTAAAACCCTCTGAAAGCTGGGCGTGATCATCGTCCGCGAGCACGCAGCCGACCTTCGTTGACGGGTCCTTCGACCACGAGCTCACCAGCATTGCCATCTCAAGAAACTTGCGATCCCAACCGTTCATTTTGTCCTCATTCTCTCGTTATGGCCGCAATGAATGGTTTCAATTTCGGCGGGCGGCCACGCCGTATCCTCACAATTACCCCGTAATTCTGCTACGCAATCCGATGTCGGAATGCGTGTAGGTCGTTGGAACAAATCTCCTCAACTGAGCCAGACAATGGAGGCACACGGTTTGCATCGGCGGAGCGGGGAACTCTGGTTCATGTTCTCTTGACGCTTTGAAAGGTGTCAGGCATCTGCGGAGTATACTTGCCCCAATTAACCACTTCAAGGTTATGAGACGTAAATAGCCTATGGACTTTGCCTTTGTCGATGTTGAGACCGCAAACGCAGACCTGTCAAGCATATGTCAAGTTGGAATCGCGCCCTTCCGTGCCGGCTTATTAGTAGGAGCCAACCGCACCTTGATGGAACTTGGGAGTCGAGCGTTCCGCCTGGCCGATACCCGCGAGTAATTCAATAAAGACCAAATTTGGGTAGTCGAAGCCATACTGCGTGGCATTGAGGAACTTATCACGCGCGGTTTGGAGAGGAAACTGAGCCCCTACGGAGATCGCATTGAATTTCGGAACAATATAAAGAGATGGGTATCTGCTTGACGCACCCTGCCACAAGATGTAGTATCTCGCAATGGTAGAGGAATATCCACGGAACCAGATGGAACTCGAAGCAATGTTCTCGACAGAGGAAGCCTGTCGAGGATATCTTTTCCGGTTGCGCTGGCCGGATGGGTTTAGCTGTCCGTATTGTGGCCAGTCCGAGTATTGGCCAATCCGGGGGATTCAGCTTCGCTGCGCAGCTTGCAGGCGCTTGACTTCGATAACCGCAGGCACAATTTTTCAGGATACCCATACACCCCTGACGGTTTGGTTTCGAGCAATGTGGTGGGTAACTACGCAAAAGAACGGGGCTAGCGCGTTAGGGTTGCAGAGGATTCTAGGCTTGAAAAGCTACGAAACGGCCTGGACCTGGCTACACAAGTTTCGCCGGGCGATGATCAGACCAGGCCGGGAACTTCTTAGTGGGAGGGTGGAAGTCGACGAATGTTATATTGGAGCGCCTGAAGAAGAGATGCAAGGCCGCGGCGCCCACGAAAAAGCCTTAATAGTTGTCGCAGTCGAAGATAACGGTTCAGGGGTAGGACGTATTCGGTTTCGCCAAATCCCGAATGCCTCCGCAGCAACTCTCAACCGCTTTATTCAGGATTCAGTTGTTCCAGGCAGCGTAGTCCATACCGACGGCTGGCGAGGGTATAGGAAAGTCGGATCGCTTGGATATACGCACGAAGTAACAGTTCAGACAGGTCGCAAGGAGAAACCGTCTGAACTGTTACCGCGTGTCCACTTGGTGATCTCGCTACTAAAACGTTGGCTGATGGGAACCCACCAAGGCGCAGTGAGCCACAAGCATTTGGACTATTATCTGGATGAATTCACGTTTCGCTTTAACCGTCGGAAGTCGATGAATAGGGGAAAGCTGTTTTACCGGCTCGTACAGCAGGCAGTAGCGATCGAGCCGGTAACATTGGATATGATTTTGCATCCTGAGAACGAACTGGCACCGAGGCTGTTTCCCCGGAAGGCGCCTGCGAAGGAAGAAGGAGTGCAACTGGTTACAAAACATGCTTAACAGGACTCACGGCCCAATCAAGTTAGAATTCGGGCTATTGTAGGCGATTAAGTACGTCTTCCATTAAAGCAACTGCGCAAAGGTCCTGAGTTCTGCGACCGTAGCCACAAGACCTCGTTCCATTAGATTCTCCAAATACTGATCTACGTTATAGGGTGGATTTTTCAGTCGGTGGCGCACCTTCTGCACAGAACTGCAGAAGATACCAGGCGCTAGATAGAGATGATTACTCAAGAACTCGTCTGGATGCTGCGCTTCGATGCCGTGGGAGGCAAGTGCTTCGTTCGGGAAGTCTTTCAGGTTATACGTGACGATCACGTCGCAGCGGCCTACAATTGCTGCGGCCAACACGTGACGGTCGTTGGGGTCGGGCAAGGTAAGGGAATCAATGAGATATTCGTACTCTGTCACCAGGCAGTCGCGCGTGCTTCTGTCCATAAGATCGCGCGTCCGCTCAAGAACGACCCGGCTGCGATGCGGCTCGTTCTCAAGTAGCGCGTCGATCCATTCGCGGTGAATATCGGCTGTCCACTTCGCATGAAACATGTCGGTGACAGCGAGTTGCAACAGTAGGTCGCGCAGTGGCGCAGGATACAGCACATTGGCGTCTAGCAGTGCTGTGTAGTGGCTCATGAATGAAAATATCCCATATCGTTCTGCTGTGCATCTAGGGTGAGTTGATCGAGAACAATCTCGCGCTCATGATCGATGCGAGCCTTGTACGCCATCACGTCTTCCATTC
>PLBE01000148.1 GCA_003134435.1 Acidobacteriaceae bacterium
CGAAGGTGCGGCGACGGGTGGGTCCGCGGATCGCACCACCGAGAAATCCGTCTCGTAGCCCGTAATATCCGCAGTAGGCACATCGGTGAAGCTGGAATCGTCGGCGCCGAGATAGAGGCGAGTCGTCGCTCCCATCACCAGGCGATGTTCGTGGCGGATGGAGAAGCCGTTGCTCAATATCGCCAACTCGGCCGCCATCGCGGGACGAGCCAGCAGAACGACCGCGATAATGCACAAAAGCGCGCCCGCTTTCGCCGCGATTGTTGCCGCCTCGCGATTCATAGTCTGGCCCATTTCGCCGCGATTCTTCGTGCCTGGCATTCTTCGAATCATTACAAACTCGTCAAAACGGCGGTTCCCGCGGTCTGCCGTCCCGCCGCGGCCTCGATCGGTTTTCCGGTCAGGGCGTGCTCGATGGCCGCTGAAACCCCGCTCTCCCCATTCGAGCGGGTCAACGTCCACCCCCGCCCGCGCAACTCTTCCGACGCATTTCCCATGATAAAGGGGTGTCCGGCAAAGGCAAGCATTTCAATATCGTTATAGTTATCACCAATGGCCATGACCTGCTCGCGGGTGATGCGCCGGTAATTGGCCCATCGTTCCAGCGCGTGCCCTTTGGAACAGCCCGCGTTCAGTACATCCACGATCGAAAGATCCCGGCCAGGGTACTCGGTGCGCAACACGGTGATCGGCAGTCCGCAACTTTCGAGCGCGTGCAAGGCCCGCCGCATATCTGCCACCGGGCCGCAGAACATCGCCTGCACCGGATCCGTGGTGAGCGCATTCTCGATTGGAACCACAAACTGGATGTATTGCCGGTTCTTCTCCAGCCATCGTTGAATGCTGGCTTCCAGTTGATCGACCCGCTCCAGAACGATTGTGCCCAGGCCGTCGCCCCCAAAATCGTCACTGTCAAACGTCAGAACGGTCTGCCCGCGAAATTCCCGCATCCTCTGGACCAATTCGCTGCAAGTCGCCTGGGGCAGCAGATCGCGGTGGAATGTCTCTCCCGCGAGCGATCGCGTAACCGCTCCATTCGAACTGATCAACCACAGATCAAAGCCCAATTGTTGAGCGATGGGCAGTGCGAATGTATGCCTGCGGCCCGTAACCAGGATGACCTCAATCCCCTCCGAGTGGGCGCGGCGCAAGGTTGCAAGATCGGTTTCCGAGATTTGAAATTCCGGATTGAGCAGCGTGCCGTCAATATCGATGGCAATCAGGCGAAGCGATTCGGCGGGCACAATCAATTTTAGCATTCCCGGGTTGGTGGAGAACGGGCCGCACAAGCCCGGTCGCCTGCTCTGTCCGGAGATCGGCGTGGACCCCGGTCCCTCGCCTTTCTTTGGCACTTCTTCGAGTCCTATGCGACAATCATTTTCCAGTCATTCCCCATGGAGGCTATCGATGAAGTTGAGATTAGTTCTCTTGCTCTTGACCTTGTTTCCCGCATCACTTCCCGCCCAGCCCGCGCCCGAAACCGGCAAGCCCTTTGTCGTCGAGTACTACTACAAGACCAAGTGGGGACATGCCGACGAATTCCTGCAACTTTTCAAGAAGAACCACTATCCGCTGCTGAAGAAGGAAGTGGAGATGGGGCGCATGCTCAAGGTCTGGATGGACCAGCCCCGCTACCACACCACGGAAGACGGGCGCTGGGACTATCGCGTCACCATCGTGTTCAAGAATTCGACCGTCGCGAATGAGCCCTTTGAAGAAGACTCTCTGAAAAAACAGCTTTGGCCCGACCAGGCCACGTATCTCAAGGAGGAGCAACGACGTTTTGAAATCCTCGACGCGCATTGGGACCTGCCCATCAAGAACGTGGACCTCGATGCCAAGTAGTTTAGCGGCAGTCTGCTGTCAAATGCCGCATTCTCAAACCTGTCAGCCACGCGTGTCAGCAATCTCCTGGCATGGCGTTACGATCAAGTTACAAAGATGAATCGGTTGCAAATTCTGCCGTGAAATTCTTTATAGCTGCCATCGGAATTTGGAGTTAGACACGATCCCCACAGGTCGGTAAGTTAGAGCATGGAAAACTTGATTGGCATTGAAATAACACCTGGTATTGAACAATCCCCGGTAGATCTCCTCCATGAGATTGGCGGCCGTCTCGCTTCCGCGGGCGGTTTTCACGAAGTGCTTGATCGAGTGGTGGAATTTGCCTCGGCGCTCGTGAAATGCGATTCCTGTCTGATTTATGTGCTCGAAGGTGAATACATGGTCCTGCGAGCCTCCAAGAACGCGCATCCCGACATCGTCGATCGCCTCAAACTTCGCGTGGGCGAGGGTATCACGGGCTGGGTCGCGGAACATCACGAACCCGTCGCTATTGCCGAAAAAGCTTCGCAGGATCCGCGCTTTCAGTTCTTTCACGAATTGCCCGAAGACAGCTACGAAGCTTTCCTTTCCGTGCCCCTGATGTGCCGCGGTCGGGTTGTGGGAGCGATCAACCTGCAGCATCGCCTGCCACACGTTTACAAGCGGAAAGAAATTCGCTCGATCTCGGCGATTGGATTTCTGGTGGGCGCAGAAATTGAATTGGCGCGCATGGAGGAAGTCAACTCCAACCTTACGGACCAGTTACAAACCCGCAAAGTCGTAGAGCGCGCCAAAGGAATCTTGCAGCGCGAATTGGGACTCAGCGAAGAACAAGCCTACCTCGCCCTGCAGAAGCAGAGCCGTCAGAAACGCAAGGCGATGCGGGAAATCGCCGAAGCCATCATTCTGAGCGAAGAGGTGCGAGAAAACACGCGCGGCCCGGGCGTCTCATAGCGCCCTTCCATCCAAAGCATCTTCATTCCACCCATAAAAAGCCGGGAGCAGGCGATGAGGGCTGCTCCCGGCATGTCAGCTGCGATTCGGACCGGAACCTGGCTTTCCACAGCTGAAGTTTGTTTTACTTTGATGCGCCGTCGCGCGGAACATCAAACCGCAACGACATCTCGAACTCGGGAAGTTCCATGGCGCTGGCGAAACTCCGCCCGTCCCGCGACACCAGCACCAGCCTGCTGACTTGGTCCGCCGCAGGCTTTTCCACGTCGTTCACCAGCAGCATGGCGTCCGCGCCTCCGTCAACTCCTCGCAACACCAGGAAGTCCGACGAGCCCATGGTTCTTACGGAGAACGTATAGTCCCCGGGACCGAGAACCACTTTCTGGAAATGTACTTCGTGCGACAACGTGAAACTGCCGTGCGGATCCTCGGCGGCAGCCAGCGTCGGCTGAATCGTGAACATACTTAACCCCAAAGCAGCGGCATATGCGAATGTGCGAATCGATCTCATTTCAGTCTCCTTATTCCTGGTCGAATGAGCACACGACCGCGGTCAACTGAGGGCGTGCGCTTAGAGTAAGTGGGAGAACAACGAGGTCAGCAGATTTGCAACGCAGCGTACACGGCTGAACGCAAACATCAGGTTCGACCAAACCCGCCGCTGAGCGGGAAATCGAACTCACTAAACTATGCGGCAATTTGGCTCCCGCGTCCAACGAAAAAAATCGATCTGCCGTATCGCCGGAGTGCCGCTACCTCGCACCGGCCCAATACCACCTAATGAGCGATCACTGCCATTGAAATGCTGTTCCATGGGATTCGGGCGCGCCCGTTTGCCAAAAGTTCACCGGATACGAGAACATACTTGGTTTGCAAACATCCCACAGTTCTTACAAGGAAGCAGCCAAGATATGGCCAAGCTGAAAAATTCCCCCACGCAAAAAGCAAAGTCAGGATTGAAAAAAGTCGCAAGTGTTGAAGTCATATCCGCCGCTTCCAACTTCTCCGGCACAACCCACCACGCTAGGGGCCACGCGATCGAACCCGCCAAGGGAAAATTGGGCGTGATGATCCCCGGCATGGGCGCGGTTGCAACCACGTTTGTGGCGGGCGTCGAGGCGGTCCGCAAAGGCATCGCCCACCCCATCGGCTCGCTCACTCAGATGGGAACCATCCGCCTCGGGAAGCGCACCGACGGTCGCTCGCCGAAGGTCAAGGAATTCGTTCCTCTGGCCGGACTCAACGATCTTGTCTTCACCGGTTGGGACATCTTCGAAGACAACATGTATGCCGCCGCCCGCAACGCCGGCGTGCTGGAGCGCGACCTCCTCGACAAAGTCAAAGGCCGGCTCAGCGCCATCACTCCGATGAAAGCCGTGTTCGATCACAACTATGTCAAGAAGATCGACGGCCCCAACGTGAAGAAGGGGAAGAACAAACTGGACCTGGCCGAGCAACTGCGGCAGGACATCCGCGACTTCAGAAAATCTAGCCGCGCCAGCCGCCTCATCACGATCTGGTGCGCTTCGACCGAGAGTTTCATCAAACCCACCGCCATTCACCAGACCGTGAAGTCCCTCGAAAAAGCGATGAAGGAAAATGACAAGAACGTCGCACCCTCAATGGTGTACGCCTACGCCTCGCTGATGGAGGGCGTGCCCTTCGCCAACGGTGCGCCGAACCTGACCGTGGACATCCCGGCCATGCTCGAACTCTCACGCGAGCGCGAAGTTCCCATCTGCGGCAAGGATTTCAAAACCGGCCAGACTCTGCTCAAAACCGTCCTGGCTCCTGCCTTCAAGGCGCGTCTCCTCGGATTGAGCGGGTGGTATTCCACCAACATCCTGGGCAACCGCGACGGCGAAGTGCTCGACGATCCCGGATCTTTCAAGACCAAGGAAGAATCGAAGCTGGGCGCCTTGGAACACATTCTGCAGCCGGCCTTATATCC
>PLBE01000213.1 GCA_003134435.1 Acidobacteriaceae bacterium
AGGTGCTCTGTCCGGCCGTGAGCGTGACTGGCAAAGAGAGCCCGCTGAGATTGAAGCCGGTGCCGCTGGCGGCGGCAGCGGAAATGGTGAGGCTGGATCCGCCGGAGTTGGTCAGGGTTCCGATGAGGGAGTTCGACGTGCCGATTTGAACATTTCCGAAGCTGAAGCTGGACGGGTTTGATCCCAGTTGACCTTGCGCGACGCCGGTTCCGGAAAGGGGCACGGAGAGGGTCGAGTTATTCGCGTTGGAACCAATCGTCAGCGCGCCGGTTGCAGCACCCGGGTTCGAAGGAGCGAAGGCCACACTGAAGCTGGAGCTCTGGCCTGCGTTGAGCGTGATCGGCAGACTCGGCCCCGTGACGCTGAAGCCGTTGCCACTCGCCAGGGCGCTCGTTATCGTCACGCCGGACCCTCCCGTATTCGTGATCGCCACGGACACGGTTTGATTGCTTCCCACCGTTACGTTCCCGAAACTGGCGCTACTGGGATTTGCGGTCAGCGCGCCGGCCGATTGTCCCGTACCCGAGAGCGGAATGCTGAGTGGCGAGTTGGACGCGTCGGAGACGATGCTCACCGCCCCGCTTGCCGCACCCGCACTCGCTGGAGTAAAGATCACATTGAAGGTGGCGCTTTGATTGGCCGCCAGGGTCACCGGCAGATTCAGGCCGCTGA
The DNA here is from genome assembly GCA_003134435.1 of Acidobacteriaceae bacterium. Lineage (GTDB taxonomy): Bacteria > Acidobacteriota > Terriglobia > Terriglobales > Acidobacteriaceae > Acidiflorens. The sequence continues at coordinate 673 of PLBE01000213.1, forward strand.
TGGAAAAACCAGTTCCACTGGCCGTTGCCAGTGAGATGGTGACAGTCGTTCCTCCGGTATTGGTCAAAGTTTCCGGCTGGCTGCTGTTGGCGCCTACCTGGACGTTTCCGAAGGCCATGCTCGGGGCGCTGGCGGTGAGTTGCCCGGGTCCGATTCCCACGCCTGTCAGGCTGAGGGTTGTCCGGTTGGTTTTCCGGCCGGCGGTGGACACAAACGCGATACTGCCGGTGAAATTTCCGGAGCCGTTGGGCGCGAAGGTAATCGCTAACGAAGTTGACGCCCCACCTCGCAGTACCAGTGGCAACGTGAGATTGCCCAGCGAGAACGCTGCGCCGCTTAGCGTTGCCGAAGCGATGGTAAGATCCGTTCCACCGCTGTTGGCCAGAGTCACCGTGCTGGTCTGGCTCGCCCCAACCTTGGTGCTTCCAAATACCACTGGCGAAGGACTCAGAACGAGCTCTCCCCGCGTGGCTGCGATGCCCGAGGCGGCCAGGGAAACGTAGGGTTCCGCACCTTGACCGGCAAAAGCAATTGTGGTGGCGGGATCGCCGGGGTCCGCGGGCGCGAACTGAACATTGAATTGTGCAGTTTGTCCCGCAGCCAGCACCGTCGGCAATGTGATGCCGGTAACCTCGAAGGCTGAGCCCAATCCTTGAATCGAGCTGATCGTGACCGGGGCCGAGGTGTGGTTGGAGAGTGTATCCGGGAGGGTCTTACTGTCGCCGATGGCTACCGTTCCAAAATCCAGGCTGCCATTTCCAACTCCGACCGAGCCCGATCCGTTCGAGCCTGCCGCCAAGCCTTGACAAGCGGTGAGCAGCAAAAGCAGGCCAGCCAAACTGAGGGAGGAGACCAAACGACGAAACAGCCAATAACCGTTCACAGCGACCTCTTTTCCGGGCTGACCTAGCCCGGCGGGGGATTTCGGGTCACCGGAGCCATCAGACTCGGTTCCGGCAAGAATCAGTTTCTCTCCGGACGGCGGGAAGCCATAGATTGCGAAAGGCCCAGCTGGGCGCGGCATCTGGCCAAGCCGAAGCGGGCCGAATCGCCCGCCCGGGATGAACTGCCGTGCCAGACAAAAACCATGCGTTCTCGTCTGTAAGTTCTTGCTAAAGATGTGGATAGGGGGTGTTCTGCAGCGATACTGCCGACCCTAAAGTACCTTCCGACCCTTTCGTCACACTCAGCCCGCGAGGGGGCCCACGGCAGGGGCTCGGAATGTGCACAACATTGCACGGTCGCGAGATCTGATGTCCTGATCGAACGGTGGTCCAGCGACGGCAGTCCCCAGCAAACCGTTACCGTTGTTTCGATTCTGCCGAGTGCTTTTCATAAGTGGCGGGTTTAAGATAAGGGAAGCCAGGGTTTGGTCTGGAAGCGCGCGTGCTTACGAATGAGGGCAGCTCGAGTGCGAGCGAATTGGGGATTTGAAAAATGAGATCTTTGTTTGCGTTTGCGGTTGTACTGCTGGGCGTCAGCGTGAGCGGTTTGGCACAGCAAAACGGCACCTTTAAGGTTAAGCATACCCCGGAAAAGGCGCCCAAGAAAAGTGCGCCCATCGTGACCAATCCAGGTGGGAAAACAGCTGCTGCGGCGAACGCCCAGCAGTTAAAAAACCTGGAACACCAGACCGCCAGGTCATCCTCGCTGGCTCGATCCGGTAGCCGGAAGACGTCGCGCGCCTCGGCCTTGAAACCAGTAAAGGATAAGCCGGCTCCGCCCATTAATTTCGGGGGATCGGGGGGCGGCAAGAGTGCGGGTCTCAGCAATCAGGGTTCGAATCCTTACAAAGGCCGGCTCCGCCAGAAACACGGTCATCAGTAAAAATAGCGAGTCCAATCGCGAGGCTCAACCCCACGTGGAGGGGAGGGCAGGGCGTCGGTGTTGTCACGTCACTGGATTCGTGGCGAGGTGGAGGGGTCCGGCGCCGCGGTAACCCGCGAACCTTCGGCCCGGGGCTCCTTAAGGGAATACTTCAACAGGCAATACAGGGCTCGCACTCCGTCTCTCCATCCGATCTTCTTGCCTTCTTCGTAGGTCCGTCCCCAATAACTGATTCCGACCTCATAGATGCGCAGGTTTCGGCGGGCCACTTTCACCGTGATCTCAGGCTCGAACCCGAAACGGTCTTCCTCGATTGGGATCGACTGAATCACTTCGCGCCGGAAGACCTTGTAACAGGTTTCCATATCGGAAAGATTAATGTTGGTCAGGCAATTGGAAAGCAGAGTCAGGGCCCAGTTGCCGACGGAGTGCCAGAAGTACAAAACGCGATGCGGAGCGCCACCTAGGAAGCGCGAGCCGAAAACAACATCCGCTCTGCCTTGGATCAAGGGCTGAATGATCAGCGGATACTCGGCCGGATCGTATTCCAGATCGGCGTCCTGAATAATGACGAAGTCGCCCGTGGCTTCGTGAATGCCGCGGCGAAGAGCGGCCCCTTTTCCCATGTTATGCGGCTGAAGAAGGACGCGGATTTGCGGATGGTCGGACTGTAGTTCCGCCAGAATTTCGCGCGAACCGTCGCGCGAGCCGTCGTCGACGCAGATCAGTTCGATCTCGAGTGGCACCGAGAGAACCTTCAGCACCACCTCCCGCAGCGTGGCGCGTTCGTTAAAGACGGGCATCACAACCGAAAGCTTCATGGGCAGACCGGAAGGTGAGGCTCTCCCACCTCCACCATGATTGTAAACCGTGCTCTCGCGAGGCCGGCATGGAGAGAGAGGCGGAACCGGGGATGGAACATTCCCCTGATGCTGGGTGCTTAAGGGTCTGCTGTCGCCGGTTCGCTATGCGTGCTGGACGCGCGCCAATGCTTTCTCGCGGTACATGGCCGAGTCCGCGGTGGCGATGACGTCTGGCAGAGTCTGGCCGGCCTGCCATTGCGTCACACCGATGGATGCGCTCACCTTGATCTTTGCCGCGGTTGCGCCGGCGCCCAACGGGATCGTGTATTCGCCCAGAGCCCACTTCTGGATGCGTTCCACCTGGGATTTTGCGCCGGTGAGTTCGCAATCCAGAATCATGACAAACTCATCTCCTCCCCAGCGGCCGACGATGTCGGTGGAACGGGAGTTCGACTTGAGCTCCTTCGAGAATTGCTGCAGCAGGTTGTCACCCGCGATGTGTCCGTAGGTGTCATTGACTTGCTTGAACCGTTCCAGATCGAGCATAGCGACGCAGAAGACCTGTTGATGCTCGATGCGCCATTCGATACTTTCTTCCACCTTGCGGCGATTGGCCAGACCCGTCAAAGCGTCGCGCAACGCGACCTGTTCCACGGCCTTGAGTTTCGTCTCGTAGGTGGTTACTTCCGCCTGCAGTTGCGCCACCGATTTTTGACTTTCTTGCTTCATCTGGTCGACGTAGGTTCGGAGTTCATGGGCGCGCTGCACGAGCGACGAACGAATCTGCGAAATGTCCTCCAGGTCGGCGATAGCCTGGAGCCTGGTGGTGAAATTGCCGAATTCGCTCGCGTAACGCTGATCCTGCTCGCCCATGGACTCGGCCGTGCGCGTCAGGACAATGAGCAGTTCCTTGACCTCATTGGTTTTCGCCTTGAAGTATTCCGCGGTGCAACCTCCCCATTGCAGCAGCCGCGCTTCGACCTGCGCCTCGGTTTCCTTGATGAGCGAGGTCGTGATGTTGGCGCGAAGGCCGGCCTCGAGACTGGATAGGCCTTGTTGCAAGTCAGAAGAGACGGCGGGACAGGCTCGAGCACCGCTTTTTCCCATTGCCTGCAGCGCCGAGCGATAGCACTTGAGAATGGCCGATGTCAGTTCGTCTAACGCTGGCTCGGTGGAGTTCGGTAGCGACGAATCCATGTCCAGATACTTTTTCAAGGAAATCATGGTCAACGTTCTCCCGCCGCGCTGCCGCTCTGAAAAATGGAGGTACCATTGGCGCTGCGCCGCGCAACTACACTGCGAAAATCATTTTGGGGACGACTGACTTAGAGCGACTTCCAGGGCAAGCGGACTGGAATGCATTCATAGTGCGCCGGGTTCGCTGTGCCCGTACGACTATCGGCATTCTTGGGACGATCTTCAACCTGAGTAAGGGGTGTCTCGATTACGTTCGTAATGGCCGGAGGGAAACGGCCGCGCGGTTGCTGCCAACTGGGCCGCTCGGTTCAGGCAGCCATTCCCTGCGAGCAGCCGCGGCCCGGGCTATACTCGAATTCGCCGGTTCTACCGCGAGAGATCATCCTGTGAAGTTCGGGTTATGAGATTCGTGCCATGAAGATCGTGAGCGTAGCGGAAATGCGCGAGATTGATCGCGTCACCTCGGACCGCTTCGGGGTGGCTTCCCTCAGCCTGATGGAAAACGCAGGAGCGGCCGTCGCCCGCTTCGTGCTTTCCGATTATCCGGAGGCGAGGCGCATTGCGGTTGTCTGCGGCAAAGGCAACAACGGGGGCGATGGATTCGTCGCTGCACGGAAGCTGGTCGAAGCGGGCCGTGGCGTGCGCGTCCTTTTGTTGTGCGATCCCGCCGATCTTCGCGGCGATGCCGCGGCCATGTTGCAGAATCTGCTGCAACAGCTCCAACCCCTGAAAATAGCGCCCGTGATCGTGCGCGATGCCAGCAGCCTCGATTCCTCCGAAGCGGTGGGAGCTTTCTCAGCCGACCTGATCGTGGACGCCATCCTCGGCACCGGTTTTCGCCCCCCAGTCAGCCCGCTCTACGCGGCCGCGATCGCCATGATGAATGCGGCCTCGGCTCCGATCGTTGCCATCGACATTCCATCCGGCGCCGATGCCGACGCAGTGCAGCCTGGAAGCGAGAACGACTCCGCAACCGCACGTCAGGAAGACCTTGTCCAGGCGCGGGCCGATGCCATCGTCACCTTTACCGCTCCGCGTCCCGCACACGCTCTCGCTGCCCTGATCAAAACAACGGGCGGGCCCACTCTGATTGCGCCGATCGGTTCGCCGCCCGAAGCGATTGTCTCGGAGCTTGCGCTTCATCTGAGCACTCCGGCAGACTTCGCTCCGTTGCTCGCCCCCCGGGCGCGTGAAGGCAACAAGGGCAGCTACGGACACGTATTGGTGATCGGCGGATCGCTCGGCAAAGCGGGCGCGGCGGCGATGGCGGGATTTGCCGCGCTCCGGGCGGGCGCCGGTCTTTCGACCGTGGCTACGCCCCTGTCCGTAGTGCCAACCATCTCGTCGTTTCATCCCGAGTTGATGACGGAGCCGCTGAGCGAAACCGAGCAGGGTACGATCTCATTGCGAGCCGTCGGACTCGGCCTCGAAGCGCTCCTCGAACACAAGACCATTGCCATCGGCCCGGGCGTCTCGCGCAATTCGGAGACTGCCGCATTCGTGCGCACTATCGTTACCCGCGGCGACAAATCCCTGGTCGTCGATGCGGACGCGCTCAACGCATTCGAGGCGTCCTCGGAGACGCTGAACGGCCGCGGACGAACCGTGGTGATTACTCCGCATCCGGGAGAGATGTCGCGCCTGACCGGTCTGACCATCGTCGAAATTCAATCCAACCGCCTCGAAGTGGCGCGTAGGTTCGCTCGCGATCACGAGTTGATTGTCGTGCTCAAGGGGCATCGCACGCTGATCGCCGCACCCGACGGTACGGTCTGGGTCAATCCCACCGGCAATCCCGGCATGGCAACTGGAGGCACCGGAGACATTCTCACCGGAATCGTGGCTGGATTACTCGCGCAACATCCGCAGCAGGCGCATCTCGCGACTGCTCTGGCGGTTTATCTGCATGGCTTAGCCGGGGACCTCGCGGCGGAATCCCTGGGCGAGAATTCTCTGGTGGCAACCGATCTGGTGCGTTTCCTGCCTCAAGCGTTCGCGGAGGCGCGAAGTTGCAAGCCCGAAGAATTCCGCTTTCACGCCTAGGAGGGTGTCCCGTAAGTTCAAAGCTTGACTGCCGAGGTCATCCTGGGCGCAGCGAAGGACCTATGTATTCTGTTTGCGCCACGTGAATCGTAGCCCGGTATCGAAAAACACGTCCAATTTTATTCGTCGGATTGCCATTAGAGCGGGATGTAGGTGTCCAGCAGCGGGAGAAGCGGCGAACCCAGTTTCATGATGCGCGCCTGCGCTGCATCGGGAGACTCGTCGTCGAGCATGGGAGTGATCAGCCGCACCATCCCGCCGTCGCTGCGATTCATGCGAATGGAGTCGGCAATCAGATAGTATTTCGCCTGCCACTCGCTGGCCACCACGCGGCCATGCGCTTGAAACCAGTAGAGCACCAGTTGGCGCTGTCCCAACTGTGAAACCACATACCGGTTCACCGGGATCGACGAGCTATCCGGACGGGTAAGCCGAATGACTTCCCGCGAAGTTGGAATCCACCCTGCTCCCGGCAGGCAGTGGTCTGGAGAATGGATGGTGTCGCCCGCTCTTTGCGAAGGAAAATAAACAACGTAAAGGTTAATCGGCAGCGGCTCTGTCTCTCTGGCGTAATCACGGAGGAGATATTTGGGGTGTCCCAGGATGTCCAGGGTTTCCTTGTCGAGCGGAGCCTGGTCGAATCCCGTCCAACCATCAATCTGAGACGGCAGGGAACTCAGGTCCGGTGGCACCGGAATGATCCCAGGGCCCGATCCGTGAAATAAGATCGCCGCTGCCAGCAGAGGAACGGCCACCAGTCCGAAGCGAAGCGACCCCGTCCCCCCATTACCAAGTTCCCCTGCGGGCTGTTCTCGCAAAGGCGCCACTTTGCCGGGTGCGACTGGACTCCCGTTTTTCCTTGCCATCGAAAAGAGCGAGATGAGACGGTGAACAGCGAACAAGAGGATCAACGCCACCACGAAGATCAGCAATCCCGAGAGGCCATGGTAAAAGCCTTCTGCTTTATCCTCATATCCCCACCACACCAGCATCCCGGTGCCAAAAATTCTGAAGGCGTTTGCTGCCACGGCGATGGGAATTGCCGCGCACACCAGCGCCACGCGCACCCACTTCCGCGTCTCCATCAGGTAGCCGTAGATGATGGCAAGAGTGACCAGGCTCAAGAGGGAGCGGATTCCGCTGCACGCTTCGGCTACGTCCAGTTGCATGGCGGGAAGCGTGATCATATTTCCCTCCCGCAACACTGGAACTCCGACCAACTGCAGCAGGCCAGTCGCCAGTCGCGAAGCCAGCATCTGAAGCGGAAAGGTGACCCGGTTAATGAGCAGGGCCGGGATCGGAATCATCAGAATCAGAAACGCCCAGGGGAAGAGGACAGCGCGAAAGAACTTCCAACCCTCAAAAAGAATGACCAGACCCGCCAGCAGGATCAGCAGCGATACTCGGGGCAGGAAAATGTCCGCGCCCAGAACTCCCAGCACCAGTACGAACATACTCAGCACGATCAGCGGAAGACCGGCCCAGGACGGATTCGGCATGATCGCTTTGATCGTGTTGCGATCCTGCCAGAGGACAAACAGGGCAAAGAAAGGGACAAAGATCCCGTGTTCGAAATTCGGGTCGTGGTGAGGCCCCACCCACTGCAGGAAAAGGTGAGCGAGAACCGAGGCGTAAAGCCAGGCGATCAGAAGCAGCAGCGTGCCCGCTTGCCAGGCAGGCAAGTGAGACGACGAGCGGTCCTCGGGCGTCGATTCTGGCGTCGAGAGGATCGGAAGCACCTCCACTGAATTACCCATAGGTCGCACGCTTGCATCTGAGAATATGCGAAACTGGGCCTGCGCGCAAAGCAAAAGCCATCCTCTTTGACAGAACGTCGGTTGCGGACCGGAAGTGACTCTGTCCATACCCTGCTCACCGCCCCGTGGCCGAACGGGCAGGACTGTAGCGGAACTGAGTTCGAGGCGAGCGCCAGTTCACTTGCGGCGGAAGCCGCTGGAAATGGCTTCGGCTTCGGATAAGAAGTGCTCTTCGCGTGGCCGCCGAGTTGCGCTGCGTTGCGCAATTATGGGATGCCGCGAATGCGAAGCATGTGGAAAACTATTTCCCTTTCGCTCTATGCGGGTCGCGCGGCATTCATTCCTTTAAAGCGAAGCCAATTTGCTGTGCTTGCAGGTAGTTAGGAACTTTGCCCCCAAAAGCAAGTGGAAAGTAATCCCCAGAAGTTACCAAAGAGGTGGGCAATAAATTTCCCATTTGTCCGCAATGTGTTAACTTATACGCATCGTTGCCTTAATGGCATGGTCGCAAGTTGTTGACAAATAAGCATATACTGTTTTAGTGACTCGTACCTGGCTAGGCTGGAATGGCAGCGAGTGTGCACTACACGGTGTAAGCCAACGTCCAAGACGTTCCCCCACTGTCTTGGCCTCGAAATCCCGGCTGCGAAAAAGCGAAGCGCATCGTGAAGAAAATCGTGAAGAAAATCGTGAAGTAAATCGTGAAGTAAAGAATATGGATCTCGATAAGACCGAAATCTCGGCGACTGCCGGAGCGCCCCAGAACGGGAACGCTCGCGTCTGGCTCGAAAGCGTAAGCGCCGGCATGCGCACGGTCGAAGCCGTGATCCGCGAGCTGTCGCAAAATGATGTGCCGGTACTGGTCGTCGCCGAACGCGGTTCGGGCAAGGCGGCCGCGGCCGCGCGCATCCATGTTCTCTCCAGCCGCGCGGCGCAGCGCTTTCAGGTCTTTCAGGGGCGAGAGGTCACGGAAGAGGTATTGGCCGCGGCTGGCCAGGGTGGAACCATCTATCTTCAGGAAGTGGGCGACCTCACGCCAGCCGCCCAGAAAGAACTGGTCCGCCAAATCGGTTGCAACGGCGATAACAAAGGGGGCACAGGGAACGAAGCGGCCCAAGGGGATGACCAGCCCCGTGGGGCGCGGTTCATCTGCGGAACGTCGCGCGAGTTGGAGCCCGAGGTCAAGGCTGGCAAGTTCCGCGAGGACCTTTATTACGGAATCAGCGCAGTCTGTTTGCGGCTGCCTCCCTTGCGCCAGCGCAAGGAAGATATTCCCCTGCTGCGCGATTGGTTTCTCTCCGCCGCGGCCCGCGATTTTTGCCGCGGGGTGCCGGTGCTCAGTCCGGAGACGCAGAGTTTTTTTCTGGAATACCACTGGCCGGGAAACATTCGCGAATTNNCGATCGCGGCGGCAGCGGCGAAAAAATTTCACTGAAAGACGCGGCCCGCGCCGCCTCCCGCGAGGCTGAAAGAGAGATTATTCTGCAGGTCCTGACCCGCACCCGCTGGAACCGGCGCCGAGCGGCCCAGGAGTTGCAAATCAGCTACAAAGCGCTGCTCTACAAACTGAAACAGATTGGATACGAAGAATTCGGCGCCTGAGCACAACGGCCCGCGGTTTGAGCGTTACCAGAAGAGGGAATCGAGAAGTTTCGAGCAGTTAGAGGAGAAGGACTATGAAATTGACATGGCATGTGGCGCTTACGGCACTCATCCTGATTGGCAGTATTGCGCTGGCGCAGGATGCGCCAGCCGCCAGCCCCGCTCCCGATAAGGCCGCCGCCGGCAAGAGCGCTTCGGACAATACGGCGAGCCCAGCCTCCAACAGCGCGGCCGGACCTGAGTATGTGATCGGTCCCGATGACGTGCTGCACGTAGCGGTATGGAAAGAAGCCGACCTAACCGCCACTTTGCCGGTTCGTCCCGATGGCAAGATTTCTTTGCCCCTGCTGAACGATGTTCAGGCGGCGGGTCTTACTCCCGAGCAGTTAAGCCAGGCGCTCACCGAGAAGCTCAAGAAATACATTTCCGATCCGCGGGTCACCGTGGTGGTGACTTCCATCAATAGCAAGCGGATTTACCTGACGGGCGAGGTTATGCATTCAGGGGCCACGCCGATGTTACCCAACATGACCGTCCTCCAAGCTTTGTCCAGCGCCGGCATCAGCCAGTTCGCCAACACGAAACGCATTTACGTCCTGCGCACGGAAAACGGCAAGCAGGAAAAACTACCGGTGAACTATCAGAAGCTGGTCAAGGGCGAGCAGATTGAACAGAATTATCTGCTGCAGCCGGGCGACACGATTGTCGTCCCGTAAGAGTTGCAAAGTGTTCGGTCGAAGGTGTGCGGCCCGGCACAGATCAAGGATCAAGGATCAAGGATTGGTAATCGACGATCGATGAAGATCGACGGGTGAAAAGCGAGTGAAGAGCATGTTCATCACGAGAACAGTCCGTTTGGCGTTGCTGGTCATTGGCGGGAGCTTGTGGGCAGCGGCTCAGGGCAGTGCCCAATCCCAGCCCGCGACCACCCCGGCTCCAGCCTTTGGGCAGGAGAACGCGCCCATTCTGAGCCCGGAGAATCCGCCCGTTTCCGGCCTCGACGAGCCCGGCCTGGAGCTGCATACCGCCAGCCGCAGTTTCATTTCACCGGCCTTGCAGGTGAGCGAATCGGCCGACACGAATGGGAGCAACGTACTCGGCGGCGCTAATAATCTGGAGTCCACCACGCGCGTTCTGGGGGCTTTCGATCTTCAGCAGTTCTGGTCCAGGAGCGATCTCCTGATGGAGTATCTGGGGGGTGGAGCTTTCTACAGCAATCCTTATTACGCGAAGCAGTTGCAGGCCGCCGGCCTCGAGGCCGTGACCCGCTGGCGAACCGGGCAGGCGACCTTGCGCGACGCCTTCAGCTACCTGCCCGATGGTTCGTTTTCGATTGGCACTTTCGGCGGCGCCCCGGGACTCGGTCTGGCCACGGGCGGCCTTGGGACGGGGGAGTCGGGTGGCGGTTTGCCCGGCAGTCACCTGTTCGGCAGCGGTCAGTTCGGCACCGTGGGCAACATTCCCCGGCTCACCAATACCGCGATACTCGATGCGGTGCAGGCGATTAGTCCGGTCTCCGCGATCACGGTGGCCGCTGGCTTCAGCAACGCTCATTTCTACGATCCGACCAATCTACTGATCAACAGCGACCAGATCACCCTCGAGGGTGGATATGCCCGGCTGGTTTCCCATCACGATCAGCTTGGCATTGTCTACGCCTTTCAGCTGTTTCAATTTCCGCAGAATAGCGGCGGCCAGATTTACAACCATATCGTCAATCTGCGCTGGAAATATAACCTGAGCGGCAGGCTGAGCCTCACCGCCGGCGCCGGTCCGCAATATACCGACCTGGAAGAGGGTGGCCTGTACATTACGCACTGGTCGCTGAGCGCGCGGGTGCAGTTGCGCTACAAACTGGGCCATGCGGCGGTGGTTGCCAGTTATGAGAAATTTACGTCGTCCGGCTCCGGCTTCTTCGCCGGCGCCAATACCCAGGCTGCCCGGCTCGGCTATACGCGGCCGCTGGGACGAACCTGGGATTTTTATGGAGACCTGGGCTACTCGCATAACAAGGAACTTCAGAATGCGGCACTGGGGGCGTTCCCGGCGACCAGCTACGACGATGGTTCGGCGGGCGCCGTTTTCCGCAAGCATCTCGGACGCACGTACGATTTTTTTGCCGCGTATCGTTTCAGCGAGGTGGCGTTCAATGTCGCTCCCTCGGATCTGGGCGGCTCCACCGGGAGAATCAGTCAGCGGCACGTTGGCACCATCGGGGTGGAATGGCACCCCAGGCCGACTCGGATCGAATAATTTCTGGGCCGCCTCGGGGCGGCCGGATTGGTGAACCAGCTATGAGTGAAAATCGCGAACTGACAATGGACGATTATCTGGCGATGCTGCGGCGCCGCCTGAAAGTCATCTTGATCCCAGCCCTGCTTGCCCCGCTGGCGGGCTTCATGGTTTCTTATCTCTTTCCGCCAAAATATACCTCGCAGTCCACCGTGCTGGTCGAAGGCCAGAAGGTGCCTGACGCCTACGTCGCGCCGGTCATCACTTCGGATTTTACCCAGCGGGTTCAGACCCTGAGCCAGGAGGTCGTGAGCCCGACTCGCTTGCGCCCCGTGATTCAGGGCCTGGCGCTGGTCAAGCCCGAAGAAGAGGACAAGCTCATCAGCGAGATCCAGCAGAATTTACAGGTCCAGCCCGTGATCACCTCGATGAGCGCGGCTGCCGCGTCTTCCCCCGGCGCCAAGAAGAATAAGCCCTCTGCCTCCAGCGAACCCGTGCCGGGCTTCACCGTGAACTACTCGGACAGCAATGCCGCCCGTGCCCAGAAAATTTGCAACGCCATGACCTCGTTGATCGTGGACGAAAACTTGCGCGAGCGCGCCACCATTGCCGGCAGCACTACCGATTTTCTCAGCCGCCAGGTGGAGGATGCGAAGCGCACCGTCGACGAACAGGACGCCAAGCTGGCCGCCTTCAAGAAGCAGTATTTGGGCCAGTTGCCAACCGATGTCGACAACAACATGCGGATGCTGATGTCGCTGAACTCGCAACTCGACGCCACGACCCAAGCCCTGAGCCGCGCGCAGCAGGACAAAGCCTATACCGAGAGCATGCTGGCGCAGCAGATTGCCGCCTGGAAAAGTTCGCAGTCGAGCGCCAACCCCCAGACCCTGGAACAGGAACTGACCCAGCTCAAGGCTCAATTGATGCAACTGCAGTCGCGTTATACCGACGATTACCCCGATGTGATCAAAACCAAGACTGAAATCGCCGACATCGAGAAGAAGCTGAAAGAAGTCAACGCCGCAGCCGCCGCCACTGTCCCCGAAAATACCGATAACGGTAGCGCCACCGAAACGCCTGAGATTCGCCAACTCCGCCTGCAGGTTCACCAGTACCAGGCCTCGATCGAGCAGAACACCCTCGACCAGAAGAAGCTGCAAAGCCAGATTGCGATCTACCAGAGCCGCACCGCCATGAGCCCAACCGTGGAAGAGCAGTACAAGGTGCTAACCCGCGACAACGATAACGCGCAGTCCTTTTACAAAGACCTGCTGGCCAAGAAAAGCGCCGCCGGACTCGGCACCAGCATGGAGAACGCGCAAGAAGGCGAGCAGATGCACATTCTGACCACGGCTGGCCTGGCGGATTCTCCCAGCTTTCCCGTCCGCCCGCTCTTTGCCGCCGCCGGCATGGGCGCGGGACTGGCGCTCGGCATCCTCATCGCCATCATTCTGGAGTTTAGCGACAAGTCCATCCGCACTGAGAAAGATGCGGCCGCCGTCATGGATCTGCCACTCCTGATCTCCGTGCCCTGGCTGGGCGAGGAGTCTGAGCCACAGGATGACGTGGTCGGCAACGGCAATGGGCACGGTCGCCGCCGTTTCTGGGGCCGGGGCGATTCCGACCCGTCAAAAGAACACGAACACGTCGAGGTCTAGAGAAAGACTATGTACAAAGAGTTTTTTGGACTTCGCGCCAACCCGTTCAACGTCAATCCGGACCCGCGTTATCTTTTTCTAACCCGGCATACGGAAGAGGCGCTGGCTTGCCTTACCTATGGCATCCAAAGCCGCAAAGGCTTCGTGTTGCTGACCGGCGAGGTCGGTACGGGCAAGACCACGCTGATCAATAAACTGATGGAGTGGCTGCGCCTGCAGCAGGTTGCGACCGCCTTTATCTTCAACTCGCGCATGGATGTGCCGCAGCTCCTCGATTTCATGATGGCCGATTTCGGCATTCCCTGCGACACCAAGTCCAAGAGTCAGATCCTGCAGCAACTCTACAACTGGCTGCTCGACCGCTATCGCGCCGGGGAAACGGCTGTGCTGGTGATTGACGAAGCCCAAAACCTCTCGGACGAAGTGCTGGAAGAGATTCGCATGCTCACCAATCTCGAGACCTTCACCGAAAAACTGCTGCAGATTGTCCTGGTCGGACAGCCCGAACTCGAGCAACGCCTGAAGCAGCCCCAGTTGCGCCAGTTGCGTCAGCGTCTCACCCTGCGCGCCAAGACCCATCCCCTGAATCTCGAGGAAACCAGGTCTTATATCAACCAGCGGCTGCGCATCGCGGGGTCGAACGGCGATCCGATTTTCGAACCCGACGCCACCGTGGCCATCTATCGTTATGCGCTGGGCATTCCGCGCGTCATTAACCTGCTCTGCGAACATTGCCTGGTGAGCGCCTTCGTCGATCAGAGCAAGACCGTTTCGGTCACGGTCGTCGATTCGGTGGCCCGGGATTTCGACCTCGCCGACGGCAACGCCGCAGCCGCCATGACTGCGCCCGCTCCCGCGTCTTCTGAAAAATTTGACCTGGTCGAGGCTTTACGCACTCTGGCAACACTGGCCGACCGGTTGCGACAATCGGAACCGCAAGATCTCCCCAAGGAAAGGAAAATATGAGCCGCATCCATGACGCTTTGAAACGCGCCGAGCAGGAAAGAGCATCCTCCATGGGGACGCACGTCGAGCCCGCTTTCAACCCCCCCCCGGACGTCCAGCCCGAGAACATGCCGGAGATGCCTTCCCTGCAGCCTTCGCCCGCCGCCATGCCCGGCCGGGGCGCAGCGACCACTTACGAATCGCTGCTGGCGCGCTGCCCCCAGCCCGATTGGAGTCCCGATCCGCGCACTATGCTCTTCTTCCACGAAGACGATAATCGCATCGGCGCGGAAGAGTTTCGCACCTTGCGCTCCCGCCTCTATCAGATTCGCGAGAAGATGCAGTTGAAACGCCTGCTGGTCACGAGCGCGCTACCTAAAGAAGGGAAGTCCTTCGTGGCCGCCAATCTCGCCCAGGTCATGGTGCGGCAGCACGGACGCCGCGCCCTGGTGATCGACGCCGATCTGCGCAACCCCGGCATGCACCGCCACTTCGGCGCCCCGCCGCAACCCGGTCTCTCCGAATATCTGCTGGGCGAATGCGACGAGTTCGCCGCCCTGCAGCGCGGACCCATGGAAAACCTCTTCTTCATGCCCGCCGGCCGCCTTGCCGGCAGCGCTCCGGAACTGCTTTCCAATGGCCGTCTGAAGCTCCTGCTGCAGCGCGTCGAACCTTTGTTCGACTGGGTCATTATGGACTCTTCGCCCGTCATCCCCGTATCGGATGCCACCCTCGTTGCCAGTTGCTGCGACGGCATCCTGATGGTGGTGCGCTCCAACGCGACGCCTTCCGATCTGGCGCGCCGGGCCCGCGAGGAGTTTCCCGACAAGCTGCTTCTGGGAGTGGTGCTGAACGGAGCCCCCTCCGGCAAACTTTCACAGTCCAAGTACTACTATGGCGAGGCCGTGAACAGCCCCACCTAGTTGACAAAAAATGAAGTTGAACCGAGGCTGCGTTGATCCGGCTCTTTAATGTCTATTATCCAATCCGTACTCTGATCCTGCTGATCGGAGAGGCCCTGATTGTCTGGACCTCTTTCCTGCTCGGGGCCATGTACGAATTTCAGGAAGACAGTTATCTGGCGCTCAACGCGGACCACGGCTATTACAAGATTCTCGGCCTGACGGTGCTGGTGTTGCTGTGCTCGCACTGGCTCGACCTTTACGACACGGCGCGCCTCAATCCTCCGGGTGAACTCTATTTTCGCCTCCTGCTGCTACCCGGAGTGCTGGCCTTCATTCTCGCGGCCGTGGCCTACGTACGGCCCAGCTTACTGGTGGGGAGCGGTTCTTCCACCATTGGCCTTCTCATTCTCACAGTCGCCTTGTTCGGCTGGCGGATGGGATTCACGTGGCTGGTCCAGTTGCCGATTCTGGTGGAGCGCGTTTACGTTCTCGGGACCGGCGACCGTGCCCAGCGCGTGGTTCAAGGGCTGCGCCAGAACCCTGAACTGGGCGTCGAGATCGTGAATTGGACGGGCAAAATGGAAGGCGCGATCACCCTCGAGGCGGTGGCGGCACACCTGATGGACGTCTATCACAAACAAAAATTCCATCGCGTCATTGTCGCCATGGAGAACCGTCGCGGCGCTACCCCGATGGACCAGTTGCTGGAATTAAGGCTGGACGGGGTCAAGATCGAGGAAGCCACCAGTTGGCTGGAAAAGATCTCGGGCAGGATCGAGGTCGAAAATCTCAATCCCAGTTGGATGGTGTTTGGCGAAGGTTTTCGCCGCAGCACTCCCTTCAAAGCGGTACGCCGCGTACTTTCGTTGTGCATCTCGCTGGTGGGCCTCATCCTCGCGCTCCCTTTATTCCCCTTCATCATGCTCGCCATCCGCCTTGATTCCAAGGGCCCGGTGTTCTATACGCAGACCCGGGTGGGCAAGGGCAACCGCGAATTCAAAGTGATGAAGTTCCGCACCATGCGTCAGGACGCCGAAGCCGTGAGCGGACCGAAGTGGGCGGGCGATAATGATCCGCGCGTTACCCGCGTGGGCAAATTCCTGCGCTCCTCGCGCCTCGACGAGATTCCCCAGTTGTGGTGCGTGCTCAAAGGCGATATGGCCTTCGTCGGCCCTCGCCCGGAGCGCCCGGAGTTCATCGCGATGCTCTCCGAGAAAATCCCATACTACAAAGTTCGGCACGTAGTGCGGCCCGGACTCACCGGATGGGCGCAGGTGAAGTACAAGTATGGGAGCACGGTTGACGACGCGCGCGAAAAACTTCAATACGACCTCTTCTACATCAAGAACGCTTCCATTGGTCTGGATCTGCTGATCATGTTCCAGACTATCAAGACCGTCCTCTTGCGCCGGGGTGCACAGTGATGAGCGCCATCATCAGCGCTACCGGGATAAGAATAATGAAATGTGTATTCTGGATGGCGGCTGCCTTGGTTGGCTACTCCTACCTGGGCTATCCCGTGTGGTTATGGATGCGCAGCCTCTGGTCGCCCCGTCCCGTGCGCCGCAATTCCGGTCACAGCTTGAAAAATGGTTTGGAAAATAGTCTGGCACTGCCCTCGGTCTCGGCGGTGATGGTAGTGCGCAACGAGGAAGCGGTCATCGCCCGCAAACTGGAAAACCTGCTGGCGCTCGACTATCCCAGGAATAAGCTGGAAGTGGTTGTCGTCTCCGACGGCTCCAGCGATCGCACGCCCGCCATTCTTGCCGATTACGCGCGCGCCTCGGAAGCGCGAACGGAATCGCGGGAGGGCGCGCCCATCCGGGTGCGAACTCTTCTCAAACCGCAATCCCAGGGCAAAGCCGCGGGTCTCAACGACGCCATCAAACTCGCGGTTGGGGAGATTCTGCTGTTTACCGACGCCCGCCAGGACCTCGAGTGCGGCGCCCTGCGTCTGCTGATCGAGAATTTCGCCGACCCCGATGTCGGCGCCGCCAGCGGTGAGTTGATGCTGGGAGATCCTGCCAGCGGAGAGACGGGGCAGGGAATGGGTTTGTACTGGCGCGTGGAAAAGAAGATTCGCGAGCTCGAGTCCGCCTCGGCTTCGGTCGTCGGTGCGACCGGGGCGATTTACTGCGTTCGCCGCAGCTTGTTTTTACCCTTGCCGGAAGGCACTATTCTCGACGATGTTCTGGTTCCCATGGAAATCGTGCGCCAGGGATTTCGCGTAATCTTCGATTCGCGCGCCCGCGCCTGGGATGCGCCCGACCTCGGCGAAGGCCGTGAATTTTCCCGCAAGGTCCGCACTCTCAGCGGCAACTATCAGCTTCCCCAACTTGCTCCGTGGCTGCTGAGTTCGCAAAATGCGATCCGCTTCGAATACATAAGCCACAAGCTTTCACGGCTGGCAGTGCCCTTTGCCTTGCTGGCGCTTTTGCTCTCTTCGATGCTGGTGCCCCAGCCCCTTTATCGCGCCGCGCTGGCCGCGCAGCTGGCGTTTTATGCCCTCAGCCTGGCCGCCCTGGCGGGCCTTCGGATCGGTCCCTTGTCACGCATTGCCGATCCCGCCCGCACGTTCGTCATTCTCAATTCCGCCGCTCTGGTCGCCTTCGTCAACTTCGTCACCGGCAGAAAGGCGGTCTGGGTTCGCTGAAATCGGTCCGCCGAATGACCAGCGAAGGGCTGCTATGAGAATCCTCTGGGTCAAAGCCGACAAGCTTCTGCCCGTCCAAAACGGCGGCAATATTCGCACGTACCACGTCTTGCGATATCTGTCCGCCCGCCACGAACTTACGTTCTACTCCTACTATGCGGGAGCACCCGATGCGGAGTACGAGAACGAACTGCGGCGCCAGTTGCCGGGAGCGGTGGCCGTGTGCACCGGCAAGCGCGAGCTTTCGGGAGCCGCGCGCGCTCTCGACTATCTCGTTCATCTCGGCGCCCGGCCGCCCTATGCCGTCAGCCGCTTTGCTCACCCTGGAGTTCAGAAGCAGATCCAGGCATGGTATCGCGAGCAGCGTTTTGAGGTTGCGGTCTGCGACTTTCTGGATGCAGCCGTCAATTTTCCCGGACGCCTCAACCTCCCCAGTGTGCTTTTCCAGCACAACGTGGAAAGCGAAATCTGGCGCCGCCACGCCGATACGGCGGGCAATGCGGCGAAAAGGATGATGTACCGTATGGAATTCCGCAAGATGCTCGGCTACGAACGCGCTGCGGTTCGCAAGTTTCAGCATGTCATTGCCGTTTCCGAAAACGATCGCTCTCTCATGACACAGTGGGTTGATGGAGGGCGCGTGACCGTTGTCCCCACCGGAGTCGATCTCGCCGAGTATCGTCCCCATCCCTTGGCGTTTGAGTCGAACCCGTCCGCGCCATTGATCACGTTTGTAGGGGCGATGGATTGGGAGCCGAACGTCGACGGCGTCGAGTATTTTTGCTCTGAAATCTGGCCCGCGATCAAGGTCGAAGTTCCGCAGGCGCGACTCCGTATCGTTGGCCGTAATCCCGACCAGAGGGTGCAGAAGTGGGCGGCCGATTCGATTGCGGTGACCGGGCGCGTGCCTTCGGTGGTCGAGCATCTCCACCAGTCTGACGTGGTGATTGTGCCCTTGCGCATTGGGGGCGGAACGCGATTGAAAATCTACGAGGCCATGGCCACGGCCAAGGCGGTGGTCTCCACCACCGTTGGCGCCGAGGGATTGGATGTTCATCACGGCCGTGACATTGTTCTGGCCGATGACGCCCGGTCCTTTGCCCAGGCAGTGATCATGCTGCTGCGCGATCCTGAACTGCGCCGCCGCTACGCGAACGCCGCCGCCCAGACTGCCGCCGCTTACGACTGGCCGGTGATCGGAGAACGCTTTAGCGAGGTCTTAGAGTCGGTAGCGCAAAGGAGATCGGTTGCAGCGTTCGGCGGGAGTAGGGTTCGCGTCAACGCATCGCTTTAGCGGTGCTGCAATGTACTTCGAATCTGGATGCACTTTTAGCGGCTGGGTGCCGCTGAGCGAAAAGAAAGCTTGTGAGAAAAAGAGGAATCTGTGGCCATCGGCGATAACGGCAATAAAGGAATAGTAGCGACGGCGAGCCCCACGGGCAGGCGCATGTCGATCAAGATGTCGGATCCGACCAAGGGCGCGTTCTTCTGGCTGACCGCTTTCTTTATCGTGTATTGCACCCGCTTCCAGGACTTCATTCCGGGTTTTTCATATCTCCCGGTCGCCAAGGTTCCCGCCATCATGGCCATGTGGGGGCTGTTCAACTCTCTAGGCAAGACCAAACGGTCTTTCAAAGATCTGCCTAAGATGGCGAATCTGCTGCTCTACATCATCCTTCTGATGTACGTTGGCGCCTTCCTGTCTCCCATCTGGAGGGGCGGAGCGCTGACCCGCACCATCGACTTTTCCAAGATTTACATCTGTTGGGTGCTGGTTTTCCTGCTCATCACGACGTTTACCCGCCTGAAACGGATCATTTTCATTCAGGCGTTTTCGGTGGTCATGGTTTGCATCGCGGTCATCATCAAGGGACACGACGTACCGCGGCTCGAACAAGTGCTGGGCGGCTTCTATTCGAATCCCAACGATCTCGCCTTTGCCGTCGTGCTGTCGCTGCCCTATGCCCTGGCTTTTTTCGTGATCGCTAAGAATGGTGCGGTGAAAGCGTTCTGGTTTGTCGGGATGCTGCTGATGTTGACCGTGATTTTTCTAACCGCCTCCCGCGCCGGTTTCATCGATCTGGTTTGCTCCTTTAGCATTGCGCTCTACTACATCGCCGTCAAAGGAAAGCGCTACTGGTTGATCGCGGCAAGCCTGGTCCTCGGAGTGGTGATTCTGTCCACGGTGGGCGGGAGACTCTACGACCGGTTTAACGCGCTGTCGGGCAACAGCACGACCGAGAAGGGTGCCTATGGATCGTATGAAGACCGCAAGTACCTCATGGTGCGCGCCGTCGAGGGCATCGAGCATTATCCGGTGTTCGGTCTTGGTTGTCGGAACTTCGAAACCTATTCCCTGATCTGGCACGAAGTGCACATGACCTACCTCCAGATTGCCGTCGAATGCGGTATTCCGGCGCTGATTCTCTACTTGATGTTTTTCTGGCGAGACTTCCAGAATATGTTTGCACTTCACAGAATGAAGAATCTCGATCCCGAGGTCAGGCTCTTTGCCGGGGCCTTGACCGGTTCCCAGGTGGGCTTCGTGGTGGGGGCATTATTTGCGCCGGAAGCTTACCAGTTCTTCCCCTATTTTGCCGCGGCTTTTACGGCTACGCTATTGCAGACCGTCAAAGAGCAAGACAAACAAGGACCCGGCTCGCCGCTCCCTCCGGCGAAAAAGCCGCGTCACTTCCTGGAGGTTTATGCCGATCACCGAACCACTGGTGCAGTCTCACCTGTCCGTTGACTTGCAGGCGATTTTGCGTTGCCTCGGTTGCGGTTCGAAACTTGAAAGTGACCAGGCCGAGGGTTTTGTCTGTCCGGCTTGCAAGCGAGCCTATCCCAAGGTGCAGGGCATTGCCCGCTTTGTCGACGCCCAGCACTACGCGGCGAGCTTTGGTTACCAGTGGCACCGCTATCAGAAGACGCAACTTGATCACGACGAGCTTCGAGAATCCGAGCGCCATTTCCTGGCCAAAACCGCCCTCCGCCCCGAAGACCTCAAAGGCAAACTGGTGCTTGACGTCGGCTGTGGCATGGGGCGTTTTGCCGAGGTTGCCACTCGCTGGGGTGCGCGTGTGGTTGGAGTCGACCTGAGTGCCGCCGCCGAAGTTGCCGCCAAGAATCTGGCGGAGCGCGACTTTGTGGCTTTTCAGGCCGATGTGTTCGCCTTGCCCTTCGCTCCCGAATCCTTCGACGTGATTTACAGCATCGGAGTTCTCCACCACACACCCGATTGCGAAGCGGCCGTGAAGACGCTGGATAAATACCTGAAGCCTGGCGGGTTGCTCGTGGTGTGGCTCTACAGTGGGTACAACAAGTGGTATCGCTTCAGCGATTTCTGGCGCCGCTATACCCACAAGATGAAGCCGGAGAACCTGCACCGCATCCTGAAGTTTGCGGTTCCGTTCTTTTACAACCTGAACCAGGGATTGAAGCGCGTGCCGCTGCTAGGTCCTCCGCTCGCGGGCGCCATTCATCACGTCTTTCCCGTCAACCGCCAGAAGGATCCCGAAGCCCGGATGCTCGACACCTTCGACTGGTATTCTCCCAAGTATCAGTCCAAGCACACCTACGAGCAGGTGTTCCAATGGTACGAAGCGATGGGCATGGAAGACATGCGCGTGGGCGAAATCTCCATTGCCGTCCGAGGCCGTAAACCAGCCCGAGGATAAACGACCGGAGGAGCGACGGCGTCCCCAACCGTCCCTCCAGGAATGGTAAGCAGGCAATCGTAAGCGGCAAACCGTAATAATAAAGAAGCTCTGATTTTCGAATGGGTCTTGCAAAACAAATCGCCTATGCCAGAAAGGTCATGCCGTCCGCGACCTGGCGTGCGTTGAAATCGACGCCCTCCGGCCCGGTTCACATCATCCTTACTCTCGCCGATCACTTCGAGCCGGCCATCGATCCCGCAGATGGCCAAAAACGCGTCTCTCGTTCCGAGCAAGAGCGCCGCGTGGAATGGTGGACGCGCGAGTATCCCAAGGTCGTCGATGCCTGGCGTGACCACGATGGCCGCCCGCTCATCCACACTTATTTTTATCCCGCCGAGCAATACGACGAGGGTTTGCTCGACCTGCTTGCCGACCACTGCCACGCCGGTTGGGGAGAAGTCGAGGTCCACCTGCACCACGGCATCCCGCATCCCGATTCCGCCGAAAACACCCGCCGCGTGCTCACCGAATTCCGGGACCACCTTGCGGTTCGCCATCGCTGCCTGGCGCTCGAAGAAGGTGGGGCGCGTCCTGCCTATGCCTTTGTTCACGGAAATTTCGCGCTCGCCAACTCCGCCGCCGGACGCTTCTGCGGTGTCGATTCGGAAATGCAGATTCTTGCCGAGACCGGTTGCTATGCGGACCTGACTATGCCTGGCGGCATCTGGCATCCGGCACAGGTCCCGAAAACTAATTCCGTCTACACCTGCGCTCTTCCTCTCGATCGCCGCGCACCGCATCGGCAAGGCGACGACCTGGTTGCCGGCACTGTGCCTTCGTTTCCCCTGATCATCCAAGGCCCGCTGGTGACCGACTTCCGGCGCACTTGGCGTTCCGCGCGCCCGGTTCTCGATAACGGCGCCATTACCGGGCCGAATCCCCCTACGATGCACCGATTCTCTCTCTGGAAGCAGGCTCAAGTCCGCGTCGCCGGTGGTCCCGACTGGCTGTTTATCAAATTGTTTTGCCATAGCATGAACCCGGCTCAGAAAGATTCGGTCATCGGCGACAGCTTCCGCGATTTTCTTGCCGCTTTGGTTGGCGGCGCAACTGACCGGAAAGAAACGCTGCACTTCGCCTCCGCTCGCGAGATGGCCAACATCCTGCTCGCGGCCTGCGATGGCCGCGAGGGCAATCCCGGCGACTACCGTGATTATCGCTTCAAGAAGATTGCCGATATGCCGCCAGCATTGCAGAAATCCAGTTCCGTTCCGGTGAGTTTGAGAGGATAGATTAATCCCATGTGTGGAATCGCCGGAGTGGTGAGCGCAACTCGCGAGAGCAATATCACCGAGGCACTCGTGCACCACATGTGCGAGCAAATCGTCTATCGCGGTCCGGACGACGAGGGGCTCTACGTGGCCGACGGCGCCGGTCTGGGCATGCGCCGCCTCTCGATTATCGACCTCTCTGGCGGCCACCAACCGGTATTCAACGAGGACCGCAGCGCATGGATCGTTTTCAACGGAGAGATCTACAACTTTCCCGAACTCCGTCCCGAACTTGAAAGCCGCGGGCATCGCTTCGTAACCCACACCGACACGGAAGTCATTATTCATCTCTACGAAGAAATGGGCGCCGACTGCGTCAAGAAACTTCGCGGCATGTTTGCCCTCGCTATCTACGACAAGACGAAACGTAAACTGACTCTGGCTCGGGACCGTCTCGGCAAGAAGCCGCTGCACTACGCTCTCCATAAGGGCAATCTCTACTTTGCCTCCGAAATAAAATCGATTCTTGCCGTGGCTCCAGAACTGGCCGAAGTGAATTCCCAGGCATTGCTCGAGTATCTTTATTACGGATACGTCCCCGATCCCATCACCGCTTTCACTGGAATTCAGAAACTGCCTCCCGGACACCTGCTCGAGTTCGAGGGCGGCAAGGTAAATGTCCGGCAGTACTGGGACCTTCCCGCATACAACACCCATGCGCCCAGGAACGAAGAAGAATGTCTGGAAGAATTGGAGCAGCGTCTGTTTGAGGCGACCAGGATTCGCCTGATCTCCGACGTGCCTCTGGGAGCATTTCTCAGCGGCGGTACCGACTCCTCTACGGTCGTGGCCCTCATGGCGCGGGCCAGTTCAGGCCCGGTCAAGACGTTCTCGATCGGTTTCAAGAAAGACGATTTTAACGAATCGAAATGGGCGCGCGTGGTGGCCGATAAGTTCGGCACCGATCATCACGAGATGATCCTTGAGCCCGACGTGGTTCAGACCGTCGAGCACCTCACCAGTTCGCTGGAAGAGCCCTTCGGCGACTCCTCCATGCTGCCCACCTACTATGTCTCGCAGATGGCGCGGCAGCACGTCACTGTCGCTCTTTCCGGCGATGGCGGCGACGAGATGTTTGCCGGATATGATCGCTATCGCATTCATGATGAGCGTCGCATCTACGAACACATTCCTGGATGGGCCCGCAAACTCTATCGCGACCAGATTCTCCCGCGCCTGCCCAACCGGATGCGGGGACGCAGGTTCAGTTACAACGTCTCGCTGCCCTGGCAGGAGCGTTACATCGATCATCTTGCATTCTTGCCTTCCTTCGAGCGCGATACTCCGCTGCTGTCGCCCGATTTTCGGGAGATACTGAAGCGCAGCGACGATCCCGCGAATGTTCTCCGCCGTTACTTCGCGCAAGCTCCCACCAAGGATCCAGTCGACCAGTTGCTTTACGTTGACGCCAAGACGTACATGGTTGCGGACATTCTCACCAAAGTCGATCGCATGAGCATGTTGAATTCGCTCGAAGTCCGCGTCCCCATTCTTGACCACGTGTTCGTCGAGTGGGTAACCGGCCTTCCGCCGCAGTGGAAACTGCGGGGCAAGGAGCAGAAGTACATTCTGCGGAAACTGGCCGAGCGCGTTGGCGTACCGCACGAAGCGCTTTACCGCCAGAAGCAGGGATTTACGCTCCCGCTGGTGCACTGGATGCGCTACGAACTCAAAGACATGCTGATGATCCTGCTCGAACCCCGCACTCTGGAGCGCGGATATTTCGACGCGAATGGCATCAGGAAACTGATGGACGATCACCTGCTCCGCGGCCGCACTATGACCAGTCGTATCTGGCGACTATTGATGTTCGAGCTCTGGCATCGTAACTTTCTCGAAAAGTTCGTCAAGCCCGCTGGCCTTTTCTCGCTCCCCGTGGTTGCCGACTCGCGCCGCCAGGCGCCGACTTCCGCCGCTCTGGCGTCCGCTCCGGTGGGAGGATGATGGGGTGGAAACAACCGACGCTGCCTGCCTGAACCCTGCAGACGATTTCTGCGGCCTGCCCAAAGTTCCGATCAGCCTGTTCCTCATGGTCAACACTTTCGAAACCGGGGGGTCCGAGCGCCAGTTCACCGTGATTGCTCAGAACCTCAAGGCGCCGCAATTCGAAACTCATCTCGGATGTATCGAACGCTACGGTCCGCTCGCCCATCACTTCCCGGACGCGCCTGAGTTTCCTCTCGGCGGCAGCCTCTTTAAATGGCAGTCTGTGCGCACGCGCTTCCACCTCAGCCGCCATTTGCGGCAGCATCATGTACAAGTCGCTCATGCTTTCGACTTTTACGCGAACCTCACGCTCATTCCCGCCGCCAAACTTGCCCGCGTGCCCGTCGTCATCGGCAGTCATCGCCAACTGGGAGACCTGATGAGCCCGGCGCAGTTTCGGGTGCAGGCCGCCGCTTTTCGCTGGTGCGACGCCGTGGTCTGCAACTCGCAGGCGGCTGCCGATCGCTTGCTTGCCACTGGCATCTCGCCCCACAAGATCGCAGTCATCGGGAACGCCTTACCTGTCGAGGCTTTCGCCGCAACTTGCGAGGCTCTGCCCAAGACTCCCGGTGTCCTGCGCGTCGGGATGGTTGCGCGCATGAATCATCGCTACAAGAATCAAGCTGGATTTCTCCGGATCGCCGCGCGGATCCATCAGCGTATGCCGAACGTAGAGTTTGTTCTGGTCGGCGATGGCCCGCTGCGGCAGGAACTGGAAACCCAAGCGTCAAGCCTGGGCCTTGGCGACTCCGCCAATTTTCCGGGTGATCGTCAGGACATGCCTGCTGTGCTGGCGTCGCTCGACGTGGCCGTGAACACCTCCGATTCCGAGAGTTTGTCGAACGTGATTCTCGAAGCGATGGCCGCTGGTTTGCCCACGGTTGCATACTCGGTTGGCGGGAATTCCGAGTTGCTCAGCCCGGAACGCGGAATCCTGGTCGCGCCCGGCGACGAGGCTGACTTTGCGGATGCGGTCCAGAAGCTTCTCACCGACTCCGTTCTGCGCGAGCAACTTGGCCGCAACGGCCGGCAGTTCGCAGAAGAAAATTTCAGCCTCGATCGCGTGCGCCAGCGCTACACGGAACTCTACGCCGGACTCTTGCAGAAGAAGCTGGGAAGGAACTTTGCGGCATGAGCGAGCCCAGTTCGACCATTCCCGAAGGTGCCGCGGCCAAGCTCTGCCTGGGCGAAAAAAGCACGCGGCTGCGAGTTTGCATCGTCGCGCCCAGCCTGCGTTATGTGGGAGGACAATCGGCTCAGGCTGACTTGCTTTTGCGCCAGTGGCAGAACGATCCCGATATCGCCATTTCCTTTATCGCGGTGGATCCTCCATTGCGGCGTGCTTTGTCCTGGGCGGAAAGTATTCCTGGGCTGCGCACAATTTTGCGGGAGCCCATATATTTGTGGCATCTCTGGCGCGGCCTTCAAGACGTCGATGTGGCGCACATTTTTTCCGCTTCCTACTGGTCGTTTCTGCTGGCTCCCGCGCCTGCGGTGTGGATAGCCAAACGGCGGCGCGTTAAGACTCTAATCAACTACCACAGTGGCGAAGCTCGAGACCACCTGCAGCGCTTCCGCTCAGGCAAGTTCGTTCTGTCGCTTGTGGACAAGATTGTCGTTCCGTCCGGCTATCTGGTTGATGTCTTCCGCGAGTTCGACCTGCCAGCTTCCGCTGTCCCGAACATCGTCGATTTCTCGCAGTTCCGCTTTCGCCAGCGCGCGCCGCTTCGGCCTCATCTGGTCTGCACGCGGGGATTTTCCAATTACTACAGTGTGGATGTCGTGGTCCGCGCTTTTGCCGAGGTGAAAAAAGAATATCCCGAGGCGCAACTCGATCTCGTCGGCAACGGACCACTCGAAGGCGAGATACGCAGGCTGGTTGCGGACTTGCATCTTACTGGAGTTAACTTCACCGGTGTCGCGTCGCGTGAAGAGATCGGAAAATATTACGACCAGGCGGACATCTTCATCAACGCTTCGTGGCTCGACAACATGCCGCTCTCCATCATCGAAGCCTTTGCCGCTGGCACTCCTGTCGTCACGACCTCACCGGAGTGTATGCCGTATCTGGTCGAACACGAGCGCACCGGATTACTTTCTCCGGTCGCGGATGGAAAGGCGCTCGCGGCCAATGCGATTCGTTTGTTGCGCGAGCCCGCGCTCGGGGCCAGCATTGCACGCAACGCTTACCAGGAAGCGCAAAACTATACGTGGCAAGCAGTCCGCGGACAATGGCTGAAGACCTATCGAGGATTGGTCTAGCCTCACGCTGCCTTCAGACGCGGCCACGCCGTCGTCACTACCAACGCCACTGCAATGCCCAGCGACACTTCCAGAAAGCGATGCCAACCGATGAGCCAGGGAGCGCTCGTCCGCGGAACCAGCAGAACGATGCTCAGCGTAATGGCCGCGAAACGGTAAGCGCCTCCGACGCGCAGCATCCAGGCCAGCACGCCACACAGGAAAATTCCCGGGGCATAGACCCACGGATTCGGACGGAAGAAAGTTGCAATTGCAGTGCCCAGCAACGCGCCCAATGCCGTCCCCACAAACCGCTGCCAGCCCAGAGTGAGGGGCGGGATGGTCGACTGCATGATTACGATAGTGGAAATCGGAGCCCAATAGGACTCTCGCATATCGAAAAGACGGGCCAGCAATAATGCCGCGACTGCGGCGATCGTGGTTCGAAGCGAGTCCAATACTGCATCCCGATCTACTCCCCAAAAGGCGATTCCCCTGCTCATCAACCCTCCTCAGGCTCGGGCAAGAAGCCGTTATTGTAGCGGACCGTATTTCTGGCCATCGACAAGCGGACACGGATTTTCTGTGGTATTCTCTTCGACGTACCTCGCGGGACCCGCGCGCTGAGCCGACATTGGCGCCAACGACAATGAGGGTTCCTACCTGCGTCCTTCCTCGCAAGGGTCGTGGATGGAGGCGATGCGAGCACACCGGAAGTGTGCCATCGTCTTCAGGACACACGGTCCGGAATCAATTCACGAGTCCAATTTATCAAATCGAGGAGAAGCTATGCAGATCACAAAACTCACGCCCAATCTAGTGGTTCGCAACGTTGAAGCCAGCCTGAAGTTTTACCGCGAGATACTGGGGCTGGAGAAAACGATCAGCGTTCCCGAGGAATCGCCTTACGTTTTCGCCGCGGTATCGAACGGAGCGGTTGAAATTTTCTTCAACGATCAAAAGACTGTTGCCGCCGAATATCCCAAGCTCGCGGCTTCGATTGGCGCGAGCCTGACGCTTTACCTGGAAGTGGACAGCCTGCAAACGGTGCTGGACCGCGTCCAGAGAGCGGGTGCGAAAATCTCGATGCCGGTGGTCGAGCAGTTTTATGGCATGAAGGAATTCGCATTTGAAGATGGGGATGGATACACCATCACCATCGCACAGAAGCTGGAGCAGTGAGTAACGGTGGCGCGGACAGCGCCTGATCTGAGGCCGTCGCGGGATGTCCGCGCCATACGAAAGGCTGCAGTTTTCGTGGTTCGACGAGGGGAGACAGTCGGCTGATAACATCCGTGAATGGTTCCGGGCGGAAGGTCTTCGCGGTTGTTGCCGGGCTGATTGTCTTCGCTCCGATTGTCTTGAGGCGGATAGTCATCGGGTGAATCGAGGACGACTTCATCTCTCGTGCGAGGGTACAGGGCAGGTTTCGAGTCGATTTCGACATCGGTGACAACCTGCTCTGGTTGCGGCTTTTCGAGTTCACGGTGGGTTCGAGAGAAGTGGGACACGCAATTTGCCTGGCAGACGGGATATGGCGCGTTCAGCGTAAGTGAATCGACCGTGCCCGCTGTTGTCCGATATATTGCCGGGCAGGAGGAGCATCACAGGAAGAGAACATTTCAGGAGGAGTACGTAGTGTTTTTGAGGAAGAATAAAATTGAGTACGACGAGCGGTATATTTGGGAGTAGTTTCTTTCGCCCCTACGGGGCTGGGTTATCTGTTGGAAGGGTGCCCACGGCTGGCGCCGTGGGCTGCATTCTAACGCCGCTTCTGGGCTCTGTAGCTCTGGCACGCTGTAGCTCAAGTATGCACGCCGAATTATCCTTCGTAGAGGAGGCGCATGGCCATGCATCTTGTGAGAGATTGCCCTCGGGAACGATAACAAAGCCCCGCTCTTGCGAGTGGGGTTTTTGGCCAAGAAAAAAGCCCCGCCCAAGCAAAGCCTGGACGGGGCATCTTACAGAGTTTCCTAGTACATGCCGTCCATACCGCCGCCGCCGTGGCCGCCGGGCATGGGAGCTTCCTTCTTTTCAGGAATCTCCGCTACCAGGGCTTCGGTGGTGAGCATCAACGACGCGATGGAGCCGGCGTTGGTCAGTGCGGTGCGCACTACCTTGGTCGGATCGAGCACGCCGGCCTTGACCAGATCTTCGTACTCGCCGGTCAGGGCGTTGTAGCCGAAGTTGTTGTCCTTGGAGTCGTGGATTTTACCGATGACGATGGCACCTTCTTCGCCGGCGTTCTCGGCAATCTGGCGCAAGGGCTCGGTGATGGCGCGCTTCACGATGTTGACACCGATCTGCTCGTCACCTTCCAGCTTCAGCTTGTCGAGAGCTGCCACGCAACGCGCCAGCGCTACGCCGCCGCCCGGGACGATGCCTTCTTCGACTGCCGCGCGAGTTGCATGCATGGCATCTTCCACGCGCGCTTTGGTTTCCTTCATTTCGGTTTCGGTCGCGGCTCCAACTTTGATCACCGCAACGCCGCCGACCAGCTTCGCCAACCGCTCCTGCAGTTTCTCGCGGTCGTAGTCGCTGGTGGTCTTTTCGATCTGGCTGCGAATTTCCTTCACGCGGCCCTGGACGTCTCCGGGCTTGCCTTTGCCTTCGACAATGGTGGTGTTGTCTTTGTCGATGGTGACTTTCTTGGCTTGTCCGAGGTCGGCGAGAGTTACGTTCTCGAGCTTGATGCCGAGGTCTTCGGTGATGGCCTTGCCGCCGGTCAGGGTTGCGATGTCCTGCAACATGGCCTTGCGGCGATCGCCAAAGCCGGGAGCCTTAACGGCCGAGACTTGCAGCGTGCCACGCAGCTTGTTGACGACGAGGGTGGCGAGGGCTTCGCCTTCCACGTCTTCCGCGATGATGAGGAGCGGCTTGCCGCCCTTGGCGATCTGCTCGAGCAAGGGGAGCAGGTCTTTCATCGAGCTGATTTTCTTTTCGTGGATGAGGATGTAGGCGTTCTCCTGGACGGACTCCATGCGCTCGGGATCGGTGACGAAGTAGGGGGAGAGATAGCCGCGATCGAACTGCATGCCTTCGACGACGTCGAGTTGAGTGTCGAGGGTCTTGGACTCTTCAACGGTGATGACGCCATCTTTGCCGACTTTCTTCATGGCTTCGGCAATGATCTTGCCGATGGTCTCGTCGTTGTTGGCGGAGATGGTGCCGACCTGGGCAATCATGTCGCCGGTGACGGGCTTGCTCAGCTTGTCGAGTTCACCCTTCTCGCGATTGCCTTCTTTGTCGAGCTTGCCGGTAATCAGCAGGATGGATTTTTCGATGCCGCGCTTGATGGCCATAGGATTGGCGCCGGCCGCTACGGTCTTGACGCCTTCGCGATAAATGGCCTGGGCGAGGACGGTGGCCGTGGTGGTGCCGTCGCCGGCGATGTCGGAAGTCTTGGAAGCGACTTCGCGGACCATCTGGGCGCCCATATTCTCGAGGCCGTCCTTCAATTCGATTTCCTTGGCAACGGTTACGCCGTCTTTGGTGATGGTGGGCGAACCGAATTTCTTTTCGATGACAACGTTGCGGCCCTTGGGGCCGAGAGTAACCTTCACAGCATCAGCCAGCAGGTTGACGCCGCGGAGAATCGCCTGGCGCGATTCTTCACCGTGAACAATTTGCTTTGCCATAACTTGTTTGCTCCTTAAAGAATGTATGCAGGCGAAAGGCCCGCGAATTGAAAATCGAATTTCAGGTGTCAGCGCTCAGCGAGTTTGGCGGAGGGCTGACGAGGAACAGCTACCGGCGCGATCCGGCGGTTTCTTTCTTGGCCGCTCCCGAGAGCACGCCCAGTACTTCTTCTTCGCGCATGATGACGAAATCCTCGCCATCGATTTTGATTTCGGTGCCGGAATACTTGCCAAACAGAATGCGGTCGCCTTCCTTCACATCGAGGGGACGAACCTTGCCTTCTTCGCTGATCTTGCCTTTGCCGGCGGAGATGACTTCTCCCTCTTGCGGCTTGTCTTTCGCGGAGTCGGGAATAATGATGCCGCCGCGGGTGGTATCGGCCTCTTCAACCCGACGGACCAGGATACGGTCATGCAGCGGGGTAAATTTAGTGGACATAAGTTGTGTTACTCCTTTCAAGAGTTGTGAATTGAATTGCTCGGATTCGAATTTCCTATGAATCGAGGGCTGTTAGCACTTGAAGCTCACGAGTGCCAATTATAGGAATATGAGTGGGTAATTGTCAAGTGGGTCATGGCAAGTCATTGTAAGTATATGATAATAGTATTATTATAGTATTATATTGGAACGAGGAAAACGCGCCACGATTCTCACCCGGTTCTCATCTGGGGGGGCTGAGGGGCTTCGGGTCGATGGAATCCGGATACTGGCCGGGGTTGGACGGGGGCAAAGCCCTCACCAGACCAGTAACGCCAGTTCCGGGTTGTGAGGTGGGCCCAGCGCTTGCGCGGCGGAGCGGAGCGGGGTAGGCTCAGGAATCGACTTTTAAATGCAATTTTGGAGAGAGAAGCGCGTATGCAACTGAGAATGAGCACCCGATCGTTGGAAGGCGTACTGGTGGTCGATTGCAGCGGTCGAGTGGTGTTTGGCGAAGAGTCGGCCAGCCTGCGCGACACGGTGAAAAAACTGTTGGCCGAGAGCCCGAAAGTTGTGATGAATATGCGCGAAGTGGATTACATCGACAGCGGCGGGCTGGGCACGCTGGTTTCGCTATACACGAGCGCGCGCAATGCGGGGGGCGGGGTGAAACTGGCGAGCCTGAGCCAGCGCGTGGGCGACCTGCTGCAGATCACGAAGCTGTTCACCATTTTTGAAGTATTTGACGACCCGGAAGCGGCGGCCAGATCGTTCAAGTAGACGGGCGGATGGGGCGGGATGGACTTCACGCTGACAAAGTTAAGACGCTGGGCAAAATTATGGTTGTAATATTCACCGGGCCTCCGACGGAGGCCCGGTTTTCCTTTGGAGGAGTACTCGCCTGATGGGCAGGAGTATCGGCAGGAGTATCACCGGCACAGGCTTTTCGCGGACAAGAGTGGCCGCACTACACATGTTCAAAAAGTACTCAGTTGAGGTCTGACAGCTCCAGCCACTGCGGAGGCGGTCCGCCGCCGGCGGTGTCGACGAGCACCAGAGTGCGAATCTGTCCGGCGGTGAGGGTGTAGTCCTGGCTGAGGAGGATCTGTTTGGTTCCCGCGTAAGTGACGATAGCGGCATAGGTCGCTGGGGCAAGGCTGATGTAGGAAGGGCTCGCCGCCTGGAAGGCAACGCCGGAAATCTGCGGCGTGACTTGGCTGGGAGTGATGTCGGTGCCGGGCGGGACCAGATAGACGTCAACGCTGGTTGTGCTGGGGGAAGCGTGAATGATGCGGAATTCAACGTCGCCGGTTGTGGCCAGAGTGTTGTTATCGGTGAAGAGCACAGCTTGGGGAGCACTGGGGGCGATGGTGCTGCCATACCTTCCGGTTAGAACCAGCGTGTACTCGTTGGAACCGCCAAAGCTGAGCGAGGTGGTGTTGATGACGGGCGTAGTTTGGCCAGTTTGAACCACTTCGATGGATTGACTGCCCGAGGATACTTTCTGATAACCAGTGGATGGATTCACGCTTCCGAAGGAGATGTCGGAAAATACGACCGCGGTATTGACATCGAAATCGAGACCGACGGGAGAGTCGGGAATGGTATCGACGACGCGATACTTCGTACTGCTGGAACCACAACTGGCGGCAAAGAAAGTCAGGGCGGCAAGCGCCAACGCTAGGGGCAGGGCTTTCAACAAGCGAAACATGCGTATTCTCCAAAAAGGCAGTTTTGGTGGCGAGCAAAAATGTCGGATGCAGCCATCGTAAACCCGAGTTTTACGGGCTTGTGTAAATTTTTGTATTGGCGCATCTAAAATAACATGATTGTTGGCAATGTTGCTGGCGATGAGAGGGCTCCGGGTTCGTCGAAAAGGGTGAGCGCCACCAACGTCTTGATCTTCGTTTTTCGCTGATCCCCGATGGTGCATCGGAAAAAACAATCGAAGGCAATGTCAATCCGGAGGAGCACGCTGGAGGAGAAGCGGGCGCGGGTCGTGCGGTGCATTCGGGCGTTGCCGGCGGGAACGGTGTCGAGCTATGGAGCTTTAGCCAGGGCTGCAGGCTGGCCGGGGGCTGCGCGTCAGGTGGTACGCATTCTGCAGCAGGTTCCGGGATTGCCGTGGCACCGCGTGGTGGGCTCGGGTGGCGCCATTAAACTGCCGGGAGAGAATGGCGCCGAACAACGCTTGCGCCTGCGCCTGGAGGGCGTAACGTTTCGCGGGATGCGGGTGGATATGAAGCGGCACGAATTTCGCTTTGGAAGCAGATCTTAGTTGTAGTTCTCAGTTCCCGGTTCTCAGTTCTCAGGGAAAGCCGGTTCTGCCAACACCGAGAATGAGAACTGAGAACTGAATGCGGGTCTAGGACGGCAAATTTCCTTCCAGCAAGTCGTAGAGGCGGCTGGCTGGACAGCGCAATCCGATATAGAAGCTTCCGAATAGCGCGTAGACGGCGCTGACCTGGTCGAAGCGCATCTCGTAGATCAGTTTCTTGAACACCAGAGGATCGTCGGCGAAGAGGTCGACGCCCCACTCCCAGTCATCGAAGCCGATGGAGCCGGTGATGATTTGTTTGACTTCGCCGGCATAGCGGCGTCCGACCAAGCCGTGTTCGCTCATCTGGCGCTGACGTTCTTCCATGGGAAGGGTGTACCAGTTTTTGTCTTCGCCACGGCGGCGATCCATGGGATAAAAACAGACGTAGCGGTTGGGGGGCATGGTGGGGAAGAGGCGCGGCTTCATCGCTTCTTTCTGGCGCGCGATGGTATCCGCGATGGCCGATTTCCATTCGTCGGAGTGAGGTTCGACGCCGCGCTCGGCCAGGGCTTTGTAGGTCTTCAAGGTCGATTCATAGAGGCCGAGTTCAATGACGGATAAATAGGAGGTTGCAGGCTCGAGAAAGTCGTTGAGTCGAAGGCGGGCCACGTCGAGTTCCGCCTGGTTGAGCTGGTCGAAACTGTTGCGGAAGTGGACCAGCATGAGGTCGCCTTTGTGTCCGAGCAACGAAAACAGGGCGGATTGACCGTCGGTGTTGGTTTCCATTGCGGCCAGGAGTTTCGTGGCTTCGCTGGCGATCTCGCTGCGGGCATCGTCGGGAAGGGCGCGCCAGGCGGTCCAGCGAAGGCGCATCATCTGGTGCAGCGTGGCGTAGCCTTCGAGGGTCAGCGGCACGGGGGGGAGTTGGCCGGCGGCTACGGGGAGAACTGGAGGATGCGTCGGGTTCATGAAATTTACCTTGCGGACTATTGTAATCGCAGGTTGGGGCTTAAGAACGAGGGGCCGGCGGAGTGGCGGAGGCTACGGGTACCGCAACCGGCAAGGGGCGGAGATTGCTCCGGTGTGCGCCGGTATGCTACAAGCAAGCTATATGCGCAAATGGATGAGCGATCGTTTAAAGCGGCGCAAGAAGCCGGGAGAGGGATCGAGCCAGGACGGATCGAGCAAGGAAAAAGGATCGACCACAGCTCCCGAGCCCCTGCAGCCAAAGTATTATGAATCTGGTAATGAGGGTGCCGCGCCGGTCGAAGCGCGCGCGGAAACTCGAGAGGTAGAGTCGCAGCGGCCGTTCGAATCCGAGCCGATGGCTGAGCCCGAGACCGGGCATGGGTCGGCTGCTGAGCCGGCCGGGGCGTCGGCGGCGAGGCCGCGAACTGCGCGCCGTCGTCGCAGCCGAGGAGGCCGGGGCGGGAGTCGCGCGCGAACGGCGGCGGTTGCGCCTGCGGCGGGAGTTGAGGCCTCTGCGGTTGAAGCGGAATCGGCGGAGCCAGTGAGTGCAGGACAATCGCCAGCTGAAGCTGCCCCGGTTGAAGGGGCACCGATTCAGGTAGCGTCAGCACCGGCTCGCGCCAGCAAGGGTACGGTTGTGTTGGCGATCGGGTTGCCGGGGTCGGGGAAGAGTTCGTGGTTCAAGCGGCACAACATCCATCCGCTTTCGAGCGATCTGCTGCGCGAACTGCTTTTTGATGACGCGCAGGAGCAGCGCTTTCAGGATCTTGTTTTTTCCAACCTGCGGTCGATGCTGAAGGCGAGGCTGATCGCGCGCCGTCCGATGAACTACGTGGACGCGACGAACCTCACGCCTCACGACCGCCATAGCTGGATCAAGCTGGCGAAGGATTACGGCTACGATGTGCAAGGCGTTTTCTTCGATGTGCCGTTGGAGGTTTGCCTGGAACGCCACGAACGGCGGGGCCGGGTGGTTCCCGAAGATGTGATGCGGAAGATGGCGGGCAAACTGAAGCCGCCGACGTTCGAGGAAGGCTTCTCGAAGATCACGGTCGTAAGGGTGAAGCAGAAAGAGGCAGCGGCGGGGTAGGGAGCCGATCGCGGTCCTCCACTAACGACTCACGACTCACCACCAACGGCGAACGACCACCGACCACCGACGAAGTTTCACCCTCTCAGATAAGGCAGCAATTCGCGAAAGGCGGGAGCGCCGGAGGAGCGGAGGAGTTCGTAGATCATCATTTCTGCTGAGGAAAGAATGGCTCCGGCGGCGCGCATGCGATCGAGCCCGATCCGCCAATTTAATTCTGCCCGGGAACTGACGGCATCCGAAGCGACGTGCACCATGTAACCCTCTCGTAAGGCTCCCAGCGCGGTCTGCATCACGCAGATGTGGGTTTCCATGCCGCAGAGCAGGACGGTGGTGCGGTGGCCGGGCAGGCGCTTCAATAATGAGCAAAAAACGTCGCTGCCGAAGCAGGAGAACATCAGTTTGTCGATGGCCGGACTGTCGGGCAGCAGGGAAGCGATTTCGGGTACGGTGTTGCCCAGGCCTTTGGCATATTGGGTCGTCACCAGCGCCGGGATTTTCAGGATTCCTGCCAGACGAATGAGCAGTTGGACATTGCGCACCAGCCGTTCTTTTTCCCAGATTGGTGGCAGCAATTTCTCCTGCATGTCGACGATGATGAGGGCGCACTGCTCGACATCTAGGGGACGGCGTGCCATCTCGGCATAGCCGGTTTCGGCTGGGGTGACGGATCCGATTAAATTGCCCGGCAAATTTCCGGTGAGAACTCCACTGCTCGACATAGTTGACTCCTCACACCACTGGCAAAGATTCTAACGCGGGGGTGGTGACTTGGGTGTTGATCCGACAGGGCAGATGTTTTGCAGCTGCAGGAAAATGATTTAGAATTCGGTCATAGCCCGGTCGTTCAACGGTAGGACTGCAGCCTCTGGAGCTGCGTATCGGGGTTCGAATCCCTGCCGGGCTGCCACGCTTTTCTTGATACTTTCTGCCTACACTTGTTTTCAGCCAGTTGGAATGGACGCCGGCGCCGCGCTCGCGCCGTCCACAGCTCAATGGGCAGGTGGGGGTTGCCGTGGCTGAGTAGGGCAGGGGTAACGTCCTCGCGCGTCCGCCAGGTGGCGAAGCCCGGTGCTCCACTGCTGTTGGACCAACTACATGGACCGGCTTGTCCTCTTCCCCTTTTCCCCAATTTCATTTCTAATGCTCGGCTATGGTCCGCAACCTTTTTTGCCTGGGTTTCACCCTCTTTTTTCTGACCGTTTCTTCTTTATCAACCCTCGCCGCCGACCGCGCTTCAGATCGAGAAATCGCCGATCGCCTGATCGCGGAGGCACTCAAGCCCTCTCCGCTGCAAAGCAATCTTCGCCGGTTGACCGATGAGATTGGCGGACGCGTGCCTGGCACTCCGGCCTTCCAGCGTGCGGCCGATTGGGGCGTGGCGGCTTTCAAGGAAGCCGGCGCCGACAGCGTGCATACCGAAGAATTCAGCATCCCGCAATCCTGGGCCGAGGGCGCAACCGAGATGACCGCGTCGCTGTTTTCCGGAACCACGTTCCCCGTCCGCGCCGTATCGGTTGCGTGGGCGCCGGCACTGGCTGCGACCAAGCAAGTGCCCATCGTCGATGTGGGCGAGGGGTCGGCCGCCGAGTTTGCCAAGGTCGGAGACATTGCTGGCAGGTTGGTGCTGGTGCACACCAAGGTGCTCGGGAACTGGGACGATCTTTTCCTGGAATACGAACGCGCGCCCGCGGTGATTGCGCTGGCGGTGAAAGGGAAGGCCCTAGCCATCGCGTTCATGGCCACCCGCGAGCATGGCATCCTCTACCGGCATACCAACGCCGGGGTTGGCGAGATTGATGCGCTTCCGCAGCTCATCGTCGCCCGCGAAGACGGAGAGCGCATTGCGCGCTTGCTCGCGTCGGCCAATCCGGTGTGGGCCAATCTTTCCATTCCCAACAAAATCGGTCCAGCCTTCAAGACCTGGAACGTAGTGGCGGAGATTCGTGGCAGCGAGAAGCCCGACGAGTTCGTGGTCCTCGGCGCCCATCTCGATTCCTGGGAACTCGGAACGGGCGCGCTCGACAACGGCTGTAACGCCGCCTTGGTGATTGACGCGCTGCGAGCGATCAAAGCGTCGGGCTTGAGGCCGCGACGATCCATCCGCTTTATTCTGTTTTCGGGGGAAGAGCAAGGCATGATCGGGTCTCGACAATACGCCACCGCGCATCGCAGCGAACTCGACAAAATGGCCGCTGCCGTTATCTTCGATTCCGGCACCGGCAAAACCACCGGCTTCTCCACTGGCGGTCGCAAAGACGTTGTTCCCGCCGTCCAGTTGATGTTAGAGCCCTTAGAACAGTTCGGCGTCACCAAGGCCGATCCCAGCGCCGAGTCGGGCACCGATCACTTTGACTTCATGCTCGAAGGCGTCCCCACCTTTGTCGCAGACCAGGATGAAGCCAACTACTTGGAGAACTATCACGCCACCACCGATACCTTCGACAAAGTAGATCTCCCTCAGCTCAAGAAGCATGTGGCGGAAGCCACGGAATTTACCTTTGCGCTGGCCAACGCCGCCGAGCGCATCGGACCGCGCCTGACCCGCGCCCAGATCGAACAGACCCTGCATGAAACTCATCTCGACCAGGAATTGAAAGACATGGATATGTGGGAGGAATGGGCCAACGGAAAGCGAGGCCGACAATAGCAGGGTAGCTGCAGCAGGCGGCGGAAAAACTTCGATGCGCGGTGGTTCCGGGATGGGCACAATCGTGCCGTAAACCCTTTCGCGCTTGGATTGACTCACCACGCAGGTCGGCCACCTGCAGTAATATTTCCTGTGCTCGTCTTCTGGATTCTCTTCAATTTGTTTGTAGTGGCGATGCTGGCCCTCGACTTGGGAGTCCTGAATCGTCGCTCCCATCGCATCCGCTTTCGCGAAGCCCTGGCCTGGTCAGCCGTCTGGATTCTGCTTGCGGCCACGTTTGCGGTGCTGGTGTTGGTCTGGCACGGGCGTCCTCAGGCCCTGCAGTTCGTGACCGGATACGTCATCGAACTGTCGCTCAGCATGGACAATCTCTTCATCTTTCTCGTCATCTTCCGTTACTTCAAGGTGCCCGACGAATATCAGCACAAAGTGCTGTTCTGGGGAATTCTCGGCGCTCTGCTCATGCGCGGCCTTTTCATCATCGCCGGTGTTGGACTCATGCAGCGCTTCAGTTGGATCACCTACGCCTTCGGCGCTCTGCTTATCTATTCCGGAATGAAATTGCTGCGGCCAGGCAACGCGCAGGTCCATCCCGAAAAAAATCCTGCGCTCAAATACTTTCGTCGAATGTTCCCAGTAACCAAAGAGTATGAGGAGGATCGGTTTTTCGTCCGGCAAGTTGCCGAGGGAAGCTACCGTCTGTATGCCACTCCGTTGCTGCTGGTGCTGCTGATGGTGGAGACCAGCGACATTCTTCTGGCGGTCGATTCGGTCCCGGCCATCCTCTCCATCACGGTGAATGCCTTCATCGTCTATACCTCGAATGTGTTTGCCATTTTCGGTCTGCGGTCCATGTACTTTGCCCTGGCTGGAATGATGGACCTATTTCACTACCTGCATTATGGACTGTCGCTGGTGTTGATTTTTATCGGGTTCAAAATGCTGGCCTCGCATTACCTGTCGATTCCAACCGAGTGGGCGCTCGGGATTGTGCTACTGGTTTTGGCAACCTCCATAATGGCGTCGCTCCTGCATCCGCAAAGAGAACTGGCGCCATAGCTGTACCGGTGTTGTCCGAGTCCTCTGTTGTAAGGATTTTGATGGTGAGCCCAGTCGCAGAGCGCCGGTGTGCCAGGTTGAATATTGCTATGATGAAGATTCATGATCAGCGTCCCCGTCGCCACGCCCTCCCGATCCTATGAAGTTCTCATCGGGAGTGGCCTGCTCCTCCGCGCCGGAGATTGCCTGGGCAAGTTTCTTGAAAACCGTTGCGCCTTCGTGATCACGGTCCCCCCCGTTCGCAGGCGTTGGGCCAAAGTCTTAACCAAATCGTTGGCAGCTTCGGGAATCGAAACCAAGGTACTTGAAATGCCGGATGGCGAGCGTTCCAAACGCCTCGCGACCCTGGAGAAACTGGCAGAGGCGCTGGTGAAGCAAGGCGCGGATCGCGGCGTGACGCTGGTTGCGCTTGGCGGCGGCGTTGTCGGCGACGTGACCGGATTTCTGGCCTCGATCTACATGCGGGGCGTGGATGTGATCCAGGTGCCAACCACAGTATTAGCGCAGGTCGATGCGGCCATCGGAGGGAAAACCGGCGTCAACCTGGTGTCGGGAAAGAATCTGCTCGGCACTTTCCACCAACCCCGAGCCGTGCTCATCGACCCCGCTGTGCTCGAGACCCTGCCTTCGCGCGAATACTGCGCCGGCCTTTACGAGTCGCTGAAGTGCGGCATCATGGGGGATCCGGGATTGTTCAAGCTCTTTGAAGATCGCCGCCGCGAAATTCTGGATCGCGAGCCGGCTGTGGTCGAGAAGGTGATTGCCGATTCGGTGCGCCTGAAAGCATCGATTGTAAGCGCCGACGAACGTGAAGGAGGGCTGCGCCAGGTGCTTAATTTCGGCCACACCATCGGACACGCCCTCGAAGCGGAGACCGGCTACACGAAGTTGCTGCATGGAGAAGCCGTGGCCTGGGGCATGATCGCCGCCACCCACATCGCGCTCTCCACCGGCAAACTGGATAGCGTGACGGCGGGCCGCATTTCCAACTTGGTGATCGGTTTTAGCCGCTTGCCTCGCATGGAGTTGAAGACCGCCAGTATCTTGAAGCGATTGCGTTCCGACAAGAAAACGCGCCGCGGCGTAGTCCACTTCATTCTGCCTCGTGAGATTGGAAAAGTTGAGATCACCAGCGACGTACCGGAAGCAATCGTGCGCTCCGCCGTCGACGAGATAAGAAAACTGGCGCGGAATTAGTGGAGTGACAGGCGTCTTGGGCCGGTCTCCACGAAGCAGCCATCCTATGTATCAAGAGATCAAGCATCGAATTGTGGGCGCGGCTCCGGCGGGCGCGGCCGACCGCGACTCGGCGGCGGACGCCGTGCGCGAGATGTTCACCGCGATCGCGCCGCGCTACGATCTGCTGAATCACGTCCTTTCGTTCAATATCGATCGCTGGTGGTGGTGGCGCACGGCGCGCAGGTTCGATGCCATTCTGCAGCGACCCGAAACTCGTGTGCTCGATCTCTGTTGCGGCACGGGAGATATGAGTTTTGCTTTGCAGCGTCGCGCCTTACGTTGGCGCAACGGTTCCCGAGTTGCCCAGATTCTGGGCGCCGATTTTTCTCATGCCATGCTGCAACGCGCGGCGCAGAAGACAGCCGAGAAGGGAAGCGGCGCAAACTTGCGCTGGATCGAGGCCGACGCGCTGCGACTGCCTTTTCCCGATGGCCATTTCAATCTGGTGACGTCGGCATTCGGTTTTAGAAACCTGGCCGACTATGACGCCGGCCTCCGCGAGATCGCTCGTGTGCTGGCCCCCGGCGGAGAGTGCGGCATCCTCGATTTTGGAGAGCCCGGCGGATTGATCGGACAAGGGTATCGAATTTATTTCAAAAAAGTCCTTCCCGCCATCGGGACCTTGATTTCAGGGGTGCGAGGCCCGTACGCCTACCTGCCCGCTTCCGTCGAGCGCTTTCCCGCCCCCGGCGAAATGCTGGAGCGCATGCGCCAGGCTGGGTTTCGTGAAGTTTCCTGGACTGCTTACACTTTTGGGGTTGCCGGCCTCTACCGCGGCGTGAAGTAGGTCGAGATCCCTAGCGTTAAGATCGGAGATGAATCCTTGTCGAGTCGGTTCTTTCAGTTGCTGGGGAAGGAATCCGCGAACGCCTCCAGATTGGTTTTCTCCATCACTCTTTTGTAGTCGTCGCCGAGAAATTCCTGCAACCGGTCCGTGTTCATGGTGTACTGCCCAGTCATGTAAGGGACGGCGTCCGGCGGGATCGCCGAAATGTTCCAGTTCCACAGCAGTTGCAGGATGCGACGCATGGTCCACTTTCCCGGCACCCGGAGCAAGCGGGCGTTCGCCAGCGCGATACATTGCTCGAAACTCAAAGCCTCGCCGCGCCCGGCAACATTCAGAATGGTCACGCGCCGCGCTTCCGGTTCTCGATTCAGTATCCACGCGATCAGCCGGGCCATGTCGTCCACGTGGACGAACTGAATCTTGTTGTCCAGATACTTCCGTCCAAACGGCAAAATGCAGGGTAGCCGCCGTCCCGATTGCCGCCATCGCGCGGCGCTCGGCCCTTTGCCATTGGGCGTTCCACGAAACGCCCCCATCAGATAATTTTCCACCGTGGCGCCCGCCAGAATGTGAGGACGCAAAATGAAAACGCTGCACCCCCGCAGCGAACCGGCGCGCTGCTGCACCACCATCTCGCTTTCCTGCTTGTGGATCGCGTAGGGCAGCGTATGCGCTCCCAGAGGCGCATCTTCGGCAACGGGCGTGGGGAGGTCCGGGCCATACGCCGACACACTGCTGGGAAAAATAAACTGCCGAATCCCGCTTTCCGCGTTCCGGTTGGCCTCACTGATCGCTTCCATGACCCGCGCGGTCCCGGCCACGTTGATCCGCCACATCCGGTCGACATCCAAAACTCCGGTGCGCTGCGGATCGATGACAAATGCCAGGTGCACCACGGCCACGGGCTGCACGTCGCGTAACAACAGGAGCATTTCGCGCGCCGATTCCTCCACTCCCAGGTCCAAGGCTACAAAGCGCGCAATCTGGGAATGAGTTGGGGGCGAAATATCAATCCCGACCACCTTGTAATCCGAGAGTTGTTGTACGAGTCGTTGGCCCAGATTGCCCGAAACGCCGGTGACGACGATGGTTGGCTTTGCCGTATCCATTTAATCGGGATCGTCTTCACCCGGCTTTACCGGAGGCTTTGATCCTCTGACCGGTGGTGGCACGACCGGGCGAGTGGGACCAAAGTAGGCCTCATTCAGATCGACATTGCCCTGAAAACCCTGCATGCTGTCACGATAACGCTGGCTCGATATTGTGTTGCGAATTTCCGTCTTCACCTTGTCATCAGCCAGGGTCAAGGTTTCCTTGCTCACCAGTTTGTAAATGTAGTGGCCGCTGTTGGCGTCGTTGATCACCTCCGATACCTCACCCGGCTTCAAATCCATGACTGCCTGATGGTTCGCCGGCAGCGTGCTGCGGCGCACCTTCTCCATTTTCGTGTTCGGCGCATTTCCCGGCAGTCCGGCGGCGCTATAGGCTTCCTTTTGCAGCTTGTCGGGATCTTCGCCCTGAACAGCGCGCGCGCGCAGTGTGTCGGCGATTTTCGTCATCGCCTCCTCCGCAGCTTTCTTCTGCGCGTCGGTCGGCGTTGCTGGTGGACTTGGCTTGGCAGTCGCGGCGCCCGGCTTCGGTTTTACGGGCGCAGGCGCAATCTGTTTGGACCGCGGAATGAAGATCCGGGCAAAAGTCGCTTGCTCATACGAGCCTTCATTCTTCTTGTAATACTCCTCAATATCGCTATCGCTGACCTTGCCCGAATCCTCCTGCAGTGCGCGGCTCAGTTCCTGGGAGAGAATTTGCATGCGCGCAAAGTGCATCTTCTCCTCGAACGTCGCTCCCTTGTCGAGACCGCGCTTGTCCGCCGCCTCCGACATCCTCAGCATTCGCGTATACGCCGTCGCCAACTGGCGTCGAATCGCGGGCGACATGTTGGGCTGCAGCGCTTCGGCGAGCTTCTCAAATTGCGCCCGGTTGATCGTTGTTTTGCAGGCGTCGCCCGTGGCACCGGCGTCGGAACAAAAACCTTTGATCGTGATCACCACATCATCCGGCGCAACTTTGACCTCGGCGGGCTTGTCGGGTGCCGGGGCAGCGGGTTGTTCCGCCTTGGCTCCGGCGGCGGCAGGTGTAGCCGGGGGCGGGGCTTGTGCAAACGCCAAGCCCGCGAATAAGAGATACACGAGACACTCAGAACGCATGAATCTGGATCCTCCAGGGAAAGAAAATTGCGACGAATGTCATCGTAGCATGTCCCGCCGCAGACGGGGCAAGGGGTCATCCTTGTCGGCAAGAGTGTGGGCAGGGGGTTGGCGGCGGACCCATCCAAAGCGATAATGTCGTGTATGCCAGTAATTCCGGCCACTTTCAGCTCCGAGTCCATGCGCCAGGAAAAACGCGCGGTTTCCGGAAACTCGGTGCTGGCAGCTCTGGTGGTTACGGGCCTGAAAATCATCGTGGGGATCACGACCGGCTCTCTGGGAATTTTATCGGAGGCGGCCCACTCCGGATTGGATCTGGTGGCGGCCATGGTAACGTTCCTCTCGGTGCGCGTTTCCGATAAACCCGCTGATGCCGACCACCAGTACGGGCACGGCAAGTTCGAGAATTTCTCCGCCTTCATTGAAACCGGCCTGCTGCTGCTGACCTGCATTTGGATCGTTTATGAGGCCATCAAGCGGCTCTTTTTCCACAGCGTTGAAATTGAACCGAGTCTGGCTGCATTCCTGGTCATGTCTCTGTCCATCGGCGTCGACGCCTGGCGTTCCCGGGCCCTTGGCCGCATTGCCACCAAATACGACAGCCAGGCGCTGGAAGCGGACGCGCTCCATTTCTCGACCGACATCTGGTCCAGCGGGGTCGTGATCCTGGGCTTGGCGCTGGTCTGGTTGGGCCGGACGTATCACTTGGAGTGGTTGCGCCAGGCCGATCCCATCTCGGCCCTTTTTGTGGCGGGGGTGGTGATTACCGTGAGCTGGCGCTTGGCGCGAAGAACGGTGGATGCCCTGCTCGATGCCGCGCCCGCCGGTGTGCGCAGCCAGATTCTCGACCGCCTCGCCGGCGTCGAGGGCGTGCTCGAAGTGGAGCGCGTGCGTTTCCGCAAAGCTGGGAACGGCTACTTCGCCGACGTTTCGGTTGGCTTGGAGCGCAATTTTACTTTCCAGCGGTCCGAGCAGGTCTCCGATGCCGTGAGATCGCGGGTGCGC
Organism: Acidobacteriaceae bacterium; assembly: GCA_003134435.1. Classification (GTDB taxonomy): domain Bacteria; phylum Acidobacteriota; class Terriglobia; order Terriglobales; family Acidobacteriaceae; genus Acidiflorens. The sequence goes on from PLBE01000213.1 coordinate 44,837, forward strand.
GAGGTTCTACCTGGAGCCGACGTCATGGTGCATACGGTTCCGCGCGCTCGCCGGACGGAGAATATTTTCGATCGCGTCCGCGGCGTGGCGGCCCGCCACAATTTCAATGTGCACGATGTCAGCGTGCAGGAAATCGATGGCCAGTTGCACGTCGAGCAGCATCTGGAGCTTGCCGAGCAGCTCAGCATGAAGCAGGCGCACGATGAAGTGACCCGCCTCGAAACCGAGATGCGCGCCGAAATCCCGGAGATTGCAGCCATTCTCACCCACATCGAAAGCGAGCCCGCGACCATTGAAAGAGGGGAAGAGATCGTGCGCGAGCCGGAACTGGAGCGTCGACTCAAGAACATCGTCAAGGAATTTCCAGAAGTGATGGACGTGCACGACTTTCAGTTCAAGAAAGTGCGGGCGCGCCTCTATGTTTCGTGCCATTGCACCCTGCCCGACGACATGCCGCTGTCGCGCGTGCACGACGTTCAGACCTCGCTGGAGATTCGCTTCAAACAAGACGCGCCCGAACTGTTTCGGGTGCTGATTCATCCCGAACCGGTCACCGATAACCGGCGTTAATCCGGCAACTGAAGACAAAGACTGAAGAAAAAGGCCGGGAGAAAAACGGAAAGAGAGATCAAATGATCGCAGCCACAGTCCACTGGACCGACCACGACCGCTACGTAGGCGAGGCGACTTCGCGGCACTCCATTGTGATGGACACCGCATCCGAGAAAACCGCCAATAGTCCGATGGAGTTAGTGCTGCTAGGGCTCTGCGGCTGCACCGCATCGGACGTAATCGGGATTCTCCGCAAGAAGCGCGAACCCTTCACCGGCCTGGAAGTGCTGGCGGCGGCCGAACGAGCCGACGGCTACCCTGCCGTCTACACATCAATTCACTTGACCTATCGAGTGCGCGGAGAGGTTACGCACAAAGCTATGGAAGACGCGGTGCGCCTGTCCAAGGAAAAGTACTGCTCGGTTTCCGCCATGCTGGAAAAAACTGCGAAGATCACTTATACCATTGAGCACCTTGCGTGAACGCTGAACCAGTTCAGCATCGGAACCGCGCGCTTCAGACGGCTTCCCGTCAGGCGGTCGCCCATCCGCTGCGGGGTTACTTCTTTATTGCGAGCGCGGCCCTGCTGTGGGGCATTTCGGCGACGTTGGGGCGCGCCGCTTTCACCGGGCATCGACTGCCGGGCGGCGCATCGCTGGGCGGTTCGTTCGCGGATTCTCTGAAAAGGATCGATCCTCTGATCCTGTCGCAGAGTCGCGCCACTTTGTCGCTCACGGTGCTGTTGCCGATGCTGCTGGCGCGACGAGGAGCCTCCGCGTTGCGCGTCCCGGCCCGTGATCTGGTGCAATTCTTTCTGCTCGGAGTCCTGGGAGTTGCGGCCTCGAATTATCTCTACTACCTCGCGATCCAGCGTACGAACGTGGCGACGGCCATCATTTTGCAATACACCGCTCCCGTCTGGGTGCTGCTCTACACCGTGGCTCGCGGAGCCCGGCGACCGTCGTGGCGCAGGAGCGGGGCAGTGGCCTTGGCGGTCGCAGGATGTGCGCTGGCAGTGGGAAGCGTCGGCGCGGGCGGCTTCCGCCTCGACCCCGTCGGGGTCACGGCCGCGCTCCTGGCGGCATTTTCATTCGCGTTCTATAACGTCGGCGGACACAAAGTCCTGGCCCGCTACGACCGCTGGAAAGTCCTGCTCTGGGTCTTAGTGGCGGCTGCGACATTCTGGATCTTCGTCAATCCGCCCTGGAAGATTGTCGCGGCTCACTACGGCCCGCGGCAGTGGGCATTCATGCTGGTGTTTTCGCTGGTGTCCGTGCTCGGCCCATTTTCCTGCTATTTCGCAGGCCTCCAGCACCTCGAGCCCACCCGCGCCATTGTAGCCAGTTGTCTGGAACCGGTGTTCAGCATCGTAATCGCGGCGCTGGTTCTGGGAGAGTTACTGCGCCCCATGCAGACCGTCGGAATTGTCCTGGTGCTGGTCGCGATTGTCCTGATTCAGTTGCCGGAACGGGCGACTCGGGGCGAGGAGTTGGTGGTCGAACCGATCGAGTAAGCGGCAGTTCTCATGTTTCTCAGGTCGGATTGGGGACCGGGACAACTTCAGCGACGCCCTCCGACCGCCCCAGCCGCCGGAAATATTTCCGGGCCTTCCGCACATCCAGGCCGATCTGCTCCTTCAGCGCTTCGACGGAGGGAAACTTGATTTCATGGCGCAGCCGGTCGAGGAAAAAAAGTTCGACTTCCGTCTCCGCCGAGAGTTCGATGGGATGAAAATTCAGCAGGTGAGTTTCAATGGCAAAAGAATCGGCGCCGAACGTAGGCCGATTTCCAACATTCGTGACCGAATCAAAACACTCGTTCTTGTGACCGCTGCCCACGCGTGTGCGCGTGATATAGACGCCGTCTTTAGGAACCAGCTCTTCGTAGCGTGACAGATTGATGGTGGGCACGGTGTATTTCGATCCGTAGCCGCGTCCGCGTCCGGGGGTAGAGAGAATGCTGAACGGACGCCCCAGCAAATGGCGCGCCCGGCTCACCCGGCCATCGGCAAGCAGTTTGCGGATGTGGCTGCTCGAAACGCGCTCGCCGCGCAACCGCATCTCGGGATAATCGTGCACTTCGAATCCCATCTCGCGTCCCATTTCGCGCAGCATTTCGAGGTTGCCCGCCGCTTTGTGCCCGAAGTGGAAGTTGTAGCCTTCGTGAACTTCGCGGGCACGCAGCCGTTTCTTCAGAATCTCGTGGGCAAACTGGTGCGGCGTCATCAACGAAAGATCGCGTGAGAATGGGAGCAGCAAAACAGCGTTGACGCCAGTGGCCTGCAGCAGCCGCAATTTTTCTGGCAGCGGGGTCAGCAGTTTCAGGCTGTGATCGGGTCGCAGGATGCGCGCCGGATGCGGTTCGAACGTGACCACCACGGAATGGGCGCTTTCCGCTTTCGCCCGCCCCACGATCTCATCGATCACATGACGATGGGCGCGATGCACTCCGTCAAAGTTTCCGACGCTGACCAATGCCGGCCCGAAGTCGCGGGGAACATCGTCAAGTTTATGAAAAATCAACATGCGCCAATCTTTCGCAGGGGCGGGTGCCCCAACCTACCGAGCGGAGCAAAGCTCCGCAGCTCACACGCACCCAAAAACGCGTGCCTTCTAAATCTGAAACTCCAGCTTCATCCCGTCAAACGCCAACTGTACGCCGGGCGGCAAGGAAGCATTGGTAGCCGCGTGCGCCAGATCATGGCAGACGTGAGTAAAAAAAGTTCGTTTCGGTTTCACGGCTTCGACGATCTTCAGCGACTGCTCGACGGTCGAATGGGTCGGATGGGGCGTGTAACGCAGGGCATCCAGAAACAGGATGTCGAGGCCACGCAGCTTCTCCAGAGTTTCCTCCGGAACTTCGCTGTGATCGGTGAGGTAGGCGCCCGATCCGAAGCGAAAGCCGAGGATCGGAGTCTCCCCGTGAATCACCGTCAACGGCTCGAAGCGCGCTCCAAACAGCTCGACCGGGCCTTCGATGGGATGCAATTCAACCTGCGGCAGTCCGCCAAACTTGTAAGTGGCTTCGAAAATGTAACGAAACATGTTGCGCAGAAATTCGCAGTTGCGTGGCGTGGCATAGAGCGGCAGCTTCCCCGGCTTGTGGTGATACGTCAGGGGACGCAGATCGTCGATGCCCAGGATGTGGTCGGCGTGTGTGTGGGTGTAAAGCACGGCATCGAGATGCGTAATATTTTCGCGCAAAGCCTGTTCGCGAAAGTCAGGCGTGGAGTCGATCATGACCTGGCGCCCGTCATAGCCGATCATCACCGAAGGACGCGTGCGGCGGTCGTGCGGATCCGTGGAATGGCAGACGGCGCAGTCGCATCCGATGGTGGGAACTCCCATCGACGTGCCGCTCCCCAGAACCGTCAGAGTTGCCTGCATCAGCCCTTGGTGCCCGTGATCGGACTAGGCGCTTGCGGAGCATGCGCCAGCGCGTTGGTCACTTCGACATAGGCCATGCGCAGTTCATACAGGCAGTTCTGCAAGAATCCCTGCTCCTTGGCGGTGAGATTGCCCTTTGTTTTTTCCGCGATCATGCCCAGCGTGTCGATGGTCTGCCGGGCTCCGATCAAGTCCACTCCGGGCTGGCCGCCCTGCTCGTGCATCAATCCGAGCTGCATCATGGCGGTCATATAAAGCGAAGCCATGAAGCGCTCGAAACTCATTTCCAGTTCTTTCGCAGAATGCCCGCTGAGTTCGACCCGGGTGTCGAGATCGCGCGCCGATTTCTTGTAGGCATCGTGCTGCGCCTGCTGCTCCGAAGCAGTCGGCGGTTCGGGAACCTCGGACTCCGGCGCCGCCGGGATGGTCGGGATCGCCGCCACCTCAGGTATCGCAGCCGCCGGCGTTGTCGCCGGAGTGGACGCCGCGGCCGGAGCGGTTGCCGCAGCCGTCGCTGTTCCGGACGAAGTCGCTACTTGCTCTTCCGTGGAGTCGCGAAGCTCTCCGTCGGCGTTGAACAGGCGTTTATCGCTAACTTTGAATTCGCTTTCTTCTTTTCTTTTTTGAGCCATAGGGTTTACCTGATCTCTCTTTGAGCTTAGCTTTAAGTATTGGCCTTAGCCTTTTCTTGAATTGTTCAGGCGATCGGAAGCGGTGCCGGTTTCAGTTTCGCCGCTCCCGCGCGCAAATCTTTTCCCGTTCCCTCGCGCCGCAGATACCCCAGCGCCACGGCGCGATCTCCGCCGGGCAGGGGGAGCAGCGCGCTGCTCGTGATCTCCCCCACTTCCTTTTCCGCTTCGCCGACCAGAATCTGCGCGCCCGATTCGGGCAGCGCGCCCTCGACCGCGAACGCCGTAAACTGCCGGTGCACCGCCCCGCGCGACCGGATACGCTCCACGATCTCCTGTCCCAGGTAGCAGCCCTTGGTGAAGTTCAAAGCCCGCGTTTGTCCCGTCTCCTGGGGCAGATCGCGCTCGCGAATATCCACGCCAAACTGCGGGATGCCGCGTGAAATCCGGAACAGATTCAGCGCCTTCGTACCCGTCGGCCGCGCTCCCGCTTGGATCAGAGCATCCTTAAGCTCGCCGGCGACATCCGGAGCAGTCCAAATCTGCCAACTCTCTCGCGCCTCCTCGCCTGAACGCAGGGCCGTGACCGGTCGCTGAGCCACATGCTGCCAAGTGACTTCCGCAAACTGCAAATGTCCCAACTCAGGAACGACGATTCCGGCCCGTTCGATCACCTTGCGCGATTCCGGCCCCGTGAGTCCGAGGGCGACAACTTTGTTACTGATTTCGGCAATCTCAACCTCGTCGGCAATTATGTAGCGGTCGAAAAGTTGTAAGACCTTTTCGCCCTGACCTCCCTCGGTATCGACCAGCAGCGAATCTCCTCGCTGGAAAACATAGAGATCCGCCTGAATGCGCCCCTGCGCGTTGAGCACGAAAGCATAGACGCCATGTCCAGCCGCCAGGTCGCGAACGTTGTTCGACACCATGCCGTTCAGCCAGCGCACCCGGTCGGCGCCGGTTACCGCGAGCTTGGCGCGCGCGCTCAGGTCATAGACGCCGCACCCCGAAATCAAGGCCATGAACTCGCCGCGAACATCGCCGAAATCGGTCGCTGCGGACGGGCCTCGGTCCTCGCTGGGATTTGCCGTTGGAAGCGTTGTCGTGGTCATACGTTCAACCTTCGATTATAGCGAAGCAACCGCTTCGACCGTCGCCCCGTGACGAAACACAAGCCATCGCATGGAAGTGCCGGGTTCATGGATTCTC
>PLBE01000088.1 GCA_003134435.1 Acidobacteriaceae bacterium
AATTCGTTCCTGGAGCCGATCTGGAACCGCAACTACGTGGCCAGCGTCCAGATCACACTATCTGAGGATTTCGGCGTCGGGGAGCGCGGCGCGTTTTACGAAACTGCCGGCTGTCTGCGCGATGTGATCGAGAACCACCTCTTCCAAATCGTCGCGCTGCTTGCCATGGAACCGCCGGCCGGTAGGGACTTTGGAGCCGTGCACAACGAGAAAGCCAAGGTCTTTCAAGCCATGCGCCCGCTGAAGCCCGACAACTTGGTGCGCGGGCAGTACGCTGGCTACCGGAAGGAGCCTGACGTGGCGAAGAACTCCGACGTCGAGACTTTCTGCGCACTGCGCCTTTTCATCGACTCATGGCGCTGGGCGGGGGTGCCGTGGTACCTACGCTCCGGCAAATACCTGGCAGATACAGCGACCGAGGTTCTGGTGGAGTTGAAGAAACCGCCGCAGAGGCTTTTTGCCGACTCAGCGCCGACGACCGGCTTGGCGAACTACCTGCGCTTCCGGCTCTCCCCCAATTCGGCCATTGCCCTTGCCGCTCGCGTCAAGCTCGCCGGGAAAGAGTTCGTCGGGGAGCAGCGGGAGCTCTACCTGTTCGAAGAACAGGACGGGGAGGAATCGCCTTACGAGCGGCTTTTGGGCGACGCCATGATCGGCGATGGAGCGCTATTTACGCGAGAGGACGCGGTTGAGGCCGCCTGGGCGGTGGTCGATCCGGTTCTCAAGCACCACCACCGGGTTCGCCCCTACAAGCGCCACAGCTGGGGACCGAAACAGGCTGACGCGCTCATCGCTCCAGACGGCTCCTGGCACAACCCCAGCCCAAAGGATGAATCCGAATGAGGAGCCTGCCGCAGCGGTTTTATTGACCACACCGATCACATCTGCGACACCAACGCAATACCGTTCTATCTAGGAGAGAAGTTATGAAACCGACTCAAAAGCTCCACGAAATGGGCCAGAGCCTTTGGCTTGACAACATCACCCGGGGCCTACTGTCCAGCGGCACGCTCCGTCAATACATTCAGGAGTTCTCGGTCACGGGCCTCACATCGAATCCCACCATCTTCGATCACGCGATCAAGAACAGTCACGACTACGATGACTCCATTCGCCAGAAATTGAAGGAAGGCAAGTCGGGCGAGGCGCTGTTTTTCGAACTGGCGATTGAGGACCTCAGACAGGCCGCCGATCTGTTTCGGCCGATCCACGACCTGACGAATGGAGTAGACGGTTGGGTTTCATTGGAGGTCTCGCCGCTGCTGGCTCACGACGCCTCGGGCACCCTCGCCGCAGCTAAAGCCCTCCACGCTCGCGCAGCACGGCCCAATCTCCTCATCAAGATCCCGGGTACCCAGGAAGGCCTCCCAGCAATCGAAGAAGCAATCTTCGCGGGCGTGCCGATTAACGTGACGCTCCTGTTCTCCCGTGCACAGTATGTCGCGGCGGCGGAGGCATACCTTCGCGGCGTCGAGCGCCGCATTGCCGCCGGGCTGAATCCCGACGTCGGCTCCGTAGCCTCGCTATTCGTCAGCCGCTGGGATGTCGCCGTGCAGAGAAGAGTGCCCGAGGCGCTACGCAACCAACTTGGCATCGCCGTAGCTGGGCAAGTCCACGAGAGCTACAGCCGTTTGCTCGATTCTCCTCGTTGGAAGCGCACGTTCAACGCCGGTGCCCGCGCCCAGCGTCTGCTATGGGCCAGCACTGGAACCAAGGATCCGAAGGCCTCGGATATTCTGTATGTCAGAGGCCTAGCCGCACCGTTCACCGTGAACACCATGCCCGAAACCACGTTGAAGGCCTTCGCCGATCATGGGGAGATTGTCGAGACTTTGTCCGTGCATGCCGAAGAGGCGCTGGCAAAGTTCGCCAAGGCAGGCATCGACACGGATGCCTTGGCTGCTCAACTTCTAGACGAAGGAGCGGCAGGCTTCGTCAAGTCCTGGAAAGATTTGATGGAGTGCATCGCATCGAAGAGTGTGATGCTCAAAGCCGCTTAAGTCCGCAGCTAGTCGTGAAGAACGACATTTAGAAGCGAACTGTGAACGTGCAGACCTTTCCCGTCGCCATAGTCGATGAAACCTACTTCTTGAACTTGTTCATGAAAAGTCTAGCCGCGACTCCCAGCACGTTTGCCTTGCGCGACAGCGCTACCACACGAAGAGTCGAGCGCCGCCGCCGGGCGAGCGGGACCTCCCAGTTTGGACAGAAGGATCGCGGACGGGAGGCGCCTCACCGTGGTCCGTACTCGGGAGCTCCGGCCGCGAGGCGCTGACCTTTTCGATCTCCACAGCACCGTGGCGGTTCATAATCTCAGTTGCTGCCTCTGCTTTGTCGCCCGAACCCGTGGCGAAAACCATGACTCCTCCGCGCCGTACCCCTCGGACATAATCTTCCGCGTCCGCTTCGAGGACCCCGAACGCCGTGAGATCACGAACCAATCCCACTTCAAAATCCGTGTGTGGAGTACTCATGAGTCCGCTACCCACCATCTCCCGCGGCTCGACCAAAACACGGACGTCATTCCGAGGGAAGCCAGTGGCCTCGAGATCGCGAACGACCTCGTCGACCGAACCTGGATTCTCAAACAAACCAACTGCCGTTTTTGCCATATTGACCTCCACCACCTAATCGTCAACTCGCCCGGCAATGCCCGCAGCATTGTGATCTTCTGCTACGTCGCCAACGGTCTTCCCTCTGTCGTTGTGTGATGTGGCGCAAGTTCTCCGCGCGATGCGCTTGTCGAGTTCCACCGGAGCGGCTGCAAGTCCACCTGTTGCGACAAATTCGTCTGGTTCGCGGATAAACTGCTCTCTTGAGCCATCCACGGGGTAACCGCTGTCTTCGAGATCACGCACGAGATCATCGGTCGGACCTGGATTCTCAGACAGACCAGCTGCCGTTTTTGCCACGTTGGCCTCTCCACTTAATCTGCAGCGCCGGAGTTGACTACTCACGTCGCTGGAATCCACTATTGAAGTTTGGCTTCATGGGCATATCCGCCAATTTCGTGAAGAAGTGCCTGCGCCGATTCCGGAACGGCCACTTTGCCGTCAAGAATTTCATGGCGGTTTACGTCGTCGCCATACATGGCTCTGTCTCCACTTTTGTCAGCTTGTACCACGGCGCCGTTTAGGCTCACTCCGATGAAAACGCCTTTCGAACGCGAGTAAGACAAAATCTCCGCATTCAATTTAAGATCCGTGCCAGCAGCGGCGTTCCGGCCCACCGGCCCGGCGGCGACAGAAGCGTCGGCTCCGAGCTTAAACTTGTCGCTGAGCAGGCTTTTCAAGGCGTGATCGTTCATAAAGAGCATCACAAGGTCGGTGGAAGAGCCCCCGATCTGATAACCCACGCTGCCACCCTCAATAGCCAAAAACAGGGGGGCGCTCCAGCCATGGCCGGTGCGACAGGTTGCCAGTCCCCTGCCGTAGTTGCCGCCGAATATGAAAGCGAACTTCACGTCTCCTGGAATGATGGCGATACATTTCGCCGATTCCAGAAGGTCCGAAGGGATGCCCTGATCCGGGGTGTTCATGATCTCCTGGAAGACCTGGGCAGCTTTCTGTGTGCGACTGACATCATCCTCGCGGTCCGAGGCGACAGCAGTTAGAGTTACGAACAGAGTTAGCGTTGTGAAGATCAGAATGCGTTTCAACATGTTGTTCTCCTCCTACAGCTCTGAAATTATTAACAGCAAACGCTCTGACAATTCATCGAAGCCAAACCCCGGCTCAGTTCGCCAGGGTGCAACTGCTCAGCGCAGACCGATGCGACAGGGCGTTAATCACCTGCGTATCGACCCATGGTCGTTCATCAATTGATGAACGAATTTCCAAGATGTTTCGCAGCTTGCAGCAGTATGTCCGCACGAAGAAAATGATGTTCGAAGTCTTTTTCATAGCCTCGCACCAAGTCCCGCCGTGTCGCCTGACGCTGCGCGCACGAACAAGGGGAGTGTCACAATCCTCTTTCGCACCCGCCATTTCTTTTCTTCGTAGCTTCCGATCAACGGCGGGTAATCCACAACGAGATGCTAGACACTGTGGAAAGACATTTCTGTTCAATAACGAACACATTCCATTTGGGTCACTGAATGGCTGCCGAAAGCGTCCGGGCGAGTCCTGGTGAGGTGACCCGCGCCGGTGGCGTGCGTCCGGTGGGCGCCGGCACAGAATGCCTCGATCTAAATTGTCCACGGTTCCGTCTTTAACAGCAGTCAAATGGGGAAGCGGTGGCAGGACTCGCAAAGAGACGTGGTGGTTTTGTATTTCGGCAGGATGAGGTTGGCAACGGTGGAGTGGTGAGGCTCGTGGCAGGTGAGGCAAGTGATCGGAGGGGAGTCCTTGCCAAGCGCAACGTTAGGGCCAGAAACCGGATGTCCTTCGACGGGGTGATTGAGCTTGTGAGTTTTGTTGAGGTTTAGGTAGAACCATGAATCCATTTCCTTGAACGGAATTGTCGCTCCCCACGAAAGAGTGAGGGTGTGCGCCTTGCGATTCACCTTCATGAGGCCGCGGACGTGGCAGGCCATGCAGACATCCTGCGGAGAGGCGTACATATGGGCGGGGAAATTACTGGCGTGTGGAGAGTGGCAGAAAACGCAGTTGCCCTCCTTGTACGGAGGATGCTGGACGGTGTCAGTGGACACTGTGTGGCAGGTAAAGCAGAGTTGATTGCTAGGAGAGGTAAGAGTGATGTAGG
>PLBE01000128.1 GCA_003134435.1 Acidobacteriaceae bacterium
GGAGCGTCGGCGCGGCCACCGTGGTGTCGGATTTGAGCAGGATCTTCTCCGGCGCCTTGTCCAGGTCTACGATGGAATCCGCGCTCTTGCTGATGATTTCGAAATGATCTTTATCGTTGCCCCGGTAGAAAGTCAGAAAGAACCGCCCGCTGCGTGGATCGCGAAACAGATTGGGATTCTGATTGCGCTGCTCGGGAACGCCCGCCACCAGCACCTTTACCTCGGTCAGATGGATTCCATCTTTCGAAGTCGCCAGCACAATGTGGCTGCTGGGTGTGTCGTACTCGCGAGTAATGGCGAAGTAGAGCAGATCGGCATGCTTGGGGTCGGCTCCGGCCAGAACGGTTGGCCATCGCGCGTTCGTCCACAGAGGGTTTTGATCGTACTTGGTCCAGTTCACAAGATCCTTGCTCCGCGCCAGGCCGATGCCCCGGCCTTCGTTCAGCCCGTACCATCCCCAGTAGCGGAAGCCATCACGGTTGAGTTCCAGCACCGACATGGTGTGAGGAAACTCGTTGCCCTCCCATTTTTGCGCATCGGGCAGAACGTGCCGCGGCGCAGTGAGTTTGAAGTAAGGCACGGTCTTCGGCTGCTCCTGAGAAAAAGCGGCGAATCCCGAGGCAAAAACGAAAAGCGAAACTACCACCAGAACACTAAACTGACGGACCGGGCTGACCATGATTGCTCCTCATTGAATATTCACGACATTCTTCATGCTCACTTCTGATTTGCCATCGCCGTGTTGATCGCGTTCCACAAAGAATCTCGAGTTGGATCGTAAGGAACCATATCGATGGCAAACTCCCAATAAAAGCCACCGCCGATCCAGTTCCCAACATTGGGACGAATGGCGTAATAGCGCTGCACTAAGTCCTTAATAACCGGGTCTGAAGTTCGCTTGTCCGACCATCCGAACTCAGAAATGCCCAGCCTGGAGTTGGGGAACATGGTCGCAAGTTGACTGAAGACCTGCTGCCAGTCCGGCTTATAGCCATGGCAGTCCACTTCGTAGTAACTCACCAGCAGGTAATCCAGGCCGGTTTTCATGCGGTTGGGAATGTTGGTATCTGCCCATGTAAACATCTCGTTGGCGGCTGGCCTTCGACAGGGCGTGTTGTAGTAAAGAGTGAGCGCCGTGACTTTGTCCTGTGACTTGAGATAGTCGTAAGCTTCGATCATCTTGGTCACGACGTCCACCTGGGAGGTGGCCTTCACCGACGCTTTCGGCGAACAGCCTTTGGTTTTTCCGAAAAGCCATTCGCCGTTGATCTCATTTCCCACTTCCCAGATATCGACGACCGTGCCCAGAGTGGTTACATAATCCTTAAATCGATTCAGGTGTTCCGTCGGCGTAAAACAATGCATGTAGAAAGAGTCCACTGGTTGGCCGAAAACGTAGCCCACCTCCTTAAGTTGCCGGGTAGCCTCGAGGTAAGAGTTGGCGGGGAAATGTCCGCTCTTATCGCCTGGCGCGAAGACAATTCTAACCGTGGGTTTTACCGACAGATGCCGGAGCGAATCCAGCAACTTCGCCAGGAAGGCGCGGTCGCGAATGTTGTTCTTGTCGTCGATCGTCACACCATGAATGGGCTCCGGAACAGCGGCATAGGCGCGCGAATTCATGCCGAACCCCAGTAGCAAAAGAAAGAGGATGGCGCTGATGAGGGAGACGTACCTTGACCGCGGCTTCCGCCAAAAAGACATTCCTCCGCGATCTGCTCTGAAGTTCATTTCGACCCCGTGCGCTCAGGTTCGACGTCAGACTTGACGGGATTGTCGCGATGCAAAATAGTGGCGTTGGTGATGATCGGTTTAGCCCAGAAGCCAACGCTCAGAACGCATCCGAAGGTTACATAGAGGAATGCCACACCGGCGCGCAGGCCGGCGTAGTCTCCGATGCGGCCGATGATCAGCGGAACCACAGCTCCGCCCATGATTCCTGTGCTCAAGATTCCGGAGAACGGCCCGTGGTGTTCGGAGACCGAATTCAAAGCGAGCGAAACTAGCACCGGCCACATGATAGAAGCGAAAAGGCCGATGGCCGGAAACGCGATTAACGACACCCGCGCTGGACCAAACAACGCCGCGGTAAGGCAAAGCAAGGCGCCGATGGAAAATCCGATCAGCACTCGCCGGCTGTCAAACAGTTTGAGCAAGCCCATACCCACGAAGCATCCGGCAGTAAGCATTCCCCAGAACCAGGACACCGCGGCCGCACCCGTGGTATGCGGATCGAAGCCGTGATACTGGGAGAGAAACTTCGAGATCCAATCAGCGGTACCCTGTTCGCATCCGACGTAAGCAAAGACCGCGAGGAAAAACGCCCAGACCATCGGCTTGCGGAGCAGGCTGCCATACATCTGAAGCGATCCGGCGGCCTCATCACTGGTGCGTTCCACGCGTGGGACGCGGGTAAACCCGAGCACGGCAATCATCGCCACTGTGAACACGGCGAAGATCCAATAGATTGAAGCCCAGGGCAGAGCGGGGGGAGTTATCCTGGCGAGAATAGCGAGCAACGGATTTCCGTGCGCCGAAGGCTTGCCCAGATTTTCGACGAGATAAGAATAGATGAGCGGACTGGCAAACGAAGCGCTCCCGAAAATGAGCTGGGCGAATGCGGAATTGAATGCGAAGTGTTCTTCTCCTCCCGCCACCCGCAAGAGTGGATTGATGGCCACTTGAAGCGTCGCCATACCCGCGCCCATGACAAACAAAGATCCGACCGCAACGTGGTAGGTTGGAAAGATCGCGAAGCTCAGGGATCCGATGGTGCCTGCGAGGAAAGCCGCGATCATCACGGGTTTCTCCGAGAAGCGCTCTACCCAGAAACCCGCCGGAATTGACATCACTCCGTAGGCAATAAAGAAGGAGAAAGGCAGCAGCGCCGCGGCCGTCAGGCTGACGCCGAAACTGCTGATGATGTCGGGCACGATCGGCCCGAGGATGTTGGTCAACAGGGACATCACAAAGAATGTCAGGAAGACCAAGGCGACCATGTAACGATTTCTTGCCATAGTCAAGAATCCTTCTTGCCGCTTTATTCAGTCGTGGTAACTTTACTGGCCAGTTCGAAGCGGCCCGGTTCTCGCCCGGCTTGCAGCGCAAGCGCGAGGGTGATCATTTCCACCGGCAGAATTTCCAGAATCTGGCGAACGCCCGGACCGTGCTCCGCGACACGGCAGCAAGGCAGAGAGGCATCCTTCCCGACGAACTCGGCGCGCCCTTCCTGCTGCTGAATATCGTGGAGCAGGCGGTGATTCAAGTCCCGCGTCTTGGCATCGCCGGCAAAAACCAGCACGAAAGTTTCACTTCCCAGCATTTCAAAGGGACCGTGGCGGAAGGCGGCGCTGCTCATGCCTTCAGCGTGAAAATGATCGGACTCCTTCACGATCAGCGCGCCCGTGCCGACCGTGGCCAGCGACGCCCCGCGACCGACCAGAAACAAGTGGCGGGCGTTCCCGAGCAGCCCCGCCAGAGTGCGAACATTGTCCTCCCAATCGGCCAGGTAGGCGGCAACAGCAGGAGCGGCATGCTTCAACTCACGGCGGGAGTGGCGGAGGTCGCGTTGACAGAGCACGTCTCCCAGCCATTTCAGCGCCATCAGTGCGGTCACATAGGTCTTGCAGGAGACGGAGAATTCGTGTCCCGCTTGCGTGAGCAGCGCAACGTTCGCGTGTTTCGCCAGCGGGCTGTCCGGCGTGTTCGTTACCGCGATGACCGTGCACCGCTTATGGTTGGTTTGCGCCAGGCGCACCATCTCCGCGCTTTGACCGGACTGCGATACGGCAATAATCAATGTTTTCGGATCGAAGAATCGATTCTTGTAGTGCACCAGCTCAGACGTCTCGACCATCAGCGCCGTAAATCCATGGCTGATGAGTTCCAGGTTCAAGGGATGCAGAGCGTGAAAAGACGACCCCATGCCCGTGAGCACGACTCTCTGAAACTTGCCTTGATTGAGGGCCCCCGCAACCTCCTGCAGCGGCTTGGAGGTTTCGAGGCTGGCAAGAGTGTTCTCCAGAGCCTGGGGCTGATGAAGAAGGTCCCGAAGATATTCGCCTTCGAGCACTGCGAGATCTTCAAGCACGGTGTCCTTCCTTTCGTTCGAAACGGTGATGCCAAACGCGTGCCGCGCCGATCAGGTTGGCGTCTTCGCCCAAAGAAGCCAACGTCACATCGCTTTTATCGAAGGGAACAAAGCGGCAACAGCGACAAATGGTTTTGCGAATCTCATCCAAAAAAAGAATCGCGCTCTTCATCACGCTGCCTCCGAGCACGATAGCGTCAGGAGTAAATATCGTGACCAGATTGGCCAAACCGAGACCGAGGAAGTGACCTTCGCGCGCGACCGCCTTTCCGGCCAATTCATCTCCCTTCCGGGCGAGTTCACAAATCCGTTTCGCGGTCAGGTCGGTGCGATGCGGATAGTCATTCGGCATAACACTCTTCAACCACGAAACCATGGCTGGACCTGCCGCCAGAGATTCCCAGCAGCCGTGGAAGCCGCAGTCACAGAGAGGTCCGGAAGCATCGATGACATGATGACCAATCTCCGGGTGGGCGCCATTGACGCCGCGATAAAGCCGTCCGTCCAGAACAATGCCGGCGCCGATACCGGTACCGACGGTTACATAGATGAGTTGCTTCTTATTCTTCCCCGCTCCCCATGTCGCCTCGGCCAGGGCGGCCGCGTCGGCATCGTTCTCCATGGCTACGCTGACCCCGAAAATGCGGGCAAGATCGGCCACGGGATTCCGGCCACTCCAGGTGGGGAAGAAGTTGACATCGCCGAATTCTCCCGTGAAGGGATCAACCGGGCCGGTGCTTCCAATCCCGATGCCACTGAGTTCAACGCCCGTGGCCGACATCATGGCGTGCAATCCATGTTCGATGCGCGCCAGCGCCTCCTCATAGCCCCCCTCCGCGTCGGTCGGAGATTCGGTGCGCGCCAGCACGCGGCCCTCGCCATCGACTAGTCCAACCGCGATCTTGGTTCCCCCAATGTCAACCGCTCCAATCATGCCTGCTTCTTTCCCGGCCGGACTTGCCGGCCGAACTCTACTTCCACTCCACAACGGCCGCTTCGTAGGGCTTCAGGTCTATCTTCCAGTGCGAGCCTTCCAGCGCAAGCGCTTTCGAACTGTCAGGCCCAAGCTCGCGAACCGATTTCAGCGGCAGAGAAGTCGAAATCGTCGCCAGGTAAGGTTGACCGCTGTGATTTACGACCACGGCATACCCGCGATGGTCTCCACGCAATGAAGTCACTTCCACCGAGGCTTGGTCGCTTTGAAAGGCGCCCTGAACGCCGGTCCAGTCGCGGAAGGCCTCGTAGATTCGATGGCTGGCCTCGGCTTTCTCAAATGCCGCCGGGGTGTTTGCCAGATAAGCTTCGATGGGATAGGCGCAGAGCAACGTTTTTCCTGCGCCGACGGTGTTCGCGATCAAGGCGGGGCGGCCATCCTGGTCGACGGCGATGACTTTTCCACTCGTCACTTCGAGCAGTGATCCCCAAAAACGAGGAATCCCGCCAGGAACCGAATAGTGGAAAGTGTCGCCGGGTTTCAAATCGCCAAAGGGTTCGACCACTTTCAGGGTTACGTCGGAAACGACTGCGGAGTCCACCAGTCGCGCCCCGAAGATCGTCTCCATGTCGGGAATGGCGGCGTCAGCCGCTACAGATGCGTAGATAAAGCCGCCCCCCTCGACATACTTTCTCGCTTTTTCGTAGAAGTCGGTGTGCACGTGCGCGATCACACTGGTGGTGCTGGTCAATGGAGACGGCAGGAACAGCATGGGGCGTTTCGCCCAGTCGTCATATTCCCGCGGGAAGTCCGCCTTCAGGCCCGCGCGGTGCGCGAGGACAAACGAGTTCAGAATTGAACTGATCAGCCATTCGTTGTCCGCGCCGGTACTGGGCGCAGCCTGCCCGGGAATGGCGTCGCCGTCGAAAGTAGAAATATAAGGCGTGACCTCGGGACCGGTGAGACCGAAGCGCGAAAAATCTCCGTGCGTTCGGGCCCATTCACCGGGGATAAGGATGGCAACTTCCGCGGGAGTTGGCGATACACCGGAAAGATCGAGCTGGCCCACGATCTTCGAAAAGTTTCTGAACTCCGTCGCGAGCGGTTTGTCCTGACGGTCCCAGGTCGTCATTCCCCAGCGGGTCTCTTGCGGCGTTCGCAGGTAGGGGGCTTTGTGATACTGCTCTGGCGATGCGTCGGTGTAACACCAGAGATCGACACCGATCGATCCTGCCGCCAACCCGGAATACATCTGCAGGCGATCGTACAGGGCAACTCTTCCGGGTGAGTATTGTGCGGTGGAGCCGCCCATTTCATGGATCATCGCGGGGTGTCCCGCGCCATTTGCCAATTCCAGTTCAAACGCCGCTCCGTAGGTTCCGCGCTCGGAGAGCATGGGATCGGGGAAAAGATCGGCGCTGTAAATCGTAAAAGGATGCACGCTGAAGAAATCGACTTCCTTCGCGATATTGTCGGGACGGAACGATCCGTGACCGATCTCTTCTCCGCTGGTTCCGACCACGATGGGGTGGAGCTTATCTTCACGGCGGATGGCATTGGCAATCAATCGAACCCAATTGATCGCCATGGCATCGGTGGTTTGCGTTTGCACAATCCAGAAGGGAGGCTCGTCGGTCAGATCCCAGGCGATGATTGCGCTTTCGTTGGCGTAACGGCGGCCAAACTCGGCGGCCAGATTCGTCTCCAGGCGCAGCATTTCCGGATCGGCGTGAGGATGTCGACCGTGCCGCCAGGGTACATCCCAGTAAGCCTCGCCCACCTCGCCTCCTATAAATAATGAAGGGTGCAGGTAGATCTGGTACTTGTGCGCCAGCGAAACAAAGTAGTCGAGTTGCTGAAACGCGACCGGGTTGTAATCTCCAGGACGCGGCTCAAACCATGCCCACATCATGTCGAAGCGGACAATGCTGTAGCCCAGTTCATGCATCTTCGCGAAATCGGCTTCGATGTCCTTGGGATCCCACTGCACTGGCCATTGCATGGCCGCCTTGGCTGGCACCCAATGCGCTCCGACCGGCAGGAATCGTTTGCCCTCGCGCGAGAAGTATTGGCCATCGAGATGAACCGGCGGCAACTTCTTCACGGTCGAGCCCGGGTTGGTTGTTGCCGCGGAATTTGCCTGCTGAGCCAATGCAGGCCGTGGCTGCGCTAGGAGTAATGCCGAACACGCGATCATTGCCATTTCCGCTAAGCGGAGAATTCTGATCTTTTGCAACGTATTTGCCTCCTGCTTCCCGCGCCCGCGTCTTAGTGGCGCACTTCGATCTCGTCAATAAAAGTCCACTCCGCATTGGATCCGGGTTTCACCTCGACTTGCACATAGCGCCCATTGATCCCGCGCAAGTCGGTCAAGGTGTACCAGAGCGACAGTGTGCCATCCCCAGGCGCCGGTTTCTTAACCGTCCCCACAACGGCAAAATTCACGGCATCGTCAGAAACCGAACAGATAGTCGACTGCGGCAGCAGAATCCCCGATCCCTCGTCCTGAAGCCAATTGCTGCGGATTTCCTTGATGCTTTGCGCGGAGCCAAGGTCGATAGTGAACGAGTACATTTTTGTGGTCGCCCTGCCCTGCCAGGCTGGATCGGCGAAGCTAGTCGAGCCCAGGATCCCATCGGTCAGCTCAACTCCTCCGGTATCGGGGTAACCAGGATCGGCGGGCATGGTCGCCGTATAAGGCCTTCCCAGAGCAAGGTTCGTGGGATACAGATGCGGCTCCGGCGTTGTCGTAGTTGACGGGTTGCTCGGCGCCGAGTGGTTTCCCGCAGCATCGAAAGCCCAGACCTGGTACGTGTAGGTTGTGCCGGACTCAAGTTGCGAATCAACGAAGGTAGTTGTTCCATCGCGCTGACTGGACACATAGCGTCCGTCACGATAGATGGCATAGCCCACGACGCCAACATTATCGGTCGAGGCGCCCCACTTTAGGCGGATGGTCTGAGAATCAAGCGCCACGCTGGTTAAGCTCGAAGGCGCCGTCGGCGGTAGGTGCTCGACCTTCCCGGTCGCAAGGTAGTCCAGATAGGTCTCGTAGTACAGGGGATTCACCTGCTGCGGGCTCATGTAGTGATTGAAGCTGAAGCTGAGGTAACTGCTGACGTAGGGTTCGACCGCGCACATGTCATTGACGATGGAGCGGATCGACCGAGGCTCATAGCCCGAGATGAATGTTTCCGTCTCGGCCCAAAACTGCATACTGGGGTCCGAATCCTCAATTGCGTGCCGGACCGCGCTGAACCACTCCGGCAGTTGCGCCTTGGTCACGTGCGCCGCCCCGACCCCGTCCTGCAGCGCTAGAACATCGATCGGACTACGTTGCAGAACGTACTCCCACATGGTTTGCCACTGAGACGGCGAAAGACCCGCATCGCTGTTGAAGAATGGAGAAATTACGATCGGCTTGCCCGGCGTCAGCTTGTGCAGGTGCTTGCCCACCGTGCGATAAAACGACACCAGATTGTTCCACTGTGCCGGAGTGCTGGCGACATTGTCGACTTCAAACGCCAGGTACCATCCGGTTAGCGATCCGTGCCGACCGTAACGCTTCCACAGATCGTCGGCCAAGGCGTTGGCGATCTTGGCTTCGTTATCGAGCCAGGGCCTATCCATGATGTATTTCGTCCACCAGTCGTCATTGATCTGCAGGCCCAGGTAGACTTGCGCGCCGCTGGCGTCGGCGGCATCGAGAGCGCGCTTGACCACGTCACGTTTTGTGTTCTGGGTGTAACCGGCGATTCCGGAGGGATAGATCGTAGTCTTTTGCTTGCTGTCGGCTGTCCACTGCATCACCATCTGATCGAGGCGTGCGGTTTTCATGTACTGGAACTCGTCGCGCCACTGTTCTAAAGTCCACGCGTCACCGAGAGTTGGTTGCAGAAACGAGCCTCGAATGGCTGGTCCCGAGCAATCCTGCGCAATGAGGGGTAGACAGGACAACACGACCATTGCCAGTGTCGCGAAAACGGGAATCAGACGCCGTCCCATCGTTTGCCTCTTTATTGACGGTAGCGAAACCAACTGCAACGAAAGTTACGTCGACCGTGAAGCGCTGAACATCCTAAAACGAAATATTCGCCGACAACTGGATCTGTCGCGATTCATGCAGCGTGCTGGTGATCTGTCCGGCGCTTGAGGTATCCACCTGCGGATTAGGCAAGGCAAACTGGGGCGTATTGAACAGATTGAATATCTCGGCCCGCAATTCGAGTTGGCCGCGCTCTTTCAACTTGAAATCCTTGAACACGGAGAAGTCGGTATCGTAAAACGCCGGTCCGCGGAGCGTCCCGCGACCGGCGTTCCCAAACATGGTTGCATACGATGTCCCATTCGGCGGCTGCGGCTGACCAGGAGCAATGGCGGGCAGGGCGAACGCGGATGGATTGTACCAGCAGTTAATGTTCTGATGAGTCGAGGCGGCGCAACCTTGCGTCGGACCTCCGTTGCTGCCGCCATCGAAGCCTACGGCCACGTTGGAAAAGTCATACGGGTTGCCGACGAGATCGGGCCGCGCTCCGGAGGAACCGGTATTGGTGGGATCAAACGACAACTGCGGAGTGAACGCCTGTCCAGAGTAGAGCGAAATGATGCCGTTCAACTGCCAGCCTCCCGCCAGCACGGCTAATGGGCCAGAGGCTTTGAGGTAACGTTTGCCGGGGCCAAACGGGAGTTCATACGACCATGCCGAAGTGAACTGGTGCCGAAAATCGGGAGCGACGTTGCCCCGCTCGGCGCGCAGGTTGTAGGTGTCTTGCGGTTCGATATCCGAATTCGGCGTCTCGCTTTCGGTGGCCTGACCGATGGTGTGCTGGTAAGTGTAACTGTTGAGCATGCTCCATCCCTGCGAAGAACGCTTTTCGAAGCGTACCTGCAAGCCATGGTTGATCAGGCTAATGTCGTGGCCTTCGGTTCGGATGGCGGCGATGTTGGGAACGGTGTCGACGTAAGGCCTGCCCTCGTTTCCAGTGGGGCCGGAGAAATTCAGCCAGGTCGGCGTCGTAGCCTGATTCAGGTTCCTCAAATAAGTCAGATGGACGCCGCGTGTCCCGACGTATCCCACTTGCAGCACCATGTTGGTCGCAAGCTGGCGCTCGATGTTGAGATTCCATTCCTCAATATAGGTTGTGGGATTGTGAAAGAAGGCGGCGCTGGCTCGCCCGCTGGGGTTGGCGATATCCGAAAACACAATAGGAGTAGGGCCCTGGGAGAGAATCATCACCGGCGTCGGCCCCAGAGATGCAGTCAGTGACTCGCTCCCGTAGACGCCGGGCAAATCGTTGTAGGCGAGCTCGGTGTCATTCTGATCGGCTTGGAGATCATAGAAAATCCCGTAACCGCCACGGACAGCGGTCTTGTTGTCGGAGCCTGGCGTATAGGCGAATCCGATGCGGGGAGAAAAGTTTTTCCAGTTCGTGGCTACGTTTCCGGAGCGGGTCGTACCTGGGGTAACGCCAGGGGCGACAAAGTATCCGGTCTGGAAGTCAAAATTGGCCAGGCGATTATGTTCTTCGACCATGGGCGTGTAGAGGTCGTAGCGCACGCCGAGGTTCAGCGTCAGTTTGGAAGAGAGGCGGTAGTCGTCCATCGCATAACCGCCAAACTCCCACCAGCGCATGCCATAAGTGCCGGTCTGCGCGTCGCGGAAAAGACTCTGGGTGTAACCGATGAGAAAATCGGCCAACGGGTAACTGGTGAACTGTCCCGTGTAGTAAAAGTCTCCGTGCGGGTTTTGCACCTGGAAAAATCCGTGCATGCGGCGCCGCAAGTCGCCACCCATCTTGAGGGAATGATGACCGCGGATGTAAGTAAAGGAGTCGAGCAGTTGATAGTTATTCTCGTGCAGCGTCTCCGGAAAATAGTCGCCGTTGCCGAGGCTGTTGAGGCCGGCAATCTGGATATTGGGCAGCCCCCCGGTGATGGGATTGTTGGGATCGTTGACTCCGGGAATCCCGAGCTGGGTTGCGAGCTGCTGGCCTTCAAAAAATGGGACGGCATCGACCACATAGCGGGTGTATCCAATCTTGAGTTCGTTAATCCTGTTTGGAGAAAAAGCATGCACGTCGCTGAGTCCGGCCAGTAGCGCTTTGTTTTTGATGTTCCCGGTGAACGAACCGCCGCCCGCGACTCCTGGAAATGGATCGGGTTTGTGATCATTGACGTTGCCATAGCTGAAGATGCCGAACAAACTGTTCTGGGCGGTGATCTGATGATCCACGCGAATGTCGAACGAGTCTTGATTGTTGCGGTCGACCGGGTTATAGCGGAATAGATTCAAACTCACGAGATCGGGTGAAGGTGCCGGAAACAGTGCCACAACATTCAGCGCCGCCTGATCAAGACACGCCCCGCCCGTTGGACTGGGACAGGTAGGAACGACGTTGGGGCTCGCGTTGTCATTGCCCATGAACTGATTGCCGGTTACCGGGTCAATCACGATCGTAGGCGAACTGCCGCTCAGCAGATCGGAGAAATTCCCACCCACCTCCGAAGGACTCGGCACCGGAGAAATGTATGTGTCAGAGGTCCGGATACGCCGCCCCTGATAGTCCCCGAAAAAGAAAGTCCGATCCCGAATGATCGGGCCGCTGAACGATCCTCCAAATTCATTGCGCTTGAAAGGCGGAATCGGCTGGGTCGGATCGTCGAAGTAATTCTTCGCATCCAGGAAGGAGTTGCGCAGAAAATCGAAAGCAGTGCCGTGGAAGCGGTTGGTGCCGGCTTTGGTCACGACGTTGACGACCGCGCCCCCCTTGCCGATATCGGCGCCAAAGTTATTGGTTTGGACCTTGAATTCCTGAATGGCATCGATGGGGGGCTCGATCAATTCAAAGCCAATTTGCTGCTCGTTGTTGTCGAATCCGTTCAAAAGATAGTTGTTGTTTGTGGCCCACAGTCCGTTGACCTGGATCGAACCGTTGCCGCGCTCGTCCTCCGGGATATCGCCCTGTTGCACGTTCCCCGTGCTCCCTGTGCTCGCCGGACCCTTGTTGACTCCCGGACTCAGATAGGCGAGCTGCATAAAGTCTCGTCCGTTGAGTGGGAGCTGGTGCACGCGGCTCTCATCGATCACTTGCCCGATGGACGAGGTTTCCGATTCCACCAGGGGCTCGGCGGCTGTGACCACAACTTCTTCCTGAATCGAGCCCACCACCAGCGTGAAATCGACGCGCACCACCTGATTGATATCGAGCTTAAAGTCGGCCTCGACCGCCTTCTTGAAACCCTCCCGCTCCGCCTTCACCGTGTAGACACCCGGCTTCAACTCGGTGACTACGTATTCCCCCTGGCTGCTGGTGGTTGTTTTTCTCTCGGCGTTGGTTTGGGTTTCGGCGACGGTTACCGCGGCGCCCGCTACGATCGCTCCCGAAGAGTCTTTGATGGTGCCCACAATTTTGCCCGATTCCACCTGCGCCTGCAGCGAGGAAACACATGCTAGCGCGAGCAGCGCAAGGCCAAGCCCCCAGTAAGAGACCTTTTGGCTGGTTCGGCGAACGGGATTGGGGAGCATGTGAGGATCCTCCAGCCTGACGAAGAAAATTGTCAGATCATCATATGAACTTCATATACATATACGATGTCAAGACATATTTTGTCGCTTGGAGTTGATGGAGGCGCACGTTGTCCGCCATATTACATAGTAGACATATTAAAATGCATCATCTTGCAAGGAACCACATGATCGCCAATGAGGGCCATTTCCAGGGTTTATCACCTGCTGATTGCCATACGTATATTGTATGCATACAATGTCTAATTGTGAGGAATGGAAATGGCTCTAGCAGTTGGACCCGATGCCGTGACTTTTGAAAAGCTGGGTCTGGTGATCGACAACCACAGCTTTGTTCCCTACTACGTCCAGATCGTCGATCGAGTGCGCGATCTGGTGAAGAAAAACAAACTGCGCGAGGGACAGACCTTCTGTTCCGAGGGTGAAATCGCGCAGGCTCTTGGCATCAGTAAGATGCCGGTGCGCCAGGCCTTTCAGAAACTCCGCGCCGAGGGTTTGCTGGTCATTGCGAAGGGCAAGCGTCCCGTGGTCGGGTCAGGCCGGGTGCCATGGAATTTTCAACAACTCCGCGGTTTCAGCGAGGAGATGCGACGCCGCGGCCTCAATCCCTCGGCCCAGCTCTTGAGCATAACGCTGGAGGATCCAAGCATCGAAGTCGCGCAGGCGCTGAAACTGGACACCGGGGAACGGATCTACCGTGCCCGGCGGTTGCGTTCAGTGAATGGAGAGCCGGTAGCCCTGGTTACGAGTTATCTTCCCGCCCGCATTTTTGCGGGAATTGAAAAACAAGACCTGGAGAAACAGTCTTTGTATTCCATTTTTGAAGAGAGTTATAAGCGCAAGCTGCAATGGGCCGAAGAGTTGATTGGAGCCGCCATTGCCGGAGACGAAGAAGCCGCCATCCTGCAAGCATCCGCCGGCAGCGCCCTGCTCGTGATCCGAGAAACGACCTACGACAGCCAGAATGTAGCCATTGAACACAGCCTCTCTTTGTTGCGCGGCGACCGCTATACGGCGTCAGTGATTTCGGTTCGCAAGACCCCGGATCGAGTCCCGGCCTGAGATTGCCAGTGCAACGTTCCCGGGGATGCATCCGCCACCCGGCCGTGAGGTCAACCGGAATTGAAGGTTCCACGGGCTGCTGCGGACAGGACCCGCCGGCATTCTTACCACAATACTACTTCCATTCTTCGGTTGGAGGGTGCCAGTTCGCGGCCACCCACCACGGGGCGTCGTGGTTGGATTTCGGTCTATTATTCTGGGAAGCAATTTGAGAAAGTAGTCGTCGCGGGGGTGAAACATGAGGGGTGCGATTGCGTGGCTGGCTGCGGTCGTCGTTCTGCTTTCCTGGGGTGACAGCGGATGCTCGCAGTCGAAAAGATCGAAAGACCTCGCGGCTCTGGATCAGGCTTATCAATCCGGCGTTCTCAGCAAGGACGAGTATGAAGCCAAGAGGGCTGCCTTGGAATCGCAGTCGGAGGCCTTGGCGGCCCTCGACCAGGCACTTGCCACTGGCGTCATGACGCAGGCCGACTACCAGTCGGCAAAAGCGCGCCTGATTGCCCAGGCCAGCGCGCGGGCAGCGCTCGAAAGAGCGCGCCAGGCAGGCGTCTTCACCGAGCAGGAATATCTCGCCAAGAAGGCTGCGCTGCTTTCCGCCGATGCTGCCGCTTCCACTCCATCGGCGGTAATTCCATCGGCCGCCAACGCATCGGCCCCGGCAGAGGCAGGTTCAGCGCCGCCAGCTTCGGACAATGCCAACGTGGTTGCACCACAGCCGGCCGTCGCCGCGCCCTCCAATGGCCAGTCCTTTGTGGCGCAAGCCGGACTCAAAACCATCGATCCTCCCCAGGGCGGCAAGATCGTCTATGGACAAGTCGAGGGACAAACTACCGAGGCAGGCGCCATGGGCGCGGTTCTGCGCTCGCTGCACACCCAGCTCGGTGACCGCCCTCAAGTCGGAAAGCTGTTTCAGGTGCGCGGCACGCAGTCGGTCGCCGCGTTCTTCAGCGTCAATAAACGCAACCAGGGAGGTGGTCAAATCGCCGGCCTCATCATCGCGGCCAAGGCCGCCAGCAATCGCGTCGAGGCTGCCTTAGTCTCGGATGACGCCGCTCGATTTCCTAAAACGCTGGGCCCCATGATGAAGACGCTTTTCGGAGTCTGGCATCCCCTCGCGTCGAACGGAGCTCCAGCATCGGCTTCGAACGCTCCCGCCCCGCTCCACCCGATCACGCTTGCCGACCGCTCCGCCAGCGTCGGCCTTCCCGATGGCTGGCAGCTTGTTCCCAACATGAGCATGGGTGGAACGATTGTGGCGAATGGCCCTCACGGTGAGTCCGTCGAGTTAGGCATCCCTTTTCTGGCCGGAGACACCAACAATCCAAGTGTCCAGCGAACCATGCAAACGCTGCGCAACGGTGGCCTCCGCAATACCATGTATGCCAAGGCGATCTACTATCCCTACGGTGGCGATATGGCAAAGACATTTGTGTATTTCATACAGAATGTGCGCCGCCAGGCTGGATTGCCCCAAGCCTCCTATAACTTCGCCAGCGTCACCCCCGTGCCCGGTGCCCAGCAACGCTGCGTGCACATGGTCGGCACCTCGAACATGGGAGACGGAAAAGGCGAAAGGGAGTTCAGTTCCGTGTTTTGCACTACTCCCCCGAATCGTTTCGGTACCTGGTCCAGTTCGGCCTATATGACTTCGGCGCCGCTTCAAGTTGCCGCCAGCGAGCGGGCAACGCTCGGCGCCATCATGCAGAGTTTCAACGTGAATATGAGCGTGGTCAACGCCCAGGCCCACCGGATTGCGGCGCCGGCGATCGAGCAAATCCATGCCATCGGCAGAGCTGCCGCCAACCAGGCCGCCGCCGCTCATGAACGCAATGACATCCAAAACAGCAGCGTTTACCAGCGCTGGGACAACCTGGACAAACGCAGCCAGGAATTTGAAAACTATCAGCTCGGTTACGCCGTCATCTCCGATACCGGGAACAATGTTCACGGCACCTTCTGGAATGAGGACGCCGCGCTGCTGGTTCAGAACAATCCCGATAAATTCGAATATGTAAGCGCTCCGAATTACTGGAAGGGAGTCGACTACTAATGAATCGCCTCCTTCTTACTATGTTGCTCGCCCTGCTGCTCGGTACTGCGCCTGCATGCAAACATGACAACAAGACCGAGCAACTGGCCGCCCTCGACAATGCCTATCAGGCGGGTCTGTTGACCAAGGATGAGTACGAGGCCAAAAAACTCGCGCTGACGAAGACTGAGGCTAAGACTGGGGCTGGGACTGCGCCCCCGCAAACTCCTGCCCCCGTCCCGATCCCTTCGCCGCCACCCGCCCCGCCGACTTCGGCTCCCGTGGCGATCCCGCCGCCGTCCGCCGAGATAGTTCAACCACCGCCGGCGCCGGCTTTGGCCCCGCGGCGTGCGAATGCCCCGCCAGCAGCACCCTTAACGCCAGCGGCCCGGCCGCCCAGTGATTCCCCGGTTCATCAACTTGAACCGGCTCCGGTCGCGGGCTGCGAAGATGCCGAATACAAATCGGGTGGGCAGAAAGGCGCGGAGGAGCGTTTCTTCGCCGCATCTCCCGAGATGGTGAGGCGCGCGGCAGTCTCCGCCTTCGACAGCCTCGACTTCAACATCCACAAAAACTCGGACAAGGAAATCGAAGCCAGCAAGAGGCGCCACCTCGGCGTCATCGTGGGAGCCGGCGGGGAGCGCGTCATCCTGAGGTTCAAAAAGACCGAGCACGGAGGCCAGAGTGGTACTCGAGTGATCGGCGAAACCAAGAAAAACTTTGTCGGCCACGTTTCCCAGAGAACCTGGACCGATGCCGTGTTGGCTGAGATTGCATGCAAGCTCCACGATTCCAGCCGGTGAGAGTCCTGCCTTGTCGTGGGCGTCCCGAAGACGTGGCCTGGAAACCCGGCCCGCGCAAGCCGCCATTTTATCTGTGTGAATCCAGTCGCTTCACGATGACGGAGTAGGGGCCTGTTTAGNNGTCCGATCCTCACCCATTACGATAGAGTGAGGCAGTGATCCTGTAGGCGCGTGTGAACGAAACGCGAACCAGCCAGAAGAACATCACCATCAAGGGCAGTACGCTCAAAAGAAAAAGCACTCCCGTCCTGCGCAACAAATCGGGGAAGAGATGTGGCCGAGCCAGGAATATGGATGCGGAGGCGACGAACCAGGCAAAGCACATGCGCCAGAGATGCCGCGCGATTCGTTGTGTGCCGGAAATGCCCCCGCGCACGAGCATGCGAAAATCCCCCGTTGCCGCCAGCAGAGCCACGGAACCAAGAAAGAAGTAAGGCCCCGGGGGATACCCAAGCTTCAACCCCGTCTGGCTGTTCGCCGCTTCGAATCCCCAAGTCACCGTCACTGCTCCGAGCCCCAAGGAAAACAGAAGCGCTCCCCAATCAAAAATGCCAGATTCGCTGTTCGCGTGCCGCGCCGTCATCCATGACGTTGCGACCAGATAGAAGGTTAACGCAGCGCCCGGAATGTTACCCGGTACGGATTTGACGAACGCCAGATACACTCCGCTTGCCGCCAGGATGAGCATGGACACAGCAAACACGTTGCCCGCGATCCCATGCCCGCGTGACCCTTTGCGAAAAGTCGCTGCCAGGGCGCCCGACAAGCACCCTAAGGTCCCAGCACAAATATGAAAAAACAAAACCGGGGAAAACCGCATTCTTCCCTCCTTCTGTCACCGGGCTGCAAGTCCGCCTGCGGCCAGATCCTCCCATCCTTGAACGTCGAGCGTTCGTGCTCAGCGCAATGAGCCCTTCAGATCGGCCGTTAGTTCGTCTGTTAGATCGGTCCTTGATAGTGGCGTAGCCGCACCGCCGCGGCCAGAAAGGCCGCCGCCACAGCTAGTCCGATCCACAGACCCGGAGTGCTGAGAAATCCCCCCAGACCCAGCGTGCCCATCGAATACATCGGGTCTCCACCGCGTTCTGCGAAGTTGAAAGCCTCGGGGCCGCTCATGCGATTCCCCAGCAGGTCGACGAAGTGCGAAGTGTCGAAGACAATTTTTTCGATGATGCCGATCGCGAACAGCGGCAAGGCCGCCCACAGGAATGCCGCGCGCCGCGCCCAGCCGGAAACCAGCAACAGCCATCCATAGATGGGCGCGTGCCAGAGCGCATGCACCGTCAGCAGGTGGTAGAGCAGCATCAGCGACATCTGGAACAACGACAACTGTGTCCACAGCTCGGTGACGCTCCTCCCGCTTGCCAGCCGGGCAGCGCTGCTCAGCAGCAACATCGTCACTTGCGTAGCCACTGTGATTCCGATGGTGAGCAAGGGCAGAACTACCAGCGGGATGCCCGCTTTCGAAAGCACCGTCGTGAGATCGGAAACCGGCAGCGACTTCCAGAACAGGATGCTGCGATCGCGGCGTTCGCCATGCAGCGCGTCAAGACAGTAAAAGATTCCGACGACAAAAGTGGTGGCCATGATCAGACCCGAGGCCCACACATAGGGCCGCGCAAGCACCTCCCGCTCCATCGCCGGATCAAGCGCTCTTATGACCGGACGATGAATCACGCTGATCAGGTAGCCAAACAGGGCAACGGCAGCCACGGCGAGCGGCGCAATGTAGATGGAGCGGTTCTCCCACAGTTCCCGCCGCAGCGACCAATACAATGGCCGGGTTGCCCGCATGACCGCGGGCACGTTGTTCTGCGGATCGAGACCCGACTCAGGCATGGCGTTCGATCGAGTATTCATGCGGCTCCTCTCACATCCTTCATTTGATTGCCCATGACAGCGACAAACAAGTCCGCAATGCTGGGCGTGCGCACATCGCCCAATGCGGCCAGTTGTTGACGATCCACCGGATTGGACTTCAAATCGAACAGCAAAACCCCGCGTCCCAGCACCTGGCGCTCCTGCATCGGCTTCAGCGCCCGTGCCGCGGCAACCTGCTCCGGACGCACGGTGACTTCCGCGTATCGCCACTCAAACTCCTCCATCGTGCAACTGAGTACGATCCGGCCGCGATTGATGAACATGAGGTCGGTGAGCACGTGCTGAATGTCTTCCACCTGATGAGTGGTCACCACAATCGTCCGGCTGCCATCGAAATAGTCATTCAGCAGGGAATCGTAAAACTGCTTGCGATACAGAATGTCCAGCCCCAGCGTCGGCTCATCCAGCACCAGTAATCGCGCATCGATAGCCATGACCAGCGCCAGGTGCAACTGCGCCACCATGCCCTTTGACAATTCCCGAACCTTGCTGCCGAGCCGAATGGTGGTCTTCGCCAGAAAACCCTCCGCCTTCGCCCGATCAAATCGCGGATGCACGCCCGCCACATATTCGAGTGCCTGCGAAACCCTGATCCACCGCGGCAGCACCGCGACATCCGCAATGAAGCAGACATCCCGCATCAACCGATCCCGTTCCGTCCAGGGGTCGCGTCCCAGCACCGTCAGTTCTCCCTGATATGGAGTGAGACCGAGAATCGCGTTCAGCGCCGTACTCTTGCCCGCGCCGTTGGGACCGATGAGTCCGAGGATGCGCCCCTCTTCGACCCGCAAATCGACGCTGTCGAGCGCGATGGTTTCGCCGAAGACCTTCCGCAATCCCCGCGCTTCAATGACCGTCATGGCTTCAGCTCCTTTTTCTCGGTTTTTAATCTCGGGGTCTTTTCCTCTGCGACATCCAGCACACTCTCCCGCTGACCATCCCGTTCACTGTCCCGCTCACTATCCAAAGTGACCCGGTTGGCCGCCGCAACCTTCAGCAGTTCTTCCGCCGTCAACCCGAGGCGCTGAATGGTGGCATAGACCCGAGGCCATTGTTCTGAAAGAAATTTCTGCCGTTCGCCTTGCAGCAGTAGTTGGCGCGCGCCCGCATTGATAAACATGCCGCGACCTCGCTTCGTCTCCACCAGTTGCTCGTCAACCAGTTGTTGATAGCCCTTGAGCACCGTCAATGGATTGACCCGATATTCGGCCGCGACCACGCGCACCGAGGGCAGCGCATCGCCTTCTTTGAGCACTCCGTCGAGTATCAGCGCTACTACTCGATCCCGAAGTTGACGGTAAATCGGTTGACTGTCGTTCCACTCATGATCCATCATGAATTCCAGATCAAATCGACAATGGTGTAGTGAAAAAGGCTCTCACGTCTTTATTCCCTTCAATAGAAGCCAAGAACTCAAGCCGATACTTTCACTCTGTGGCCGGATCGTCCTCAGAGAGGCGCGGGCGACTCGTTCCGATCGACCATCGCGCCTCCCCGCTCGGATTTCTTACAACACGCGGCTACGCGCGCGCGGAGTCACTTTGTCCGCTGCAGGTCAACATGGGCACGGACTGGTTTGTCGCCGGGCATCATGTACGTCCAGTCTTCGATGTGATGGTTGGCATCGATGAATGTAAAGATCGCGTGGTGCATGTGTCCGTACTGGGTGCCCCCGGAGACGTCGAGGAAGTCAAACTCCACTGTCTTCCCGTCCGGCGAAATCTTGCCCGTCATGCGCGGCCGATTGCCAGCGTCGCAATAATGGGTCAGCAGCAGACGGTCTCCGTCCAGGTAAAACATGGTGACGGGATGATCAATTTGAGCCGGATCGTCAGGTTTTCCCGCCTCCTTCATATCATGCACCAGAGCGTTTCCCCTGGAAGTGGTGCGAAGGGTGACCTCCAGGAGCGCGTTGCCCATGTCGCCCATTTCCGTCGTTGGTGGGATAGCCGTCACCCGCCCCTCCCACGAACCAGACAAGGATTTCAGTTTGTCAAAAGCCTTTTGGGCGTCGGACTGAGCCGCCGGAGCGTCCGCTGCGAAGGCCGTAGCAGCCATCAGAACGAACAGAATCGAAATTGCGATGCGTGATTTCATTTCCGTGCTCTCCTTTACTGTTCTTACATTCACTTCACTAAATACTGTTATAGTTAACTATAACACTATATTTATTGCAAGCTCTTTCTTCCAACTCTCGCTGCTGCCCCACAATAAGAATCTATCCTATTCATAAATATAGGTTTGTATGACGGAGCCCATGCGAACCTTGCGACTGGCGGCAGAATGTCCAGTCGCCTTACCCTTGGCGATCTGAGGATTGCATCATGCCAGAAGCTTTGGAGTCTCCCGGCCGGGGACAATCTTCCGGGAGTAGTGTGGGAGGATTCTCGATTGCGAAACGAGCGCGGAACCTTGTCCAAACCCCTCGCTAGCCAACTGCGTCAGAACTCTCATAGACAATCGGATTGAGGTGGGAGTCCACTACTTCGCCGACTTTTACCCCAGGACACCACTGATTCCAATCGTCGATCTGATTCTTGTTCTTGGGAGCGGCCAGATGCGCGTCGCGGTCGATATAGATCACGGTAAAAACCTCCCGCATTTCGTCGCTTTCATTGGCGCCGGCGCGATGAAAAGTCCAGCCCGAGTGAAAGCTCACGTCGCCCAGTTCGAATGGACTCTCGTCGCAGCCAAACCGCGCTAGTATCCGTTTCAACGACTCTTCGCTTTCGTCGCCGATCTCGAGATCTCTTCCGAATTGGAAGCGATGGCTTCCTGGGCAAAAGCCCAGCGGGCCCATCTGGGCAGGCACAGGCATGAGAGGGATCCATGCGGTGATGGTTTTGTCGGTGGCAAGGGGCCAATAGTATTGGTCGGCGTGCCAGGGAGTCAGGCCTCCGTGCGGCTCTTTGAAAAGGGCCTGATCGTGATACAGCCGCACGCCTTGGCACCCCATCAACTCCGCCGCGATGCGAGCCAGACGCCGTCCAAAAATAAACTCGCGAATCACGGCATCCTGCGTCCACAAATTCATGATCTGTAGGAACGCCTTGCCATAGGTATTCCGCTGCTCCAGCGGCAAGCGTTCCCGGCTTAGTTCATCGACCTTGCGGGTAATTGCCGCGCGGTACTTGCCGATCACTCCCGGTTCGAGCACCTGCTTGAGCTTCACGTAGCCCTTCTCGGAGTAGGCGGCAACTGTAGCCGCACTTAGAGGATAAGGGGAGTCAATATCGAAAGCATGAGAAACATTAGCTGCCATAATGGTCTCGCCGGTCGTTGATCACTGCGCGCATCGATGAGTCCCATCGTTCCACGCCCTGATGGGGCAATAATCTCGCGCACGATTCAGTGCTTCGCCCCGAACAGGAATTGCAACGCGTCCGGCAGGCGCCTGGCCCAGGCCTGCCCGCTAGGCGAGCACGGCTCCTAGGCCAGCATCCTACAACAACAAACTACAGCCGCGAAGGCGCCCGCATCACGACAAATGCTGCGCCAGGTAGAGTTCATAGAGCTTGCAGCGGGGTCTCATCTGTTGCGCCGATTCTCCCGCCACCAACCCCGCGCTGCGCAGGCGGTAGAAGGCTTCGGGCGCGGCAATGTGGCGTCCGCCAAGCAATGCCCGCATGATTTCGAACAGCGTGCTGTCCTGGGCCAGCGAAACCAGCAGACGCCGCAGATGATCGCCGAACGGACCGTCGTCTCGAACTGCCTGCGCTTCGAAGTCCCAGAAATTGAGCTTTCGGTTCGCCATTTCATGCAGACCGCGCCTGGTCAAGTACGGCTGGCCCGCCACCAACTCATGGAATCTGGCTAATTCCGTTTGGTCGCGCAACGGCGAATCGTACCGATCGTTCAGTTCCGCCACTTGCTCCAGCGTGAAGTCCGATAATTCCAGTCGCGTCCCCACGTTGAAGGGAGACTGGTTCATGTCGGTGATGAACATATGCGCCTCGGTGGCATACGCAATAGCGAGGGTAAGGTTCTGCCAGGGTCCGGTGGGATCGAGCGAGCGCTCGTTGTGCCAGGATCGGAACAGCCCAAAAACCTCGCTGCCAAAGTTGCAACTGAAAAGCCGGTCGACTTCATCCATCCCCCAGAGCAGCGGGCAGTTGAGTTTGGCGAGAATCTCGCGGCGCAGGAAGCGCTCGAAATTCATGCTCGGCCCGCGCCGCGGGTTCCACGTATCGGCGAGCGAGATGTCCATATCCAGTTGTTCGGTAATCGTTTCGCCCAGCGCCAGAAACAGCTTCTCCACGCTCTCCAGGTGAGCCGCGTTCAGCTTCTGGTAATCCGTCAGGATCACTCTCGCCCCCGATCTGCGCGCCTCCTGCAGGCCGCGAGCCATCAGCGAAGTCTTACCCATCTGGCGCGCACCTTTGATCAGAACGATGCTATCTCGCCGCACGATGGCTTCGTAGAACTCCTCATCGGTGGGTCGGAGGATATAAAACTTCGAGTCCAAAGGCACAGCGCCGCCCACGCTCTCCAACTTGAACGCCTTCGACGGTGTCTTCTGCTCGTTCTGCGGGGCTTCAGGAATTTGAGAGCGCAAGGCTTCAGAAATCTGCGCCACCAGTGCCTCATTGTCATTTTCACTTTGCCAGCGGGCGGATGGCAGGCCCTCAAGAATCGCCGCCACACTCGATGGCAGAGCAGACTCAAAGTCAATGCGTACAGGAAGGATTCGCGGGTGTCCGGTCTTCTGCGCCGCTTCATGCGCCACCTGAACCTCGTAGGCCAGCATTTCGCTGCTGGCCGCCGACGCCGACAGAAGCACGATCACCGCATGCGCGCTGCTCACCCGCTTCTCGATCTCAAGCGCCCATTCCACGTCGGCCTGCGGATGGCGGTCGACGAAGACTTTGTATCCCTCTTCGCGCAAGCGTTCCTCCAGCACGCGGAGGATCTGTTCGTCGGGCTGCGCATCGCGCTTGTAAGTGATCGCGATCTCGCCCATCCTCGACTTGCTGATTGGCCCCCCCTCCAATCGCGCTGGCTCGGTTTTTTCCGAGCGTGCCCCCAGCAGATCCGCGCGCATCTCCGGGGCCGACCGATAGCGCAGGTTGCGGTCCTTTTCCAGCGCCTTGTTGATGATTCTCTCCAACTCCTTGGGCAATGACGGATTCAGCCTTACCGGCGACACCGGAGCACGGTTCAGCAGTGCCTCGAAAACCACCGCTGAGGTATCGCCGAAAAATGGCGGGGCGCCCGTGGCCATCTCGTAGAGCACAACGCCGAAGGAAAATAAATCCGACCGCTGGTCCAACTCCTGGCCGCGCGCCTGCTCCGGCGACATATAGGAGACGGTCCCGACAAATTCCCCCGGACTGGTCAGGTCGGCGCCGCTCTCGGTCGCGACGTTTGACGATTTCATGTCCGATCGATTTCGCGATGTGAACTTGGCCAGACCAAAGTCCAGCACCTTTACCTGTCCGCGCGGCGAGACAAAAATGTTGGCGGGCTTGATGT
>PLBE01000184.1 GCA_003134435.1 Acidobacteriaceae bacterium
CGACGATTCGTGAGGGAAACGAGCTAAATGCTTAACATAATGAAGCGGTCTTACACTGGAGTATTTTACAAAGTCCACCGTCTAATTATTCATGGATGCTATCGTTGCATCGTGGAAGGTGGACCAAGCTCGCGACTTGGATCAGGTCGCCATGCTTTGGCGCAAACTGGGACATTCACCGCGCAGCATCCTTGCATATCGACAATGGACCTTGCAAGTTCTAGCGGCGGCGCACATTTCTGATTACCAAGAACTCTCGGCCGACCGAGTTGTTCGCTTGGCACATTCTTTTGCGCAGCGACATCAACATCGAAGTCCGCAGCACACGCGCTGGCGTTGGCTCTCAGCGTTCAGAGCTTTCGCGTGGGGATTGCGGCAGTTGGGCAAGTCCGTCGGTCCGGTCAGCTTGACTCCCAAGGCTAGGGCGTTTGATCCAGTAATGGTAGCCTTCGCTGACTATGGCGAAAGGCTGGGATGGTCGAGGCAGACTATCCGATCTTATCTACGCAACGTGGATTATTTGCGTCGGCACCTGATCCGGCGGCAGGCACCTTGGCCCGTGCCGCAGTTGATAGATCTGGATCATTTCCTCCACCGAGCAGCAAAGAAGTGGAAGAAGACTACGGTCGGCGCAACGGCTGGTGCATTCAGGGCCTGGCTGCGCTTTCTATTTGTCACTGGGCGAAGCGATCACAACTTGGCTGCTTCGGTCGCATTGCCGCCCTCGATTGCTTTTCCACAGCCTGCCCGCGCGTTGCCATGGACGATGGTGCGCCAGTTGGGCAAAGGGATTGATCGCTCAACGCCAATGGGTCGACGAGATTATGCGCAGTATCTTTTATTCTGTGCTTACGGACTAAGCAACGCCGAGATCATCGACCTCAAACTGGAACAGATCGACTGGGACGCTGGCATCCTTCATATTCGCCGAGTAAAAAATGGCTCCACGGTGGATTTGCCATTGCTGCCAGCTGTGGCCAAGGCTATGGCGGTTTACCTCCGTCACAGTCGCCCGCAAACATCGTGTCGTAACGTCTTTATCCGCCACATGATTCCGTTCGGGCCATTATCTCATGCAACCGTGGGCCAGCGAGTTCGCTGCTGGGCCGAGCGGGCCAAGGTCACGGCACCTTTTCTCGGGGCCCATCTGTTTCGTCACAGTTTCGCCACATCCCAACTTGAACACGGCACCCCGCTCAAAGTAATTGCAGACATTCTGGGCCATCGTTCCTGTCAGACGACCCGTATTTATGTGCGCACGGCGCTGACGCGGCTTCGTAAGTTGGCTTTATCCATTCCCAAATGAAGCGCTCATTAAAAAGTCGCTGGCGCCGGGAACTCAATGAGTTTCTCAAATTTCGACAGACTAATTTCACCTCGGCGTGGCCGGAACGAAAGATGCGGTTATTTGACGAATACGCCGCCGGTCATCCTGACTTGTCCCTTCCCGAAACGATCACGGCTTGGCTGAAGCGTGATCCGAAACGACATCCACTGACGAGCCACAGCGATCTCATCGCCATCAGGCAGTTCTGTCTTTATCGCCGGCGATTTGATCCGACTGGATTCGTGCCGGAGTCGATAGCGCCAGCGCCCTCGGTTCGATCCCACTTTCAAGCCTGTATTCTGTCGCGGAAACAAATTAAATTCCTGCTCCGGAACATCGGCAACCTGCGAGGTCCCGCGTTGCGACTGGCAAGATTGCGCGCCCTTTTTCTGGTTTTGTATTGCACTGGATTGCGGATTGGTGAGGCGCTCCGATTACGATTGGTTGATGTTGATTTCCGACAAGCCTGCTTCCACGTCGGTCCGAGCAAAGGACGTATTCGCTGGGTGCCATTTGGGCGGGATCTGGCCCGTGAACTCAGACACTGGCTCGATTGCCGTCGTCGCGCTGGTTTCAGGCTCACGCCCCAGACCTTCCTCTTCGAACGTGAAGATGGGCGCAGGGACAACCCTTGGAATGCTGCAGAGAGATTCAACACGTTATTCCGGCGTTGTGGATTGAAGCCAAAACGTGGAACAGGCAGAGGTGGCCTGCGCGTTCATGATTTGCGGCACATTTTCGCAGTGCATCGACTGGAGCGCTGGTATCGTGAGGGTCGCGATCCCGGCCCGCTGCTACCGTGGCTCTCAGCTTATTTGGGCCACGTCAACCTGCTCGGCACGGAGCGGTATCTTCAAGCTACGAGTCAAACCCTCGCCGCCGCTTCCCGCCGCTTCCGGCGCAGCTTGGGTTTTAATCCGGCGACGCCATGAAACAACCCGATCCAGTTTTTGATGCGGTGGAGTCATTCTTTGTCGACTACCTGCAACGCGCGCGTGGTTGCACCCGCTGCACCCTGACCAGCTACCGCGACACGTTGCGATTGTTTCTGGATTATGCAGCCCAGTCCAAAAAGGTTCCGGTGGATCAGCTGCGGTTGGCGGATTTTGAAACTAATCTGGTGCTTGCGTTTCTGGAGCATTTGGAAAGTACACGACACAACAGTGTCGCTACTCGCAATTGCCGGCTTGCGGCACTGCACAGTTTCTTCGCACATGTGCTGCGAGGCCATCCCGACCACGCTGGCCATCTGGCTCGCATCCTGGCGTTGCCACCCAAACGGCATGCCGCTTCACCACCGCGTTATCTCGATCCACCTGTCATGCAATCCCTCCTCCGCAATCCAGATCGGCAATCGCTGACAGGCCGACGCGATTATGCTCTGCTACTCTTCCTTTACAATACAGGCGCCAGAGTCAGCGAAGTCACTATTCTTCGGCACAAAGATCTTTTACCAGGACCCGCTGTCAATCTGCACGGGAAAGGGGGAAAGGAGCGGGTTTGTCCTCTCTGGCCGGAAACGATCGCCGCCATCATATCTCAGTTGCCTTCCAATAAAGCCGATCCTGAGCAACCGGTCTTTCGTAATGTGCCAGCGGCGAAACCGAAT
>PLBE01000231.1 GCA_003134435.1 Acidobacteriaceae bacterium
CCACCGTGATGTTCTGCACCGGTTGCATGAACAGTTGGATTCCCTGCACCTGGCTGACTCTGGAATTGAGCCGGCGGATGAGGTCGGAGGCGCTGATATGGCGCTGTTCGATCGGCTTCAGATTGATCGACATACGGCCGCTGTTGGTGGTGGTATTGGTTCCGTCCGCGCCGATGAACGACGACACGCTGTCCACCGCCGGATCGGCGAGAACCGCCTTGGTGAGCTCTAGCTGCTTCTCGGCCATGGCCCGGGAGCCAATCGTCTGCGGCGCCTGCGAGATGGCCTGAATCACGCCGGTGTCCTGCACCGGGAAAAACCCCTTGGGGATGATGATGTACAGAAAGACGGTAAGCAGCAAAGTGGCCACGGCGACGAACAGCGTAATCGTCTGGTAGCCGAGGACAAACTTGAGGGTGCGGCCATAGAAGGCGATCATGCTCTCGAAGGCGCGCTCCGAGGCCTGATAGAAGCGCCCCTGCTGCTCTTTGGGTTGGTGGCGCAGAATGCGCGCACTCATCATGGGCGTGAGGGTTAACGAGACCACGGCGGAAACCACGATGGTAACGGCGAGGGTGACGGCAAATTCGCGGAACAGGCGCCCCACAACGTCGCCCATGAACAAGAGAGGAATCAGGACCGCGATGAGCGAGACGGTGAGCGAGAGAATGGTGAATCCGATTTGCTCGGCGCCCTTGAGCGCAGCGTCCATGGGACGATCGCCGTCTTCGATATAGCGGGCGATGTTTTCGATCATCACGATGGCATCGTCGACCACAAAGCCGGTGGAGATGGTAAGCGCCATCAGCGACAGGTTGTCGAGGCTGTAGCCGAGCAGGTACATGGCGGCGAAAGTGCCGACGAGCGAGAGCGGCACGGCCACGGCCGGGATGATGGTGGCGTAGACGCTGCGCAAGAAAAGGAAGATCACCAGCACGACGAGGCCGATGGTCAAGTACAACTCGAACTCGACATCGGAAACTGAGGCTTCGATCGCTGTGGTGAGATCGGTGAGCGTGGTTACCTGAATGCCGGTGGGCAGATTGGCCTTAAGCTGGGGCAGGAGTTGCTTGATGCTCTTGACCACGTTGATGGTGTTGGCTCCAGGCTGCCGTTGCACATTCAGGATGACCGCCGGGGTCTGATTCATCCATGCCGCCTGGTTGTTATTTTCGACGCCGTTGACGATGTTGGCGACGTCGGTGAGCATGACCGGCGCGCCATTGCGGTAGGCGACGACGACCTGCCGATAATCGTCGCTGGTAATCAGTTGATCGTTGGCGTCGATCTGGTAGTCCTGGCGCGGTCCATCGAAGTTTCCTTTGGCGGCGTTCACGCTGGCATTGGTGAGCGCGGTGCGCAGGTCTTCCAGGTTCATGCCGTAGGAGGAGAGCGCCGTCGGGTTGGCTTGAATGCGCACGGCGGGTTTTTGACCGCCGCTGATGGTGACGAGACCGACGCCGCTGATCTGAGAAATCTTGGGGGCAAGGCGCGTGTCGACCAGGTCTTCGACCTGCGAGAGAGGCATCGCATTGGAAGTGATCGCCAGAGTAAGAACCGGCGCATCGGCTGGGTTGGTTTTGCTGTAGACGGGTGGCGAGGGTAGGATCGAGGGCAGCAGACTCTGCGACGCGTTAATCGCAGACTGGACCTCCTCCTCGGCCACATCGATATTCAGGCTGAGGGCGAACTGCAGCACGATGACGGAAGTGCCGCCGGAACTGGTGGAGGTCATCTGGCTCAGGCCCTGCAGTTGGCCGAAGTTGCGCTCCAGTGGCGCCGTCACCGTCGTCGCCATTACCGTAGGGCTGGCTCCCGGATAAAAAGTGAGCACCTGAATGGTGGGATAGTCGACTTCCGGCAAGGCGGATACAGGAAGCTGGGTATAGCCCACCAGACCGACGAGCAGGATGGCAGCCATGAGCAACGAAGTCGCAACGGGCCGCAAAATAAAAGGGCGAGAAGGACTCACGGGGCGCTGCTCCGGGTGGCGCCGTGCTGGGTCGAATCCTTCGTCAGAACGGTGACCGCGGTATTGTCCTGCAGCTTATCGAAGCTGCTGGTGGCGACCATGTCTCCCGGATTGACGCCGTCGGCTTGCGTGAGGCCGCCGTTCGTGACTCCGGGCTTGATGCTGCGCATGTGCGCGACGTTATTCTCAATCACGTAAACGAAAGATGCTTGCCCGTTTTGCTGGATGGCGGCGGCTGGAATCAGCGTCACGCCCTGCAGTGTATTCACCAGCAAACGCGTGTTGACGAACTGGTTGGGGAAAAGCGCGTTGTTCTTATTGTCGAAGAGGGCTCGCGCTTTGACGGTTCCCGTCGTGGTGTCAATCTGATTGTCGAGAGTGATCAGAGTGCCGCTGGTGATCTTGGTCTGGGCGGTGCGATCAAAGGCATCGACGGTCAGTTTGGCTTTTCTGCGCAGTTGGGCTGCAACCGGGCCCAGACTGTCTTCCGGGATGGTGAAAATGACGGTAATGGGCGTCAACTGAGTAATGACGGCAAGAGTGGAGGCGCCGGTAGACTGCACCACGTTGCCCGGATCCACCAGCCGTAATCCAACGCGACCGGCGATCGGCGCGGTGATGTGGCAATAGTCCACCTGAACCTGGTCGTATTGCACCGCTCCTTCATCGTTCTTTACCGTGCCCTGGTCCTGCAGGACCAGTTTTTCCTGGTCATCGACAATCTGCTTGGCAATCGCGTTCCGCGCGACGGCGGCGCGATAGCGTTCCAGATCCATCTGTGCCTGGGCGAGCAGATTCTGGTCGCGTTCAAGCAGCCCTTGCGCCTGCAACAGGGTTGCGCTGTAGGTGCGCGAGTCGATATCAATCAGCGGGTCGCCCTTGCTTACCAGTTGACCTTCCTTAAAATGCACGGCGAGGACCAGGCCATTCACCTGGCTGGTGATCGACGCGGTATAGACGGGAGTGACGGTGCCGATCGCGTCGAGGTAAACACCGATGTCGCCTTTCCTGGCGGACGCGGTCGTGATGGTGACCTTCGGGGGCCGGGGCGCGACTTTTTTAGCCGCACCGGCGTGGCTCCACAGCAGTACCGCGGTAAGTACGATGGCGAGCAACAGCAGAATGCCAAGCACGACCCACAGCGTCTTATGCTGGTGAGATTCCGAACTGTGAGCCGTCAGTTGATGGCTGGGATCAATTCCAGAATTGACCGGGGGATGCTGACCTGCTTCAGCGCTCAAAAAGAATCTCCTCTTCCGACTCCGAATTTCCCAAAATTATAGTCGAGGGACGCGCTTCGCCATGGAGACAGGCGGACGACTTTGCTCATGGGTGGAGTTGTCGATTGCCAACTCACGCCCATGATCGGCGTGGCACCGGTGTGAAAATCGCCCGCCGTTACTGGCTAAAGCCGTACAAAGTACAGATGCAGGCTGGAGCAGTCGGGATGGTTGAACGAAAGCAATGCCACGCTGAGTGGTTACCAAACTTTACAAACGTTGGCGTCTGGTTTGACCATGGGTTGGCCCGGCTTGCAGTGGAAGGCAACGGCAAACTCGGGCATGTTCTCGACGACTCCGTTGATGCGGTAGCGGGCAGGAGAATGCGGATCGGTCATGGCGCGCACGCGCAAGTCTTCGGGACGTTCATTGGCGCAGTCCCACTGCGCGTATCCGATAAAGAAGCGCTGCTCGGGCGTGAAGCCGTCGATATCGATGGGCTGAAGTTTCCTGTCTTTGATCGCATTCTGCCACGCGATGTAAGCAAGAATCTCGCCGCCCAGGTCGGCGACGTTCTCGCCCAGTGTGAGCTTGCCGTTGACGTGCACGTCGTCCAACGAAACGTAGCCTGAATATTGGTCCTCGACGCACTTGGTGCGGGCATCGAACTTCTCCCGGTCTTCTTTCGTCCACCAGTCTTTCAGATTTCCTTTGGCATCGAACTGGCTGCCTTCGTCGTCGAACCCGTGGGTGAGTTCGTGGCCGATGGTGCCTCCGGTGTTGCCATAGTTGGGAGCGTCGTCCATTTTCGGATCGTAGAGGGGTGGTTGCAGCACGCCGGCGGGAAAGTTGATGTCGTTCATCTGCGCGTTGTAGTAGGCATCGACGGTGGGAGCGGAAATCTCCCATTCGCCATGGTCGACGGGTTTGCCGATTTTGCCGATGTCGCGGCGGCTTTCAAATTCGTGGGCGCGCTCGACGTTGCCGGCAAAATCGTCGCGCGCGATGTTGACCGAGCTGTAATCGCGCCAATGATCGGGATAGCCAATCTTATTGCGGATTCCCGCGAGCTTCGTCAGCGCCTGCTGTTTGGTCTCCGGGCTCATCCAATCCAAGGCCTTGATGCGCGCGCCCATTGCGTCTTCGATGCGCCGCACCATATCGAGCGTGCTCTGCTTGAGTTCAGGAGAGAAGACTTTGGCGACATAGACCTGGCCGAGCGCCTCGCCCAAATCGTAGTTGACGTACTGCACGCAGCGTTTCCACCGCGGCTGCATTTCTTTTGCGCCGCGCAAATACTGGCGATAGAAAGCGAAGTTTTCTTCGACGAATGGCGCAGAAAGATATGGCGAGGAAGTGTCGGCAACATGGAAGCGCAGGTACGATTTCCAGGCAGCGATCGATTCGGAGGCAAGGAGCGCGTTGAGTTCCTTGATAAATTCGGGCGCGTCGACGTTGAGAACGTCGAACTGCGGATAGTGCATCTCGCGGTAGTATGCGACCCAGTCGAAGTCGGGTGCGAGCTGGACGAGATCGGACACCTTCATTTTATGGACCAGGTTGTGGGGATCGCGGCGCGCGACGCGACTGAGAGAAGCTTTGGCCAGAGCCGTTTCCAGGCGTAGTACGGCCTCGGTATTTTCTTTGGCGGCCGAGGGGTTGTCACCGATCAGTTCAAAAACTCGTTGTACGTGTTGCCGGTAGTGTTCGCGCGTGTCTTTGGATTTGGCGTCATCCTTCAGGTAGTAGTCGCGATCGGGCAGAGCGAGGCCACCCTGATCCACATCGGCGATCACATGTTCGGAATCGTCGGGGTCCTGGGTTGAGCCCGCTGAAAAGAGCAGGGAAGTGTTGTAGGAATATCGCGAATAGGTCAGTTGCAACCGGGCCACGAGCGGCGTCAGTTCTTTCGCTGATTTGATCTGGGCAATGGCCGCGAGTTCCGGTTGGATCGGCCCTGAGCCGCGCTTCTCGACGGCCGATTCATCCATGCAGGCGGCATAGAAATCGCCAATCTGACGGCTTACAGCATCGCGCTGCGCGTCCTGCCGGGCTGCCTGTTCAAGCATGGCGCGGAGAAAGGTAAGGTTGTCCTGATAGAGCTTGGAGTAGACCGACCATGAAGTCTGATCGGGCGGAATCGGGTTCTTCTTTTGCCAACCGCCGCAGGAGTAGCGATAGAGGTCCCGGCAAGGATCGACTGACCGATCCATGGACGAAAGGTCGAGACTGGGGCTGTAGGGTAACGACGGTCCGGTCGGTCCATTCGACTGCGGCGTGGATGGCGCTTGAGCGTGGGCGAGCGCGAGAGATGCGCCCAGAAGGAACACGAGCGCGACCCACTTGCGCACATGCATTCCAGTGGGATGAAAGTCGTTAAGGCATCTAAGATCAAGGGTGGCGCGGACACTCTTGTCCGCGAAAAGTCCGCGCACTGATACTGCTGCCGGATCACGAGAGTACTTGTTAAGAAGGTCCTTGCATGAAGTCATGAGCTCGCCCATGATATGGGACATTTTTGCCGAATAGCAAGCGCGGGAGAGCTGGAGAGTATAATCGCAGCCGTTTTCGAATTCAGGAAGCAGATTGCGCTTGCGAACGCGGTCGCCGCTCGCTGATCGTACAACGTCGCTGAGTCATATTTAGATGATTCGCGCGCAGTCAATGAACGCTTGAGAACACGATGCCTCGGATTTCGAGAAGAACATTTTTGAAGACCGCTTCGGCCGCCACGGCCGTCGCGGGACTTTCGAGGGGCGCGCCACTGCTGATGGGTAATCCTCTCGGTCTACCCCTGGCGCTACAACTGTACTCGGTGCGGGATTTGCTGCCGAAGGACTACGTGGGCACGTTGCGGCGTTTGGCCGCATTGGGTTATCGCGAAGTGGAAGCGGCAGGTTTTTTTGGCCACGGCCCGAACGATGTAAAGCGGGCGATGAACGACGCCGGGTTGCAATGCGTGAGCGCCCACTATCCCCTGAAAGAGTTGCTGCCAAGAGTGGATGACGTGATTCAGTTCGGCAAGGATTTGGGCCTGAAGTACATTGTCTGTTCGGCTCCCTGGCTCAAGGACCCGTCGCGCGTGCCGGACCCCGGGTCGCAAGCCGCGAGAGACGCGATGACGCTCGGCGACTGGCGATGGAATGCGGAACAGTTTAATCGTATCGGAG
Organism: Acidobacteriaceae bacterium; assembly: GCA_003134435.1. Classification (GTDB taxonomy): domain Bacteria; phylum Acidobacteriota; class Terriglobia; order Terriglobales; family Acidobacteriaceae; genus Acidiflorens. The sequence continues at coordinate 6,363 of PLBE01000231.1, forward strand.
AGCGCGTTCGTACGGCCGGGATCCGCTTCGCGTACCACAACCATACCGAGGAGTTCCGCTCAGAAAGAGGCGTGGTGTTCTACGATGAGATCCTGCGCGCGACCGATGCGGCGAACGTAACCATGGAGATGGATTGCGGCTGGGTGGTAGTGGGCGGCAAGAACCCCGCAGACTATCTTTCCCGTTACCCCACGCGCTTTGCAATGCTGCATGTCAAGGACTTCAAGATGAGCGGCGCTTCCGCCGCTTCCGCGCCTCCACCTTCCACGGAGATGGGGCACGGCACGATTGACTATCGTCCGATTTTTGAAGCGGCCAGGAAAACCGGGATCGAGCACGCCTTTGTGGAACAGGAAGAGTTTGACATGCCCGTGCTGGAGGCGTTGAAGATCGACGCCGACTACATGCGCAAGTTGAAGGTGTAGCGTCCGTGTCCGGCGCCTAGTCTTCCAGTCGCTCCAGGACCCGTCACTCCAGGACCAGTTGGCGCCAGTAGGCGTTTCCAGCTTCGTGATGCGGAATCAGGACCAACTGATACAGCCGGAGGACGACCTCCTGTTGCGCGTATTTCGATAAATTCAAGCGAAACGTTTTCCAGCGGCGTTGGGGCAGCGTTCCGAGCACGAGAGTATCGAGGACCCTCTCGTCGTTTACGTAGACCTGCAATTGCCAGGCTCGCCCGGGATCGACTCCAGCTTGAAATGCGAGCGTGGGATGGGAGTTCAACTTCGCCGAGCGGCGCAACATGGTGCCGCGGATTTCATCTCGCGGATAGGTGGCGAGCACATCTCCATCGAGGAATGTTATGCCACGAATGCCGGGCAAGCCGCCTCCCGCGCCGCCAAACCCCGCGCGCTCGAGGGTCCATTGGGGATTCCAGTAGCGCATGAGATCGGCCAGTTCGAACAGTTCGGCGGGTTGGGTGACGGGTTGTTGGGAGGGGATGCGAAGCGTGTCATTCTGGAGCGAGGCGCCGTGGGAGACCAGGATCGCCTCTCCGATCGCGGCGGTGCGGCGGGCCAACGAGGAAATACTCTCGTCCACCGGTGGAGTCAACCGCAAGTCACCCATCTGGGCGCCAAGAATCCGGTCGTGAAGTTCGGCGACTTGTTCCGCGGGAAGCGCCTTCATGCCATACATGGCCGCTACCACGGACGCTGAATTCGCCGCATTGCAATCGGCATCGGAAAAGTCGGCGGCGTGTACCGCAAGTTGCAGTGTTTTCTGGAAGTCGCCCTCGCCGAACCATACCGCCACCGCCACGATTCCGCCGTTGAGAACGGCGTTGTTGGTGGCGGGATACTCAATCCCCCATCGGCGGGCGAGGGCGCGACAAATCTGCTCAGGCCCGTTGCCTCTCTCCGCCAGGGAAATCACCATGTCGATGGATTGACGGTAAGGCGACTGCGGCGCGATCAGGCTGGCCGCCTGGCGGACGATCTGGTGCGGGTCGCGCTCCGCGAATGCGATGCTGATCATCCCAGCGATAAATACGCCACCGTCCGTTCCTTCGGCATAACCGTTGATATGACCGAGTTCGCGCGCCAGGCTGCCCGCCAGGTTGGGCATGCCCGGTGCTAATATGCCGTAAAGGTCGCTGCTGAATTCCGGCCCAATGGTCCACCATAATTTGTTGTAGCGCGGGTGGCCGGTGTCGGGCGGCTTGATTCCGCGCTTGAGCAGCAGCAGTGCCTGTTCGCTCGATCCCCAGGAGCCCGCGTTGTTTTTGAGCCACTGCTCGCCGAGTTGGGCGACGGTGAGCCCGGGCCCGTATTTTTCGAACGCACGCACGGCCACCATCTCGTAGTAATAGTCGTCGTCCACGGGAGCGTAGCCAGGGGGGTGGCTGATGGGAGTAACCGGTACAGCGGACGCGACTTTGTGTTCGAAGCGGAGGCCCGTGAGTTGAGCGATCATCTGTGCCGTCCAGATGGCTTGGACGCGGTCGAGATAATCCGCGCTCGAGAGTTCAAGTAAGGCGTGGGGTGGAACGCTGGCCGAAGAGTTAGCGTCAAGGTTAGTCCGAACGTCAGTCTGGGCGTTGCTTTGAACGTTAGTCTGGTTCTGAATCTGAGGGGCGGCGGCCAGGCTGCTTCCTGCGACTGCGAACCACAGCAAGCAGAGGACCGCCGCGAATCGCTTCGCATGCTTGAATCCAAAGACCTCGATTTGGCTCGGCGCAGTAAGTGCCATGGGATGCTCGATACTGAAGTCACAATTCAGGGCGTGGACTTGCTCTTACTCCGCTTTACTTTGCATCCTGAACGCAACGAAAACCAATTCCACCCGAACGGTCCATGCCCGGCGCCATCAGCAGCAGTTTGCCGTGTTCGCTGAGTTTGTAGGTCTCGGGAAAATACCAGATCGAGCCCTGCGGTTGGTAGTATTCACCGCCACGCAGAATGGCGGCGCGCGTATGTTCGTCGGTGAACTCTTCCGTCCATTGCCAGACGTTACCAACCATATCCATCACTCCGAATGGACTCTTGCCTTGTGGATGCGAATCGACAGCATCCGGCCCGCGCATGGATCGGCTCCTATCCGGGACAGGAACCGCGCTGGCATTCCAGTCGTTTCCCCACGGATAGAGGCGGGCATCGGCGCCTTGTGCCGCATACTGCCACTCCCACTCATGCGGCAGACGCTTGCCCGCCCAAGCCGCGTAAGCCCGTGCATCTTCTAGAGAGACCCAGGTCACCGGCTTGTTGTCCCAGCCAGCGGGAAAAGTTCCGTACTTCCAATCACGCAGAAAATTCAAGTCATCCGGCGGACGATAGTGCGCGGTATCGAGAAACACTTTGAATTGGGCATTTGTAACTGGGTAGACGTCGATCCAGAACGACTTCACCTGCAAAGGATGTGCATGAAATCTCCGTGGAGAATCTTCCCATGGATATTGCACATCCGTGCCCATGTCATTGGCCCCTTCGACCTCAATACCCTCAACCTTAAAGTGAAACTCGGCGCTTGGAATCTTCACCATGCCCGCCGGCGATGCCGAGGGCGGCTGAGTCGTAGTTAGAGGCAATATCTGCTGCGGTAACACTCTCCATTCGTGTGAATAACTCGCCAGCGGCGTGGCGCTCAGTTGCTTCATGCTTGACATGAGCGCCTGAATGCCGCCACTGGGAGCGGTTGTTGTAGCCAGCAGCGCTCCGAAGCCGTGTGCTTCAATGGCAAAACTGAGGACGGTCCTGCCGTCGGGCGTGCGGCCGGGTTCCAGTTCGGTTCCATGATAAAGATCGAAATACCGCAAGCCTTCCTCTGCTTTAAGTTCGATCTCGGGGCCGTCTACGTCATACTCGTTACGATTCACAATGGTCCAGAGGGTCTGGCGATCCAAAGGCCAGCGGCTGGAAAAAACTCCGTAGCGCAGCATGGGCGCGAGCGGTTCCCACTGCGCGCTGCTCAAGAATGGCGCGACAGCCCGCTCGATGGTGGCGACGCGTCGAGTGGCCCCGGCGTCGCGGGGTGTGATTCCGTTCCAGATTCCCCAAACGTTTTCCCAGCTTTCCCAACCGACGCCGTTGAAGAACGCAAACTGCAGATCGTTGGTCTTGTCGCGATTCCAGCGATCGGAAATGTTCACCATGTGCCGCGGTTCGAGCCATTTATATTTGTCGACGAGCGGAACAAACGGGAAGTTATATTGCCCCCATGTCATGAGATTCCACGCCAGGGCTTCATCGGAAGGACCGTTCTCCGGTTCAAAGACGAGAGGATGTCCGACTTTATCGGAAGCGGTTGAAAATGCGAGTGGAACTCCATCCTGGGTATCGCCGTTGATGCCGTCGGCTCCGAGTTCCGCCATCAGTTCGGCAATGGCCTGCGGCCAAGGCTCGCCCAGATCGCGCGTGCCCTGGTCCCACATCATCATGGGGAAGAGGACGCGCACACCGCGCTTGTGGAAATCGGCAATCGCCTCCCGCACGCCTGCCACTCCACCTGGCATACTGCGAATCAAGTCATGCTGGTTGCGGTCGTCGACACCCATATTCGGATAAGTCGGCCAGATCAGCACGGCATCGATGCCGCCATAGCGTTTCTCCAAATCATCGAGATAGCGAGCGACGGTGTAGCGGCGCGCAACCGGATCATAGAAATAGCGATCCTGCACCATCATCTGGGGTTGAAAAAAACTGGATTGGGTCCACCGAAGCGCGGGCAGATCGTAACGCGATCCATCGTATCCCACGCGGATCAGGCGCTCCCGCCGCCAGTGCCGGAGGTCGTCGAGCCATGCTTGATGATCCTCCAAGGTGCAGGGTTTCCATCCGCCATCGTCCGCCGCTTTCAGCAACGAGCAATCGGGCGCGGGAATCTGCTGGTGGTCCGGTTCAAAGTGAGTGTCCTGGGCCCCGACGATGGTGGACCATGCCAGCACAAGCGACATCATAATAAGTGCGGAGAGGTTCAGTTTCATGATTGTGTCTACCGTGCGCGAATATTGCCGCGAATCACCACTACCGATGCCGCCGGCAGTTCGTATGTGCTGTCGGCGGTAACGCTCGGCTCGGTATGAAGCGCCGGTCCATCGGGATCAGCCCAGCCGAAAGACTCTGCTACAACCGAGGGCTCACCCTGGTACTCAGCGTGTCCCACGTAGCGAGTATGTCCGGGATGCCACTGATACTGAGCCTTTCCGAAAGTAGAGATATTGACCGGCCCGACAAAAGTCGCCCGCGTGTCCTGGCCCTGAAACTCGATGCGCACGCCGTGCGCATTCTGTTGATCGCGATTCACGACCAGCAAAGACCACTGCCCATCGGGACGTTTGAGGGCGTAAGCAGTCACCAATGCATGCCCCGCACCGTCGTCAACGTCGCTCTTGGCGGGATAGACGTCGTGCTGCTTCTCGCCGGGCGCCACCCATTCCAGGTTAATAAGCTGCGCCACAAAAAACTGGGCCAGGGGCTGCTGAATCTTGTATTGGGCGTCGACGCTCAGCATGCCGTACGTTCCCGGAGAATCGTTACAACCGTGCTCCATGAGCAGCGGAAGATAGTGGAAGTAATAGACTCCATTTCCGCCCGCGGTCAGGAATGAACCTATGTAGTCAGCCAGCCAGAGGCCGGAGAAAATGTCCATATACGTTTCGCTGGCAGCAGAAGAGAGGTTGCCCTCGGTAATGAACATTGGCGTGCCCGCCGGCACTCCATCGTCACGCCAAGTCTGCAGAATATGAGTTACTAAGTCTGTTTCGTCATAGAGGCTGCCCCAGGGCATTCTGCAACCGTCATACGGATAGTGCTCGAAGGAGAAGAAGGCCAGATCCCGTATGTGACCGTGCTGTGTGAGATAGTCGATGAAGCGGGTTACCCATGATGTCTTGCCATTCGCAGCGGGCCAGGCTTCGAGGTCTTCAATTCCGCCCCCGAGGCCTGGCCCGCCTAATTTCAGAGTGGGATCGAGGCGATGAAGTGCAGTGGCCCACTGAATGTAGAGGGAACCGTAGTCTTCGGGGCTAAGAAATTGGCCCTCCATTTCTTCACCCATCTCGACATATGAAATTGGATACTTACGCTTTTCGAGGTAGGTAATCTCGGCAACGGCGTTTTCTGGAGTGTCATACACCAAGGCGACGGGGATCATTGCAGGTAGACCGCGCGTGACGCCGCTGGTGAAAAACAAGTCGAAGCCCGCCTGCGCTTGATGTGTCGTCCCGAGATCGGAGGCGTCGTGCCACGGATCGACGGAGGAACAATAAGTCGTAGTCTGCTCCTGGTCCTGGGTGTGCCTGAGAATGTCGTGAAACTCTCCGCCGGCTGAGGTTGTTCCCAGATAGATTTCGTCGATCGCATAACCAACGCAGGCCCGAGCATCGGAGGAGTCGTAGCCGGTTGCGCAGGTGTTGGAAGACTCGGTCATTAGAATTCGCAGGAATCGGATGGGAAGAGGCCGGGCCTGCAAGCGCAGTATCTCGGATCCGCCCCGACCGTGCTCAATCGCTCCTCCGGGAAAAGTTTGCCATACTCCATGGGTGGGGCTGTGCATCGGGTCTTCGCCGACCCAGTGTTGCACAGCGAATCGCGTGGCGTAGGGTTGAGCCCACTTAATGCGGATGCTGTCGACTGGCTGGGCCTGCGCCAGATCAAGCACGACCCACTGCGGATGCAGCGAATCGCTTTCGCCCGTGAAACGCTGGGTAAGATAGGGGTTACTCTTCCAGTATGTGTTGTCGTCACCATCCGTGATACGCGAATACCCGGCGTTGGGCGTGCCATCGTTTCTGGTAAAGCCTCGATGGGGCAAGGAATATCCGTAGGAATGTTGAATGGGCTCGCCGAGATCTGTCGAACTGGTGAAATATCCTTTTTGGCCGGGCTCGCTCCATGAACCCCTGGGATTCCAATGCCAGGCTTCGATGGAGAGTTCGGTATTGTTTCGATAGCTGACCGGCTGCCAGCCCGCAGCCATGGCTCTGCCTAGATTCGGCTGCGTCAATCCGCTGTCGATGGCTTCGGACGCGATCCGATCGACGCCGGCGCCCAGCGTTTGATTGGGGGAGAAGTGATTGGTCGCGTGGCTAGGCGCAATGTCGATTTGGATTGTCTGTGCGGGAGAGATCGACACGGAAATGACGCCTGCGAGAATCCATTTAGAATGTAGGAATATTGCTTTCACGACACTGCTCCTTGCGACTTATTGCGTTTCGCGGTTTATCTCGTTATCGTCTTTGGGAGTCAGGGAACGGAGGTGCTCGGCAATGAGCTTGAGCAAGGTGCTATCCGAAGTATCTCCGCTCAACTCCCAGATCATCACTCCACCGAGTGCCTGACGCCTCGCATAGTTAAGCTTGGCGCGGATGGATATCTCGTCATCGTAAGTCCAGAAAGTGCTACCGTCGAAGAGCCATGGCGCCATCGACTTAGGGTCGCGATATGCCGTGAAATTGTTCAAGATGGAGACGATGTAGCGATACGGAGCATCGTCGCGCACCGGCTCACCCGTCTGAAACAAACCGTGATTGTCCTGGGCTACCTGCTTCCATGAGTAGGCGTAGAAGGGCATGCCGAGCAGCATCTTTGACGCGGGTACGCCAGCATTGATATAGCCGCGAATGGTGGAATCCACGTTGCTGTCTTTCTCTGGATCTCCTGGCGAACTGTAGAGCGGAGCGACGAGGCCAGTTCTCTTGCTCCATGGACCGGCGTAGTCGTAGTTCATGATACCGACCTGGTTGGCATAGAGGGCAACGGCTTCCATGTCCAGATGCTGATAAGTGATGCGACCGTCACCCATGGCAACGGTGAGCAGAAGATTCGGGCCGGCGGTATTGAGTTGCCGGCGGAATTCTCCCAATAGGGCGATGAAGTTGAGTTTGTCTTCTTCCTTGGGGTACTCCCAGTCAATATCAATGCCGTCGAACAGTCCTGGCGCTTCGATCCCCTCGGCAAACTTACCCTTGATGAACCGTTGAATGCAGGAGGCAACAAAGGCATGGCGGTAAGCGGGTTGTGCCGCCTCGACAAAGCCATCAGCGGTTCCTTCGAGAGAAATCACGATCTTGAGTTCAGGGTAGAGTCGTTTCAGTTCCTGCAACTGATGAAAGTTTCCCCGCAGTGCGATCGCTGGCGTGTCGGCGGTTCCATCCACGCTATCATCCGCGGCGAACGCGTAACTGATGTCCACTTCCGGGTCAGCGAGCACGCACTCATGGTTGGCGATTTTTCCCTGCGAGTAATTAATCTGGTCGAGCTTGGAGATCGCGCCTTGCGAAATCAGGTTTTTGACGAAGAATTGCCGGCGAATTCCGTCTCCGCGAAGGTAGCCGACTACGATCGGACGTTTCGCAGGGATGCTGTCTTGCGCGGCGCAGAACGCTGCATAACAGCACACAACAAGAATCATCCAGGATCTAAGTCGCGTGATTACATTCTTGTGCGAACGATTATTTTCCGGCATTTCCCGGACCTCCAACGGGATAAATTCTGGGCAGGCGCTGGTCAACGGGCGGCAGAGGGGGGAAAGCGGCGTGGGGTTCCTTCTGGTACCAATAGGCGACGGAGAAGAAATTGTCGGAGCGATGATTGGCGTGGCCATGTTCAATCGTTGCGCGCAAAGACTTGGTGAAAGGGATCGGCGAATCCAAATGAAAGCGATATATGGAAGAGCGGCTGCCGGCAAACTCCGTTCCTTTCACCGGCGCTCCGAATAGAGCGTAGGAGAATGGATGATCGCCAAAATCCCAGGCGCCGAGAAAATAGTCTTCCGAACCGGTGCCGTTGATGGAAGGCAGTTTTTCTCCATCCACAAAAAACATGTCGTCGCCTTCGCCCCACCATCCATCCTGATTCTGGAGAACAGACATGGTCACACCGACGAAGTGCCCTTGTCCAGCGGCCTCCAGCCATACATAATTGCCTTCTCCATCAAGATTCTTCCGGGCATTCACCGCGGCCGCGTCATTGCCTTCCCATTGATTGGTCCACCCTTTGGCGGGAGTCGCCTGACGATACTGGGCGTGAAAATACATGGTGTCGGCGGGAAGATCTTGATGCAGAGCCTGGTAATCAATGTTGAAATAGAAGGCGTCGACATCTTCCTTGCCTTCATTGGCGACGGTAATTCGAGCTCTTTTGCGGAAGGGCATGGGGAAAAAGCAATTCAGCGCCTTGTCGGAAGCGACCGCCAGAGGTGTTGATTGAAAAAGGTAGTAGTCTCCCAACCCGAGGCCGAAGAAGTCGCCGACGGGAGTCTCGACGCTGGGCGTTGCTTCGCCGTCCCAATACATTCGCAGGACCAGTTTCTTTAAATGGTATCTCTCGGGAGAAGCGACGGTGATCCAGATGTGAGTGATGATGGCCGGGCCGGAATCATCGAGTAAGGTGAGTGTATCTGCCGCCGCTATCTTGCGGAAGTCATCATTGCCACCGCTGTGGTCATAACTCGAAGCCCGCTTCTGTATGTAGTTATGAGGGAACGGCAGGCTGGATAATTGCGCACTGCTGACATTCGCGGATTGCGCCGGGAGGCGTACGCCAATCGTCAGCGATATTGCGATGCAGGTCAGTACCCTTAGAGCCAGCAAAGTGACAGTGCTTTTCATCTTCCTCATTGTGAGACTCGCGCGATGTAAACCGAGAAAGGCGCCAGCGCGACCTGATCTAACTGCCCACTGGGCGCCGGAACAGAAGTGGTGAGCAGCGCTGTAGCTTTGACGGAAGCAAAGCCTTGCGCGGAAATATCAAAAGTCACATGCTGCGTTGTCGCAGACATATTCAGCACGACTAAGATACCCTCGTTCTTATAACGGCGAAGATAGGAAAGAACGTTGGGATTATCCTGATTCAATGCAATGTAGTCTCCCTCCAACAGAGCAGGCTCGTGGTGCCGCAGCGCCAACAGGTGCCGGTAAAATTGCAGAACCGAGTCAGGATCCTGGAGTTCGGTGGCCACATTGTGCGTCTTGTAACTGGCTGGAACCGGCAACCAGGGCGTGGCGGTGCTGAATCCAGCATTGGGAGAGTCATTCCACTGCATCGGCGTCCGTTCGCCATCGCGGCCTTTTTCGTTCGGCCAGCCAGCGATGCCAATCGGATCTTTCACGTCCTCTTTGCGTGTGGGATCATTATTCTCCATGCCCAACTCTTCCCCGTAGTACATGATTGGCGTACCTCGTAGAGTGAGATACATTCCAGCCATGAGTTTGGCGATCTGATCGTTATGCTGTCCGTCTCCATAGCGGTTGTAGGATCGCGTCATATCATGGTTGCCGATGACATAGACTGGCCAGCCTCCTGTAGATTCCGCGTTTGCAATCTGAGTGCGGAAGTCAGGGGGGGAAAGTTTGTTGACCTCGCAGAACATGAAATCCATCGGCATCTGGATTTCGTCATTATGATCGCCGTAATACTCTTTGAGTTCTTCCCGATTTGAGGTGTAGGTTTCTCCAACCAGCACGGCGTTATGCTCGTCCGCAACCTTACGTAACTTCTTGAGTTCAGTGTGAACTTCGGGCAACTTATCGTTGTACTTATTCTCCATGTTGGGATCGCCCAGGTCGTTCTTACCGTCCAGGATGGGGTTGTCGTGGAGATTTGGGTCTTCAAACAGAAGATCCACCGCATCGAGTCTGAATCCGGAGACGCCGCGCTTGTACCAGAATCGAGTTACATCGAACATGGCCTTTTCTACAGCGGGATTGCGCCAGTTGAGGTCGGGCTGGCCGACTGCAAAGAAATGGTAGTAATACTGGCCAGTCTTCGGATCGAATTGCCAAGCCGATCCACCGAATCCGGAGATCCAGTTGTTCGGAGGAACTCCTGGCGCCTTGCCATCGCGCCAGATGTACCAGTCACGATGCCTGGAAGTGCGCGACGACGCTGAATCGAGGAACCACTTGTGCTGCGGAGACGTGTGGTTCAGAACAAAATCCATGATGATGCGGATGTCGTGCTTCTTCGCATCTTTCGCGAGATGCCGGAAGTCCTTGAGCGATCCGTACATGGGATCGATATTTTCGTAGTCCGAGACGTCATAGCCAAAATCTACTTGAGGTGACGGATAGCAAGGCGAAATCCAAATCGCATCGACGCCGAGGTCTTTCAGATAATCAAGTTTCGAGTCGATGCCCTTGAGGTCTCCGATCCCGTCGCCATTACTGTCAGCGAAGCTGCGGGGGTAGAGTTCGTAGAAGACTGCATGTTGCCACCACGCGTGACTTTCGGCGTCCACAGCGCGTCCCTGGGCTTGGGCGCGAGGCAGTGCGAAGCACACACTCACCGCCAGCAGAGTTAAGACTCTAAAGTTTTGCCGCATTGTTTGTCGGTCTCCGTGATATTCAAAGAGAAATGATATTCCAGGAACAATACCTGGAGTCTGGATTCATTACCGCGGCGCAAAATGAAAGACGACGGTAACTTGGGGATCGACTCCGGGCGCGGCGGCCGGAAGCCGCAAATGAACCTTCGCTTGCTGAGCGTTGCCCAGTTCAAGTTCCGCCCCATCCACGGAGCGGATCTGCCCCGGGTTCCACGCCGTGAGTTCATAGATCTCACCGGCCGCGCCGGAGAGGCTCAAAGTCAAGGCATCCCGCGCCGGCGTCCACGATTCCGAGAGTACGCGCAAACCATGGCTTGTGCTCCCTAACTCCGGAGTCGCCAAGGCCGCGCTGATTTCGAAGTCGTTCTTAATCTCCAATTCAACGGTGCTCCGGCCGGCAAGCGTCGGGAGGTTCACAGTTATATGCTGATCCGATGGATTCGGCTCGACGCGAAACGTCGAGGGTCGGCCGTCCAGCCGAACCCGGGTAACCCGCGCGCGCAGGCTTACCGCCGGCGAAAATCTGAGAGAACACGGTGTCGCCGCCCCAGTGGATTGTACTTCTAGTCGAATGCTGCCCGGAGTTCGCTGGTAACTCAGACTCAACTCAACCGCCCCGACACGCACATGCTGGACGGAAAAGGAATGCCAATCTGCCGGAATGTGGGGAGCGAAATCCACCCGGCAAACGTTCGCGTCGGTTTGCAAGCCGAGCAATCCGCTAAGCACGGGATTCACGACCATCGCCGCCGACCAGATCTGATGAGGCGATGCGGTCGAGAGCGCCTGGTAATACTTGCCCGAAAGGACCTCGGTGACATGACCAAGCGATCCGTCCAGTGCAAGCAGGGCGTTGGCCTGCAAATTTGAATAGGCTGGCAGCGGGCGGTGGTAGCGATACTCGGCAACCGCGGCCCAACCGGTGAACAATGGCCAGACTGATCCGAAATGATATCCGCTGGGATCGTAGCTGGGATCGTGACTGGAAACGATTCGCATGCCCCAATCGGTCTGATGGTCGGGACCGGCGAGTTGCTGAATCGTACTGAGAGCTCGATCGTCATCAAGCTGTGAAAACCACATCGGGACTGTGGCTAACACGCTGACCTTGTCGACGCGTTTGTTGTTGGTATCAAGAGCGTAGCCGTAGAAGCGTTCTTCCGGAGACCAAAAAGTCTTCTCCAAAACCTGCTTCTGCTGTTCGAACGCTTGCGCGAGCTGCTGGCTGACATCTTCCTTACCCAAAAGATGCGCGAGGTGAGAAAGGGCGCGCAAGGCTTCCAATCCCAACGATGCCTGATAGAGCTCGACATTCGTGGGATAGAGCGGACCTCCTTCGACCCAGCCGTGTCCAATACCCACGTTCTGGGAAAGTCCCTGTGCATTGTATGTCGACTGAAGGAACTTATGAGCGCGCCATAAGTTGTCCCACTTCTGCCGGGCAAATTCAATGTCACCGCTGCGGGTCACGTAATCGTTCATCGTAATAATGAACAAAGGCGTGGCGTCCGCCGAGGCAAAGGCGAATGGTCTTTTCTTGAACCAGTCGACGAAGCTGGCACTTTGTGACACTTCGTGTGGGATTTTACCGTCGTCCCGTTGATACTTACTGAGAAAGTCCATGGCACTGCGCGCCGTGGAGAAATCGCCCTCGGCATCCAGGGCCAGGGAAGTCCACTCCGCGTCACGACCAAAAAACCAGCCGAAGCCGGGGCGTTCGTCCGCATGGGAGGCGCCAAACCCGGCGACCAGACCTTCGCCCAAAAACGGATTCTGGACGATGCCCTGCAGCATGCTCACCCTCGCCCAGTCGTATGCTTTTTCGAGTTGCGCATCGGGCAGTTGAAGACTTACGGTGCGGGCCAGGTATTCTTCATAGTATTCGGCGGAGCCGCGCAGTAAGTCGAAATAGTCGCTGGCTAAGTGCTGGTAAAGAGCCGCCAGCGATGCATTGCCGGCAAAGGACGCGGCAATCGCCACAACCTTGCTGTCCTTACCCTTCTCCGTTGAACCGAGAAAAAAAGAGTCCTGACGAGAGTCAAAATAATTACTTGAATATTCTTCGGCGCTCTTCGTGGCGGATGGAGAGCCGACCAGGGCGTCAAATTTTCCCGTTTCATCCCCGAAACGAAAGGCGCGCAGCGCCGGATCCCATTCTCCGCTGGCGTCAACGATATTGCCCGGCCACTCCAGTTGAAAATCACGATTGAAGACGGCTTCAATTTCGAGCGGCCTGGTGGTATCCACTTCCAAAGCGATGACGGCGCCGTTCTCATGGACAGGGACAAATAAAGTCTCGCGAACGGAAAAACTGTCGCCAACATAAACGATGGTGGTGGACTCGGGGCGAACGATCAAGTTTCGAGCCAGAGATGCGGCAGGCAGCACGGCGCCGTCGACGTGAAAACGCAGGTGAAAATCGCTCAGGATCTTCAGAGGATAAACCCACGCCTCGAGATTCCCTTGTTCAGTCCCGAAGATTCCAGCACGGGTACCGAGGGCCGAGACAAATTCCCAAGATCGAATCGGTCGTGAGAGTTCGAGGGTTGGCGCGGTATGATCCGCGAAAGCCAGGGAGCACATAAAGATCACGCTGCAACGCAAAATGAGCGTCGCTGGAGTGCGCGATCTTCGCCGAGAAAAGCAGCGAAAACAATTCATGGTTCAACTCATGGCCAACGTCATCTCTTGATTGCCCACCGAGTATAGACCGGTCGGCGCCTTTTTTGGAAGCTTTCAATCGCGGCCCGTGCACGAAACAGACATTTTCCCCTGTGGCGGGCGCACGGATGGACCGGCCATGCCGTCTCTCGGGCGCCCTGCATCTGGCTAGGCGTCAACAGAAGTCAGACGACAAGAGGGTGGCACGGTGAAGGACAGACTGTGCCTAGCCATTTTTCACTTGACAGTCGCCGCCCATTTGCACGACTATGACGGGTCGTTTTGAAGCGATTCAATTGGTTGCATTTTCGCGGGCGGTGTTTCCGGGAATGACAGCCGGCGCAGTCCAACCGCAGTGTCGGAATCGCAGGTGCAAGTCTGAGGCGAATGCCTTTGCTGGCAGGATGTGGCGGGGCGACGAAGAGGTGAGTTATGCGCTTAAGGTTTTGGTCAGCATGGGGTTTCTTTTGTGTCTGCACTCTTTCCGCCCGCCTTTTGGCGCAGTCTTCCGGGTCGTTCACCGGCACCGTAGTTGACGATACGGGCGCCGCTGTAGTCAAGGCTGAGGTTTCCGTAAGCGATCCCAATACCGGCTTCCGCCGCAGCGCGACAACCAACGGTGACGGGAACTACTTCATCGGCGGCCTGGGCGCGGGGACCTATGACGTCACCATCACTGCTCCCGGATTTGAGAAATATGAAGCTCGAAAAGTGATTCTCCGCGTGGGAGAAAAGCTCCGGGTCGACACGAAGCTGGTGATTGGCAAAGTGACGAGCGAGATTGTTGTGGAAGGGAATGCGGCCGGCAAGGTTGAGACCCAGTCTTCTGAAATGGCCGGTACGATTACGGGCGACCAAATCAGCCAACTGGAGTTGAACGGGCGCGATTTCACCCAACTCATCAAACTGATCCCAGGGGTTAGCGACCAGACCGGACAAGATGGCGGTTCGGTCGGGCCGTCAGCGAGTGTGTCTTATGCGGTGAATGGCGGCCGCACCGAATTTAACAACTGGGAAATCGACGGTGGCGAAATCCTTGACTCGGGTAGCAACGCCAATGTCAACGTCCATCCCAATATCGACGCCCTGGCAGAAGTGCGGGTGCTCACTTCGACTTACGGCGCGGAATACGGGCGCAATGGATCCGGAACCATAGAAGCAGTCACTAAGTCGGGCACCAATGTGTTTCACGGCGAAGCCTTCGAATTCATCCGTAATGCCGCCTTCAATGCCCACAATTACTTTGACCTGCCCGGAACGCGCAAGGCATATTACAACAAGAATGACTTCGGCTATGTCATTGGAGGACCGATTAAGAAAGACAAACTGTTTTTCTTCTGGTCGCAAGAGTTCCGCAAAGAGAATCTACCGTATGTTTACAGTAATCCCGGGCAGTACGTACCGACCGCGGCCGAGCGGATGGGGGACTTCAACGATGTGTGTCCCACGGTCGGCACGCCGTTTGTGAGGGGAAACCCTCCGGCTGGGTCAGGCGAGATCGTGGCCGTTGACTGCCCGGCATATCGGAAACACGGCACCGATTCGAACGGAAATACCGAGTATCTGGGATTCCCAAACAACACGATACCCTCTAATTTGATTGATTCGGTCAATGCAGACCCGATTATGTCGAACATTCCGCTGCCCAATGCGAATGGCGGCCATTCGATATTCGGAACCTATCCCTC
This sequence comes from Acidobacteriaceae bacterium, assembly GCA_003134435.1. Taxonomy (GTDB): domain Bacteria; phylum Acidobacteriota; class Terriglobia; order Terriglobales; family Acidobacteriaceae; genus Acidiflorens. The sequence goes on from PLBE01000231.1 coordinate 21,476, forward strand.
GCCAACCTACTGGCACGAAGAGTTGATTAAAGTCGACGACGATGTCAATTCGAAATTGCGGGCCAATATTCGTTTCATCCATGATTCCTGGACGCAAAAATACCCCATCTCGCCATGGTCTACATCGAACGTCCCGTCAATCGGCGGAACCTTGCAGGGGCCGGGGATCAGTGTGGTGACGAGTTTGACTGCTACGATAACCCCCACCCTGCTGAATGAATTCGTGTTCAGTTATGCGGCCAACCACCTGCATCTTTTTAATACGGGAACCGCGTGGGAGCGCCCAGCGAGCATGACCATGACCGGGATTTTCGAAAACGGTTTTAACGGGACGCTGCCCGCTATTGGGGTGGGCGGTCCCGGCCACTTCAATTTTTCCGTGGATACAGGGTTTTTGCCGTTTGACAATTCCAATCCCACTTATAGCCTGCATGACAATTTGACTCGGACAGTTGGGAAGCACAATTGGCACTATGGAGTGTATCTTGCGATTGTGCAGAAAAACGAAGACGCGGAAGAAGAGCCAAACGGTAGCCTGGGTTATTACGATAATCCAAACACTTTCTATAAGGAGAAGAGCCCCTTCGGAGGACCCTTCAACAGCACGGGGAACGGGTTTGCCGATCTTCTTACCGGGTATGTCAATTCTTTCGCTCAACCGAATCACAACGAAAAGTATTATAACCGCTATACCGTTGTCGAACCGTATGTACAGGATGACTGGCGCGTGACGAGGCGGCTAACCCTAAATCTCGGTCTGAGGTTAAGTCTCTACGGGAGTTATCACGAGAAGTATCTCAACGCTTACAACTTTGATCCGAATGCTTATGTAGCAGCGGATGCCCCCACCCTGAATGGAGATGGGTCGTTGAATTTTCCTCCGGGGCAAAGCGTCTACACGATTACGGGGATCGTGCGCTGCGGCTATAACGGCGTGCACGCCAGTTGCCAGTCGAACCACTTATTGAATCCAGCGCCGCGCATCGGTTTTGCATTCGATCCCAAGGGAGACGGGAAGATGGCGATTCGCGGAGGGTACGGAATTTTCTTTGAACACGCCAATGGCAATGATGCTAATACGGAATCGCTGGAAGGCAATCCGCCCGGAATCATCGCGCCCGTGCAATTTTTCATCAATGGCTACACGAACATAGGTGGCGCAGCCGCTAACGGAGGGCCGGAAGTATTTCCCCTGGGCGGAGGGACGAGCCAGTTGACTTCGATCACTACGCTCACGCAATGGCCTTACGTCCAGCAATACCACCTCGACATTCAGCGTGAGTTGGCGCGCAATACGATCTTGACGGTAGCCTATGTAGGCAGCAAGGGTTCCCATCTGTCGCAGCAACTTGACCGGAATCAGATTCATTCCACTCCTGCTTCTCAGAATCCGTTTCCCAAAGGCCAGATTATTACGCAGGATATCTGCGACAACGATGCGCTGCCCGATGGAACGCCCATCACGGGACAGGCTTTGCTCAACCTCAACATAGCATGCGGCAACGTAAACACAGACGCTTATCGTCCATACCTTGGTTATGACTCGATTTACGGAATCATCGGTGGCGCGAATTCCAGTTATAACGCGCTGCAGGTATCGGGCAGGCGAAATGCCGGCGGTCTTCAACTTACTCTCGCTTACACCTACAGTCACTCCATCGACAATTCTTCCGACCGTTATGACAGTGCATTTGTCGATTCATATAATCTGTCTTCTTATCGGGCGAGTTCGAGTTACGATCAGCGCCACATCTTTACGGTCAGCTACATCTACAACCTCCCGGTTTTTGCGCATTCCAGGGGTCTTAAGGGATCGCTGCTCGGAGGATGGCAGGTATCCGGTATCACGACGGCACAGTCGGGAGAGCCGTTTAGCATTGTGAATGGGGGGACCTACGACAATGCCGGGGTGGGGAACAGCGTGTCGGGATCGGGTTCGTTCGCCGACATCGTAGGTGACCCGCATGGGCCGATACCGCACTTCAATCCGGTGCCGGGCGTAACCTACGGTCCGTTGCTCTACAACCCTGGCGCTTACTCGCAGCCAACGGGTTTGACGTTTGGCAATTCCGGGCGCAATTCGTTAGCCGGGCCAGGGCGTCTCAATTTCGACATGGGGTTGTTCAAGCACTTCAAGATACGGGAATCGATGGGATTGGAATTCCGCGCGGAGGGGTTCAATGTCTTCAATCATCCGCAATGGAACGGTGTGAACAACGGTTCGTGCGGTTACGAAGTCAACTCGGGAGCCCCCGACTGTATTAACGGAAGCAATGATCCTAATAATCCCGAGGTTCCGAGCGGCTTCCTGCATCCGAGCGGCGCCCACAACGGGCGTATCGGAGAGTTTGGCCTGAAGTTTATTTTCTGAATTCATCAGCTCTGAGTGCAAGTTAAAGGGCTAGGGGTGCGACGCTGATTTCACGCATAACTGTGGCGTTCGGCGTGGTCTTATGGGGATTTGTCCTGCCGGGGTTCTCTTGTGCAGAGGAGTCGCAGTGGATTCGTCCCACAAAGTCGGGCGATCCTTTGCTCTGGGGCCGCAAAGACGGGGTTGTATTCGGATTGCCTTGTGAGGGAGGCTTACCGGGGCCGCGGGGATTGATTCGGGTAGGAGTGATTTCCGGGAAGACCGGGACTCCTGAGCTTTTGAATTTCATTGCCATAGAGCCAGTAGTAGCCGGACGGGACAGCCGCGGCGACCGCATGGCGTTCAGCGAATTGGAGTCCAGTGAGATGGATGCGGGATCACAAGGCAAGCGGCTGTGGGTAGGCACGGAGTCATCTGGTCAATTGGCGGGCTCTTTGTCGGCGCGGGTGGAGGGCGGAAAATCAACGGAGTCACTTACCGTGCGCATCGAGGTCGAGCGCTTCAAGGCCAATGGAGCGCATGTATATCTGTTGGCTTCGATGGAAAGCGATCACCCGGAAGAGATTCATTTTGCGGTTTTTCATTACGAAGACAGCCCTCAGATCGAAGAACTTACTCTAACTGCGACCATGGGAAACTACGAGCGGTTGCGCTGGCTATGGCTCAAGAATCAGGTGGTGGATAGTCGCAAACTGTATCGCTCTTATCGCGGAGAGGATTTCGCGGAACATGGCACTTATTCTCTGAGAAGGATGTTGCGGACTGGCGACGGAGGGGCGATCGTGCTTTGTACGACCAATGAAGCTTCTCCCGATCTGAATCCCAACTTCAAAGCACCGGATCACTGGCACTATCGATTGGGAAGGCTGACGCAGTATTGGAGAGTGGCGGAATCCGATATCGAGCCGAATCTGCGAGTCCGAGTGAATGGGCGACAGGTCTATTGGGCATCGCATGCGCCGCTCGGAGGGGGAGTGGCTTTTGAGAATTTTGAAGTGAGGCAGAAGTACCGGCCCGGACAAACGTTTGTCTTTGGGGCCTTCGCCACGGAACCGTGGGAAATTCGGCCGGCAATTCGCTTCTTATCCGGTCCCAGAAAGCTCGAGGTCAACTGAAGTTGCGAATCGAATCTCGTGAGGGTGACGCGTCGGGATCGGGGGAGGGACTGGCATGAAGGGACGACGGAAGTTCATGCGCGACGCGGCCGTGGGGGCGGCCGGGCTGCTGCTGGCCAGGCCGGCGCGGTGGGCAAACGCCTCCGTGTCGACCGCTCCCGAGGCCCGCATCGAGGTTTTGCTGGACGAGCCATTAGGGATAATCTCTCCCAACATCTACGGACACTTTCTGGAGCATCTCGGCGCTGTGATCTATGACGGCGTTTGGGTGGGCGAGAATTCAAGTGTTCCGAATGTCGGCGGCATCCGCAAAGATCTAGTCGAGGAAATGCGCAAGATCAAGGCTCCGGTGGTTCGCTACCCGGGCGGTTGTTTTGCGGATAGTTATGACTGGCGCGACGGCGTGGGTTCAGCGGACAAGCGCCCGCGCAGGACCAACTTTTGGAACAACGATGAACCTGGCGCCGCCCCTTCCAATCACCGCTATGAGACGAACCGCTTCGGCACGGACGAATTCATGCGTTTCTGCAAGGCAATTGGCTGTCAGCCCTATCTCGCGGCCAATGTAAGAAGCCTGCCGCCTGAGGCTTTCTATCGGTGGGTGGAATACTGTAACTCACCGGCGGGCAGTACGACACTCGCCGAGGCACGCGCCGCCTCCGGTTCGGCTGCTCCCTATGATGTGCGCTACTGGGGAGTGGGCAATGAGTCGTGGGGCTGCGGCGGAAATTTTACGGCCGCGGAGTATGCCGTCGAGTTTCGCAGGTATACCGCATGGTTGCCCGAGTATGGGGCGCCATTGTCGTTGATAGCCTCGGGTCCAAACTCTGACGACTGGCAGTGGACAAGGGGATTCTTTGAAGAGATCGCCCGGAAGGACAAAGGTCTGTTCAGTTCGATCTTTGGCTGGGCTCTGCACTACTATTCGTGGAACCTGAGCCGAGGACACACGGAGGATTGGGATCAAGCCAAGGGCGACGCGGTTCAGTTCGACGTTCAGGACTGGTATGAGATATTGCGCGAGGGGAACCGGCTGGAATCGCTGATCGACGGTCACTGGCAGGCGATGCGCGAGTTTGATTCCGATCATAAGGTGAAGTTAGTGGTCGACGAGTGGGGGCCGTGGTATCGCCCCGGGAGTGAGCTAAGTCCGAATCACTATCTGGAACAGACTCCCACGCTGAGGGATGCTGTGTTCAGTGCCATGACGCTTGATATCTTCAACCGGCATCCAGAGAAAGTCGCTCTGGCAAGTCCGGCGCAACTGATCAATTGTCTCAATAGCCTTTACATAGCTCATGAGGACAAGTTTTGCGTAACTCCAGTGGGCCATATCTTCGGGATGTACAGCGCGCATCAGGGAGGTCAGGCGGCGCGGGCTATTATCTCCGCGCCGAACGTGCAGTATGTGCGCGATGGCAAACCGGCGTCTTTTTGGGGATTGCAGGGCTCCGCATCAGTGCGAGGCAAGGAGTTGACGCTTACAGTAGTGAACCCGAGCACGACCGAAATCCGAGAGACGGAAATCGCGGTTCGGGGCGGCTCCACGAAATCGGGAACGGCAACCGTGCTCACCCATGCCGATCTTCACGCTCACAACAGCTTCGATGAACGCCATGTAGTAACTCCGCAGGTGAGGGACCTGCCATCGACGGGGAAGGTGGTCACGGTCGAGCTTCCGCCGGCGTCTGTTTGTAAGCTGGCATTAAGCCTAGGGTAATAGCACTTCGAGGCAGTGAGGCAGAACCTGGGTAAGTAGTTAAGGACGAGACTCTTCGCAGGTCCACGATAGATCTAAGATGGCAACGATTGCAGAGGTAGCAAAACGCGCTCGAGCATCGACGGGAACCGTCTCCAATGTAATTCGGGGAACTGTCCGCGTTAGCCCGGGCTTGCGAGCTCGCGTAGAAGCTGCTATTCGCGATCTCGATTTTCATCCCAACGAGATTGCCCGCAGCTTGAAGGTGAACCAGACTTACATGCTGGGCCTGGTGCTCCCGGATGTGACCAATCCTTTTTTTCCGCAGATCATAAGAGGCGCGGAAGACCGGGCTATGGAACGAGGATTTCTTCTAGTAACTGCGAATACGGATGAACAAATGGAGCGCGAGCGGCGAATCGTGTCTGCTTTACGTTCCCGGCGAGTGGATGGGATTCTGCTGGCGCCCACGCGGGGAAAGGATGTCGATCACATTCGTCGAACCATCGAATCGGGAATTCCCATCGTGTGTCTGGATCGGGCTCCGGCCGGAATGAAAATCGACACGGTCATGTTGGACAACGTTCGCGGCGCGCAAGAGTGCGTGCGCCATCTGATACGAGCAGGCTACAACAGGATTGCCATCATTACCGGGCCGCTCGAACTGGGAGTAGCGCGAGAGCGTCTGCGCGGCTATGAAGAGGGACTGCGAGAGGCGGGAATTGAGGTCTCGAAAGAGCTGATTCTCGAAGGTGACTTTCGGGAGAATTCCGGCTACCGGCTTGCCAAGCAACTCCTCCTGCAGTTCACCAGGCCGTCCGCGATATTTGTCTCCAACGGCGTCATGGCGTTGGGAGTGTTGCAGGCGTTGGATGAACTTGGAGTGCGTTGTCCTGAGGACGTTGCGATCGCGAATTTCGACGACATTGCGGGGGATCGTTCCTTTCACCCGCAACTTACGGTCGTGTCTCAACCAGGGTACGAGATTGGCGCGCGCGGAGCCACGATGCTGATGGATCGTATTGAGGGCAAGGTAACAAGAAAGTCCACGGTCGTGCGGATGGCGCCTACTCTGATTGTCCGGGAGTCGACGCGAGCCCGGGCGGCACCGGAGAGAGCTTCTCTGGTTCAGTCACCGGAGCCTTATCCGAAAGACGCGGCCCCGAGTCTTTGAGAAACAAGAAGCGGATGACAAGCAATGAGAGACAAATGAAAATGTTTCGCCTTGCGCGCGCAAACTATTCTTCCGCGCTGGCCTGGTTGGCGTGCTCGTGGTGCCTGGCTTTGTGCTCCTTCGCTCAGCTGGGACCGTCGAACCGCGAAGCTTCATGGGATCGCCTGCGAACCAACTTCGAGGATCCTCCCGCAGCGGCTCGTCCCATGGTGCGGTGGTGGTGGCCGGGGGGCGACGTCAGTAACGAAGAGATCGCCCGAGAACTGCGAATCATCAAAGATGCTGGTTTGGGTGGAGTAGAAATTCAATCGTTCAAGGATGGGCTGAATCCCAATGCTGACGGCGAGGTGGCGCGTCGCGTCAACAGCTTCCTTACCCCGGACTGGTTCAATCATGTGAAGTTTGCCATTGAAGAGGGCAGTCGCCTAGGTCTTGATGTGGATTTGACGTTTGGTTCGGGATGGCCCTTCGGCGGTCCCTACATTCCAATGGAGCTTGCCTCCAAGCAACTTAGTGTTCACGAGATCGCCATTAGTGGCCCATCGGCTTTTGCGGGCCGGTTTCCGGGAGCGCCGTTAGGAGCGGGTGAGAAACTGGTGGCCATCGTGGCCGTGCGCGGATCGATGCCCGTCTTCGGCAAGAAGAAGCAGCAGGAGTTTTCTGAAGCCGCGCCGGTCGAAGCGGTGATTGCATCCGGGAAGGTCGATATTGAGTCCGCGATTGTGCTGACCCCGGAGATCACCGATGGCAATATTCTCAAGTGGGATGTGCCAGCCGGGCAGTGGGTACTGTTCAGCTTTATTCAGGTTCCAACCTTGCAAAATGTCGAAGGGGGAGCCGGGGTTGGTACGCAATGGGTTCTCGATCACTTGAAACGGCAAGCGCTGGACAAGCACATCGAGGCGGTTGGCGAGGCGGGGAAGAAATACTTTGGCGCGGAGTTTGGCAAGGGCTTGCGCGCAATTTTTTGCGACAGTCTGGAAGTAAGCGCGGAAAGCATGTACTGGACGGACGATTTCCTGGCAGAGTTTCAAAAACGCCGCGGTTACGATCTCACCCCATATCTGCCTTTGGTAAAGCATCCCGGGGAAAGCGATCCGGGCGAGGAGTATCCATCCCTTCCCTTGTTCGACGCTCCCGAAATCGGGGAGCGCGTGCGCTATGACTATTGGCGCACGGTTTCAGACCTGATGATTGAGAATTTCTACCTGCCGCTTATCGACTGGGCGCACAACAATCACCTTAAGGCCCGCATTCAGGCTCACGGAGCTCCCGCCGACTTACTAAGAATTTATGGTCAGGCGGACTTTCCCGAGACGGAGATGCTGTATGCCGACGGACGTTACGACTTCCTCAAGCTGGCCTCTTCCGGAGGCCATCTTTTTGGCAGAAACGCCATCTCGAGCGAGTCTTTTGTTTGGCAAAACCATCCTTACGAGACCACGCCCGAATTAATGAAGACGGCTGCGGATGATCTGTTCGCAGCAGGCATTAATCGCGTCATCTATCACGGCTTCCCTTACGAGTATATGGATCGGCCCGATCCGGGCTGGTTTCCATTCTCGTCTCAGTACGAGCTTACTTATACGTTCGCGTCGCATTTGAATTTTCATAATCCTTTCTGGCCCTATCTAAAACCTCTGAATAATTATATGGCGCGGGTGCAGACGCTTTCGCAGGCGGGACACAGCGTCGCTCGCGTGGCTCTTTACTCCCACCGCTATTATTACCCCAGCTGGATGCCGACCGACGAAGACTACCCGCTGGAATATTCGCTGATGGCGAGCGGTTACAACTTTGACTTCATCAATGAAGACACTTTGTTGCACCACGCCACCGTCGAGAATCACGAACTGCACACGCCGGGCAGCGTGTATCCGTCGTTAGTGTTGCGCAACGAGACGCGTATTACTTTGGAATTGGCCGAGAAGTTGAAGGAGTTTGCCCACGCTGGATTACCCATCGTGTTCGCGGAGCACCTGCCCGCGGAGGAAATCTCTTTCACGGACTATGCGAACCACGGACGACGCATTCAGCAGATCATGCAGGAAGTCGCAGGCGATCACGGGCGCGGCAGTGTTCGCTTCGTGGAAGACGCAACCGCCGTGCCTTCTGTTTTGCAAAATGACCTGAAGGTCCGTCCGAATCTGCGCTTCGCTACTCCGGAACCGAGCATTTTCTTTCAACAGTTTGATGCGGGGTCGGCGAGCTTCTTCTTCTTTCGCAATCCTAAGGCACAGTCTCAGGATGCGCGAGTCACGCTTGCTGCAAGGGGGCGAATTCCCCAGATTTGGAACCCGTGGACGGGTGAAGTCACAGAAGCAGCGGCGTACCGCTCCGAGAACGGTAGCGTCACCATCAATCTCCATCTCGATCCTTACGGTAGCGAACTTGTGGGTCTGGTCGAAGGTCCGGCGGGGTGGGAAGGAAAGCATATCGTGCGCACTGGCTTCCGCCGTGTCGAGCGCACCGGGGACGGACTGTTCGGAGTTGCGGTTGAACCGGGAACCTATCAGTCGGAATCCAACGACGGAAAAGAGTCGACTTCGGTGGTTACGGAAAACGAAATTCCCCCTGCTTTGATACTCGGGCCGAGCTGGGATCTCAAGCTGGTGGGCAACGATAAAGAGGGAAAGGAATGGACTGAGCAAATTCACGCCGGCCCCTTGCGGGATTGGAGCCTTTCGCAGAACCTGCGTTATTTTTCCGGACGCGGGCACTACAGCCTTGACGTGCAGATCGAAGAGCGCTACCTGCGCCCGGGTTTGGCGCTGGAACTGGATCTGGGTGAGGTTCACGATGTGGCTGAGGTCTGGATTAACGGCAAGAAAGTCGATACCTTGCTCATGCGGCCGTATCGAGTGAACGTAGCCCCCTACCTGAAAGCTGGCAGCAACCATTTTGAAGTCGTAGTGATCAACACACTGCGGAATCGGCTGGTAGGCGACGGATTGAGCGGAGATCCGCACTTCGTAATGTTCCAGCGCCGCATCTTCTTTATGCCGTCGGGAATGATCGGACCGGTGCGACTGCTGCCGGAGGCCCGAATCAAGCTGCCGTAGCCGAAGGTAGCGTGTCAGCTTCGCGCGGCAGCCACAACACCATAAACCACGAGCGCTGCGGGCGAAGGGTGTTCTTCATTCTAAGCGTTTGCCTGTTTGCAGGACTGAGCCCGGAGGAAGAGATGGCGATGGCTGGTGCCGGCTTCGACCACGGTCTGGTTCTTGCCAACAGTGATCTTGCGGGCCTGTCCGAGGTTGGAGATGTTTGCGTTGCGCAGTTGAATTTCGTTCCCTTTGGCGATGGGGCTGGCGCCGGTAACACGAGCCATTCGCCGCAAGATGAGCTGCTGTTGCTCCCCGAACCCGGGTGCTCTTACTGCCGCAACCTGAAGCGGACCCCGCAACTTACTCACGACGAGTGTGGCTAGCGCTTCGTCCCCAACATCCTCCGCGATGATGAGCAGGGGGCTGCCGATCTGCGTGAGGCGCTCAAGCAGCGGGAGCAAGTCATTCCGGGAACGGATTTTCCCCTCGTGGATCAGAACGTAGGCGTCCTGGAAGGCGACTTCCATACGCTCGGGGTCGGTGATGAAGTAGGGTGAGAGGTATCCGCAGTCGAAGTGGATGCAGCTCGGCTGCGCTTTGTCGCTGGCGGTGTGGGAAACAATGCCGTCGAACATGGCGTAAGGAGTTTCCGCGCGGGCCAGAATGCGGTTATCCACCGTAGCAGGTGTCGCAGCCATACTCATCTCTTTTCCCTAGACTGTGTTTAACCTCGCTGAGTATGGCCGATCTGAGCTTGGCAGGATGGTCAGTTTTGTACACCATCCGGAATATTGCTGTAGTGCTCGGCAACAATTAAAGATGGGTCTCGGATCGCCAACCCACCGCCGGGCAGTGAAATTTTCAGGAAATCGCGGCAGATTGGTAGTTCATACAAACCCTTCCCCCGTCGCGCTATCTTTCCGAAGTGTTCCATTCTGCACAGTATTGTGAAAGAGATTGAGCGAATCTGGGTAACGATCAGGGAGGGCACTATGGCGAAAACAGCGGTTGGTTTATTTGAGAATCCAGGTTCGGCCGATGACGTTGTGCGCGAGCTTGAGGCTAGCGGTTTTGCTCGGAATGACGTCCGTGTTCTAGGTGAGCCGCGGGAGATGGCGGGCAGCGGAGTCATGAGCACTCCGCACACCGACTTTGAAGTGGATCTGATCCGGGATCTCAGGGCGTTCGGGGCCAACGAATCCCGCGCGGAAGCTTACGTCCAAGGAGTGCGGCGGGGCGGCGTCATGGTTTTCGCAACCGGTTCGGGCACGATGGCGGACAACGCCGCTGCCATCATGAATCAACATTGCGCGGTAGAGATTGAAGAAGTGAAAGGCTCGCAAACGTACCTTCCGGGAACAGTCAATGACGAGGTCACTCAAGATCGTGATGTCTCGTCCCAGGCGGGGAGGGTCCGCAGTTCGGGTTCCGGCGCCCGGCTGTTCGTTTGGTAGCGATTTCATGAGACACGAATTGCCCGGAGTTGTGGCCAAGCCATGAAGACGCAGAGGAGACTCAAGAACATGGAAACTTTCGGATGTGATGTAGGGTTCTCAAAGCCTCGGTGGAAGCGGAGTTTGATATCTCTGTTGTCGATGGCTCTGTTGTTCGCGATCGGACCGCAAAGACTGTCGGCCACTCAAGATGCACCCGCCGCGACGCAAGGCGCGCAAGCGCCGCCGTACGCACAGCAGACTTCCGGGCAGTTGCAGCGCCTGGTAGCGCCGATTGCGCTCTATCCGGATTCGCTGGTGGCGCAGATTCTGGCGGCGTCCACTTTTCCGGAGCAGGTCGTCGAGGCCGACCGATGGGTGCAGGCGAATCCCGATTTGAAGGGCGATGCGCTCGGGAAAGCTGTCGACCAGCAACCTTGGGACCCGAGCGTCAAAGCGCTCGCCGCTTTTCCCTCCGTGCTTGGAAATATGGACAAGAACCTCTCCTGGGCCTCATCGCTCGGGGATGCCTATTTCAATCAGCAGGCGGACGTGATGGACGCCGTGCAGGTAATGCGCCGTAGGGCGCAAGCGGCTGGCGATCTCAAGACCACGTCGCAGCAAAACGTGAGCACGCAAGGTTCGACGATCGTGGTTGAGCCTTCGAACCCTGAGATGGTTTACGTCCCCGCCTATGATCCCTGGTCGGTTTACGGAGATCCCATCATGGCGTGGCCGGGGTGGTATCCATACCCCGGAATCTGGTTTGGCGGCCCTTACCTGTCATGGGGCGGTGGCTTCGGCATCGGGTGGTTCGGCGGTTATGGATGGGGCTGGAATCATTGGGGATTCAATTGGGGCGGCGGATACGCGATGTATGGTGGCGGCCGGTACTACTCGCGGAGCAATACATTTTATAACCGCGGCAATTTCTATCGCGCGGGAAGCGCCCGCGGACTTAACGGGAACCGCGGCGGAGTTGGCGCGCGCAACGAGGGCGCCAGAGCTGGCGGCGGACGCGGCGAAGTCAACAACCGGTCCGGTGCAACCAACCGGGCTTTCAACGGAAATACCAAGGCGGCCCGAGGCTACGCTGAGCCCCGTGGACAAAGCGGCACCCGCACGGGCGCATTCAGTGGCTACGGAAAAGGCGGGCAGGCGCGAAGCGCTTCGTCACGCGGAGCCGCCAGCATGGGCGGCGGAATGCGCAGCGGTGGTGGCGGTGGAGGAGCTCACGGTGGTGGCGGAAGGCACTAACTGGCGAGCGGTCATGTTCCTGGCAGCTACTAAAACTTGCAAATGGAGAGAAGCTATATGCGGCGAGCAAACGCGAATTCCGGCAAATGCCCTTGGGCGAATCTTTCTCAGTTAGCGGTGGCGGCCATCCTCTTGACGGGATCCCTTTCCATAAGCTCCATGGCGCAACAACCCGGCCAGCAAACATTCTCATCGCCGGAAGACGCGAGCACCGCGCTGGTGACAGCCACGCGGAATAACGATGAAAAAGCGATGCTCGATATCCTCGGGCCAGACGGGAAGCAAATCGTTTCGTCGGGAGATGAAGCCGAGGATGCGCAGAGCCGCGCCAATTTCGTGCAGCGGTACCAGGAAATGCACCGTTTGGCGACGGAGCCGGACGGCACCACCACCCTATATATCGGTCCAGAAAACTGGCCCACGCCGATTCCGCTCGTGAACAAAGGAAATACATGGTATTTCGATACCGATGCCGGCAAGCAAGAAATTTTGTACCGGCGAATTGGTCAGAATGAAACGTCGGCGATTAGCATTTGTCGGGAGCTGGTTGCGGCGCAAAAAGAATACCGCGCCGCGCCACACGATGAGTATGCGCAGAAGATTTTCAGCGATGAAGGGCAGCACAACGGCCTTTATTGGAAGGCTGCCAATGGCGAACCGCAGAGCCCTATCGGTCCGCTGGTAGCATCGGCCGTCGCCGATGGCTATGCCAAGAGCCTGGATGGAACCCCGACTCCCTACCGCGGCTATTACTTCCGCAATCTGACGCGGCAAAAGAAAGCTGCCGCCAGCGGTGCAAAAAGTTACCTGGTCAATGGCAAGATGACCGGAGGCTTCGGGTTCGTGGCCTATCCCGCGGAATATAGATCGTCCGGCGTGATGACATTCGTGGTCAACGAAGAGGGAGTCGTGTATGAAAAGGATCTCGGCAGGAAAACGGACGCTCTGGCCAAGGCGATGAAGGAATACAACCCTAATTCCAGTTGGCAAAGGGCGGAAGAGCAGTACGACGAAACCGTCGACGCGCAGGAAACCAAATAACAGGCAAAGGCGAGAACACTTTGTGCCATCCGCTGTTCTCGAACTGGGGAATGTTCCACGGCGCTGAGCAATAGCGAACAGTATTCCATCTGGTGCGCTGAAATAGTTCGGGTAAGACTGGTTAGACGTTCTAAGAATGACGGCAATTTGCCGGGGAGAAGAACAAATGTCCATGGAGAATTCAGTGGTAGCGGTTTATCGCCAACACAGCGACGCCGATCTGGCAATTCAGGAACTGCAGCGCGGTGGAGTCGATATGCGCAAACTGTCGATTGTCGGAAAAGGCTACCACACCGATGAACAAGTGGTCGGCTATTACAACACCGGCGACCGCATGAAATATTGGGGTAAGGTTGGTGCTTTCTGGGGAGGTTTTTGGGGCCTTCTGTTCGGGTCCGCATTCTTCATGATTCCGGGGCTGGGGCCAATCTTAGCGGCGGGACCGGTTGTGGCGTGGATTGTGGCGGGGTTGGAAGGCGCGGTAGAGGTCGGAGCGTTGGGTGCTCTCGGAGCTGGCTTATACAGCATCGGCATCCCTAAGGACAGCATTGTGAAATACGAAGCAGCGCTCAAGACCGATCAATTTCTGGTAATTGCGCACGGGACCGCGGCAGAAGTGGCCACAGCCAAGAAGATTATCGACAACACGCATCCTCTTTACTGCACGCTGCACAGCGCCGAACTGGTAGCGGCATAGTAGTGGCATTGCTCGAAAAGTCCTGCGTCCATTATTGAAGGAGCGCGTCTAACCTTTCATGCCCAGCGGCGGAAGCTCTGACGCTCTTAAAGTCAGAGCTTTGCCGGTTGCGGTTGAGCCCGGGTGAATGAGGGCAGGCGTATAGAACATCAGTGTGAACGGAGCGGCCGATTATGCGTGAGCGAGATAAACTGCATCAGGATGAACTCGGACCAGATTCTGCCGGGCAGTCTGGCGACCTTCAGGGAATATCGGACCTGGCCGACGCGGATTCTGAAAGCGTGAAGGAATTAATCGGGCAGGGAAACGCGTTCGAAGCCGATGCCGTCGAGGGTGTGGAGAACGCCAAAGATCCGGATGTGTCGGAGGTCACCACGCGGGAAGTGCCAGAAGATGACGTGCCCGAAGAATATCGGGACGCCAGCTAGGGCGGTGGTGACGACGACGAGACGAATCGCGTCCTGAAAAGGCGCCATCGTCAAGCAAGCTGGCGGAGGAGAACGCTATGCCACAGAGTCCTCACAATCAACTCGCGGAAATGCACAACTCCGCTGCCCATGCTCACGCCGCGGCTGCGGTCGCACACGGTAAAGGGGATCACCTGGCCGCGCACGAACTTAGCCAACAGGCGCACGAGCAATCCATGAACGTACACAGGCTGGCCGAGGAGCTGGCCGCGAAGAAGGCTAATTCCAACAAAGCCTGAAATGGGCGGGATCACTGCGACGGTGTCTGCTTAGGGAACCTCTGAACACGTCCTCGCCTGCTGGGGCCAGCAGTATCGGCGTCGCGTGCCTTTCGCGGACAAAGAGTGTCCGCGCCACACTTGATCAGTGACGTTTGGCCGCCCCGTAGATCGCCAATCTGCGTGCAACACAAGTGGCGTGATGTCATGACTGACGGCCTAAATGGCTCACTCCGGTTCGGTCGCCGGAACGGAAGATATTTTTTTGAGCCGCGGCTGGTGAGTTCGGATGCGGCCATCATCATCCCATTTCACAACCGCATCCTCGTCGTTTGTTCGCTCGACTGTGCCGAATTCTCCGGTGGGCCTGCCGAAGTCGCCGAGACCCTCGACGCGATCTCCGGGGTTCAGTTGCTCCCCGGTGGCAATGGGGTCGGCCAGCGCAGGCTTTCTGGCTCGATCTGAGTCGGGCGTCGCGCCCCGATATGCCAGCGGAGCTTGAGGAGCCTTGCGCAACCTTCGCGGCAGAGGATTGATGACATCGGTCATAGCGGATGCTTTGTTCTAGAGTCCCGTGAGAGTGTCGATAGATGCAGCATAGGCTCGCTGCGCATAAGCAGACTGGTCTAGAGTGCACAGTTTTGACAATTAACTTTCGCGAGGCGCACGGTCTGCGCCGAGTCAGGTTTTCGGAGACGCGTTTTCAAGTGTGACGTTAGTCGTGAAGAACGACGTTGAGCAGGGAACTATGAACCTGCAGGCCACCTTCGCCATAGTCGACGAAGCCCAATTTTCTGAACCGGTTCATAAAGAAACTGACCCGGGACCGGGTGGTGCCGATCATATCGGCGAGAGTCTCCTGGCTTATTCTGGGGATCACCGTCTCGGGCACTCCCTCCTTGCCGAAATGTGCCAGCAAGAGCAGAATCCGCGCCAGCCGTTTTTCGCTGGAATTAAAGAGTTGGTCGACTAAGTCCTCTTCATAGCGAATGTTCCGCGCCAGCAGATAGGCGACGAAGATATCGGAAAATTCGTGGCGCCGGCGCAGCGCTTCCATCATGGCTTTCTTGTCGATACGCAAGAGTCCGCAATCCGTCATGGCGGTGGCCGACCCCATTCGTACAGTCTGTCCTGCGAGGCTGCCTTCTCCGAAGAACTCTCCTTCGCTTAGCAGGCCCAGGGTAGCCTCCTTGCCGGCCTTGGAAACGACCGTGAGTCGGACCTTGCCTTCCTGAACGTAGAAGACGGAGTCCGCGGCATCTCCCTGCGTGTAGATTGTCTGCTTCTTGACAAAGACCATGAGCTGTCTGCCAACACCGATCGTGGCAAGGAAACTCATGGGGTCAATCTCGCGTGTCTTTCTCACCAATGCGGTTGGAGATGTCATAAAAGGGGCCCTGGAGCTGAAATTACACTTCCAAAAAGCTTGCCATGATTGAAACCAGGAAGCTGGTCACTTTTGCTCAGTATCCGGAGAAACTAAGGAGGCCCGTGGGGTGCGAACCGGAGGAGAGTGAGCAATATTGAGCATCTTTACCACTACCGAGCGATGCACGATGAGACCGTGAAGGCCAAAGATCTCACAGCAAAGCAAACATTGGCTGTGCCCTGCACTACCTGTGGTGCAGCGATTGGGGAAGAGTGTGAACTGAACACAGGCGCCCCGCGCACCGAACCCCACCGGGACCGAAAACTCGAGGCCGCCGAGGCCGCCGAGGCCGCCGAAAAGGGAATCAGCCCACGATAGGTTTTCCTGGGCGCTAGACCGTTCGCTTTCTTCCAAGCGCAGATTTCCCGGCGCGCCTCCCCGATCCGCTTACACAGTCAAAATCCAGATTGGCCAAACCCACCTTGGTCACTTTTGCTCAGAAAAATCTCGGCGTGGCTGCTACCGTCGAAACTCAGAAACAATTGAAAGCCGAATGATCGAAATGATCGACAGCAAGGCCATTCGCTGGTCTGGCCTCTAGGAACAGACTGCCCCGGAGGGCAAATCTTATGTTAATCAACGCTGCGCATCTCAAAGGTCTTGTGATTCAAGCAACTGACGGTAAGATCGGAACCGTGGATCAGTTCTATTTCGACGACGAGACTTGGGCTATTCGCTATCTCACGGTAGGAACCGACGGCTGGCTGGGCGAACGGCAGGTGTTGATCTCCCCGTTTTCCATCGTGCATACCGACTGGCAAGCCAAGCGCCTCGATGTGTCGCTTACGAAAATGCAAGTGGAGAACAGCCCCAACATTGACACTCACCAACCGGTCTCCCGGCAGCACGAGAGCGTGTACATGGGGTATTACGGCTATCCCTACTATTGGACAGGTCCTAACATGTGGGGTCCGGCGCTTTACCCGTCGGGCTTGCCGGTCCCTGCAACTGTGTTTAACGATGCGCACAAGCGCAGCGTTCACAAAGCGTCGATGGATTCGCATCTGCGCAGCAACCAGGCGGTGACGGGCTATCACATTGAGGCGGCCGATGGGGAGATCGGTCATGTGGATGGCTTCATTATGGACGATCAATCCTGGGCGATTCGCTACATGGAAGTGGGAACGCGGAATTGGTGGCCAGGCAAGAAGGTACTGGTTTCGCCGGCGTGGATCCAGAGCGTCAGTTGGGAGCACTCCAAAGTCAACGTTGGCCTTTCTCGAGAAGCGATCAAGAGCGGCCCCGAGTTCGTCGAGTCCGCGCCCATCACCCGTGAATACGAGGCCCGGCTCTTTCATCACTATGGGCAAGCGCCCTATTGGCTGCACGAAAACGAAGAGAAGGATCCGGTCGCGATGGTGGGTGTATAACTCCAGATCGGTGAGGTTTCAATCGATGTCGAATGATGTCTAAATCGAGGGCGTCGTGGGCGTCCTGCGGATGCCCACAACCGTTTCTTGCGCTGTCATTGCATGCCGATTCTGCCCTCTGGACTGGAGATCACCTTGAACAACACTGAACACCCGCACGCGATGGGCGAGAGCCATCATGGCCACATTCCGTATTGGAAGCGCGCGCACCACGACTGGCGCTTTTGGATCGGTCTGGTTCTGATGCTTACGGCCATGGCCGTCTATGTCGGGAGCGACGACTTAGTGTGGGTGCCGTGGGGACGCCCCAAGGTTCCGGCGGCAGTTCACGGGACTCCGTAAAGTTGGTAGAACTCGTCGAGTTGCTCGATGAGGAACGAGTGCAGGCTGGGGTGTTCCTGGATGGCTTGCGGTAATTGCGAGGTTTCCGGAACGGCGCAGGCCCGAAAGTGGACTTGCGCCGACCGTGGTTAGGCTGGTTGATCCCGTTGGAAACTGATCACTATAGCGTGAAACTCAACGCGAGGTTGATGCCAGGAAACGACGCATTACACAGGTAATAGACGCCGTTGATTTCGATGACATAAACATTTTGCGTGTAGAGCCAATTGCTGGGCCACGGGTCGGAGAATCCGAACCAATACCCGCCGTATTGGAAGCGGTGATTGCTGTAATCGGATTGGCTGACACGAAACGTGTGTTGCTGTCCAAAATGGGCTTTGAAGTTGGCTTCCGGAATGCGGCCGCCACCGTTATTACCGGCGCGTTGTTGCTGCTGTGGCACGTTCCGCTCCGCCGGTTGGATGTTCTTTTCCGCTTGCTTTGCGTTCTTTTCCGCGGGCCGGTTGTTTTCTTCGTGTTTCGCGCTTCCGGCTTCTGGCTTGGCGTTCTTTTCCGGCTGCGCGGCGGGTCTTTCTTCTTGCCTGGCAGACTTTTCCGGTTGCGTTTTCTTGTCTTCCTGGGCAGGCTTGGCTTTCTGTTCTTCCTGTTCGTGTTGTTCCTGGGCGAACGCCGGAACGGCAGCGACCAGCGTCAAAGACAGAACTGCTGTGGTCATCAATCTTGTTAGTTTCATGAGTGTTGCCTCCATTAATCGATTCGTTCCGCGCGCCTGCGCTAGCGCAAGCTCCCGGTCGTCTTGTTTACCGGACTGCCGATGGCTTCGCCGGACACGAGAAGTTCAACTCTCCGGTTCTGCTGACGGCCGGTAGAGTTGTCGTTGGAGGCGACCGGCAAGGTGTTGCCGAAGCCTCGGGATGAAACTGAGTTTGTGGCGACGCCTTCCTGCACCAGGTAATCGCGTACCGAACCGGCGCGGTTCTCGGACAGCGTCTGGTTCATGGAATCGCCGCCCACGTTGTCGGTATAGCCGCCGACTTCAATGTTGAGTCCGGGGTAAGCGAGTAGAATGCCGGCCACTTTCGCCAGTTTCTCCCGTGCGCCCGACTTCAGCGAGTATTTCCCGGTGTCAAACAGAACATCCGACATGCTGACGATCAGCCCGCGAGCGCTGTCACGAGTCTGAAGAATGGCATTCAATTGTTCGGACAACTTCGTGCGCATGGCCGCTTTGTCGGTTTCTGCCGCTTGGGCGCTTGCCTGGGCTGTCTGAGCGGCTAAGCGCGATTGTTCCGCATCCGCCTGCGCGGCCGAGAGCGCGGTGGCTGACGCGGCCAGGCTGTTGGCCAGATCCGCTTGAGCTTGCGCGGTTGTGGACTGTGCACTGGCAGCATCGGCGCGGGCCTGGGCGGCGTCCGATTGGGCCTGCGTGTTGGCCGCTTGCGCTCTCGCCGCGTCCGACTGGGCTTGGTCTTTCTGTCGCATCGCGGTGTCGGTTTGCGCCTGCGCCTGCACCTGTGCATCGCTCGATGCCTGACGTTCGTTGGCCAGGCGTATCTCGACCAGTTTCTTGATTGCGATTTCGCGGGCGTCCTCGGCGGTCTGCACGGCATCGCGAGACACCGCGATCAGGGGCTTACTTTCGAGGTGCTTTCTGGTGGCGTACTCATCGGCATTGTTCATAAGCTGGACGGCGTGTTCATAGCTGGCGGTGGCATACTGCTCGGCCCCTTCGGATTGCGCGATACGCAGGGCATTCCGCGCCTCGAAGAACTCCAAAGGCAAGCGGGCATTTAAGACCACCGGGTCGAAAGTGTAGCCGGTAGGAATGTAACCGCCGCGTTCCATCAGTTCATACTTTGCATTCACGGCTTCGCTGGTTCCCTTGGTGTTCTTGAGCACAACATTCTCGAGGACGACCACATTGCTGGGTTGACGGACCGCATAATACGGCTCCGCGGTAACAATCATGGCGAAGGACTGAAGGTCGGTGGTCACGTGCAATTTGCTGCGGTCGTTGCCGCCGACTAATACTTCGCCCAGATTCACGGCCCGGCCTTCGGGAGAGATGGCCCACAAAATGTAGGTCAGATACTCGTTGCCGAAAGTTTTGGGCGATTGCAGGTTGCCAAATTCCGCTTCGATCTCAATCGATCCTTTCTTGCTGTTCACCCTGGCTTCGCCGAACGCCGATGGCATCAAGTCTGTTCCCGAGAAATCGACTTTAGAGCTGCCGCTGCGATATTGATAATTGACCGCCTGCACGGTGCGGCTGACCACGACCACCCGAAAAACAGTCGTTGCTTTCGCGGGCTCGACCGCAACCGTGCTTTGAGAATTGTTCTGAGCCACAACCGGCAAACTCAGGGCGAATACAACGGTTAACAACAGCTTTGTGTTCACACGATCTCCTTCAGGCAGTTGTCTGCCGTGTTGCTGGTGGCGAGCCTGGGTTAGCCGCCAACGTGAATACGGGACAGGGAGTGAAACAGTCCAAAAATATTCAGCAGCCACAGAACGACGGCGATGACTACCACGCCGTTCAAGATGGACTTGATTTGTCCCTGCATGGGGATGAAGCGATTCACCAGCCACAAGAGGACACCTACTACGATCAGAACTTCGAGGAGTTGAATTAGAGGCATAATCATTGACCTTTCATGTTTCTTCGGCTCACGCCTCTTTTCGATCGGAGGGCGTGGCTCGAGCTTGGTGCCGGGCGAAGCGCGGCGTAGCTTTCAGAGTCGAATTGTTACCGCAAGTCTCCGCGGCCTACACACGGATGAAGAATGCCGATGGGCTGGATGTGGTCGCTTGCGCGGCTACGGAAGGCAATATACCCGGCAGCGACCTTGGAATCGGAGCTGCGAATCGGCGTTCGCGGCTCCGTCTACACACTCAACGGAAGTCAACAATGACAGGTGCGGACTCTCGCGTCTGAGCAAGATAGCTCATATTGCCCAGATTGAGGCGGCAACGCTCGCACGGCAATCGGTCATCGCACCGGCGCTTGGTTTGATGTAGCTTCGTTCAGCGTCACGTGCGGGCCGCCAGCGCCCGGCGACCGGACAGCGTGCATCAATGCCCACGAGTATTCGAATTCCCGTCCGCATTTCAAGCAGACCTGGTAGGTGCGTCTCTTAATCGTGAACACACTGCTGCGCTGCCGGTGATGGCATCCGATGGCAAACTCAAACAGTGAGACCAGGGGATTCATGCGTCGCTGATCCCTCAATCGTCCGAGCGCTTCCGGCGCTCGTAACTTCCATTCGCATCCAGCCACTCCAGGAGCGAGCGCACGCTGGCCCGAGCCAGGGCAATTGAGCAATCGGCTGCTCCGTAGTAGATGTTGATGGTGTCGCCATCGGGGTCCATGGTGTATCCACACGGGAACACAACATCGTCAACATCGCCGTGGCACTCATAGTCCGCTTCCGGACCGAAGATCCAAGAATCGCCCCGCAGCAGGCACTTTTCGGGAGTCTCGATGTCGAAAAGGGCCAATCCCAATCGATACAGACAACCCGAAGGCGTATGCCGTACACCGTGGTAGAAGACCAGCCATCCTCGGGCAGTCTCAATCGGTGGAGGCGATAAGCCAATCTTGTTGGCATCCCACCATGCGCCGCGTCGGGCTTCGAGCATGAGCCTGTGTCTGCCCCAATAACGCAGGTCGGGAGAATAAGAAATCCACATATGCGCTCCGAGGTTGGTCATCGGACGATGAATCAGCGCCCAGTATCCTCCGATTCTTCGGGGCAGAAGCGCTGAGTCCTTGTCGTCCGGAGGCATGATGACGCCGTAGCGCTCAAAGCTGCGAAAGTCTTTGGTCAAGGCCAGCGAAACTCCCGGGCCCCCGCGTGAGTAAGAGGTATACGTGACCACGTATTGCTGCAATTCGGGCACGAACGTGATGCGCGGATCCTCAATACCCCAGATCTCCTCCGGATAACGTTTTTCATCGGGCATCAGCGTCGGCTCGCGGTCAATTTGCCATCCATCGACTCCGTTCGTAGACCGCGCGGCGCAAAGATGCGACAAGCCACGCCGGTCTTCGACCCGGCACAGCAGCAACGTGGTCCCATCCGGCAACAGGGTCGCTCCGGCATTGAAAACACTGTTGATGGAGTACGGCCAATCCTTTCGTGTCAGAATGGGGTTGCCGGGGTGACGCACAAGCAACGCCGGGTAGTGCGCGCTTTCGATGTGGACCAGGGCGGTTTCGGGAATCGTCATGAATTATCTTTCGGCCTTTCGGGCGGACGCTTTTCAGTTGGATGTTCGGAGTTGTGGACGGCGCGCATTTCGAGCAGCGCCATCAGAAACGAAAGGGTCGATTCCGCTCCCTGATTCTGATTGGCGCGCTCCGGATGTAAACCGTCGCGACAGCCGCCCGTAACGGAATCATAAAGAGGAAGCTGGAGATCGTTGTCGCCCAGGAACCAGTTCAAGGCCGACCATGCTTCGCGGCGCCAGCGATCTTCGCCCGTGACGCGGAACGCTTGGAGGCAAGCAGACACCGCGCCTGCCGCCTCAATGGGTTGCTGATCGAAACGCGCCTTGTCTCCATTCTGGCGATAAAAGCCTTGCGATCCGATGGGTACGAAATGGCCATTGTCCTCAGACTGCTGCGCCTTCATCAGCCAATCCAGCGCTTCCAGGCCGTCCGCGATCATACGCTCATCCGCGCTGGCGGAGCCCGCGACCAGCAAGGCCTGCGGCAATCTCGCGTTACCATAAGCGGCGACATCTTCGAACCACTTCCAATCCGGTCTGCGAATCGACTCATACATGTCAAGCAAGCGCCGACTAAGTGTGGATCTTATCTTCTGCGCGTCGCGGTCACCGGGATAAGCATTGAGATATTCCTGAATTCCCAGAAGTGTGTAAGCCGAGGCCCGGGGACTATAAAACTCAATGGCAGCGGGAAGCGCAGACTCAAATAGACGCCCGGCAGCTCTCCTCAATCCCTGATTCTGGGATTGCCCCAGAACCGTTCCCAGGCTCCACAACGCGCGGCCATGGCAGTCTTCCGATCCCATAAGTTCGTTCCACCGGCGATCGTATCCCAGGAAGTTTCGGAAGCGGCCGTTCGCCGAATCGAACGCATGTTCGAGAAAAGACAAATAGCGGGCGGCGAAATCCGACATCGGCAAATGCGCTTTCTCCGGTTCGCCCCTGTCTTTGCCATTCGCACTGAGATTCGCTTTGGTCATGCCCTCCAGCATCACCGTGAAAATCAGCGCGCGCGCGTTGTCGTCGGTGGTATGACCCTCGCCTCGATTGGGAATGGTGAAAATCGCATGTTGCAGTATTCCCGTGTCGTCGGTCAGGGCGTTGACATGATCCAGTTTCAACTCCGGCAGCTGATCGAGCGCTTTGGGAGTGGCGCGCGCCGAAAACTGAACCCGCGGATTCCGCATGCGGTCGCTGCGAACTCGCGCAAAACTTTCCATGTATCCTTGCGCGACACTTTTCCAGACCATGTCTCGCGCAAACAAATAGCCGCGCTTCCGCATGGCATGGCGGGTTGCGGGAGTATCCAGCAGTTCGATCGTCTTGTGCGCAATCGCTTCGGGATTCTGGAACGGCACCAGCGCCCCCCGGCGGTCGTCCAATAACTCAATCGCGTGCCAATAGGGGGTCGAAATGATCGCCTTGCCGGCGCCGAGCGCGTAGGCCAGGGTTCCGGAAACGACTTGCGCTTCGAAACGATAGGGAGTGATATAAATATCCGCCGCTCCGATGAAGGCGGCCATTTCTTCGGGGCTGACGAACCGGTTGAAGAAGATCACTTGTGATTCCACGCCTACTTGTTTCGCCAAGGCCTGCAGACTCTCTCGATAGCGGTCCCCATCGCGGCGCAGGACGTGGGGGTGAGTCGCGCCGGCGACGATGTACATGACGTTCCGGTGCTTGGACAAAATCTGCGGCAGCGCCTGAATGACGTTTTCGATCCCCTTGTTCGGGGAGAGCAGGCCGAAGGTAAGGAGTACGGCTTTCCCTTCCACACCAAAGCGATCCTTGTAAAAATTGGGGTCGAGAAAAGGGAAGTCGGGAACGCCGTGCGGTACCATGTCGATCTTGCTCCCCGGCACCTTGAAAATCTCCTGCAGGAACTGGGACGACAGTTGGCTCATCACGATCAGTCGATCGGAAAGCTCGGCGATTTCTTCCATGACCATGAGCTGATCGGGATTTGGCTCGCGCAAAACGGTGTGCAGCGTCGTGACCACCGGCATCTTCAAGCCGCGCAGCAACTGCAGAATATGGCTTCCCGCCGGACCGCCGAAAATTCCGTATTCGTGCTGCAGGCAAACCATGTCGATATTGTTGAAGTTCAGGAACGCCGCCGCGTCTTGATACGATGCGATGTCGTCCTGGGCCAGCGACCATCGCACCCGATCGGGATAGTCATATTCCTGACCCGTGTCGTTCACCGGGAGCGCCATGAGCCGAACCGATCCGTACTCCGCGGTCAGGGCCGCGCACAGGTCGGTGGTGAACGTGGCAATTCCACATTGGCGGGGAAGGTAATTCCCGATCACCGCGATTCGACTGGGCAGAGATAAAGATAAGGATAACGAGGGAGACGGCTTCGTTCGCGACTCTGGGCGAGGTGCCGGAATCGCCGGTACAGCGGAGAGCACGGGGGCGACTTGCAATGGTCCGTTCCGAAGCGCAGCGCTTGGTCGTGCCACTCGTCCCTCTCTTTCCTGGCTGGAAGTGTCGACAGAGGCTGTGTTGACAGACGAAGCCGACCGGTTTCCAGTCCACAAGCTCGTCCGAGTTAGGATTTGCTAGGGTTTAGTATCGAGCGAAAGCGAACTTGAGTACTGGTCAAAATTGACCAAGTGGGGAAACCCGCGCTCCTTTGGCAGCGCTCCTCTAGCAGCGCTACATCGGTACTGGCGCAAAATTGTCCCGGAATTGCCTCCATGGCAATTTTCGACCGCTACTCTGGTCGGCACTGAGCGGTTTTGAACAGATTTGCCCATCGTCTGCCTGTATCAATAGGCCCTATGGCTAGCAATCGCACTCTGCTGTGCATCCACCGTGATCCAGCCCAGCTGAGTTTGCTGACGGAACATTGCTACGAGTTGGCATCCGCTACCAGCGGCTCCGATGGCCTGCGGCTTTTCAGGTCGCAACTTGTGGATGCGGTGGTTATCGAATACCACTTAGGCTTCATGAATGGTGCAGCCGTTGCCCCTGAGATCAAGCGCATCCGCCCCGTTCCCATTGTCATGGTTGCCGATCACGTGGAATTGCCCGCCGACGCTCTCAGGTCGGTGGATGCGCTCGTGGTGGAGTCGGACGGACCTGGCTTTCTGTTGGCAACGGTTCACTTCGTACTGAATGTGAGACCGGCGCAGCAGATCGAAATTAGACTAAGATCTGAAACGCCGACACACGTGCGGCGGCCGGGCAGGGCACGCAAAGCAGCAACTCAGAGCCCGCCTGACCGTACCGAACTGGCGCTGGATGAGAAGCTGGCGCCTTTTTCGCCAGAGGTCTGGCGCGCCGTTCGAGAGGGCAAGATGCAATTCTGAGCGGATCGCGCCCATCGCCAAGCCCCGTCGTCGCCCGGTTCAGCCGTGAAACAGTTGCAGCACATACTGGCGCATTTTCGGATCCGGTCAAGTTTCTGCGATGATCCTTCGAAAGTGAGCAATCTAGATCAGCTATTCGACCGTCCCTTGGACGATCATGATCCTGGCGAGAGCATCTCCTCTCTCTCTTTCAGGTCATCTGAGCTAAGGCAGCGCATCTGAAGTCTTCTCCTCTTAGTTCCGTAGCCCCTAAAGGAAAATTTCATGAAAAAAGTAACGACACTGTTGTTGATGAGTCTGATCGGCTTGGTTGGAACCTTCGCCTGGGCGGGTTCATCCCGCGAAGACACGGTCGACCGCCTGCAATCGTCTGTCGATGTTCTGCACAGTATCATGGCGACTCCCGACAAAGGCATCCCGGAAGAAGTGTTGAACGGCGCGAAGTGCATTGTCGTGGTGCCCAACCTGGTTAAGGGCGGCTTTGTTTTTGGCGCCAAGCACGGGCGTGGTGTGGCGACTTGCCGCACGGCTGCCGGCTGGAGCGCTCCCGCATTCGTCACCATTGGCGGCGGAAGTTGGGGCTTGCAGATTGGAATCGAAGAAGTGGATCTGGTCATGCTCGTCATGAACGACCGCGGCTTGCAACATTTGCTCTCCAGCAAGTTCGAGCTGAGTGGTGACGGGTCGGTGGCCGCTGGCCCAGTAGGCCGTCAAGCCACGGCGGGGACGGACTGGAAGTTGAATACGGAAGTCCTGAGCTACTCGCGCTCCAAAGGCGTGTTTGGAGGCTTGACCCTAGAAGGAGCCGTGGTGGAGCAGGACAACGACTCGACCCGCGCGATTTACGGCGAGCACATGAAGTTCCGCAACATCCTTTCGGGCAGGGTGCCCACTCCCGCAAGCGCGGACGCGTTTCTACAGGCGGTAGCCGACGCCGGCCACCAGGCACATATCGCAGAAGCCAAATAGGACGAGATCGATCACTCCGCAATCAAGACCTAGGGGGCGCCTGATGTAGCTTCCCGCTGACCGAGACCGTGTACCGGTTTCGGTCATTTTTTTCGAGTCACCTGAGCGCGGAGCGACACTACACTATTCTGCGACACGGACACGCCCACCGCTATTCGGGGTCCAACCGAAGTGGGAAATGTGAGAAACTGCCAGCAACTGAGTTGCCTCGCAGGCATTGGTCAACGAGAGATCGAGCGTGCCGCTGTTGCCACCGCCCATCAGCCCGCTACCGCTCGCCGTGACCGCGCCCGCGATGCCTCCGCCACTCCCGGCAAAAACAATGTCTAAATCGGGCGCATGGCTTGTCGCGGTATTCTCTTTAGCTGTCGAACCTCGCGTTCACCATACTGCTACCGACGAGCGCGATCCCATCGTTGGGTACGCTTCCGTGGGCACGCTTCCGTTCAGCCACGCCTGCACCTCCGAACGGATGTTCACCAGTTTGTACTGGTACTTATCAGCGGGGGTGAGCGCGATTCCGGTCGCTATCGGAGTTTTTGACGGGGGCGCATTGCTGGCGTCGATTGTGCCTTCCGACCATGCTCCTTTGATGTAGTCCACATCGAAGTCTCCTGCTGTGGTCACGGTGTTGACATGGAGTTTCAGCGTTCCAAGCCCGGTTCTCGCATGGAACTCCCAATGCTTATCGAAAAGCCAGGACGAAAGACAAAATTCCAGGAAGTGTAGGGAAGCGTGTAAAGCGGACGGACCCCAGACTGTCGAGCATTGTTTTTTACGGTGGACGCAGTGTCAAGCTGCAATGAGCTGCTGTCGTTAGCAGATCTGCTAGCGAAATTTTCTGTCTTTTTTCTTGACAGTCATCTAGACCAGTGGTAGGGTCGCGCCCAAGTACTTTGGGGGCAATTCCCGTCACACTCTTTTGTGGATGCGCGGCTCGTTACCTTCCCGTCGAGCTTCGTCTCCGGCACGGCGTATTTAGCTTTAGCTGTTGCACGCGCTACTGTCCGACTCAGTAGCGATTAGATTTCGCAAGACAATATAGCGACGATACCTGAAGGAGATTACCATGGCCTCCCCATCCCTGATCGCGGCTTCGCGCGCATGTTTCGCCCTGTCGGCTTCTTTTTTTTCCTACCAAACGGTGCCCAACCCGGAGACGCGGCAACGAGTTGGAAACGAGGCGGGGAGGATCGGCGGCAGCGACGTATTGCTGCTGGAACGGGCGATTTCGGGGCGGCGGTTTCGGGCATGGGCGGCGGGAGTGTCGCTGTTAGCGCTGTTGCTTTGCCTTGGTGCACAGGCATTCTCTCAGACTTGTTCGACCAGTTGTACGGGGCTGTGTTTGCAGCAGACGACTTGCGGGGGCAGCGGTACGACGTCCGTCAGCGGAACGGTCTACGCCCCGAATGGCACCACGCCGCTGCCGAACGTGCTGGTCTACGTCCCGAACGGAGGACCGACTCCAAGCTACGGCGTGACCGCCTTTCCCGCGGGAGTGTCTTGCGGAGTTACAGCCTCCGGCTGTCCGATGGTGAGCGCGGTTACCGCCACCAACGGCACTTTCACGCTTACGAACATGCCGGTCGGTACAGACATTCCGCTGGTCATCCAGGCGGGCAAGTGGCGTAGAAAGATTAGCATCCCGAATGTAACCGCCTGTGCCAACACGGTCCTGACCGCGGCGCAAACCAGTCTTCCCACAGTCGAAGGGCAAGGCGATGTAGCCGATAACATTCCGTATATCGCCGTGGTGACGGGCGAGGTAGACGCAGCCGAGTGTGTGCTGCTCAAAATGGGCGTCGCCCAATCGCAATTTACTAATCCCTCGGGTGGCGGTCGTATCAACTTTTATCTTGGCGCCGCCGATGGCGGCGGCGAAGAAATCGACGCCAGCACGCCGGGTGAAGCTGCTCTGTTTGCCTCGCAGGCATCCGTGGATGCATACGACTTGCTTATGTTTCCCTGTCAGGGCAGCCCGACGGATGCCGTAGCGGAGAGTTCAACAAACCTGGCCTACCTGGGTAACTACGCAAATGCCGGCGGGCATATTTATGCGACTCACTACAGCTACCAGTGGCTGTACACGAACCCGGCATTTGCGAACACCGTGAATTGGTCGGTTGGGCAGACGCCCCCGAGTCCCGATCCCCAAACCGGCTACGTCAACACCAGCTACCCGCAGGGAGCGCAGCTTGCCCAATGGCTCAAAGATGTCGGCGCTTCCACCGTGCTCGGACAGATTCCGCTTAGTACCCTGCGCAAGGACCAGAATGGAGTACTCGGGTCGACGCTATCCGTGCTAACCATCGATTACCCTTCGGCAGCGGACCCAACGGTGATGCAGTTGACATTCAACACGCCGCTAACCGCAGCCCCGGCCAATCAATGCGGACAGGTTTTGTACAACGAATACCATGTGTTTGAGGAAGGTGATGACCATGGGGATGTATTTCCGGCCGCGTGCACGACTGGGCCGTTAAGCCCGCAGGAGCAATTGCTCGCATTCAGCTTGTTCGGTCTATCCACCGTGGTATCAGCCGAGCCCAGTCCCACGGTCGCCGTCTCTATCACCAACAGTCCAGCTGAATTTGTGCAAGGCGATCCCGCCGACACCTTCACCATCAATGTAAGCAATACCAGCACCACCAGTCCCACCAACCCATCGCTCACCCTGACGGCCGTGCTGCCCGCGGGCCTCACGGTCGCTAATATGGTGGGATCGACTCCCACCTCGGGTTGGACTTGCAACACGGGCACGCTGACCTGTACCCGGACCACCGGATTAAGCGCCAGCACCAGCGATGCGATTACTTTGACGGTTAGCGTCGCAGGGAATCTTGCGGCAGGCTCGCTCGAGACCGTCTCCGCAACTGCTTCCGGCGGAGGCATTGCGAGCAGTGCGACAGGCCAGGACAAAGTTCTCATCGCGGGGCAGACCGCAATCGCCGTGACCAATGTGAACCCGGCGTCGGAGGATTATGGCAACACCGCGCCGGTTACGATCACGGCGGTGCTGACGTGGGCGGGCAGCGGCCCAGCTCCCACGGGAACGGTGAGTATTGGTGGGAGCGGGTTCAGCGGCATCTTTGGCGCGACGACCTGCGGCTCAGCCAGCGGTAATACCATCACTTGCGCCAGCACTTACACTCCTTCTGGCACGGATTTACCAGGCTCCTACACCGTGGCGGCGTCGTTCACCGGCGACAGCAATTACACCGGGTCGAACAGCCCGCAGACCGGAAACTTCACCATCGCGCCGGCCACCACCACCACCACGGTTACTTCCGGCACGAATCCGTCAGTCTTCGGTCAGTCGGTAATTTTGACGGCGAGCATCGCGGGCGAGTTCGGCATGGCTCGTCAGGGTAGTCCAGCACTGGCCGGGGAGAGGCTGACCAAAGGCCGGTTGGCCAAAGGCGCGCGGACGAAAGGTGCGATAGCCAGAGGTGAGTTGACCAAAGGCGAATCGTCGAGGAGTGGCGCGATTGCAGGAATGCAACTGGACGTAAGCGGATCGGTGACATGGAGCGCGAATACAGGATGCGGCACTACGCCGGCGACGTCGGGCAATCCGGCGATCGCAACGTGCACCACCTCCAGCCTCTTGGTAGGGGACGATGCGATTACGGCAACCTATTTGGGCGATAGCGATCACGGTGGGAGCTCGGGAACGTTGAGCAACCAGGTGGTGAGTCCGCCGAGTGCAGCGGCGACGGCGAGTTCGAGTTTGAATCCGTCGACGTATGGGCAAGCG
This sequence comes from Acidobacteriaceae bacterium, assembly GCA_003134435.1. Lineage (GTDB taxonomy): Bacteria > Acidobacteriota > Terriglobia > Terriglobales > Acidobacteriaceae > Acidiflorens. Next base: position 51,412 of record PLBE01000231.1, read on the forward strand.
GTGAGCTTCGG
>PLBE01000004.1 GCA_003134435.1 Acidobacteriaceae bacterium
GATTATGGCTCTCCCGCCCATCCAGGCTGAAGCGTTGCTTTTGGAGCACTGGGACCACCTGCAGTTCAGTGAAGTGTTCGTGCAGGCCGCGTTGTATCTCGCAACGCCATCTCTGCTCAGCCATGTCGAGCACGTAGTCAAGAGCTGCCCAACTCCGGACAAACTGTTCAAACATATCGACATGCATTACGGCATTCGTACGAAGGGACGGACGGGGATCACACACAGGAGGCAGTTCGTGGCGCTGGGTCCGTATCTGGACTACATGGAGGACTCGACGATCTACACGTTTTGGGAACAATGTAACGAGCATGGGTGGTTCGACTTACGGCGAAAGCTTTTCGACCACCGCTTGAGTAATAAATACGGCAGAGCTTATGTTGACGAGAATCAGATCATCTCATCACTCGACAAGCTGGTTCTCGAAAAGAACGTTCACTGGATCGATTACTGGATTGAGGAATATCTTAAATCCGGGTTTTCGCCTGCTGATGTCAACACAATCATCGGCAAATGGTTGGCAACACAAACAAGCTTCGCGGCTTTGCAGCTTGGCGCATTTGCCGTCGTCCACGTTGGCCGACGCCAGGATTTGCAAATTTTGAGCGTCCCTTTTGAGCCCAAGGATGCTGCAGATGTTTTGCGTGCTGATACAACGTTTGCCGTCAAACGCCGGAGTTTGGGTTAATAATCACTGACAACCAGTGAATCCTGGTCCGACAAGGCTAGCTGAATACATAACACTCCGCTTGATTTTCACTCATCGTGGACTTCTTCAAAGGCGCGCTTTTGCAATTCCTTCCTATGCTCCGCTGATCGCTGCTCTGACGCAATTCTGCCATCGAGCTTACGGATGTATTCCTTGGCAAAGGTTCTCACCGGCGGCCTATCATCCTGAAGCCAAGACTCCATTTCGGCTTTCTTCCTTTGGAACGCTTCAACAAATCCAAACTCCCCGCCGACAACGCCCGTGTTTTGAAGGCTAATTTCGACTTTGGCGATCCTGGGATCATCTCCAGGAAGACGATTGACCAATGCTTTTAGCACGGGATGCGTGGCTGGCTCACCTTTGTAGTTTTGAAGTATCCCAAGAATGAACTGGACATCGTCGTCCGAACTATTCGCAGCCAAGTCAGACAACAATTTCGCAAACTCGTCTGGGAAAGTGGGAAACACGGCGGCCAACAGCCGCCCGCCGTGAAACCGGAATAGGGAATCTCCGGCATGGAACCAACTGCGAACAGTCTTTATTGCCAATTCAACATCCGTAGAGAGCGGTTGCTCCAGTCCATGGAACTGGTATGGGAAGGCCTCGTAACGCTCTTCATCCTCGCGCTTTCGGTGGAGTCGTTGTCCAATGAATTCCCACACTGTGAGCGGGTGCGTCAGTGCGATGGCGACAAGTATTCTCTCAACCCTATGGTCGATCCTGGAAAGCGTTGATAGGCTTTTCAGCACCAGAGTGGCGTGATCCACCGATAGGGCAGAGAAAAACGCTGGGCCGTCTCGTAAGGACCACCCCCCATTCACCCAACGTGGGTCCTTTCGGGCAAGAAGGTACTCGATGGCTGGAACAAATTCATCATCGACGAGGGGCCGGCTTTGCGGTTCATGTTGTTCAACCGCAAGCAGCAAACACTCGATAACGGCATATTCGTCATTCAGCGAAACGGCCCTGTTTAGCACCTCCTTGATCGAAGCGACCGGCACAGTCTTGTACTTGCGAAAGTGCCGAGCGATCGCATTGAGATGCATTCCATCAGCCAAATAGCGCGTTATGACCGCTCGATAGACTTCCTCTGCGCCGCTATCGGCCAATCCGTTGAGAAACGCGGGCATGAACTTCAAGACGCCCGCATCGCCACGTTCTAAAAACCGCGTCGCTATGGCCGGCTTTGCTTTTGATAACCCGTACAGAAATTCCCCAAAAACGGGGAACGTCGCCAAATCATCGGATTCCGTGGCCGCGCACCGCGCCACCAATTGATGCCATTCGTCCTCTGTCGCATCACAGATCACATCGATGTACTCCGTTACGCGTTCGCGCCGATACTCCTCGGCTTCCGCAAAGTCGAAATTGTCGTTTTCCCAATGTGGAGGGAACACTGACTCGAAGCCAACGAGCGTTTTGTAACGAACAAATTGCTTGTCCGCGTTCAACGAGTCACGGAACGCCAGAATCGACTTCGTCAAATCTTCGGCGATATCCTTGCAACTGAACTTATCCTGTTCATCTTCGGCAAGTTGTCGCGCTATGTTGTAGTGACGCAGGAATTCATGTTCGATGTGCTCAAGGAGATCGTACGGCTTCCCAGCGACCCGTTCACTCAAGCCATCCACAATCCGCTTCGTGTCTCCTAGAACTGTCCAGTATAGGTCGCTCGAACAGTTCGCCCGTATGGGCAGACATGTTGCGACCATCAGGGCAGAGAAGATTTTTCTTTGTTCAACCGGCGACGTCGATTGATCGAACAATTCGAATAGTCCGCTGATTGCTTTGCCTCGGATGGCTCTCAGATCATCGCTCGCCGGCACCGCCCCCGTACTGATAGTGATGGTATCGGCCGAAAATGATGTCCCCCTCAGTTCGGAGCCCAGTAATGCACGCCAAACTGTGAGCAAAAGGGGACGTAGTGCCACACGGTCCTCAGGCCCGAAGTGTGCGATCACATCAACCAACATGGCCTGAGCGGCAGGACCGACCTGTTGCCAGACATGCACGTTGTAGCGAGCCAGACTGTCGATCACTTGCAAGATGTGCTTGCGAATATCCTTTTCTGGCTCATCGCGGAAAATATCTGCGAGGCTTTGGAACGTTCTGTCGATATCCACATAGCGGAGGTCCTGAAGGAGATTGATGGCCAGCGTTGTCACACGTTCCGCCGTGTTGCCGGAAAGGGTTCCAAACGCCGACTCGATAGGCTTCGGCTCGGAGGTTCTAGCTGCGCGAACAGCGTCTACAAGGGCACGGCAAAGCTCCGGATATATACCTTGGACATCGTCGTAGTTGGGAATGAAGTATTCTCTGATCGTGGACAAGATCTGGTGTCTGTCATTGTTGTTGTCGCACTTTGCCAGCGTTTCGAGAGTTCCCCGGTCGAACAAGGCCTTGCCCTGCATCAAGCGCTCGAAGTCGTGCTGTACTTTTTGCAGTTCGTATCCCGCGGGCAGGAGATATTCGTCCATGACGCGCATCATTCGTTTCTCGATGGACTG
>PLBE01000125.1 GCA_003134435.1 Acidobacteriaceae bacterium
CAAGCGCGACGGCAGCCATCTTGCGTATTGTCCGCCGGTCGAAAAGTGGGATGACTGGGTGGAGTACGATGCCGCAGCCTGGCCGCGCCGGGTCGAAAAGCATTACCAGTTGGTACCCACGATCTGCTTCAACTGCGAATCGGGCTGCGGGCTGCTTGCCTATGTCGATAAGGCTACCGGAGAGGTTGCCAAGTTTGAAGGCAATCCGAAGCATCCGGCAAGCCGAGGACGCCTGTGTGCGAAAGGGCCCGCGACGATTACGCAGATTCACGATCCCGATCGCATTCTTTATCCGATGAAACGTTCCGGGCCGCGCGGCGGAGGGCAATGGGCTCGGACTTCGTGGGACGAGGTGCTGGAGACATTCGGGACGCGCATCCGGAAAGCGTTTCAGGAAGATCGCGGCGAGGAAGTCATGTACCACGTGGGCCGGCCGGGACATGACTTCATCATGGAGCGCACGCTGCAGGCGTGGGGCATCGACGGTCACAACTCGCATACCAATGTTTGCTCGTCCTCGGCGCGGCTGGGTTACCTGCTGTGGCATCATGCCGACCGGCCTTCGCCCGACCATGCCAACGCGCGTTTTATTCTGCTGCTCTCGGCTCATCTGGAGTCGGGACATTATTTCAATCCGCACGCGCAGCGCATTATCGAAGGAAAAATGGCGGGCGCGAAACTGGCGGTGATGGACCCGCGGCTCTCGAATACGGCGAGCATGGCGGATTACTGGATGCCCAGCTATCCCGGAACCGAAGCGGCGGTGCTGTTGGCGATGGCGATGGTGATTCTGGGCGAAAATCTCTTTGACGCGGGCTTCGTCAGGAACTGGACGAACTGGGAAGAGCTCGAAGTCGATGGATTTTCGGCGCGGGGCCAAAGTTTTGACGCAGTGATCGAAGCGTTGAAGCGGCACTATGCGAAGTTCACTCCGGAGTTTGCGGAAAGAGAAAGTGGAGTGAAGGCGGAGATCATCGTCAAGACGGCGCGCGAGATCGCGACCGCCGGAAGCCGGTTTGCGTCGCATTTGTGGAGGGGCAGCGCGTCGGGCAATCTGGGCGGCTGGCAATCGGCGCGGGCCTTGATGCTGCTGCATGTGCTCACCGGATCGGTGGGAACTCCGGGCGGACATAATCTGAATGCGTGGAATAAGTTCGTGCCGCGTCCGTTCAAGAATCCGCCGCCGCAGAAACACTGGAATGAACTGCTCTATCCGCTGGAGTGGCCGCTGTGCACGCATGAGATGTCGCCGCTGCTGCCGCATTTTCTCAAAGAGGGGCGCGGCCGCATTGAAGCTTATTTCACGCGAGTGTTCAATCCGGTATGGACCTATCCCGACGGATTTTCGTGGATCGAGATGTTGCGCGACGAAGAGAAGGTGGGCCTGCATGCGGCGTTGACGCCGACCTGGAGCGAGACGGCGTGGTTCGCAGATTATGTTTTACCCATGGGCTTCAGTTCGGAACGTCACGACCTGATGAGCCAGGAATCGTACGCCGGGAAGTGGATCGGCTTTCGACAACCGGTGCTGCGGGTTCTGCAGGAGAGGCAGGGCAAGAAGTTCGATTACACGTATCAGGCGAATCCGGGAGAAGTGTGGGAAGAGGATGAATTCTGGATCAACCTTTCTTGGGCGATCGATCCTGATGGCGCGATGGGAATTCGGCAGTGGTTTGAGTCGCCGTATCGTGCGGGGCAGAAACTGACGGTTGACGAATACTACGGATGGATGTTTGAGAATTCGGTTCCGGGATTGCCTGAAGCCGCGGCTAAGGAAGGGTTGAAGCCGCTCGAATACATGCGCAAGTATGGGGCGTATGAAGTCACTACCGACGTGTACAAGCTGAATGAGAAGCCGGTGGCGCCCGCGGATCTTTCGGGATCGGCGGTCGAGGCGAATGGCGTGGTGACCAAGGCGGGCAAAGCGGTAGGCGTGATGGTTGACGAGAAAGCGGTGGTCGGCTACAACACGCCGTCGCGGAAACTGGAGTTGTTTTCGAAAACGATGGCGGACTGGAAGTGGCCGGAGTTTGCGCTGCCGGAATATTATCGCAGCCACATTCATCGCGCGGCGCAGGCGGCGTCGATAGGAGAGCCAGCCACAGATTTCGATGTACGATACGCGCCGCTGGTGGAGTGGCCCAAAGATGCCAAGGGCGATGTCTTTACACTGCTGCCGATCTTTCGCTTGCCGCATCTGATTCACACGCGTTCGGGAAACTCGAAGTTTCTATACGAGATGGCGCACAAGAATCCGCTGTGGTTGAATCCTACCGATGCCGTGAAGCTCGGCAACATAGACACCGGCGATCTGCTGAAAGTTCACACTGAAATCGGTTTCTTCGTCCTGCACGCCTGGGTCACCGAAGGTCTTGCGCCGGGTGTGGTCGCCTGCTCGCACCATATGGGGCGCTGGCGGCTGAATAAAGAAGATCATGTCGAGCGCATGTCGAGCGCGTGGGTCGATCTGAAAGAAGTTGGCAAAGGACAGTGGAAGATGCGCCAGCTCTCGGGTGTCGAACCTTACGAAACGTCCGATCCTGACACCCAGCGTGTCTGGTGGAGCGATGCTGGTGTCCACCAGAACCTCACCTTCCCGGTGCATCCCGATCCCGTTACAGGGATGCACTGCTGGCACCAGATGGTGCGCGTGGAGCGGGCTTCGGCTGGCGACCAGTATGGCGACATCTTCGTCGATACGAATCTTTCTTTTGCTGTGTACCAGCGCTGGAAGGTGTTGACTCGGCCGGCGCCGGGGCCGAATGGGTTGCGGCGGCCGTTGTGGATTCCGCGTGTGCACCGTCCTGAGGAAGCGGCGTTCTATTTCTCTCCGAAAGATTCTAGAATGGGATAGGAGCAGAAATGCACAGCCACACTTCGCAGATGGCCATACTCATGTCAGGCCTCGTGTGGGGATCAATCGCTGCGCAGAATCAAACGCTTGCAGGTACAGATGAGAGTTTTCGTGCCGCAGTTCGCCTGGAGGCGCACGATGGTCAGACCCACTTCAAGATGGGCGATCCGGTAATGCTCGACCTTGTCTTCACCAGTCAGTCGCCGGAGTATGTCGTCAACACTGACACCACTCCCTACCTTCCCGTGTCCGATCTCGTAGAACTTGCGCCGAAGGACGGATGGGTGCGTTCCCACCGCAGCTTCCGAGGACTGTCTCAAAACGGCTCGGCATTGGCAAATCTGGGTAGTTCTCCAGTACGCGTGCCAGTGCTGTTAAACCGAACCATAACGTTTCAGAAGCCGGGCCATTACGAAGTGACTCTCACAACGGAGCGGCTTCGTACCTCGGATGCGCTGATGAATTCGACCTCACTTGAAACCTGCGATCGATGTCGTACGACAAATGCTGTCGGCATTGACTTGTCTGCGCGGGATGAGTCGGAGGAAGCGGCTCTGGTCGTGTCTCTTTCGCGCGAGCTTGAGGAAACCAAGAGTAAAACGCCTGCCATCAAATTAGCTCCCGAGCAGAAGGAGGAACTCTTGCATGAACTCGATACCCAAATGATAACGGCCGATTCAACCGAAGCCAGTAAAAAGCAAAGTGAAGCCATGCTTCGAAAACTAACCGATCTAAGGACAAATCTGCTCGCGGCCGTCCACAAACAGGAAGATGCCCGACGTGAGGCAGCTGTCCGCCTTGCATACTTAGCCGGAGACGACGCTGTCCGCGCCAAAGTTCACTTGATTGCCGATGAGCGAGAAGATGGCGAAGCCAATCCTATTGGCCCGATCCTGAGGGACGGCTTGCCAAGTTCACGCAATAAACAATTGCAACTCACCCTGCTGGAGGCGGCATGGCGCGACCCACATCGGGTTCCGACATCTGAACGGCAGGCCGCTCTCCGCCAAGCGAAGGAACTGATGCATAGACAGTGGGTGACCGACGAGGCTACGCTCTGGGCGGGCACGGCAGACGAGCGACAAAGCGCCCTTGAGGAGTATCAGGCTGAGATCAATGAGATCATTGCGACGCTACCGCTGCGTAGTGAGTCGAACCGGACGGAAACCATAGATTTTCTAAAGCGGTTGGCAGTGCCCAATCAATTCAACAAGCGGCAATCGATCAACCCTGAACCAAATTAGGCCGATGACGGGCCGGCCGGAAATCGACCCGGTCCACCAACGGAGCCTTAGGCTACCGTCGGACGTTGTAAAATACCCCAATGCCGTTACAGCCAGGTGGTTCCACGTTCAACAAGAAGCGCACCCCGCCTCCGGACGAGACGTTCGAGGAAGCGGCCTATCTGAAAGCGCTCGGCGAAAAGCAGAAAATCGTGAGCCTGAAGCTGGCCGACGGGGAAGTGGTGCGGGGCTGGATCGAGTATTACGACAAGAATATGGTGCGAGTGACGCGCGAGGATGGTCCGAACCTCTTTATTTTCAAACACGAGATTGTTTATATCGCAGAAGACAGCAAGAAGAAGTAACTGGGACCAGTTCCCGGTTCTCAGATCTCAGAACCTGACACCCGATCCTCAAAATGAAAGCCTGGGTTTTGCATGACATCCACTCCATCTCTGGATCTTATTTCTCCCATGCAGGCGATGGCTCGCGAAGCAGGCGGCCTGCTGATGGGCTATTTCAAGCAGCACGTGAAGATCGAATACAAAGGCGACGTGGATCTGGTTACCGTGGCCGACCGCCAGTCGGAGGCGCTGATCCTGGAACGGATTCGTCATCAGTTTCCGACTCATGATGTGATGGGTGAAGAAGGAACTCGCATCGAAACGGGCAGCGAGTATCAGTGGTACGTCGATCCGCTTGATGGCACCACGAATTTTGCCCATGGTTTCCCGGTGTTTTGCGTGTCGCTCGCAGTCGAGCGCCGGGGACGACGGATCGCGGGCGTGATTTACGATCCAACGCGCGACGAGATGTTCTCCGCCGAACTGGGCAGTGGCGCTCGACTGGACGACAAGAAGATCCACGTGTCGGCTACGCCAAGTTTGGGCGAGAGTCTGGTGGCCACCGGGTTTCCCAGCCACAAGCGGCACAAGAACCCGAACATTTATTTTTACCACCAGATCACACTGCGCACGCATGGGGTGCGGCGGGCGGGATCGGCGGCGCTTGATCTGTGTAATGTCGCTTCGGGCCGGTTTGACGGCTTCTGGGAATTTAATCTCAATCCATGGGATACGGCGGCGGGCGTGCTGATGGTGGAAGAAGCGGGCGGCCGGGTGACGGACTTTTCGGGCGGCGCATTCCGGATTGCCAGCCGCGAGACTCTAGCGTCGAATGGCCTGGTGCACGACGCGCTTCTGCACGAGTTCGAGGAAATCTTCGCGGGCCGGGGGTTGGAAGAGTTGCCCAGTCCGGTTGCCTACGGCAAAGATCAAAGACCTTAGAAGACGAACCATAGAAGTCTCGCGGATTGCGCGTCGCCCCACCTCCGCTGTGCACGCGTTACAATGGCTCGCGTGATTTCGTCATTGCTGGAACGCCAGATCGAGAAGCGCCCCGACCAGGTTCGGTTGCGCGGGCGCATTTTGTTTCTCACCGAAGACCCGGAGCTCATCAAGAGGCAGCTTGCGGGCTGGGATCTGCCCTGGGATACGAAGAATCCCGCCAAGAACCCCAAACTCCGCGACGATATTTCGACCGATGAGATCACTCCCGCGCACTATTGCTTCTACTTTGATCGGACGCTGGGCGAGATTCCTTATGTGGGTTTGAGGTGCGGCGACACCTTGCCGATTGGGCGCGGCGAAGTGAAACGTGGTGGCTTCGTATGCTCAGTGAGCGGCAAGCGGCGGGGCAAAGGCTCGAGCCGTGAGCAGTCTCCCTATGCGGAAATGTGCGCCGGAATTCAGATTGCGCTGGCAGAGAACATTGAGCGGATTTACAAGCAGAACTGCCAGAATCTCGGGTTGCTGACTTCGACTGATTTTTCTTTCATCGACCGAATTCGCGCTGGGGAGGAAATCGCGCTCGGCGAATTCACCGCCGGAGAAGACGAGATTACCAGGCAAGTGATCGAGTATGCGGGACTGTTTCCGTTCAATGTGGCGCGCATGCAGGGGAAAGTTTTTCTGCCGGCCATCAAGGCAGCGGACAGGAATGTCCGCTCGACACGAGCCATGACTTTGGCGGAGAAGATCTTTGCCCGGCACATGGTGGCTCCCACCGGAGCGGTCGGTGTTGCAGAAGTGCATCCCGGCGACAGCGGTTTTACTCGCGTCGATCTGCGTTTCAGTCATGAATACGTCACGCCCATGGCGTCTATTTTCTATGAGCAATATGTAGGCAAAGATGTTCCGGTGAACGATGCGTCGAGTATCTGTTTTTTTCGCGACCATCTTACATTTCTTGACGAAGTGATTTCCGAGGAAAAAAAGAAGATCGGGTTGCTCGACCTGGCCACGCAACTCAAGCTCAAGCAGGAGGATTTCGCTAAGCAGCAGGGCATTAAACTGCATGGCGAACTGACCGACCGGAAGGGCTCGGAAGGCATTTGCCATTCGGTGATGCTGGAGACCTACGCGCTGCCGGGGCAGGTAAACGTTGGGTCGGACTCGCACACGCCGCACGTCGGCGCCATCGGGTGCATCGCCTTTGGCATTGGCACGACTGACGTTTTCAATTCCTGGATCACGAAAGACGTTCGCGTCAAGGTGCCGGAGTCTGTGAAGATCGTGATTCGGGGCCAGCGGCATCCGAATGTTACGGCTAAGGATTTTATCTTGAAGATTCTCTCGCTCGATTACGTGCGCAGCGGCAAGGCGCTGGCGAAAGTGATGGAATATGCGGGCGAAGCGGTCGAGGCACTGTCGGTGGACGAGCGCGCCACCATGACGAATATGGCGGCCGAAATTGGAGGCTTTACCGGCATCGTCGCTCCGGATGAGAAGGTGGTCGAGTTTCTCATCGAGCGCCGGGGCATGAAGCGGGCGGATATTGAAAAGCTGATGCCAGGCCTGCAGAGCGATCCGGATGCCGAGTACGACGAAGTGATTGAACTGGACGCGGCGGAGATCACTCCCATGGTCGCGACGCCGGGCGATCCGGGCAATGGCAGGTACATCCGAGATCTTGGCAGTCGCGTACCAATTGAAATCGCCTATGGCGGGACCTGTACGGCGGGGAAGAACGAAGACATGGACATGTACGCGGCGGTTCTCGCCGATGCGCTGCGGGAGGGCAGGCGGGTTTCGAAGCAGGTCGAGTTCTGGATTCAGTTCGGCTCGCAGGCGACGCGCGAATATTCCAAACGCCGCGGCTATCTTGAGATCTTCGAACAGGCGGGCGCGCGCGTGATCGAGCCGAGTTGTGGGGCTTGTATCAACGCGGGGCCGGGAGTATCGACGCGTCCTGATCAGGTCGTGATCAGCGCGCAGAACCGGAACTTCCCCGGCCGCAGCGGGCCGGGACAAATGTATCTGGCGTCGCCGCTGACCGTGGCTGCGAGCGCGGTGGCGGGCTACATTGTCGAGTACGCACCATCGACTCCCAGCGTCGGGCACTGAATTTCCGAATATTGGACAGTAATGGAGAAACTGGCGGGGATCTTCAATTTTTCCTGATATTTTGCCATGGCACTTGCGCTAGCGGTGTACACTGTACGCTAGGGTACATTCAAACGAAAGCCTCCATAGTCACGGGCGCCGGGGAAGCCTGCCGATTTGGCGCCTGGGATCTCCTTCTTCACCGCAGCACAGCGGCAAAGTAGCGCTTTGCAGAATCGCTAAGACCCCCTATGAAAATCCTGCTCTATAACCCCGATAACGGTGTCACGCGCAATTTCATGCCTCATCTGTGGATGTTTCTATTGCAGGCACTGACGCCGCCGGGGCATGAAGTCGTGCTCGTGGACGGCAACGCGCAGCCCATGGATGAAGCGGGGATCGGGCGGTTTGTGCTCGAGAACAACATTGGACTCGTGGGCATCGGCGCCATGAC
>PLBE01000236.1 GCA_003134435.1 Acidobacteriaceae bacterium
CATTCCCGACGCTATGGTGGAGGCGCACCTCAATGGTGTGCGCAATGCGGCGGCGGCGGGATGGCGCGTGCTGGAAGGCGGGGGCTCGGCGCTCGACGCGGTGGAAGAGGCGGTGGTGGTTCTCGAAGACGATGAGACCTTCGACGCAGGCCGTGGCAGCTTTTTGAACCGCGACGGCAAGGTGCAGCTCGACGCGTTCATCATGGACGGCGCGACGCTGCGTGGCGGTGGTGTGGGTTGCGTGGAGCGTTTGCGTAATCCGGTTCGCGCTGCCCGTAAGATTCTGAGCGACAGCCCGCACGTCTATTTCGTCGCCGAGGGAGCGGAACGTTTTGCCGCGGAGCATGGCATTGCTCTTTGCCGCAACGAAGATCTCATTATTCCAAGAGAGATCGAGCGATTGCGCGAATACCAGGCGCAGGGCACGAATCATGGCAACGATCTTTTCGCGCCCGCCATTTCGCATGACACGGTGGGAGCGGTGGCGCTCGATGGGGAGGGCAATATCGCGGCTTCGACGTCAACCGGCGGCACGCTCAATAAAGATCCGGGACGGCTGGGCGATTCTTCGCTGATTGGCTGCGGCTGCTATGCGGATAATCTCAGCGCGGCCGCCTCCACTACGGGATGGGGCGAGCCGATCATGAAACTGGTGCTGGCGAAGTGGGCGGCGGACCGGGTGGAATCGGGCAACTTGCCGGAGTGGGTGGCGAAGGAAGCAATGAATTATTTGAAGCATCGCCTCAACGGACATGGTGGAATTATTCTGCTGGATGGGCAAGGCCGCTTTGGAATCGCTCACAATACCCCGCGCATGGCGTGGGCGCTGCGGACGGCGCAAAGGCAGGAAGCGGGAATTGAGCGCCCGGCCTAGCCGGGAGAATACGGAGCCTCGATGGAGACGATCCAATGGCGCGACTATCTCGGTAACGCAATTCGCTACTGGGAACCGAGGCGGATTCTGTATAACCTGTTGCTCGGGGCCATTGTGGTCATCCATTTTGTGAAGGGGCTGCCGCTTTCGAAGAGCGTTGTGCAGTTCAATTCACTGTTGCTCATATTCGTGCTGGCCGTGCTCGCGAACGTCGCGTATTGCGCAGCCTACGTGCCCGATGTGTTCGCCCAGATGTCGACCCTGCGCGATTCCTGGCTGCGCTACCGGTGGGCGCTGTTTGTGGTTGGTTTGGCATTCGCGGCCGTACTGACACATTTCTGGTCTCTCGGAATGTTCGGCGTCAACGCACAATAGAACGAAACCGAAGTCCTCCTGGTCCCCGCAGTGTTTGCCTCGTTCCGTCCGAGCAAGGCCTGTGCGCAAGTTTTCACAATTCCATAATGCAGCCTTAACATTCCTCGTTTATCTATTCGGTATTCCGCACCTTCGCTTCTGTCGAGCAGTTCGGGCCGTCTTGGCTGGGAGCTTTCAATCGAAACGATCTTAGAGTTTGGAGGACCACCATATGAAGATCAAGAGTTTCGCTCTAGCAGCAGGCATCGCGATGCTTCTGGCCGTGACCGGCTTCGCGAGTGCCCAGGTACTTCTACCTACGGGTGCAACCATTACACCGAGCGCAGCCCCCGGGTCGGTGTTTGCGGCTTTGACGACTTCCCTGCCGGACTTTCCGACGTATACGCCGGATGGGGCCGAGACCACAGCGATCAGCCCGGACGGCAAGACATTGTTGATTCTGACGAGCGGCTACAACCTGATGGAAAATGCGAGCGGCAACTATACGGGAACGGATTCGGGTGAGTTCGTGTTCGTTTATGACATTACGACGCCGGGGACGCCGGTGGAAAAACAGGTCGTGTTCCTGGCAGACTACGCGGAGACTTTTGATGGGATCGTGTGGGCTCCGAATGGTTCCGCATTCTACGTAGGGGGCGGGGGCGACGATACTGTGCATACATTCACGCTGCAAAGCGGTCTGTGGGCGGAAGCACCCGGTTCGCCCATCGCGCTCGGCCATATCGGCGACATCATGGAAAGAGAAACCGAAACCGGCCCGACGGCGGCAATCCTCGGCATCACACCTGATGGCAATACGCTTTTTGTGGCGAACCACGAGACCGACTCGATCACCTCGGTTGACCTAGTCCACGGCAAAGTTTTGCAGGAGTACGATCTGCGTCCAGGGATTATCAATCAGGCGCAAACCGGGGTTCCGGGCGGAGAGTTCCCATATGGAATCGCGGTGGCAAGCAACGCGAATGGAAGCACGGTTTATGTCTCCAGCGTTCGGGACCGCGAGATCGACGTGCTGAGTTTTGTGAATGGCGTACTGGCCCTTACCAGCCGAATTCCGGTTGCCGGCAATCCCGAGAGGATGGTTCTGAATGCCGGGCAAACCGAGTTGTTCGTGGTAGCGGCCAACTCCGACGCGTTGATCATCATTGATGCAGCGACCAACAAGGTGGCGAGTCAAGTGAACACGAGCGCGCCTGCCGGAATTCTGGGAAACGGGAAAACGGTTCCCAAGGGGAGCAATCCCAACAGCATTACGCTTTCGCCCGATGAGAAGACGGCCTATGTCACGAACGGCGGCACGAACTCGGTAGCGGTCATCAACCTCACGGGAAAGACGCCGACGGTTGCGGGACTGATTCCGACGGGGTGGTATCCGAATTCCGTGAGCATCAGCCCCGATGGTTCGACGCTTTACGTGGTGAACGGCAAGAGCGTGGAGCTTCCGAATCCGCTGAACTGCCGGTATATCAATAACGATCCAGGCGGCGGGTTCGGGTCGGCGTGTAACCTGGCGGCACAGAATGGGTCGGGCAACCAGTATGCATGGCAGAACGAATACTCCGGCTTTCTGACGTTGCCCGTACCCAGCGCCACTCAACTAGCTACGCTAACCGGCCAGGTTGCGCAAAACAATGGCTTCAACTTCCAGTTGAGCCCGACCGACGTAGCGACGATGACGTTCCTGCAGCAGCACATTCAACACGTCATCTACATCGTGAAAGAAAATCGCACCTTCGACCAAGTGCTGGGCGACCTAACCAACGGTGCGAACGCGGATCCGGCCTACACGCAGTTTCCAGCGTCGGTCACGCCGAACTTCCACAACTTGGCGAATAATTTTGTAACTTTCGACAACTTCGACGACAGCTCGATGGTGAGCATGGACGGCTGGCAGTGGTCGCTGGCCGCACGCGCACTCGATATCAACGAGAAGTGCGTTAAGGTCAACTACGGCAAGGGCGGGTGCCAGTACGACAGTGAAGGCACGGCCCGCAACATCAACGTTGCGGTCACCGGCGTGGCCGCTCGCCAGCAGGAGCAGCCGATCTATCCGCCCGATCCGAACCTGCTGCCCGGAAACGCGAATGAAGTCGAGGCCGACGGACCGGATGGCGAAGAAGGCGCGGGCTATCTGTGGGATGCGGCGCTCAAGGCCCACCTCACGGTTCGCAACTACGGCTACTACACCGATCTCGGTGCTTTGGATGTACGCGAAGAACTTGGCTTAATCAGTCCGACTCTGGCCTATCCTTGCGCCACGAAACCTCCAACCCAGGTGGAGTGGCCGGCCAAGAAAGCGCTGCTCAAACTCACCGATCCCTGCTTCTGGCCCTTCGATCAGAGCTACCCCGACTTCTTCCGCTACAAAGAGTGGGAGCGGGAATTCGACAAGCAGGTCAAGTTGAACAAATTCCCCAACCTGGTATTGCTGCGATACGATCACGATCACTTCGGCAACTTCGGCACCGCCAGCTTCGGGGTGAACACGCCGGAACTTCAGATTGCCGATGACGACTACGCGGTGGGACTGACGGTGGACAAGATCGCCCACAGCCCGTACGCCAGCAACACGCTCATTTTTGTGATCGAAGACGATCCGCAGGATGGAGCGGACCACGTGAGCGGCGACCGCAGTCTGGCGTTCATCGTTGGACCGTATGTGAAGCAGGGTGCGGTGGTCTCGAATCCTTACTCAACGGTCAGCATGCTGCGGACGATCGAAGGAGTGCTGGGGCTGCGGCAGTTGAGCGTTCACGATGCAGGTGTGCCGCCGATGACGGCAGCCTTCGACACCTCGCAAGCGGGTTGGACTTACTCCGCGATTCCATCCAGCTACCTATATGGCACGACGCTTCCGATTCTTAACAAGTACGTGCAGAACCCGAATGCCATACCGCATCCGACGCACGACGCGGCGTGGTGGGAAGCGCAAACCAAGGGGATGGACTTCAGCCAGGCGGACCGAATCCCAACGGAGAAATTCAACCGGATCCTGTGGAAGGGCATGATGGGCGGCAGGCCGTATCCGGCGTTGAAGCCTGGCCGGACGCAACTCGAGGAGAAGGAAGCTGGCAGGACCGGTTCGGAGTAGATCCGGAAGCAGAGAATCAGGCATCCCGGCTGTTCGCCTACGCTCGGTGGACAGCCGATTTTTTTTGAATTCATACTATTTTTAATTTCGTCTGCTAGCTTATGAGACGTTCGCATTGATTTCCGTGACAATCCCCGCTTAACTGAGGCCAAGGGATGCGGGGCAATTACGATTCCTTCGTCTCGAAGAGTCGCCCCCGGCAAAGGATTATGGTCATGAAAAAGCCGTGCTATCTTCTCGCTCCGATCTTTGCTCTGATGTTTGGCGCTCTGATGTTTGGCGCGCTCTGTGTCTCGTTTTCCGGCGAAGGGCACGCCCAAAATGTGGTACTCACAGGCTCGCTCAGCGGCAGCGTCACCGACCCTAGTGGAGCGGTCGTGACTGGAGCGGAAGTGGTCGTGCGGAATCTTGCGACGGGCGTGGAACAATCCGCCGAGACCAACCGCAACGGCCTATACCAGTTTCCCGTAGTGATGCCGGGAGCCTATTCGATTACGGCCAGCTTCAAAGGTTTTCGCGACATTCAAGTTCTGGTGCGGGTGCTGGTGGGCAACACAACCTCCCAAAATTTCAAGCTGCAAGTAGGATCGAGCAGAGACACGGTCAAAGTAGTCGGGGAAACGCCGCTGCTGCGTCCGGAGGAATCCTCCACCAGCACCGTGCTCGAGCACTCATTCATCGAGGATTTGCCGCTCAACGGAAGAAAATATACGAATTTTGCCACTCTGACTCCCAATACGAGCTATGACGGCGACACCGGATTGGTGAGCATCGCCGGACAACAGGGCGGCGAAGATTCCGGCTACGCCAATGGCAATGGGTCAACCGTCTTCACGGTGGACGGATCGAATGCGACGAACACCTACTTCTCCGACATCATCGGGCGTTACCGCATACCGTACCTGTACGGCGAGGACTCGATCCAGGAGTTTCAAGTGTCGGTCGGCACCTACTCAGCGATCTATGGCGGTGGGTCGGGATTCGTGAATGCTGTAACGCGGTCGGGCGGCAATGCACTTCATGGAAGCGTGTTCTACTACAACCGCAATTCCGTGACCGGAGCCAACGACGCGCTGGACATAGCTGCGGGCAATCCGAAGCCCGACGACAGGCTGCAGCAATTTGGGGCGGGCCTGGGCGGTCCGATTGTGCGCAACAAGCTTTGGTTCTTCGCCGACTACGAGCAGCAACTGCGCAATTTTCCCAACGAGGTTATTAACTCTGCTTTGGCCACGAACCCCTGGAATCTAGCGGCTTTCCTGAACGCAAACTTTAATGTTCCCCTCGGAACCCCGCTGCCCGCTCCGAAAGGCCCGTTGCCGATACCGAATACCGACGCTGCGCCGGAATTCACCGACAACATTTACCTCCAGCAAGTTTCGAACACGATGAACGCGATCAATTCGAACCTCGGAACCAGCCCGAGAAAAGGCAATGACATCGTTGCGACGCCGCGGCTGGACCTTCAGGCCAGCTCGCGCGACGGCTTGTTTCTCACCTTTAACTTGAACCGCTTCAACTCGCCCGGAGGTGTGATTACACAGGCGACCGGGGGGACTTATGGCCTGCAAACCTTGGCGAGCGCTTATGTGCGGACCTACCAAACGACTCTGGGCTGGACGCATACGTTCTCGCCCAAGCTGCTAAATGAATTCCACGCGGCCACATCGCAGGACAACGAAACTGCAACGCCAACGGGTCTAGCGCCACAGTCATCATCGCCGACTGGGCTCATGCCCACTGTGGTGATCGACAATCCAAGTTTTACTCTGGGCAATGCGGCCTTTTCGATCGGGAGGATGTTTGAACGGCAATATTCCCTGGCCGACCGCGTCGACTATGTGATCGGCAAGCACACCCTGCAATTCGGGTTCGATTGGAACCGTTCCTCCGATGCGGATACGAGCGATGGCGGCGCGGACCCGAATGAGACCTTCGATTTCGGCTCGCCGCTGGGCTTGTATGAGTTCTCGAGCCTGGAGAACTTCGCGCTCGGCGAGTACAACAATTTCAGCCAGGCGGCCGGTAATCCTCGCTTTTCCTTTACCGTGCCGTACTACGGTTTCTACGTGCAGGATAGCTACCGCATTCTGCCGAAGCTGACGCTGGAGATGGGATTGCGCGAGGATTTCCAAGTTTTTCCGCAGCCGGCGGGAAATCCGGGGTTTCCACTCACCGGGCAATACCCGAACCAGTTCAAGCGCGTCGCGCCGCGTTTTGGCTTTGCCTGGCAGCCGGAGTCCAAGACAGTGGTGCGGGGAGGGTTCGGCCAGTTCTACCAGAACATGAACGGGTTGAACTATCGCAATGCGGTGATTTCGAACGGGCTGCCATCGCAACAGACCGAAGCGAGCTCGAGCTACACATTTCCCAACGCGCCGAACGATCCTTCGGTAACCTACCCGGTGTTTCCAACCGTTCTCCAGCCGACTGACTCGTTGTTCAGCGCCTCAACTGATATCTCGCTGGTTTCGCCCCAGTTCCGCGCACCTTATATATTGCAGGCCAGTCTGCAGATCGAGCGTGAACTCGACGAGAACACCACGCTCAGTATCGGCACCATGTGGAATCGTGGCGTGCACATTATTTCGGGCAGCGCCTATGACCTCAACCTTTGCCCGCTCCAGGGCTCGAACCAGGGCACGTGTTCGCCCACGGGCACGGGCACGACGACGTACATCGTGTGTCCGCCGAACGTAGCCGCGTTGCCCTGTAACGGCCCCAGTTACACCTTGCCCAACATGGATAGCGGCCTGCTCCAGGCCGATGACGGCCTCATCAGCAGCAAGTTTGGCCAGATCCAGGAGTTGATCAGCCCCGCCCAGAACAATTACAACTCTTTGTTCGTGCAGGTGCAGCGCCGTATGTCGCATGGCCTTGCTTTCCAGTTCGCCTACACCTGGGCCAAGAGCACCATGCGGGATGGAATGGACTTCAACAATCAGTTTGATTTCAGCAACACGCAGGGTCCATCGCTGCTCGATCAGCGGCACAAGCTGACCTTCGCCGCCGTTTACCAGCCGCATCTCGAGCAATGGGCAAGTTCAGGGCCGGCTCGCGCCATTGTTTCCGGCTGGCGGCTGAACACCATCATGGAGTTTTCTTCCGGACGCCCCTACGCGGGATTATTGGGTCCTGCTTGCGGCTCGTCACAACTGGGGAATTGCCCGGGCACTGGCGACAATCTGAACGATACCGCGTTCAACCAGGACGCCGCAGCCACCGCCGGAGGCATCAATGGCGTCGGCCCCACGCCCGGTATCGGTTTGAATTCTTTCTACGGCCCCTGGCTCGAGCGGATTGATCTGGGATTGGGCCGCAGCTTCAAAATAGCCGAAGGCAAGGAACTGGAGTTTCAGGTGCAGGCGTTTAACCTCTTTAACCACGCGAACTATTACGTGCAGAATGGCGACGGCATCAACCAAACACAATATAACCCCTACAGCAATCCAACCAACCCCAACTGCGGTGACGGCATGACGGCAAACCAGACTTGCTATTTGGTGCCCAACTCCGGCCCAGGCAATTTCGGGACGCTGTTGGAAATCAGCCCTGACGGTCTTCCCCGAGTGTTACAGTTTTCAGCAAGATTTACGTTCTAAGTTGTTCTAGAGAGCCGGAGTAGGAACTAGCTCTTAAGGAGGTTGGGAAAAGACTCAATAACCGGCGCTCAGCCCCTAAAGGGACGCTTGATTTCGAAGGACTTGTGGTATCGCTAAAGCGATACCCTGATACGAAACCGGAGTTTTTCCGCAGCCTGCTAGAATTCCACATGCCCCCGCAGCGTGGGCACCACTACCGGACCGCGGTCGCGGTTGTATCCGGGATTGTTGATGTGCTGTACTCCGGGAGCAAGATAGATCCCCCGCCACACGTGGGCGGTGTAATACGATTCCAGAATATTCTCCCGCCCGTAGCTCAGGCCGCCGTCGCCCAGTAGAAAACCCAGGCCGCCATTCGCCAGATAAAGCTGATGATCTTTCTTGATCCCGTTGGACACGAATGCGAAACCGGCACGATCCTGTTTGCGATGCCAGAGCGCGCCATTCACTCCAATACCCTGGTTGAAGGTGGAATCGATTTCGGTGTAGGCGAAAGACTCGGTCCGGCCATTGTCCCATCCCCAGCGCGCATAAGCGGTGAAGTTGGGCGCGAGGTTCTGCTCCAGATTTACGCCAAAGCCATACTTGCGCGTGATGTGCCAGGGGTGGTTTGTGATGTCCGGGACTGTGACGAGGTGCTCTTGATACTGCGCCACGGCATCGCGGTAGACGCCCATGTTGGCGTAGTTCGTGTATGCGAGCAGGCGAACGACGCCGGATTTTTTCGGCAGGATGCCATGGCGCAGTTCGTATTCCCAATTTTCGGCGTGCACCTGCCAGGGCCGCCACACCAGATCGATTCCATTCGCGACCTTAGGCATGAGCGCTTCGGCGAAGCGGAAACCCCAGTCGCGATCTTCGTAATCGGCCACAATGCCGACGGTATAGCCACGCGTGTCGGCGGCATAGTCCCAAGCGCCGTCATTGTCCACGGACCAGTTGAGGAATTGAAAATGGGTATCGGAGCCGACGGAATTCGTATCAAAGAAATCGGGCATGCTGAATTTGCCAAAACGAATTTCCAGGCGGCGGCGCGGCAATTCATCGAACAAGGATAGAAAGCTGTGCTGGTTCTCGACCTTATCCTTGCTGAATGCGAAGACCTTGTGGATCATGCCGCGCCCGAGATAAGGCGCTTTGCTCAACAGTGGATTGCGCACGATGTCGAGATCCGTGTTCCCGGCCAGTCCAAAACCTTGAGTAAGCGCGGTGCCCCCCGCCTCCTCGATGTCGACCAGCAGTTCGGTGGAGTTATTGAGCCGGACGCCGGTGTAGAGGGTCATGACTCGCGAAGTCGCCTTGTCATAGCTGGCACTCAGGCTGTGGGGCCCGCTGTAGTCGGCATGAAAGTCGGGGTGAGTTTGAAAGACGAAGTTCGCCTGGCCGGAGAGCAAGAAGCGCGAGTTCCTAAAATGGGGGAGCATCGTTTCGGGATCGGCGCCGGCACTGGGCGAACTGGCGGGATCGGTCGCATCCGGCGAGGCGGGCGCGGCCGTCCGATTGGAATCGGAGGCGGATTGCACCTGCGCCCAGGCTGGGGGGACAGAGGCACCCAGCACGACGGCAAGCGGCAACGCCAGGGCGGCGGCGCGACGGCGCCATGGCCGGCTCATGACGAGAGCGTTTATAATGAAAATGAATTTCAATTTCAATATCATGACAACAAGCTAGCTGACCGTAGCCCCGGTCAGCCGCGCTTCCAGTCACCCCTTCTTGTGATTGCAATCACGCTGGTACATCGAGCCCCATCAGTATGCGTGGTCTCAGTGAAAACGACGTTACAGATGCGGGACTGCGCCCAGCCCCCAGCCTGGCATCCCCATGCCCGGGCAAACTTCCCATTCGATCTTCCCGGTTGATCCTTCTTTGCCTTCGTTCCATTGATTTTTCCGCGCGCGATCTTTTCGCGCGACCCATGCCCGAGGCCAAGATCATTTAACGCAAGCATAGCACAGGGAGTTAACCATAGTTAACAAATTACGAATCACAAGATTCGGGATTGGGAAGCAGGGGTGAACCGCATGCCGCCGAGGAGATATCCAAAAACTAAAAAAGGACAGCCCGGAGCCCCCCAAGGCCGTCCTAATAAACCCTCCCGGTTAGAAGGGCAACTGGCTTCAGGGTAACCGCGAGACATTGCGGAAATATTGCAAATTCGTGAAAGTCCGATGAATTCGATGCGGCGCCAGGGCGCGCACGGAGACGCCCCGCAACGCGGATCCTTGCGGTACAGTAACCTGAAAAGACCCATCAGAATGGAACGCCAGGCCCCATTACTCGATCTGCGGAACGTGCGCGTGATGCGCGGAGGAAAGATCGGTCTCGACGACTTCAGTCTTTGCGTCGATGTGCATGAACATCTGGCCGTGCTGGGCCCAAACGGTTGCGGCAAATCGACGCTGATCAAGACCATCACGCGCGACTGCTATCCGATGGTCCGCGAAGGGTCGAGCATGGCCATTCTCGGGCAGACAAACTGGAACGTTTTTGAGCTGCGCCCGCTGCTGGGTATTGTGTCCAACGACCTGATGTCTTCGTGTACCGGCGACGCCAGCGGCCTGGACGTGGTGTTGTCCGGCTTTTTCAGCAGCACGCGCATCTTCCCGAATCACGGCGTCGATCGCAAACACAGGGAACTGGCCGAGGCCGCGTTGGAGCAGCTCGGAGTTTCGCATCTGGCGGAACGTGGGGTCGAGGAGATGTCGTCGGGTGAGGCAAAGCGCGTCCTCATCGCCCGAGCTCTCGTGCACAAACCTCGCGCCCTGTTATTCGACGAGCCGTGCAATTCCCTGGATATCCTCGCCCAGCGCAGCTTGCGCGATACCATGCGCTCTCTCGCCAACTCTGGAATTGGTATCATCCTGGTGACTCATGAACTCTCCGACATCGTTCCCGAGATCGAGCGGGTAGTGCTCATGTCGAACGGGCGGATCGTGGCGGACGGGCGCAAGGAAGAAATTCTGCAAGCGGAGCGGTTGAGCAAGCTTTTTGGGCTTACAGTCGAACTGGACCGACGCGACGGTTATTACCGCATCGGGTGACAGGGAAGGTTGGCGGATCGAGGGCAGATTGCAGAGGTGAAAGGATCTCGAGGTTTCCGCATCGTTAACCGACTTCACTTCCGCGGACTTCAGTTCTGCAATCCGGCCTTTCACCTCTGACCTTCCCTTTGTGCCGCTGCTATATTGATCGGAGCGACGATCAATGTGACGATCACTATGGTGGAGGAATGATGGCCCGCACAACAGAGCAGTCGCGCAGGTTGCAGCAGCGCGCAGAAAAGTTGATACCCGGAGGGGTGAACTCCCCGGTCCGAGCCTTTCGCAGCGTGGGATGCGATCCGCTGCATATCGTGCGCGGCGAGGGCTCGCACATTTGGGATGCCGACGGCAACCAGTATGTCGATTACATCGGCTCCTGGGGCCCGCTCATCCTCGGGCACGCGGCGCCCGCGGTCATTGAGGCGGTGATCGCGGCGGCCCGCAACGGCACCAGCTTTGGAGCCTCCACTCCCGCCGAAGCCGATCTCGCCGAACTCGTGATCTCCGCTTTTCCGCACATGCAGAAGGTCCGCTTTGTCAGTTCCGGCACGGAAGCCACCATGTCGGCCATCCGCCTGGCCCGCGGCTATACCCAGCGTAAATATATTGTGAAGTTCGAAGGCTGCTATCACGGACACTCCGACGCCCTCCTCGTCAAAGCCGGGTCTGGCATTGCCACGCTCGGCATTCCAGGTTCCGCTGGAGTTCCCGAAGAATTCACCCAGTTCACACTCGCGCTTCCCTATAACGACGTTAATGCGATTGAGCGAGTTTTCGACAAATTCAAGCGCCAGATTGCCTGCGTCATCGTCGAGCCGGTCGTGGGCAACATGGGCTGCGTGCCTCCAAGTGCCGGATATCTCGAAGCTCTGCGGGTCATCACCAAGCGCGATCAGTCGCTGCTCATCTTCGACGAGGTCATGACTGGATTTCGTCTTGCCTATGGCGGAGCGCAGGAGCTTTATGGCATCGAGCCCGATCTCACTACCATGGGCAAGATCATCGGCGGAGGCTTGCCGGTAGGCGCCTACGGCGGACCCAGCGAGATCATGGATCTGATCGCTCCGCTAGGTCCGGTCTATCAGGCGGGAACGCTTTCCGGAAATCCCCTGGCGATGGCCGCCGGATATGCCACGCTGAGTTACTTGCGCGAACACAAAGAGATTTACGCCAAACTCGATACAATCGCGGCCGAGGTAGTAGCCGGAGTCGCCGCCGCCGCCAGATCCGCCGGTGTCACCCTCTGCCACAACCGCGTCGGATCGATGTTTACGTGGTTCTTCGCGAAAGGCCCGGTCTCCGATTGGACGAGCGCCGCCAAGTCCGATACAGCCGCTTTTGGAGGCTTCTTCCGGGCCATGCTGGAGAACGGCATTTACCTGCCGCCGTCACAGTTCGAAGCGGCGTTTCTGGGAGCGGCGCATACGAAGCAAGACGTGGACCAGACGATTGCCGCCGCGAAACACGCATTCGCAACGGTGGCCGCTTAAGCTTGAGAAGGGCGCACGCTTTCGTGGAGGTAGCAGAAAAACCACGATCACAGGCCCCCGTGAAACCGTCCGAAGGCGCGGGCAGCCATGAGCTCCAGACTCTCTAACAACTGAAACACATTCGCACGTAAAGTTTTGTGGAGATTGCGAGGTGATTTGTCACGGACCAGCACAGGGACTTCGGGAAAGTCACGTACATCGTGGTGGATCGACAACTACCGAACGTTGGCGCGCCTGAAATCTCGCATTTCCTCCACCGTCACGAATTCGTATCCCTGATCCTTGTACCGCCGGATGAGATTTTCGGTCGCGATCACAGTCTGCGCCCGATCCGCGCCCAGGGCGCGATGTCCGCCATCATGCAGCAGGATCACGTCGCCGCCGCGCATCTGGCGTGCGACTTTGTTCTCGATCACCACGGCGGGCGGTGCATTCCAGTCGTAGCCGGTCACGTTCCACATCACGGTTTGCAATCCGAGTTCTTGGGCGATCCTGAAGGTTGCGGGGCGTCGTCCTCCAAACGGGGGACGAAATAAGTTCGCGGGCGCGCCGATTGCATCGTGCAGAGCCTGCTGGCAGTCAACCAGTTCCGTGCGCGTCTGCACTGCGGATTTGAAGATGAGCAGGGGATGGGTGAAGGTGTGATTGCCGATGAGGTGTCCCGCTAGGGCCACGGCGCGTGCGATGTCGGGGCGCTGCTTCACATAGCGGCCAATCATGAAGAAGGCCGCGGGCACATTGTGCTTCGCCAGCACGTCGAGCAAGTTCAGCGTGTGGGGATCGTTGGGGCCGTCATCGTAGGTCAGGGCGATCTGCTTGCTCCCGCGCAACCCTCCCGTAAAGGTCTGGCCGTACCATTGCCCAGCCGGCGCCATGGACTGATATCCCGCGGCGACAGCGGCGGCAGCGGCGGCGAGTCCAGTCAGGGCTGGGATCATGGAGAGATTCTAGCTGGTCGTTCGCGATTCGCGATTCGTCGCTTGTCGTTTGTTGTGCGCAACTTTGTCCGGACGCGGTCAGCGAATGGGGGATAACGAAGGACGGTCCAGCGACCTGTTGTTAACCTTTCTCACAATTGCGCCGGGAGGCGAAGCGATATACTCTTGCTTTCCGGTTCTCCACGACAATCCATGGCCAAGCTTTTCGAACTTCCCCGCTATATCGCCGTCGAAGGTCCCATACGAGTGGGGAAGAGCACGCTGGCGGGGGTTCTTGGGGAACGGCTGGCGGCGCAGCGGGTGATTGAACCGGAAGACAATCCCTTTCTCAAGGCGTTTTACGATGGCGAGCCGGGCGCGGCGTTTCAGGCGCAGTTGGCATTTCTGATTCGACGTTTCGAACAACTGCGGGCGCTCGATCTGGGGCCGCGTTCGAATAAGACGGTGGTGTCCGATTATATTTTTGAAAAGGACAAACTTTTCGCCTGCCTCAACCTCAACGATCAGGAACTCGACACCTACAACCGGTATTTCAACTACTTCCGCGACCAGATCCCGACGCCCGACCTCGTGATTTACCTGCAGGCCACGCCGGAAGTGCTGAAGAAGCGGCTGAAGAAGAAGAATGCGGCGGGCGAAAAAGCGATCAGCGAAGATTACCTGATGGAAGTGGTGAAGGCTTACGAGCACTTTTTCTTTCATTACACCCAGTCCGACCTGCTGATCGTGAACACTTCGGAGATCGATTTCGTGGATCGGAATGAAGATCTGCAGGAGCTGCTGAAAAAAGTGTCGGCGCCGATCAAGGGCACGCAGTACTTCCTGCCGCTGGGCGGTCAGGATGCGGCCAACGCGTAAGAGTAAGAGAAGATCGTTTGTCTCAGGGGGCGTCGCGGGGATTCCAGCAGGGTGATTGAAGCAAGGGAAGGCCATGGCAGTGCTGAGTCCGGCGCTTACTTCTCATGCCGGGACAATGGATAGACGGCCAATGATTTTCCGACTTTCGCAAACTCTGGGTCGGCCGTGACCAGCCAAGCGCCGCGCTCGATGGCCAGTTCGGCTGCAAACGCGTCGGCGTAGCCGAGGCCGTGTTTCTGCTTCAGGGCGCCGGCGCGGGAGGCGCGCTCGCGGTCGGCGGCGATAACCACGATGGGCATCTCAAGCAAGTTGGCTTCGGCTTGGCGAGCTTTGACTTCGCCGCGAGCGCGCCACTCGGTGTAGAAGACTTCACCCCAATTCACAGCCGACATCAGCAGTGGCAAGTCATGGCGCACGGCCTCTTCGACCAAGTGTTCGACTTTTCCCGCCGTGCCTTCGCGGTCCTCGAAGAAACCTATCAGCGCCTTGGCATCCAGCACGTATCGCCGCAGCCGCCCACGCGGCAAGACGGCGGTCATTGATCCTCTCGTTTGCGTTCCCGCTCGCGTTCTTCAAAGAGCATGTCGAAGGCTGAGGGTTCGCCGGGACATGGCTTCAGAAATCCGCGGATCTCCTTAATCCTCTGCATGGTTAAAGGGGTCAGCACCAGCCTGCCCTTCTCTTCAGTCCAGACGGCGCGGGTACCCTTGTCAAGCCCGTACTGCTCGCGGAACTCGGCCGGAATCACCACCTGGCCTTTGGAACTGATAACCGTTCGAAAACTTCGCATGGTTATAATCTTACCATACAGTAAGACAATGGTCGATCGTCTTACTATACCATTCTGGGGACCGACCAACGACTATCGACCAACGCCCCTTTTGCCGCTATAATCCCCTGCAGCGTCGCAGCTCGACGCGTACAGGCTCTATCCGCCCGGTTTGCGGAGGGGCACTGGAGGACAGCGTGAGTCTCACACCGATCAGCGGGCATTTTCCCAGCCACAAGATCACTACTGCTACCATCCGCGAAAAGAAATTTCGTCAGGAACCCATCACCTGCCTCACGGCCTACGACTATGCCACCGCGCGTTTGGTGGATGAGGCCGGCATCGATATTGCTCTGGTCGGCGACTCGCTGGCCATGACGATGCTCGGCTACGAAAACACGCTGACGGTTACCGTCGACGAGATGCTGCACCACGTCAAGGCGGTGCGACGCGGAGTGAAAGACGCGCTGCTGATTGCCGACATGCCTTACGGGTCTTACCAGCTTGACCCCACCGAGGCGGTGCATAACGCGGCCCGCTTCGTAAAGGAAGGGGGCGCCGAGGTGGTGAAGATGGAGGGCGGGGAGAAGCGTGCCGACTTGGTGCGGCGGGTGATTGATGCCGAGATTCCGGTGGCGGGGCACATCGGGCTTACGCCGCAATCGATCAACATCATGGGTGGATACAAGGTACAGGGCAAGACGCTGCATGCCATCGAACAGTTGATGCGCGACGCGGTGGCGCTGGACCGTGCCGGCGTGGCCTGCATTTATGTGGAAGGGGTTCCGCGCGAGGTCGCGGCCATGATCAGCGACGAGGTTGAGGCTCCGACGATTGGAATCGGGGCGGGTCCGGATTGCGATGGGCAGGTGCTGGTGTTCCACGACCTGGTGAATTTGACGTTTGGGCATCCGGCAAAATTTGTCCGGCGCTACGGAGATGCGGCGGCGCTGATCACGCAATCGGTGCTGGCGTTCAAGGCCGACGTGGTATCACACCAGTTCCCAAACGACGCGGAGTCTTACCACTTGCCGAAGGAAACGCAGGCCGCACTCGAAACGGTACTCCACCGCAAGCAGGCCATGCAGCGATAATGGCGGGTGGAGAGAGCTTCGTGCGAAGGATGATGGTTGCGCTCAGGATCGTGCTGCTGGGGTTGGTGGGGATGTGGGTGGGGTGCTCCAAGCCGCCACAGGCTTCGCCGGCGGAGAGTCAGTCGTCGTCCTCGGAAACTCAGCCGACGGGGCTGGAGCGGATTGCAGTGCCAGATCCCGGGAAGTATCCGCCTTTAAGCGACATGGCGGGTTGGAAGAATCCTTATTTAGTGGTTCGCGAAGATGGGATTGGGCTGGTCGATCTTTCCAATCACGAGATTCACATGCTGAAGCCGGAGGAAATTCCGGCTGAGCTGGTAGCGTTGCCTACGAGCGCGTGGCCCTATGGGCGGGTGGTGATGGTGGCGCAGGCAGTTCCGAAGGATGCGAGCGAAGAGACCAAGGCGGAACTGCGCAAGAACCGGGCGCTGCTGTTGGGAACGCTTAAGGAACTGGATGTGCAGTTCCGCGAAGCTCCATAAGACGCGGGTAGAAACCTTCTCCTTTGCGCGGCCAGCCAAGACTGGGCGGGCCGCGTCCCTCGGACGCCTACAACTCGACGGCATGAAAATCTGTTCGACGAATTCGGAAGTTCGAGCGGCCAGCGACGACGCGCGGGCGCAAGGCAAACGACTGGGGCTGGTTCCTACCATGGGGGCGCTGCATGAAGGGCACCTGTCGCTGGTGCGCGCGGCGAGAGAGCAGTGCGACGTGGTTACGGTTTCGATTTTTGTGAACCCCACACAATTTGGACCGACGGAAGACCTGTCGAAATATCCGCGACAGTTCGAGCGGGATCGCCAGTTGCTGGAAAAAGAGGGGGTGGAGGTTCTGTTTGCGCCTTCGGTGGAGGAAATCTATCCGGCGGGTGGGGCGACGACGTGGGTGGTGGTGGAAGGGCTGAGCGAAAGGCTGGATGGACGGTCGCGTCCCGGACATTTTCGGGGAGTGACCACGATTGTTGCCAAGCTGTTTCACATCGTCGAGCCGGAGGCGGCGTTTTTCGGACAGAAGGACGCGGCGCAACTTGCCGTGATCCGGCGGATGGTGCTCGACCTGAATTTTCGGGTGAGGATTGTCGCATGCCCGATTGTGCGCGAGCCCGATGGACTGGCCATGAGTTCGCGCAACGCGTACTTGAATCCAGAAGAGCGGGGCCGGGCGCTGGTGCTGCAGGGCTCGTTGCAGCGGGCGCAGCAGAGATTTCGGGCCGGGGAAAGGATTGCCGCCAGGCTGATCTCTTCGGGCCAGGAAGTTTTCGCCGGCGAACCGCTGGTTGGGCTCGATTATTTTGAGATTGTCGATCCTGACACGCTGGAGTCAGTCGAGCGAATCTCCGAAAGAGCTCTGATTGCGGTTGCAGCTTACGTGGGCTCGACGCGCCTGATCGACAATCTTGTTTTGGAAGTGGGAACAGAATAGCCAGCAGGCGAAGCGCGGTACGAAAATCTGCAAGCAGGGTCATATGGTCGATGGTGGCGGGCGCTTCTAAGCACAGTGAGGTGAAGGGTAGAGGGCAACGCGAGCGCGAAACGTTCCGTTTGCCGGATTACAACCTGCGGCCGGAGACGAAGGGATTACCGGCGATGAAATAGCGCAAGGGGCGCGCTGCCGACTTGGTGATTCCGATGCGCGGCGTGACCGTGACCTGGCGCACGCGGTAGCCGTCATCGACGATATGGAGGTCCGAGCGCGGGCTTACCAGGCTTTTGCCGTTGTCGCGGGGGCGCGTGATGGAAAAAGCTTCGGCGAGGCGACCGGGGCCGGAGGAAATCTTCTTGAGCGACGAGAGTTTCGCCAATCCGCTTTTTTCCGCGCACTCGATTGCGATGCCCCGCGCCGCGGCCATCTGGTCGATGCCAGCCAGCGGCTCGAGCGCTCGAAACAGTACGCCGCCGGGAACTCCGGCGGGGAGGCAGGAGACATTCAGGCAAAAGTGAGCGCCATAGATGAAATACACATAGGCGAGGCCGGGAGGACCGAAGAGAACCGCGTTGCGCGGCGTCTTGCCCGCGGCAGTGTGGGCGGCCGCGTCGTCGTTGCCGAGGTAAGCTTCGGTTTCGACAATGCGCCCCGCCAGAATTGCGGTCGGGGAATTGCGAACCAGCAATTTTCCGAGCAAGGCACGCGCGACCTGGCGGGGATCGCGATTGAAGAAGTTGGTGTTCAACCGCGTGACGCGGCCTAGCGATCGCATGGGGATGAGCCTGTCGCGAATTCAAAGTTTCGGCGGCTGCGAGAAGCATGCCGAGCTGGGCACGGCTTGGATGGACGAGGGCGTCCGTCGCTACGCGGGCGCCGCGCTCGCCAATCTGCTCAGGCCGCGGCCTTCAGGTAGGCCAGCACTTCTTCGGCGTGGCCTTCGGCTTTCACGTTGTTGAAGATGTGCTTGATCTTGCCGTCGGGGCCAATGACGAAGGTCGTGCGGGCGATTCCTTCCACCTTCTTGCCGTACATGTTCTTTTCTTTGACCACTCCAAAGAGAGTGGCGATCTTTTTTTCCGGATCGGCCAGCAGCGGGAAGGGCAAGCTGAACTTCTGCTGAAACTTCTTTTGCGATGCAGCGGTATCCTTCGAAATGCCGAGCAGGACCACGCCTGTTTTCCTGATGGCCGCGTAGCTGTCACGAAAGCCGCAAGCTTCTTTAGTGCAGCCGGGCGTGTCGGCTTTGGGATAGAAATAGAGCACTACCGTTTTGCCCCGAAAATCTTTCAGGGCAACCTCTTTGCCGTTCTCGTCCGTCGTACTAAAGTCTGGGGATTTATCATTGACTTCCATGGAATTTTTTCCTCGCCGTACATCGTTGTTATATCGCACTGGGCGGTTTGGCGTCACCTTGGCGGCGGCAACGGCGCTGGTGAGCGCATGGTTGTTGGGTCAGGGCCCGACGCCGCAGTACGGGCACAAAGCAGTGACGGTTAAGGGGCCGCGGGCGGTGGGACTGGTGCAGATTCCATCCAAAGGCAAGGCTCGTCTGATTCCGATTGCCATCATGATGGACGGAAAATTCTACGATGCGGGGTCGTACAAAGCGACGCCGGTACCGATGGCACTGGACTTCGGGATCGTGTACGAGGGTTTTCGCAGCGGCGTGTCGCAGGGTGTGTTCACGATTACGCAACCGGGACAACTGAACCACGTGTGGATCGCCGAAGGGACGTGGCTTCCGGCGGGCATGAGGGCTCCCGAGACCAGCAAGAAATACTCGACGCCGGTGATCGCGGACGACGACAAGGATGGGCCGCCGGTTTTGCACCGTCGAGCCGAGAAGGCGGACTCGGACGGGGATGGCAAAGAGAAGAGCAAGGACGACAAGGGCAAGGACAAGAATTCTGATAAGGACAAAAGTAAAGACGAAGCAAAGGGGGCGACTTCGGCTGGCTCGCCGAGCGGCCCCGCCGGTACGAGCGCGCCGGTTCCGGCGCCAGCGCCGGATACCGCGAAGGCACCTGCGGCGCCGGAGGCGGGCAAGGCTGCTGCATCTGCGCCAGAGGCAGAGGAGAACATCTCAGATCCCAACCGACCGCGGCTGCGACGGGGCAAGCCGGACCCAAGCACGCGGCACGAAGCCTTTACGACCTTTGACCCTTTGACCGACGTCGGGCCAGTGGGGGCATCCGTGTCCACCGGTTCTCCGAAGAGCGACGTCAAGGCGAAAGACCCGGCTTCAGCGGCGGTCACTTTCACCTTCGTGCCTGCGATATCCGACGCGGGCGGGCCCGATCCGCGTCCTTACACCTATGAAGTGAAGCCGGCGGAAGAGGCTATCTATCGCAACAAAATGCTGGATCTGGCGGGGTTCCTGCTTCGCAACCAAGGAGGTGTGGCGGCGGATGCTGCGCCTGCCGGCAAGAAGACGTCGGGAAATAAGTCGCCGGGCAAATCCGCCAAGCCGCCCAAGGCCGCTTTCGAGGATGTGAAGTTGCGCATCTTCGATCTTTCCAATTCGAATCAGCCGATCCTCGTAATGTCGGCGAAGACTGGGCCTCCTGCTGGCGGCGGGACGGGAAACCTCGCAGTTCCCAAAGAGGTGACTCTCATCGCGCGCACCGACCTTGAAGGCGAACTGCATAAGCTATTTTTTTCGCAGACGGATTCGGGACATCTTGACGTCACTCCGCGGATGGAGTTGATCGATGCAGTGGATGCCGACGGAGACGGGCGCGGCGAATTGCTGTTCCGGCGGACATTCGACAGTGGGAGCGCCTACGCGATCTACCGCGTCACGGCCGACCAGCTTTGGCCGTTGTTTGAGGGCACGCCTTAGGCATTTCGCGACAACCAATGAGGGATTGCTGCAGTGATGCAGTCCGTCACTTCCGTTTACAATGTTTTTTCTCAGGGGTGAGAACCATGTGTACTGCTTTTCGCATTGCCATACTCGCTTGTCTCTCGGGATTCTGCGCAGGACAGGATCAGGACTTCAGCAAAGTTCAGATTAAGGTGTCGAAAGTCGCCGGGAATGTCTACATGCTGGAGGGCGAGGGGGGCAACATTGGCGCGTCGGTCGGCGAGGACGGCATTGTGATCGTCGACGATCAATACGCTCCGCTGGCGGACAAGATTCAGGCAGCGCTGAAGGGGATTACCGAGAAGCCAGTGCGCTTCATTATCAACACGCATTACCACGGGGACCATACCGGAGGAAATGAATTCTTCCAGAAGCAGGCACCCGTCATTGCGCACGACAACGTGCGCAAGCGCCTGGAAGCGGGCGGCCAGGCGGGTAACGGGAGTTCGATCCGCATGGACACGAAGGCACAGGCGAAGGGCGCGCTGCCGATTATCACATTCGATCACGACATCACCGTGCACTTGAACGGGGAGGACATCCGGGCGCTGCATTTTCCGGCGGGGCATACCGACGGCGACTCGATCATCTATTTTCCGAAATCGAACGTGGTGCACATGGGCGACGATTTCGTGACCTACGGTTTTCCGTTTATCGACGTGGATAGCGGGGGGAGCATCGACGGGATGATCCGCGGGGTTGAGGGTGCCATCGCGCAGCTTCCGCCGGATGTGAAGATCATTCCGGGACACGGGCCGGTTTCAAGTCTCGATGACGTGCGCGCCTATGTGAAGATGCTGAAAGAAACGCGGGCAGTGGTGCAAGAGGGGCTGGACAGGAAGATGACGCTGGAGCAGATGAAGGAGAAGAAAGTTCTCGATCCCTGGAAGAAGTATTCGGGAGAGTTTATTAACGAAGATGCGTTTCTGGAGACGGTCTACAACTCGCTGACGGGACAAAGGAACGGAAAGTTCATTAAGCACAATTAGGGAGGTCCGCACAGGCACTCGCCGGATGGAGCGGAAGTATCATGGGCCGCAGTATCAGTGTCAGTGCGCAGGCATTTCGCGGACAAGAGTGTCCGCGCCACACTGGGTCAGAGATGCTTTAGGTCGTTCAGAAGCTGTAGCATAGGGGACCAATGAAACGGGGCGATCCCATGAAAAGGCTTTTTCTCGCGCTGGTTGTGTCGTTCGGGTTGGCGGTGTCGGCGGTGGCCGCGGATGGCCGAGCCGTTTCGTACAAGTCGGGGGACGAGACCGTCAATGGAGTTCTGTACATGCCGGCAGGCAAAGGGCCGTTTCCGGCGCTGATTGTGATTCATGAATGGTGGGGATTGAACGACTGGGTGAAGCAGCAGGCGGAGAAACTGGCGGGGCAGGGATACGTGGCGCTGGCAGTCGACCTGTATCGCGGCAAAGTGGCCGACAACGCGGACATGGCGCACGAGTTGATGAGGGGGTTGCCGGAGGACCGAGCTACCCGGGATTTGAGAGCGGCCTATGATTATCTGGCGGGGCAGGGGAATGTGAAGAAGGATCGCATCGGTTCGATCGGCTGGTGCATGGGCGGAGGCTATGCGCTGGATACGGCGCTGGCCGAGCCACAATTGGCGGCCACGGTCATCAACTATGGGCGACTGGCGACGGAAACGTCGGAGCTGAAAAAGATCAAGGCTCCGATTCTGGGGCTATTTGGGGGACAGGATCGCGGCATCACGCCGGAAGACGTGAAGAAATTTCAGAGTGCGATGGAAAAGCTGGGCAAGAAGGTGGAAGTGAAGATCTATGGGGAGGCGGGGCACGCGTTTGAGAATCCCAACAACAAACAGGGATACCGGGCGGAGGATGCGGCCGATGCGTGGCAGCGAACGGTGGACTTTCTGGCGGCGACGCTGAAGAAGTGAGGAAAGAGGCTCGTATTCCCGAGGGGCGAAAGATGGGCGATTTCCGATGAAGAAGGGGTCGTCCGCACAAAGTCCTGGTGGGATTGTGGCGGCCGTCCGGGGCTAAGATCGCAATTTGAGGACTCGTCTGTGGCACAACTGTGGCACGGCGGAGGTCGTGACGTTTCGGGAGGCGCATTCAGGAAACGCAGAATTGGCTGGAACGCAAGGAAATTCCACTTGCCAGACGGTACTACTCTGGTTACTATGCACGCATCTTTTTTTTCACTTTGAGTTAGTTACGCATTTATGAATATTGGCGAGACCATCCGCAATTTCCGGCTGCAGCGCAGCATGTCGCAGGGTGACATCGAAAAGCGCACGGGGCTACTGCGCTGCTACCTGTCGCGGGTTGAAAACGGGCACACCATCCCATCGCTGGACACGCTGGCGAAGATTGCGGGAGCGATGGATCTGGCGTTGTCGCAATTTTTCTCCGAAGGCAACAGCAACGGCCATAAAGGGTTGCCGCAACTTTCCGACGATGAAGTGCGCTTCCTGAGCCAGATGCGGCGGTACTCGGCGAATCTGAACGACAGCGACCGGAAGCTGGTGCTGGCGATGGTGAAGAAGATGGCGTCGAGCGCGAAGTAAGCCATCAGCGATCAGGCGTCAAGTCTGAGGTAACCCAGTAGCTCATCCGCACAAAAGCAGGATCAGGGGCGCGTCCCGATCACACCGACGGGCGGGTAAGCTTACTTTCGTACCATCCCTTGCGTGCGCGGCGGGAACCTCGTCAAGAGCAGCGTGCAACGCTACGCTGTTGGATGGGGGATTTTTGTGACGATTGATGAAGAGCTGAATGTGCTCGATCAGCAACTCCGGCGACTGAAGATCGAGTACGAGATTTTCTTCAACAATCCGGCCAAGCGGCCGCCCACGGACGTGGAGTGGAAGGTGCTCTCGCTCATCCGGAAGTTCAGCGATGGGACGCGCATGAGTTTTCCGCAGCGTTACCGGTACAACGAAATGGCGCAGCGGTATGCGGTGCAAAGCGACTTGTGGCGGAAGAAGATGCGGATTCGCGAGGAGGGGTATCGGCGGCCGCAGGAAGCGATCTTGTCGGTGCGCGGGGTGCGGGCCAGCGAAGCGCGGGAGGCAAAACATCATCAAGCTTATGGTCTGAGCCGCCCGGCGCAAGAGGCGGCCGCGGAGGCGCCCAGCGGCGGTGAGGGAGGGGAGCAACCGTTTGCGGTGCAGTGTTCGGGCACGGCGCTGGAGCAGCAGAAAGTCGAGAGGCTTTACAAGGCGCTTACCGAAGCCAAGCAAAAGTCGGGAGAGAAGATTTCCGGCGACCTCAATTCTTTCGCGTCTTTCGTGAAGAAAAAAACCAGTGAGATTCGCAAGCAGCACGGATGCGAAGCGGTGGAATACTCGATCGAGATGCAGGCGGGACAGGTCAGGCTGAAGGCGAAGGCGAAAGTCTAGTACTTCGGAACGAACCGACGCCTGCGCGCACTGTGAAAGGTGTGACGGACGGGAATCCCGATTTGCGGTGGCCGCCGGCAAACGCTGAAGCCGTTCAAGCAATGAGAACCGACAACTGAGAACTCCATCCTAAGCTGGTAAACTTTCCCTTCTTTGATTTCCTCCGCAGCGAGGCTTTTATGTCTAAGATCCAGCGCGCCATTCTGAGCGTCACCGACAAGTCCGGGCTGGTGGATTTTGCCGGCCAGCTCGCCGCCTTCGGGGTAGAACTGATTTCCACCGGAGGCACGGCCAAACTGCTGCGCGACTCCGGGATTGCGGTGAAAGACATTTCGGAGCTGACCGGATTTCCTGAAATGCTAGACGGGCGCGTCAAGACGTTGCATCCGAAGGTTCACGGGGGTATTTTGCACCGGCGCGATGACAAGGGGCATCTGGCGGCGGTCGCCGAGCATGGCATTGGCGCGATCGACATGGTGGTGGTCAATTTGTACGCCTTCGAAAAGACGGCGGCCAAAGCGGGAGTGCATTTTGAAGAAGTGATAGAAGACATCGATATTGGCGGGCCTTCGATGATCCGTTCGGCGGCGAAGAATTTTCAGGATGTCGCGGTGGTTACTTCGCCATCGGATTATGGTGCGATCGGCGAGGAGATGGCGCGCTTGGGGGGTGCGCTGTCGAAGGAGACGAAGTGGAGGCTGGCGCGGAAAGCGTTTGCGACGACGGCGGCATACGATTCGGCGATCGCTTCGACGCTGGAGCGGGTGGGCGGAGACTTCGCTCTGCGCGGGGCGGAGGGGTTCCCACAGAATCTTCGGCTGTCGTTTCAAAAAGTGACCGACCTGCGCTACGGCGAGAATCCGCACCAGA
>PLBE01000027.1 GCA_003134435.1 Acidobacteriaceae bacterium
CCATCCATGCCCATAAAAGGAACCGCGCGTAGATGGGCGCTGGACAAGAATAAAGACCGAGAGACCGGCGAGCAATCTTTTTCTGCCCAAGCTCCTGGGACAGGAGAACCTTTGATTCTGGTCATTCCAGAGACCGCGTAAGCCCTCGAGAAATGGCGGGCCTCAACTTTTTTGACAGCATCGCAGCACCGCTCCGCCAAGCCGCCGGCAGAGGCAGCCCTCCACCATGGTGGGCACTCTCAGTAGGGGAGCCGAGGCAGCACGAAAAAGCCCTCCCGCTCCCGCTCCCGCAATGTAAGGTTTGCGGGAAGAAAGGCATCAACGCGGCGAAACTGGGGTTCGCCGCTGATGCTCGATCACCGCGGCCGATCGTAATACCCCGATCGAATGTTGACGCTTTCTACACGCTCCGGAGTCTTCAACTGGATGCGATGGAAGGCCCCGTCGTGCTTCAGTTCTGCCGGGTTATAGATCAGGCGATATTGATTGCGGAGATCGGCCTCGATGAGGCGCAAGTCGCTGTCGATTCCAGCTTCGGAATCGTCGCTGGGGAAGACGCGGCCGCCGGTTTCGGTCGCCAGCTCCGCCAATGTTTTCGGGCCAAAGGAAAAGAAGCTGGGGACCGGTTCCGCACGAAATGCGTAGATAGCCGTGTTGGAGCGCTGACAGATATCGACCACCTCTTCAAGCGAAGCGTGGCTGGCGTTATCGTCGCCGTCTGAAAAGAGCAGGATGAAGTTTCCGCTGGCCGCGTGATCGACCTTGCCGAAGACGTTGAAGCAGGCGCGAAAAATGGCATCGAGCATGGCCGTCCCGCCGAGCGGATTTTCTCGGCCCGTAACAACCTGGCGGATGCCCGCCGCGAGCGCCGCCTGATCGTTGGTCCAGGTCTGCGTGATCTTCGACAAGTAGCCAAAGTCCATGACGAAAGCCTGGTCGGATTGTTGCCGCAACAGCCGCTGGGCAAATTTGATGGAAATTGCCCGGTCCGCCGAGACATTCTGCTGCATGGAATCGCTGGTATCGATGAGGATTCCCGCGCGTAAGGACATGTCCTGCAGCGGATGAAATTCGAGGATTCTGCGCGGTGGCTTTCCGTTGTCCAGCAGGCTCAGTTCATCGAGCTTCAGGTCGTTGACTGGCAGGCCGTGTGCATCGGCTGCATGAAAAGTGAGGCTGACTTCATTGACCGCAACCTTGAGTCTGTAGGCTTCTACATTTTCAGGCGAGGCGCGGTTTGTCTGTGCGCCGGCATGGCGCGGCTCGGCACAGAGCGCAAAGATCAACGGGAAGCAAACAATCCAGTGTTGACGCATAGGGCGACGCTTTGAAGAATAGAGAAGCTGAATCTTAGACGCTGCCGCAGGGCAAAAGCCACGGTCAGAAACCAGCAATAGCCCGGTAGACTAGACTGTTGTATCTTGTCTGCAACACACATTGGAGGCTAAAGTGCCGTACCTGAAATCCTTACGCTTGGATGGGATTCTCTCGTTCCCGCCCGGCTCGGAGGCGATTGAGCTTCAGCCGTTGAACGTCCTGATCGGACCCAACGGCTCGGGGAAGTCCAATCTGATTGAAGGGGTTGAGTTGCTGCACGCGTTGCCGACGGGGTTTGCGAGTGCTATTCGCGAAGGTGGCGGAGTCCGGGAGTGGCTTTGGAAGGGGGACGGAGCTAGCGGAATTGGCACGATTGAAGCGTATGTCGAAGATTATGGTTTTTCCCTGAACTCAACTGTATTAGGAGGGATGGGAACTGACGGCCCTCCGACTCTTCGTTACAAGGTCTCCTTTGTTGAATCGGGACCTAGGGTCGAAATAACCGATGAGCTCATCGAAGACGAAGCCAACACAAGCGGTAAAGCCTCGGATGTTAGCTTCTACTATCGCTTCCAAGAAGGCCATCCAATAGTCAAAGCCCGAACCGCTGGAGGTTTATATCCTAGGTCAGATCTCAGGGCGAAACGGGAATTGGATCGTAAGGACATCAAGCCTGACGAATCCATCTTGATGCAGCTCAAAGATTCGTTTGCCTATCCAGAGTTGACGGAGCTAGGACGAAAGTTTGGGCAAATCGCAACATTTCGCGAGTGGACATTTGGGGGCCGCGCAGAAGTGCGCAAATCTCAAACAACCAGCCTGGCCGCAGATACTCTAGCGTCTGACTCACGAAACCTGGGAATGCTTCTCAACCAGCTAGAGCATCTGGGCGTTCAATCCGAATTCCACAGATATTTGTCTCGATTCTTGCCCCGTTTTGAGAGATTCAGCACACGCGTTGAAGGGGGCACGATACAGTTTTATCTTCATGAAAGCGGCCTAAAACAGCCCATCCCCGCGACGCGCCTCTCCGACGGGACGATCCGCTTCATGGCGATTCTTGCGCAGTTGCTGTCGCCGACGCCTCCACCCCTCATCTGCATGGAGGAGCCTGAGCTTGGCCTCCATCCCGATGCCATTGCGTTGCTCGCCGATCTGCTGCAAGAAGCATCAACGCGAACACAATTGATCGTCACCACGCATTCGGACGCGCTGGTTTCCGCGCTAACCGAAGTCGCCGATTCGGTAATGGTATGCGAATACCGCAATGGCACGGTTCTCAAGAGAGTCGAGTCGGAGAAGCTGCGGTTCTTGCTGGATAAGTACAAGCTTGGCGAGATCTGGCGTATCGGCGAAATTGGAGGCAACCTGTGACCGAGATCGCTGTGTATGTCGAGGGCGGCGGCAACAGCAAGGAGGAAAAGGCGGAATTGCGGCGAGGATTCGATGCCTTGTTCGCAAAGGAAAAGGCCCTCGCCGGCGGAAAACGCCTGAGCCTGATCTTTG
>PLBE01000220.1 GCA_003134435.1 Acidobacteriaceae bacterium
TTTTTCCTTCGCCATTTGCTCTTTTCCTTTGTAGCGCCGCCGTCCCGGCGGCTGTTTCGCAAATCAATCGTCGTCCTGAGATCCACTCAGTAGTATTGATAAAGCTTGTGAAACTTCGCGCGCAGCGCCGGATCCACTTCTTCGATCTTCGAAAGATAAAACTCCCGCATCTGCGCCTGATCCGAAACCGGCAGCGAACCGTACAACAACCGCGCCGTTCCAGCCTTGTCGCCCGCCGCCAGGTCGATCGCATCCGCCGCCAGCACGCCATCCAAATCGCGAACTCGAATCTTGCGGCCGTCCAGCACTTTCAAATACTTCGCGACTCGGTCTGACGCAAACGACTTCTCCACCGCCGCTTTCAGATCGCCAAACTCTCGTTCTTTCTCAACCTTGATGACGCTCGGCTCGAAAATCACTGTTTCACCACTCCCCGCACAACATCCAAAACTCCAACCGCTACGCTCAAATTCTGGAGCGGGAGACGGGGATCGAACCCGCGACCAACAGCTTGGAAGGCTGTGACTCTACCACTGAGTTACTCCCGCCACCCGTAAACCCTTTATTTCCAGCGCTAAGGTGTCCAACGGTGTCCAAAATCTAACCTTGCTTACTCCGTCTCATAACCAACAAAATGCACGGGGTCCAAGACTATGCTCGTCTTTGAAGTTCCGTCAGAAATCCATGGAGCCGATGATCAGGATTGAACTGATGACCTCTCCCTTACCAAGGGAGTGCTCTACCAACTGAGCTACAT
This sequence comes from Acidobacteriaceae bacterium, assembly GCA_003134435.1. Lineage (GTDB taxonomy): Bacteria > Acidobacteriota > Terriglobia > Terriglobales > Acidobacteriaceae > Acidiflorens. Next base: position 758 of record PLBE01000220.1, read on the forward strand.
CGGCCCGCGTAATTCCCAAAAGTCTTGCCATCCTGAACGAAGCGAAGGACCTGCTGTTTCCTCCGCGCCGCCGCAGATTTCTCACCAACTTAATCCGTCTGCTTCGCGCTTTCCCGCTCTTCCTCGATTCGGGTCCGCCAAAAATATAGCGCCGCGCGAAATGCAAACAGCCCCAGGATGATCAGCGTCCCGGTTCGCAGCTTCACGTTCGCGTCGAAAATTCGTATCGGCTCATCCGATAGCGTCGTCCAGGCCAAAATGCCCAGCACCACATACGCCACCAGAGCCAGCACGAACTTCTTCTTGATCGTCAACGCTCAACCGCCAACTTCTTCCTGGCCGCTTCACGCTCGCCACTCGCTGAAGCTTTCGCCACTTCTCTTCACCACTCTCACTCTGGTGCACAGGGGAGGATTCGAACCTCCGTACCTCCTGAGAGGGACAGATTTACAGTCTGTTGGCTTTAACCACTCACCCACCTGTGCAAATCCGAAAAACCACCGGCCACGCAAACACCACACCGATTTTCCACCGCACTTCTCAGCTCGGGAAACGAAATGCGAGAACTCCCGCCGGACACCTGCGCTCGCCGGAAAATATCTTGAAGGAGTGCCTTAAAGCCCTGCTATCTGTGCGCGTCGCCGCGCTATACCTCTCTGTTTCCGGAATCTTGTTTTTCTGGAGCTGGCGAAGGGAATCGAACCCCCGACCCTCTGATTACAAATCAGATGCTCTACCGACTGAGCTACGCCAGCAGGTGGAAGCAAGTCCGAGCGGGCACAATACTTCCCAGTTCCCTTCCTGAAGTCCGGGACAATTATTTAAGTTATCACAAGGCCTAATCACGCGCAACCACTACCCTGACCACCAAGCGGACCGCCAACCGGTGCTATCATTGTCCGCTGGCCTCTGTTCGCAGCCCTAAGCCGAGCACCCGCCGAAATCGATGCGCATTCGACGCCGCCTCCCCATCCTCTTGGCCGTTGTTCTGATTGTCTCCGCCATTGCTCTGATCGTGACTCTGCGCAAGCACGCCCCGCCTGAGGCCGCTCGCCTTCTCCCGGGCGCGGATGGTTTCTTCTATATTAATCTCAAGTGGATTCGAACTTTCAATGCCACCGGCCAATTGCCGCCGGTTTCCCGCGAGCCCGAATACCAGAAATTCGTCGACGAGACTGGCTTTCAGTTCGAACGCGATCTCGACCAGGCCGCCTTCGCCATCCACTATCCGCAAAGTTGGGGCGGCACTGCTGGTTCCTCCTCGGAACCGCGCTTCTCCGAAGTCTTCGTCGGCAAGATCGACTCCAGCCGCCTGACCGCTTACCTCAAGAAGCTCTCCTCTTCGATCGACGATTACCGCGGCTTCGATGTCTACAACCTCCCGCTCCAGGGACGAACCGTGCGCGTCGCCGTTCTTTCCTACGACAGCGTCGCGGTTTCCAATCATCCGAATCCCGAAGTCATTCGCGGCATCATCGACCGCTCCCGCAAACTCGCCTCGCCTTTTGGCGGACCCTGGTTGCTCCGCAAGTTCTACCGGAAGGTTCCTCTGGCAAGCGTCTCCTTTGCCATCCTTCGTGTCAAGCCCGACGAAATGAGCGCCCTCGGCGGACTCGGCAGTTGGAGCCTGCTCTTTCCCAAACCCGCCGTCGCCGTCATTTCCGCCCGCTATCTTCGTGCCCTCCACCTCCGCGCCGAGGCCTTTACCGACAGTGATGCCGACGCCCAGGCCATCACCGAAAAAGCTACTACCTTTATCAGCCTCTTTCATGCCGCCGAAGGCGCCGTTGGCAGCCAGGGTACCGATGTCGATGTAAAAGCCTTCTTTAACAGTCTCAAGGTCGAACAGTCCGGAGATCGTGCCATCCTCACTGCCGTCGTGCCCCCGGGTTTCATCGACAAAGTCCTGTCCGAAGTCCCCTCCGAAGCGGTCGGGCCAGCAAAACCGCCGAAGGATCAGGAACCGTCTCCCCCTAAAACCAAACCAGACTCGCACCGCAATCCAGCAATACGCAGTCAATAAGAGGTTGCCCAATGGAGCGCCGCGCATCCCCGCCCAGTCCGTCGAAATACTGTGACAATTCGATACTCCTCAGCGTCTTAATAGACTGGGTATGACTGCGTCAAAATAATCACGGCTCAAATACACTAAGGGGCAAGCCTCTCCTCGGCCCGATACACGTCAGGTCGATACAATAGAGAACTACAATAGGATCTATGACGAGTCTGCCATTACCGCTCGCTGCTTTCGTCGCCGGATTGATTTCGTTCCTTTCGCCCTGCGTGCTTCCGCTCGTGCCCGGATATGTTTCCCTGATCTCCGGTGTGGGCGTCGAGCAATTGAAGCTGAAAGAGGGTCAGCTCTTCCGCAAGGTGATGCTCAATTCCGCCGCTTTCATCATCGGCTTCAGCATCGTCTTCATTACCTTGGGCGCGATCTCCACCGAGGTCGGCCAGGTCCTCGCACAATACAAATCTCTTCTCGCCCGCATCGCCGGAGCCATCATCATTCTCTTCGGCCTGCACCTGACCGGAATCTTTCAGATCAAGGCTCTGCTCGCCGACACCCGCCTGCACAGCCTCAAGGGCAGTTCCTCCGCCTGGGGAGCGTTCGTAATCGGTTTCGCCTTCGCCTTTGGATGGACCCCCTGCGTCGGTCCCATCCTCGCGGTCGTCCTCGGCTTTGCCGCCGCCCAGGACACCGTCTGGAAAGGGATCTTCCTTCTTGCCATCTACTCGGCCGGACTGGCTGTCCCTTTCCTGTTGACATCGCTCGGCATCGAGCGCTTTCTGAAGTTCTACAACCGTTTCAAGTTCCACATGCACGCCGTGGAAGTAGCCAGCGGAGTGCTGCTCGTCGCCTTGGGTATCCTGCTGGTGATGGGACGCTTCACCCTCATCTCCGGCTATTTTTCGTTCTTGAATAGATTTGCGCTGTAGTTGGCCGTTCCTAACATTTATTGACGTCAATCTACGCCGTCATACCGAGCGTAGCGGCTTTCGAGCCGCAAGAGGTTACTTGTGAGAAAAAATCCACTGATCCCATTCTTCATCGCCGCCATCGTCGCGGTCATGTTGTTCGCCGGCATTCGCATCGCCCATAATAACCGCGCCAACGATCCTGCCAAGGGGCAACTCATGGGCAATCTGGCGCCCGATTTTGAGTTGCCCACCCTCGACGGCAAGAACCTCAAGCTCTCCGATCTGCGCGGTAAGGCAGTTCTGCTTAATTTCTGGGCCACTTACTGCGGCCCCTGCAAGGTCGAGATGCCCTGGTTCGTCGAGCTGCAAAATGAATTCGGACCGCAGGGCTTCCAGATTGTGGGCGTCGCCATGGACGACGCCAGTAACGAAGACATCGCCAAGTTTGCCAAGCAAATGGGCGTCAACTACCCCATCCTGATCGGCAAGGAATCGGTGGGCCAGAGCTACGGCGGCGTCAGCGTCCTGCCGACTACGTTCTTCCTCGATCGCGACGGCCGGCTCATCGCCCGCGAATTCGGCTTGCGCAGCCGCAGCGATTTCGTCGACGATATCAAACGCGCCCTCAGCCAGGGCCATGCCGTGAAAGCTCAAAAGTAACTGGAGTCGCCAGAGGTCAGCCTCATGAGGATCTCAGCCACGGATTTTCATAGGGTTTTGAAAGGGCGCGGCTTTCCGCGTTAAACTCGCCACACCAGCGGCCTTAGCCGCCGAGGTTTGCCAATTGAAGATTCTTCTCGTTCTTCTCGTCGCCAGCGCGCTTTCCCTGTTCTCCGCCGGTGCCTGGTCGCAAGACGACCTTGGCCCCCAGGGTCCAGTCGTCAAGATGGCACCCGCTCCGGTCGTGACCGTCGTGCAGGGCAAGGCGACTACGATCCCGTTACTGTTCCGCGTTTCCAGCGGATACCACATCAACTCCAACAAGCCAAAGTCGGAGTTCCTCATCCCCACCGCCCTCAAGATCGAGGCCACCACCGACATCGTCATCGGCAAAACCACTTACCCCGACGGCGTCGATACCAGTTTCCCCTTCGATCCCGATGAAAAACTCAACGTCTACACCGGAGACTTCAAAGTGGAAGTGCTCGTGCGTCCCTTGCACTCCGTCCAACCCGGCAAGTATGTCATTCGGGGAACCCTCAAATATCAGGCCTGCGACAATGCGGCCTGCTATCCACCCAAGCAGTTACCCGTTAGCTTCGATGTGAAGATCGCCAAAGCCGCCTCCATCCCCGGAAAAAATCCCGCCCAAAGTCCGCACGCCCACCAGTGAGGTTTCCAGACTCTCAAAACACGTTCGCAAAGCCCGTTCTCAAAGCACAACCGACCGCGCCTGATCCAATTGCAGCGTCAGCGTGTCAATCCGCGCCTGCAGCACATTGCGTATCGAAAGCATCCCCAGCAATCTTCCATCATCCTCGACGATCGGCAAGTGCCGGTAATGGCGCTCCACCATCGTGGCCAGCGCTTCGGCCGCCGTCGTGTCCCGGGTCGCCATTTCCACCGGTGTCGTCATGACCTCCCGAACCGAAATCTTTCGCGGATCCCGTTCCCCCAGCGCCAATCGCCGCAGCACATCCCTCTCCGTAAAAATTCCCGCCACCCGTCGGTTCTCGTCCAGCACCGCAACCGCTCCCACGTGCCCGTCCAGCATCGCCCGGATCGCCCGCTCCGCACTCGCTTCCACCGGAACCGAAGCCGCTTCCGCATCGCACATCTCCAGAATTTTCATCGCTCCCCTTCTCGCCGCCGTCTCATGATTCAATGCTTCAATATTAGATCGTTCTTGAATACCTTGCCGTCCTTCATCACAAATCCGACATTCTCCAGAACCTTGATGTTCGCCAGCGGATCGCCCGAAACCGCGACCACATCGGCATACGCGCCCGGCGCCACCACGCCCAACCGCCCCTTCATCTCCACCAGTTCCGCCGCCCGCGAGGTCGCCGCCTGGATCGCCTGCATCGGCGTCATCCCATACTCCACCATGTGCGGAAACTCCTGCGCGATCGGTTCGCTCCACGGAATTCCCCCAATATCCGTCCCAAAAGCTATCTTCACTCCCGCCTTCACCGCCTTGCGAAACGACGCCTCGTGATCCGATGCCCGCTTGCGATCGTGCCGCCCTTCCTCCGTGTCGGCCGGAGACCAGCCATTCAGATACGCGCTCAGCGTCGCGCACAACCACGTCCCCTGCCGGATCATCTGCGCAATCTGCGCATCCGTCAGCAACAGGCCATGTTCGATCGAGTCGCATCCGCCATCCAGCGCCCGCTGCAGCCCTTCTCCGTTGTAAGCGTGGCACGCTACCTTTTTTCCCCAGCCATGCGTCTCGTCCACAATCGCCCGCAGTTCCTCCACCGTCAGCGTCGGCTGCGATACCAGGTCGCCATTCCCGTCCACCCACGACCGATGCGTCATATACACCTTGATCCAGTCCGCCCCGTGGTCAAGTTGCTGCCGTGCCGCTTTGCGCGCCTCAACCGGTCCGTCAATCACCTGCACCCCCTTCGGTACCTCGATCTCCGGCGCATAGCCTTCCAGCGGATACCCGCCGGTGGTCGAAATCGCGCGCGTCGACACAAACAGCCGCGGTCCCGGAATATATCCGCCTTCGATCGCCTCCTTGATCCCCACATCGCCGTAGCCCGCGCCTTCCGTTTCCATGTCGCGCAAGGTCGTGAACCCTTGTTCCAGCGCCCGCCGCACCGAAACCGTCGCCCGCGCCGCCCGAAACGCCAGCGGATACTTCAGCAACTGAATGTCGTATCCCCCCTCGGCCGGATCTTCCCCTTGCAAAAAAATATGCGTGTGCGCGTCAATCAATCCCGGCAGCACTGTCGCCTGCGAAAGATCGATGAAGGTTGCGCCCGGAGGAAGGTTCTGGGGAAGAAATCCTCCCGCATCGGCGACGTTGCTAATCACATTTCCGCGAATCGTGATGATCTGATCGCGTCGTGCGCTGTTGGAGACGCCGTCAATCAGCACTCCCGCCCGAATCACTGTCACCGGTCCGGCCACCACCGCATTTTGCTGAGCCCAGCTCTCCGAAATCAGAAACACTACAATCAGCAGACCAATCCAATGCTTCACCGTTAACCTCCCGGAAAGGGTGGATTGTACTCCTTGCAGGCTGCGGAAAAACCAGTGCGCGACGGAGCTCTGCCCCGCTTGGGCGGCCTACAAACTTTTTCCCGCACCTGCAAAGGTCACCGACCAGGCTCAACGGCTCACCGCGGAATGCGCAAAACAAAGCCAGCGGCGCCCACTCCAGCTTGGCCGACGTCGCTCGACAACCCGTCGAACCTGCGATTGAACACCAGCGACGCCCCCGCATTTTCGAGTACTCGGCGCGCAATTGCAATCCTCACCCGGCGCAAGGTCGAAGCAGAATCGGAAGCCGGCGCCGCGCTCCGTTCACTTCCCCGGCGATCCGGTCCGCCTTCGGCCCGCAGCACCGTTCCGGCCGGACCCTCCCCGAGCAGGAGCATAACTCTCCCACCCCCCGGCTGCACGTCGACCACGGTTGCGATCAGGTATTGCAACGCCAACCGCAGCCGCGACTCCGGCAATTGCAGGTTCTCCGCGCACGTGCCCACCAGCCGCAACTCGACCCCACGCACCGCCGCGATCGATGCCAGCTCTTCCACCACACCCCGCAGCACCGGCGCCAGCGCCGACGAAAAATTTGCCTGCCCGGGTTGCTCGGCGTCCAGATACTCCCGCATCAAACGGACCATCCCAATCACTCTTTCCGTCTGCTGCAACGCAGCCGCAACGCTCTCCTGCTGCTGCTCGACAACCTCCTTGACCGGTAATTCAAGCGGCAGTTGCAGCGTGAGCTCCAGCGAACAGCGCAACCCCGTCAGCGGCTGGCTCATGGAGTGCAACAACTCGCCAAGCACCGCCGAACTCCGCCGCCGCGGCCCAAAACAATGCCCGCTCGCGCTCATACCGTTACCGATGCCCCTTCTGGAATCATCTGATACCCCACTCCGCGCACCGTGTGTATCAACGAGGGCGAGAACCCGTCGTCCACCTTGCGCCGCAGATAGTTAATGTAAACATCCACCACGTTGGTAGTGGAATCGAAGGTCAAGTTCCACACGTGTTCAATGATCATCGCTCGCGTCAGCCGCCGTCCCGCATTCCGCATCAGGTATTCCAGCAGCGCGAATTCCTTGGTCGTCAATTCAATCGCGCGCCCGCCTCGCGCCACCTTACGCTCCACCCGGTCTAAGCAGAGGTCGCGAACCGTAAGCACCGATTCCGACGGCAGGTGGCTGCGCCGCAACAACGCCCGTGCCCGCGCGGCCAGTTCCAGAAACGAAAACGGCTTCATCAGATAATCGTCCGCCCCCGCATCCAGGCACTGCACCCGGTCTTCCACCCGGGTTCGCGCCGTCAGTATCATCACTGGCAGATTCGCCTTGCGCTGCCGCACGCTCTTCAGCACCGACAACCCGTCAACCCCGGGCAGATTCAGGTCCAGCACCACCAGGTCGTAATCAACCTCCATCGCCATCGCCCGGCCCTGGTTCCCCTCGTGGGCCATATCCACCGCGTGATATTCCGCCTCCAGTCCCTTCCGTATGAAATTGGAAAGTGCCACATCGTCTTCCACAATGAGAATTCTCATGAGCTCTTTCTAAAGTCGGCTAACTCTGAACCGATTCTCATTCTCGGCGCGCTCATGCCCGCACACAAGATAACCAGCCCGTACAACGGGACGTACTTGCCAAGCCAGTCCAAGGAATTGTCAAAGGGAGTTGCACAACAGGTCAGCCACGGCAACTTCAAAATGCCGCGGCCCGCGTCTCTGCGGAACTTCGACTGCGAACGCTTCCTCTACGCGCCCAGCGCCGACTGAATCGCCGCCACGATCGATTCCGCCAGCCGATTCATCTGCTCCTTCGACTCCGCTTCAATCATCACTCGCGCTAAAGCTTCCGTGCCGGAGTACCGTACGACCACTCGCCCATTTCCGGCCAGTTCCCGCTCTGCCGCTGCAATCGCCGCTTGCACCGCTGGAATCTGCGCTAACGGAGTCTTTTGCCGCACTCGCACATTCCGAATGATCTGCGGAAACACCTTGAGATCGCTCACCAGATCCGCGAGCGGCTTGCCCGTTCGCGCCATCACCTCCAGCACCCGCAGCGCCGTCAGCAATCCATCCCCGGTAGTCGCATCTCCATCGCGAAACAGAATGTGCCCCGACTGTTCGCCACCCAGCGTAGCTCCCACCCGCTGCATCTCTTCCAGCACGTACTTGTCTCCCACATTGGCGCGCAACATCTGAATGCCCGAACGCTTGAGCGCCAACTCCAATCCCATATTCGACATGGTCGTGGCCACCACCGCGCCCTTGGCCAGCGCGCCCCGCGACTGCATCTCACGCGCCGCCAGCAGCAGCACCGCGTCCCCGTTCACCACTCGCCCCTCGGCATCGCAAAAAAGCGCGCGGTCGGCATCGCCATCGAAAGTCACACCCACATCAAAACGCTTCTGCGCATTGGCCCGTCCTTCCGCCACAAAGCGCGCCAGCCTCTCCGGATGCAACGCCCCGCAATTTTCGTTGATATTTTGCCCATCCGGTTCTCTGTGCAAAATCGTCGCCTCGATCTTGAGCCCGCGGAAAAGTTCCGGAGCCTCAGCCGCCGCCGCACCATTGGCGCAATCGACCGCCACCCGAAGCTGGCTCAGATCGCTCGTAACCCCTCCCGCCAGCCAGCCCACATAAGCGTGCCGCAACCCCTCCTCGCCGGGAAGACTCGCCGCCTCCGATGTGGACTCCGGCGCCGGAACCTGATCAGAATCCAGCAACGCAAAAATTTCCTTTTCAATCGCCAACTCGCGCGCATCGGGAAGTTTGTAACCATCGCGCGAAAAAATCTTGATCCCGTTATCGGTCCACGGATTGTGCGACGCCGAAATTACCACCCCGGCATCGAACCCTTGCGAACGCGCCAGGAAGGCCACCCCCGGAGTCGTAATCACTCCCGCACTGCGCGTTTCCACCCCCACCGACATCACCCCCTGCAGAAATCGATCCGCGATCCAGCAACTGGAGTTGCGCGTATCCTGCCCAATTACTACCCGCGCCTTGGCATTCGCGCGCACTAGATCGTGCCCCAGTGCCCGCCCAATCCAATAGACGCTGTCCCGCGTCAGCGGAAATTCCCCCGCTACGCCACGAATCCCGTCCGTGCCAAAAAGTTGTCTGGTTTGCGTCATGAATCAGTCGCTGGTCGTTGGCCGCCAGTCGTTGGCCGTCAGTCGCCGTTTCGCATTCTGTCGTCCTTTTACAATTCGCGAACGACGATCAACCAGCGACGATCAACCAACGACGATCGGCAAACGACTGCCTCACTCCTTCTCGTCTCTCGAACCTTCCATAATAACCGTCACCCGAATCGGAGTGGGGTGTACAACTTGGATCAGAGGATCGGGAACATACGCCTGAGTCAGAAACGCCGCTCGCGTCATCGCTCCGCTGACGTCCACCGGATCCGTGGTCGCCGCCTCCACCGCATCAACCCGGCGGCGTGGCCCGGTAATCTCCACATTCGGCGGATCGGCGACCACTCTCGCCACTCGCACGCCGCTGGCAAAATTCCCTGTCACCCGCGGCCGCACCTCCACCACCCGCGTCTCCCGGTTATCGAAGGAAAGATGAAATTGCCCCGGTATGATCTGTACCACTTCCACTTCCTGCGGCACGTGCACCTGCCCGCTGTTCAAATCAAAGGTCCGCTCTCCCGGATGAACCCCCGCCAGATCAATCTCCGTTCGCACATCCGAAGCCTGCAGCCGGTGAATCACCCGCTCCGGCCCTCGTATCCGCACCTGCGCCTCCGTGAAGCTGGCCGAATCGATCTCCAGGTTGTCGGGAAGATTGCGAAACTCCAGCGGCACTTTCATTTCCACTTCGGCTGGTGGATCGTGCGCCACCACCTGCCACAGTCCGATCGCAAGCAGCACTGAAACCACTTTCAGCCAGAAATTGTGCAGGAACGTGCGCTGGAAAAAACTGCGCTGCGCCAAACTCGCCATCTCAGCCGTCCCTTCCTGAATCCTGCCTGCGGGAAACCTGTGAACTGGGCGGTTCTTCTTCGACAAAACTCTCCTCGATCGGAGTCGGCAGCGTGGGCGCCGGAGCGTAGCGGCGCAGCAGCGCGCTTAGCCGTTCGCGCAGGCGCTCCACCGTCAAGTCGCGCTCGATGCTCCCCGCCACCGCCATGCTGATCGTGCCTGTCTCTTCGGAAACAATGACCGCCACCGCGTCCGTCTCTTCCGTGATTCCAATTCCCGCCCGGTGACGCGTCCCCAGTTGCGTCGAAAGCACCGGGTTCATCGACAGCGGCAGAAAACACGCCGCCGCCGCGATGCGATCTCGTTGCACAATCACCGCACCATCATGCAACGGAGCGCTCGGGCGAAACACCGTCGCCAGCAGGTCATACGACAGCCTCGCATCCAGCGACACCCCGCTTTCGATATAAGTGCGCAGCCCGATCTCCCGCTCGATCACGATCAGCGCGCCCGTCTGGTTCTGCGAAAAAAGGTTCGCGGCCAACACAATATCGTCGTAAACATCAGCCACCGAACTCGAAGAACGCATCAGCGAAACCCGGCTCCCCAGGTTGGCCAGCGCATGCCGGATCTCCGACTGAAATACCACGATCAGCGCAAACACCACATACGGCAGCAGCGTGCTCAACAGCCAGTTCAGAGTCCGCAATTCGCCCAGTCGCGCGAAATAGAACGCTAGCCCGAGCGTTGCCACTCCGACCAGCATCGGCGCCGCCCGCGTGCCCCTTACCAGCGTCAGAAACTGGTAAATCAGGAACCCGACCAGCAAAACATCGATCACCGAAATGACCGGGATGTATGGCCAGGCCAGAAATGCTGCCAGAGGCGCCGTCACCGTATCCTCATGTCGGAAGTTGATTCCGCCTTCATTCTAATGCAGGGTCGCCCTAATGCAGGGTCGCCGGATTCCTTCCGGATTCGCCCCCGAACCCGAATCGGCCTTGGACTAGGGCTCGCCCCGTTCCGTCGCGGTCACGCGCCCGCGAACCTGTCCTCGAGCCAAACGCGCCGACATCTCATCCCCAGCTTCGAATTGCTCCGCATCTTTCACCAGTTGCCCGTGCCCATCAAACACCAGCGCGTACCCGCGATTCAGAATCGCCAGCGGCGAAAGCGCCTCCAAACTTGCCGTCTCCCGATCCAGCGCCCCGCGGTTCTCCAAAAGACGCTTGCCCGTGGCCGCCGCCAGGCTCGCAACCAGGGCCGCTAACTGCTGTCGTACCGCCCCTAAACGCCGCCGCGCATCATAGTGCCGCACCGCCGCCGAAACACTCTCCCAGCGCCGGTGACAGCGTTCCAGAAGTTGCCGTTCCGCTTTTTCCATACGAAAGCATTGTTCATCCACCCGCTGCTGCCGCCGACCGATGCCGTCCATCATCCGCGCGAACGCTCCATGCTGCGCCCGCTCCGTCAATTCCTGTCGCGCCATCAGCAGTCGATAGCGGATTCCGCGTTCCAATCGTCGATACAACTCCTCCGCCTGCGCTTCAATCTCCTGGCGCGACCGGATCACCAGTTCCGCCGCCGCCGACGGCGTCGGCGCCCGCAAATCCGCTACAAAATCCACGATCGTGAAATCCGTCTCGTGCCCAATCGCCGAAATCACCGGAATCCTCGACTCCGCCACCGCCCGCGCCAGTCCCTCATCATTGAACGCCGCCAGATCCTCCGCCGAACCCCCGCCCCGCGCAATAATGATGACTTCAACTCCCCCACCCTGGCGCGTGTCCTTATTCCGTAACTCCTGTTGCTCCAATTCCTGCTGCGGCAAATCCTCCTGAAAATAACGCAGCCCCGCCATCACCTCGCCCGCCGCCGCCTCTCCCTGCACCTGCGCCGGATAAATCACCACGTTCGCCGAGTGGTGTCGCCGCGCCAGAATGTTCAGAATATCCCGCAAGGCCGCCCCCTGCGGCGAAGTAATAATGCCGATCTTCCTCGGCAATGGCGGAATCGGCTTCCTCCTCGACGCCTCAAACAAGCCTTCCGCCTGCAATCGCGCCTTCAATTGCTCGAATGCCAACTGCAATGCGCCCGCACCCCGCGGCTCCATGAATTCCGCCGAGATTTGCAGTTCGCCGCGCTCCTCATAAACCGTGATACGCCCGCGCACCGTGACCTGCAGCCCATTCTCGGGACGAAACCGCAGCAGCTTTGCCGACGACCTGAACATCACCACCCGAATCTGCGCCGACTCTTCCTTCAGCGTGAAATACAAATGCCCGGAATCCGGAATGCGAAGATTCGAAATTTCCCCTTCCACCCAGCAGTCCGAATACTCGCGCTCGATATGCGTCCGTACCGCCGAGACCAGCGCCCGCACCGTCCAGACGCGCCGCTCCAGAGCGCGAAACTGAAACCCGAGTTGGTCCACCGAATCCATGTACTTTGACCGACAAACTTCAGTTTACTCGACCCTCTCGTAGGGACGAACGCCCTCGTCCGTCCCGCCCCGCTCGGCAGCGCACTCACCCCGGCCCTGCCTGCCGCTTCACCCGCCCCATCCAGAAGAGAACAACAGACTGCGCCACTGCCTGACGAAATCCTTCTGACGATATCCTCGGTTGACATCAGCAACTTCGCTGGAGTAGCGTGAGATGCCTTTTCGACAAATCCACTACCACATAGGAGAAAAACATGCGATTGCCAAGGGCAGTTTATGGAGCAGCGTTGTGCGTCTGTTTCAGCTCCATCCTCTCAGCGCAAGATGCGGCCAAGGTCGATGCCAAGCACTACACCGTCTTAAGCGAGAACGCGGAGGTCCGGATTCTGAAAGTGCACTATGGCCCCCACGAGAAGTCCGTCATGCACCACCATCCCGCGGGAGTTGCCGTTTTTCTCACCGACTCCAAGGCCCGCTTCACCTTTCCGGATGGAAAAACCGAGGACGTCGCTTCCAAGGCGGGCGATGCGCAATACACTCCGGCCGTCACTCACTTGCCAGAAAATCTGGGCGATAGCGGCATGGATGTAATCGTGATCGAATTGAAAGGCCACGCCGCTAAGGCCGTGAAAAGCGAGATGAAGTCGGAGATGAAATAAGTCTTCTGCCGCTTCATGGGCGTCCCGCCAGCGTCCGGTTCAATCATGATACGGTGCCGAACCATTCCGCACGCCCACTCGTTCGCCAAAGCTCGCGAATGAGTGGGTGCCCGCTCTTCAAGCGGCGCCAGCCGACAGCCGATCGAGTTTGTCCATGGTTCGCGCCGCGATCTCATCGGGCGTTCCCTGGGCAATAATCGGCAGCAGCAGCCCGAGATTCTTATAGAACTGGATGAGGGGCGCGGTACTCCGTTCGTATGCTTCCAGTCGCACAGTAATCGACTCGGGACGGTCGTCTTCCCGCTGAAAAAGCCGTCCTCCGCAGTGATCGCAGACGGACTCAACTTTCGGCGGGCGTTCGGTAGCGTGGAAGACTGCCTTGCATTTTTCGCAGGTGCGGCGGCCACTGAGCCGGCGGACAATTTCGTTTAGCGGCAGCTCGTAATTGACCACCGCCGTGAGCGAAAGCTTTTCCTTCTCCATCAACTCCTTCAAAGACTCGGCTTGGCCGAGCGTCCGCGGAAATCCGTCGAGGATAAAACCATTGCAGTGCAGCAGGCAGTGGCTGCGCTCGCGCACCATCTCCCACACCGTCGCATCCGGCACCAACTCCCCCCGGCGCATATATTGCATCGCCTCCTTCATCGCCGGGGATTGATCGCAGTCGTTTCGCTTGCCCGCCGCTCGAAAGACGTCTCCGGTCGAAAGATGACAGGCAAACAAACGCTCTCTCAGGAATTCCGCCTGCGTCCCTTTGCCGACGCCCGGCGCTCCCAAAAGAATCAGTCGCCACGGGTTCTTGCGCTCTTCGGGGACATTCGAGCACTTCGCGGCGCCATCGGCCCCAGGCCCTTGCAACCACGCTAAGCGATCGTTCTTCATTGGCGTACTCATGCCTATGAATTTACGCACTCGCGCGCCACTTGCAGTGACCGTTATCACATCGCAAATCCATAAGACACACCTGCTTACGGTCCGGATCCTTTCGTGAATCGCGCCGGGGGGCGGATGCCCCGTCCGGCATTAGCTCGCATAGAAACTGACGCCCTCGTCCCTCCAGCCAAGCCAAGCTCGGCGCCCGCCCGCGCCCACCTGACCTCGACCTCGCAATCACAGCAAGTAGCCCGCGGACCAGACTTCGATCCGGACCGGGAATCGGCGTCAACGCTGCGGATTCTGCTTCGTCAGTCCTCGTGCGATGGCCGCAAACAGCGGCGCTCCCCACGCTCCGATGGCCAGCAGCGATCCGAATAGAACGACGGCATCGATGCTCGACCGGCCCTCGCGCACGAAGTAAACGTCTTTCAGGTTGAGCCAAAGGGCGAATTCATCCAGCGTCAGCGCCGCGCCCACCCCGTAAAGAATCGACATCAAGCGGCTCGCAAAGATCGACGAAGAGTCGCTGCCGTTGCCGAATTCGCACAGCCAGCCATAACCGACAGCCAGCAGAATCAGAATTCCCGGCACCAGGTGGTGAATGTGTCGCCCCTGCATGATGATGTAGTGAAAGGGCGGTATCTGGTGCGTGATGCAAAACACCATTCCCCGCACAATGCCAAAAGTCAGAAAAAAACTGACCGATGCCAGAAAAAGCCGCCGCCGCGGCCGGTCGGCGAGGTGATCGCGGACAAGTGAACCCAGGCGAGTGCGATGCAGCAGCAAGAGCAAAAGCGCGATCATCGCCAGCAGAGTTAGAAGAAGAATCGCAGCGTCGTTCCAGTGCATGAGACATTAAACAACGATGCCGATCGGCCCCGCAAATCTCGCAGGCGCACCCCTCCGGTGAAGCACTAAGTGTGGCGCGGACACTCTTGTCCGCGAAACGCCCGCGCACTGATACTGATGTGGGTGATACCGATTTGGGTGATCCTGCTGCCCCTGATCCCGCTGCCCCATCCGGCGAACATTTGTTCAGAGGTCCCTCAGAGACTCAGGCATAATTAGCTGAACCATCGGTGATAACAAAAACGAGGGCCCGCCACTTGCCAGGATTCAGATTGCGTTTAGCGCGTCGTATTGCGAAGTTTGTTCCTCTACAGGTCGCCATGTTTTCGGTCGCCTTTCTATCTTTAGCCATCGCGGCCCTTGCCCAGTCCGTTCCCCCTGCGCTGCTCCATGGCCTCCAATGGCGCTTGATTGGCCCGTTTCGCGGAGGCCGCGCCGTGGCCGTCGCCGGCGTGCCCGGCGACTCGACAACTTTTTACTTTGGCGCGGTCAATGGCGGCATCTGGAAAACCACCGATGCCGGAATGGTCTGGACTCCTATTTTTGATGGCCAGCCCGTCGCCTCGATCGGCGCTCTGGCCGTAGCTCCTTCCGATCCTAAAACTATCTACGCCGGAACCGGCGAGAGCGACATTCGCGAAGATCTGTCTTCCGGCAACGGCGTCTACAAGTCCACCGACGCGGGCGCGACCTGGACTCACCTCGGTCTGGAAGACACGCGCCAGATCAGCCGCGTTGTCATCGATCCGCAGAATCCCAACATCGTGTACGTCGGCGCCTTAGGCCACGCCTACGCCCCGAACGACCAGCGCGGCGTTTACAAATCAGTCGATGGAGGCATGCACTGGACCCGCTCTCTCGCTCTCAGCCCGGATATCGGTATTTCGGATTTGGCCCTGTGTTCCGGCAACCCGCAGATCTTGTACGCCGGCGCTTGGCAAACCCGCCGCCCTCCGTGGACTTCGTACTCCACCATCGATGGCCCCGGTGGCGCCCTTTACCGTTCGCAAGATGCCGGCAAAACCTGGTCGCGTCTGGAAGCAAACGGCTTGCCCGGAGGCGATTGGGGACGCGTGGGCATCGACGTCGCGCCCGACGGCAAGCGGGTTTATGCCCTCGTCGAAGCCGCAAGAAATACGGCAAAATCCGATGCCGCTACATCCGGCCTCTACCGCTCGGATGACGCGGGCAACCACTGGGCGCTCGTCAACGCCGACCCTCGCCTGACCAGTCGCGCATGGTATTTCAGCCGCATCACCATCGATCCCCGGAATCCTGACGTAATCTACATTCCGAATGTCGCTCTCTACCGCTCGGTGGACGGCGGCAAGACAATCTCAATCGTTCGCGGCGCTCCCGGCGGAGATGACTATCACCAGCTTTGGATCGATCCCACGAACTCCTCCAGCATGGTTCTCGCCACCGACCAGGGAACCACCATCAGCCTCAATCGCGGCCAGACCTGGAGCTCCTGGTATAACCAGCCCACCGCCCAGCTCTATCACGTGACCACTGACAACCAGTTTCCCTACACCGTCTACGGCACCCAGCAGGACAGCGGCAGCGTTGCCGTCCTTAGCCGCACCGATCACGGTCAGATCACCCCGCGCGACTGGTTTCCCGCCGGTCCCAGCGAGAGCGGATACATGGTCGTCGATCCGCATGATCCCGACATCGTTTATCTCACTGGAACCTACGGCCCGATTTCCCGCTTTAACAAACGCACGAACCTGAGCCAGGACATCACTCCCTGGCCCGCATTTTCCTGGGACTCGGAGCTGCATGAGCGCAAGTATCGTGAGCCCTGGACGCCAGTCCTCGTGCTTTCTCCCACCGACCCATCCACGCTCTATCTCGGCACACAGTACGTGATGAAGACCGTCGACGGCGGCCTGCATTGGGAGACCATCAGCCCCGATCTCACCGGAGCGGTCCCTGACAATAACCCTGCCAGCGTTGGTCTGCCGGAGCCTAGAACGAACGCCAACAAACCGCCCGCTTCGCCCACAGATGACGAAGCGAAGCGCACTGGTTACGGAGTCGTCTTCACCATTGCTCCTTCTCCCCTCAGCCGCGATCTGATCTGGGCCGGTAGCGATACCGGCTTGATTCACATCACACGCGATGGTGGCAAGACCTGGAAAGATGTCACTCCCCTCGGACTGAGCGCCTGGAGCAAAATCTCGCTGATCGAAGCCTCGCACTTCGACCCCGGCGCCGCTTATGCCGCCATCGATCGCGCTCGCCTTGACGATCAAACCCCATATATCTATCGCACGCGCGATTACGGAGCCACCTGGCAACTGATTACCCACGGGATCGCCGCTCCCGCTTTCTTGCGCGCCGTTCGCGAAGACCCGCAGACCCCCGGCCTACTCTTCGCCGGAACCGAATTTGGAATCTACTTGTCCTTCGACAACGGCGATCGTTGGCAGTCCTTGCAGTTAAACCTCCCCATAACTGGCGTCCGCGATCTCATCATCCACGACGATGACTTGGTGATGGCCACCTTCGGGCGCTCCTTCTGGATCCTCGATAACATCACGCCCTTGCGCCAGGCACTTGCTGCCGACAAAGCCAACACTCCTTGGCTCTACCGTCCCGCCACCGCCGTCCGCATGGATAGCGACTCCTTCTCCGGCACGCCCCTTCCGCCGGAAGAACCAACCGCTGAGAATCCTCCCAGCGGCGCCATGATCGATTATTTCCTCCCGTCCCCCGCCGCCGCCGTGCGCCTCGAGATCCTTGACGCGCAACAGAATATCGTCCGAACGTTTTTCTCCGAAACCGATTCCACGCTGGGCCATCCCGGCCCAGGTCAGGCCACCTGGAAGCACCAACCACTCCCCGTCGCCGAGCGCTGGTTCCCGAAGCCCGAAGTCATCGAGAAATCCCCCGGCCTCCATCGCTTCGTCTGGAATCTCACCTGGGGCAGTTCCGGTGGCCCCAGCGCCGATGAAGAATCCGAGTACCGCAATCCCAGCGGGCCGAAAGTTGTACCTGGCACCTACCAGGTCCGCCTTTCCGTCGATGGAACAACCCAGCAGCAAGCCCTGCAAGTCGTCATGGACCCGCGCTCGACCGCCACTCCCGAAATTCTCGCGGAGCAATTGCACCTGGGCAAACAGATTTTTGCCGAAACCGTCGAAGCCCGCCGGGCCCAGGCCGAAATCTCATCGGTTCAGAAACAATTGGCTGACCTGCAATCCAAGATCGAGCAACAGAAGCCTATGTCCAATATCCCGCCGCTCCAATCCGCCCTGGCCGACGCTCAATCGGCCCTCGCCAGAATCATGACGAACGGACACCCACCGGACGACGTTCCCGGCCTCCAGAATGCCTACACCGGCCTGGCATCCGCCCTGCGAGTTGTCGAAAGCGGAGACCGCGCCGTGCCCGCGCAGGCCATCGCGGTTTACCACCAGTCCAGCCAGCAAGTGAAGGCTCGCATCGCCGAGTGGTCGCAACTCAAGCAGTCAAAATTGCCGCAACTCAATCGGCTATTGCGTGACGCCCACTTCGCCCCAATTGCAGTTTCTGAAATTGAGCGCCAGATCGATTTCCTGATCTCACGCTGGTAAAAACTCGTGTGGAAACAAAACAAGGGCCCCGATCCTTGAGTACTGCCCACACCGACCCCAGTGACCCCCATCACAGCGCCCTGAGATAATCCGTTTCATGCTAGATGAGGATGTATCCGTATTGGGCAGATACGCGACTGCTGGGCAACCTATTATGCGGCTATTGGCCGAACTGGCATTCATTCTCAAAAACCCTCGACTTGCCGACAACACCCTACATCCTTCCCGCAACCTTCGTCGCGCTGGTAGTGATGTTCATGGTGTGGCGTATGCAGCGGGTCGAATGGGAGCGAACCTGTCGCGCCCTGAAGCAGGCGACCGAACTCAAAGTGCGGTTAGAACGTGAGCGCAATCAGGCCCAAGCCGAGATCTTTCGCCGCCTTCATGAAGACAGCGAGTTAAACAAGGAAAAGTTTCAGTTCCAGGCGCAGCTCGCCGAATACGAGAAATACTCCACCCTCGCGCAACTTGCTCTGGGCGCGGCCCACGGCATCAACAATCCACTGCTCGGCATCCTGTCCCACCTCGAACTCGAATTAAAAACGGTGCAGGACCCAGACCAGCGCTGGGAAATCGAGCAATGCATTGCCGGTACCAAGCGCATTGCCGCGACCTTACGCGGACTCGTAAACTACGCGCGCCCCGGCCCCTTGGTGTTGAGCAGCCTCAGCCTGCATCGCCTCGTTACCGACACCCTCAGTTTCCTCGAAGGCCAGCCCGCTCTGCGCGGCAAGCGCGCCGAGAATCACGTGCCCGAGGACTTGCCCCACATCCTCGTCGACTCCAATCAGCTTTCGCAGGTGCTGATGAATCTGCTCATCAATGCCGCCGAAGCCACGCCCGATGGCGGCTGCATCGCCATTGCCTCCAACAAGCTGGGCGCCGACAATCTCGAAATCCGCGTCAGCGACACCGGATGCGGCATCTCACCCGAGATTCTGCCTCACGTCTTTGAACCTTTCTTCACCACCAAACACGGCCGAGGCACCGGGCTCGGCCTCAGCATCAGCGCCACTTACGTGCGTAGAAACAAAGGTGAAATCAAAATCGACAGCGTTTTGAATCATGGCACCACCGTCACCATCACCCTACCCATTCGCCAGGAGGAGTCGCATAAAACCAAAGACAAGAACAGAGATCATGCCGAAGTCGTGGTTTGACAATAAGCCGCGCGCGACACCGCTGAATTAACATGCCCTACTCTGCCCTCATCATCGATGACGAAGAACTCACCCTCCGCACCATCTCGCGCGGCCTGCGCTTGGAGGGATTCGAGGTCTTCACCGCTCTCTCCGGTGAAGATGGCCTCAAGCTCTTTCATGAGGAGAAGCCCGACCTCATTCTGCTCGACATCGTTCTGCCCGGCATCGACGGCGTCGAAGTCTTGCGCCAGATCAAAGAGGCGAGCCCCACCGCCATCGTAATCATGATGAGTGCCTACCATCTGGTCGAGCGCGCCGTCGAAGCCATGAAGCTCGGCGCCTTTGACTATCTCGTCAAGCCCTTCCCGTTTGACGACATGATGACCACTCTGCATCGCGCCGCCGAGGTGCTCACTCTCCGCGTGCGGGTCCGCGATTCGGTCGAGTCCGAAAAAGGCCGCTACGACTTTGGGCGCATCGTCACTCACAATCCAGCCACCATCAAAATGCTCGAGATCGCCCGCAAGGCCGCCGCTACTGACCGCACCACGATCCTCGTCCTCGGCGAAAGTGGCACCGGCAAAGGCGTGCTCGCCCGCGCCATCCATTACGCCAGCCCCCGCGCTGCCCTGCCCTTGCTCGAAATTAATTGCGCCGCCCTGCCCGACGCCCTCTTGGAGAGCGAGCTCTTCGGTTACGAGCCCGGAGCCTTTACCGATGCCCGCCGCCGCAAAGAGGGCTTGCTCGAGCGCGCCAGCGGTGGCACCGTTTTTCTGGATGAAATCGGTAACATGTCCGCCAGCGTGCAAGCCAAAATCCTGCGCGTCCTCGAGGAAGGCACCTTCATGCGCCTCGGCGGCACCAGCACCATCAAAGTCAATATCCGCTTGATCGCCGCCACCAATGACCAGCTCAAGAATGCCGTCAGCCAGGGCAGATTTCGCGAAGACCTCTATTACCGCATCAACGTCGTCCAACTCGAAATTCCTCCCCTGCGTGAGCGCAAGGAAGATATCGTGCCCCTCGCCCTGGAAATCCTGCAGGTCTTCAATCGTGAGTTGAAAAAGAATTTTACCGGCTTTACTCCCGCCGCCGGCGAGCTGCTGGAGCGTTATCCCTGGCCCGGCAACATACGCGAGTTAAGAAACGTAATCGAGCGCACCATGATTCTCAGCGCCCAGGGTGAGATTGACGCCGGCCATCTCCCGGAAGAAATTCGCGACCAGCATCACGAGAAAAAAGCCGGCGAAGCATTTTCTGAAGACGACATTTCTCCCACCGGAGACCAGTTCCTGACTCTCCGCGCGCTCGAAGATAACTACATCGAGCAAGTCCTCGCCGCCACCGGCCACAATAAGACCCAGGCTGCCCGGATCCTTGGCATTCATCCTACTTCGTTACAGCGTCGCCTCAGAGGCAAGGCCGCCGACTAACGGGACTTATCCACCGTTGCCGCTTCGTGGATACCTATCGCCCCGCCTCGTCAGCTCAGCGCCCTCGCGACATCGCCTTCTGAAAGTCGCCCGCCGTGGTGCGATAACACGGCAACACCGCATTCAGATCGAAGGAATTCAGCGCCGCCGGCAGTTTTGCCGACTCGGGGACCGGACCGCTGGCCTCGGCGTGCGACTGCATCATCTGTCCCAGGGACTCGTCACAGCTCGGATCCGGGGTCACCCGCAGCTTGATGACCCGCGGCGGCAGGTTCCTCAGATCATATTCGGATAGCCGCTTTTGGTAAGGAAGAAACTCATAAACCAGCTTTATCAGTTCCATCTGCTCCTTATTCTTATCCTTATCCTTGCTCACCCGCCTCTTGGCAACGAAAACCTCGAAATTTGAAAAATAAGAAGTGCCTGGCGCAGCGAACACCACTCCAATCAAACCGAGGGGTAACTCTTCGATGGTGGATTTGTCATCGCCGTTGACCGCCGGCGGCGAAGACTCGGGAACCGTCAGCGGATCCATTGGCTCCAGGATTTTTCCCGTTCCACTCGCGCCGGAGTTGCCTGCACTCTCAACCGGCGGAGGCGGCGAGGCGGCATCAGGACTCGCCCCGGAAAGAGCTCCCAATCTTCCACTGCCATCTGGGCCGCTCGAACTTTGAACCGATGGTGGTGGCGGGACGACTTGCGAATCCGCTGCCGTCATCGAACCCGATCGCGCCTCTCGATCGGCATTGCCCAAAGCGCGAACCTGCGGCGGCGGGGGCACGACATCTGGCCCCGAACCGGAAAGCGATCCCAGCCTGCTCCCGCCCTCACGACCGCTGGAACTCGGAACCAACGCTGGAGGCGGTACCACTCGCGGCCCAGTACCCGCGCCCAATCGTGCATCTCTGGCAGTATGACCTGACCCCTGAACCAATGGCGGAGGCGGCACGACACTTGGCCCCGCGCCGGGCAACGAACGAAACCGCGCGTCTCCACTCGCACTGCCCGCACTCTGAACCGACGGTGGAGGGGGCACCACTCTCACCCCGCCCGTCGTGGATGCCGGCGCGTTCATGGCGCGTCCCGCGGAAGACACGCCAATCTCAGGAGCCGGAGCAACCGCCGAAGCCTGCGGCGCCTCCATGTGGCGTCCTGTGGCTTGTTCAACTCGAGGCGGAGGAGCCACCACTCCCGCCGTCGCCGCCAGCGCATTCCGCCGCATGCTTGCCGTCGCTGAGAACGGCACCATGGGTGCCACGGCGCGGCCACCCGGTAAATTCGGCAGCTTCGCCGTAGCTTGCTTGATGTCCGGCGGCGTTACCAAACTCGGCTTCTGCTCTGGCGTCACCGGCATCGCCCGTTGATGCGCCGGCGGCTTTGCGGAATGTGTCGAGGGCTGCTTCACTCGCGAGCTCGACTGGGCGCTCGACGTTCTGCCTTCAGCTGCTCGAAACGTCTGCTTCGGTGGATAGTACGTAATAGACTTATGGACCGCGGCTCGTCGCGGAAAGAGTTCAACTGACACCCATATTCTGGATTGCGCCCATACCAGCAGAACGATAAGCAGCAAGTGCAAAAGTATGGACTCCAGGAACGAAGTCCAGGGGGCGCCGGTGGGAACGAATACATCGGCCCAGAAGCGAGCAGGCCGCGAGGTCAAAGCGACCTGCGGCACACGTGGCGCCCAGAGCAAGTCCGCCAGATTGCTCATGAACACACGATGGCGCGGCTCCAGCTCCGTCAGCAACCGGAGCCGGGGCGCGGGCCCCGGGCGCTGAACTCGCGGGTTCGCAATCAAAACCCAGGGGGCTTTGTCCATGGATTCACGCTGGCGGGGGGGAGAAAACTTATCCGATTATAGCCCCATTTCATATCCGCCCGCAGGTACCACGGTTACTCCATCGCAGCCGCGTTCCAATCCGAGCCTGCTTCCCCCGCCGCTTGACTGCAAGCACTTACGACCGCAACTACTTGCAGCTTGACAGGGCAATACGCAGGACAATAATCTGACGCATGTTCTGGGATTTAGCTTTCCCCTCGAGCCCCGAACTCCATGCTCCACCATCCCAACCCCATACGAGAGCTTTTTAAGGAGAATTAATAGTGAAGGCGATGAGCACGACAACGGACTGTAAATGGAATCCCAGTATCGCCCGCATTGCGATGCTTGCGGTCACCGCCTTTGTTTTCATGAACTCAGCCGAACTGCAGGCAGCTGCCCAGACCTCGGTTACCACCTATCACTATGATAACTACCGCACAGGCTGGAATCAGAAAGAGTCCGTGCTCACGCCCTCGAACGTGGCCAGCCCCTCGTTCGGTCTGCTCCACCAGGTGCAACTCGACGACCAGGTGGATGCCCAGCCCCTTGTCGTGCCCGGCGTGGCCATCGCCGGAGGCACGCACGATGTGGTCTATGTGGTGACAGAAAAAAATACCGTGTATGCCATCGACGTCCACACCGGGATGCCGCTGGTCAGCGTAAATCTGGGCACCGCAGTACCCCTTCCCCTCGGATGCAATAACAACGCGAACAACGTTGGGATCACGTCGACCCCGGTCATCGATCCGAGCAGCAATACGATGTACGTCGTGGCTTATACCCTGGAGAATAACTCACAGGTCTACCGCCTGCACGCGCTCGATCTGGGCACGTTGACCGACAAGTTACCCTCCGCAGTCGTTTCCGCGCAGCATACGCTGACCAATGGAACCGTTTTCAGCTTCAATGCCCAATATCAGCGGCAACGTCCGGCGCTCTTGCTCGCCAACGGCGGCATCTATGTCGGGTTCGGCAGCTTCTGCGATTTCAGTGCAAATCTCTCGCGGGGCTGGCTCCTGGGATGGACGGCCGCAACCCTGACACCGTTTCCGTCCAGTCAGCTCAACGACCAACAGGCTACCGACAGCGGCAACTTCTTTCTGTCGTCCATCTGGATGTCAGGCTACGGACCGGCCACCGATGACTCGGGCAACATCCTCTTCGTAACCGGCAACTCGGATGCTCGCACCTACGACGGCATCACCAACCTTCAGGAGAGCGTGGTCAAGATATCAAATACCCTGACTGCCGTGATTGACCTTTTCACTCCGCGTAACCAGGTTAGCCTGGATAACGCAGATGCGGATTTCGGCTCAGGCGGAGTCATGGTGCTGCCCGATCAGCCCGGTTCAACGCCTCATCTGGCGGTGGCCGCGGGTAAGAACGGAACCATGTTTCTATTGAACGAAGACAATCTGGGTCATTATTCGCCCAAGAAAAATAATGTGCTGGCCAGCTACTCGATCGGTGGCTGCTGGTGTGGCGAGTCCTATTACATGGATCCCAAGGATGGACTGGGACGGGTAGTCAGCAGTGGCGGCAGCACAGTAGAAGTCTGGAAAGTCGAAACCAAGATCAAGCCTGCGTTAAAGAAGGCCGCCTCTTCCGCCTTCATTGGCGGCGGCCAGGATCCCGGATTTTTTACCTCCATCTCCTCCAACGGCTCTACCAACCCCATCATCTGGGCGCTTTCGCGCCCCTCCGGATCTGGGAACAACATCTCGCTCTTTGCCTTTGATCCGGAGACGGGCGGAAGCACACTGAAGCAACTGTTTCAGGCCTCTGCCGGCACATGGCCTTATCTCGGCGGCAATGCCAACCTGGTTCCCGTCGTGGCCAACGGCCAGGTCTTTGTGGCCAGCTATAAGCAGTTGTCGATCTTTGGCTTGACCAATGGCGTGACCAATGGTCTAAGTAGCGTGACCAAGCCGAAGGCAACAAAAGCCGCGAACCAGCAGTAAGCCCTGTGCTTAGGTGCCCCCGGAGACGAATCGTCATTGGCTGAAAAAGCCCCAGGCTCTTCGCCCGGGGCTGTCAGTTGTACCTGTCGAGGGTTTACGCTTGCGCGGGAGCACTTGGAATCATCCACCGTTCCCGAGGTGGGTTCTTAGGCAGAATGTCGAGATAGATAACCGCGTAACGGAAAGCCACTGCCGCCGCCGTAATCGTCGCCAGCGACGCCGCGAACTCTGTCCACTTCGGCACATAATACGCCGCGGAACTGGCTTGCAACGCTGTGATCGAGACATTCAAACGGTTGGTCATGAACCCCATCACGATGATGGCGCACGTCCAATACAGATACATCGGATTCTCCCGGACCTTCTTCAGATTCAACAGCACCAGAGGAATCACCACCAGCAGCGCGATCTCCAGCCAGAACAGTAGCGTAGCTTCGCGCCACATCCAGAGATACGACAGCGCATCGCGGTTGATCAGATCGACCGCGCGAAATACGCCGTAGATTGCCAGCAGCGGCGCAATCACCCGGCTGACATCGCTCAGTATGTTCATATCTACTCGGGCGTTCAGCGAGCGCACGCAGAGATAGATGGCCATGATCGTCACCGCTAATCCGGCCGGGATCGCGGATAAATAGAACATCGTCGTAAGGTAAGGTGTGTACCACAGCGGATCCAGCCGGCCCTTGGTAATCAGATAGAGTCCGCCTAAGAACGATTGGTGCATCGAGGAGAGCAGCGTGCCCGCCAGTACCAGCGCGATCAGAATGCTATGATGCCACCGCAGATAAAGCTCGCGTACTCGAACAAAAGGCAGCTTCTCCACCAGCGACGGTGAGAATTCCAGCGCCAGCACGGTCGTGTAGAGCATCACGCACCATGAAACTTCAAACAACACCGAGTGCCGGTTCCACATCACGATCGGGTGCCAGATCCTCCACGGAATGCCGAGTTCATACAACATGCCAACGCATACCGTGCAATATCCCAGGAATGAGATGAGCACCGAAGTACGCAGGATGGGCCGGTAGCGCTCCAGACCCAACAGATAGACGGCCGCCGCAATGGCAAACCCGCCCGCCGAAAGTCCAACGCCGCACAACGTGCCCAGTCCGACCCAAAGGCCCCAAGGCTGCGGATCGGTAAGGTTTGTCGCGAGTTTGAAGCCCAGTGCGAAACGCGCGTACATCGAATACAAACCAGCGGCGAAAATCAGCGCCACGATGGTACGCCAGAGAGTGATTTTCGGAAATCCTATGGCAGTCAGGCTCTTGGTAGACATGGCTCAGTTCCTTTCTGTGCTTCCACTAGCGGCGATGGACTTCTCGCGAGCTTCCGCAAGAGCAACCAGCGCCCGGCGTTGCGTGATCCAGTAGAGGCCGGAGAGTAGCGCGCCCCCGACCAGAATCACCGTGGGTCCGTCGCCCAGCGCAGTCGCCGTCAGTACCGGCATCGGCTGCTTGGGCGCGGCGGCAAAGCCCAGCTTCTCAAACGGCACGTCGGAGATGAAGAACACCGACGTTCCGCCCGCTTCCTCGCTTCCGTAAATGTGTTTCACATACTTCGAATCGTTGAGAATCCGGCGCTGCGCCTCTTCCAGGATGTCGTCCCGATTCCCCGCGATTGAAGCCTGCACCGGACACGCCTCCACGCACGCCGGCGGTTGGTCTTTCGCCTGCCTCGCCGCGCACATGTCGCACTTGGTCACGTACGGCACCAGCTTCGTCCACTCGTACCGCGGCACGCTGAAGGGACACGCTACCAGACAATACCTGCATCCAATACATTTCGCGCCGTCATAAGTCACCGGCCCCGCCGCCGTCTTCTTCAGGGCCCCTACCAGGCACGCCGACGCGCAGGCCGGGTCCTGGCAGTGCATGCACATTCGCCGCACGAAGCGGTCGCCGCGCTCTTCTACCACCGTCAGCGCTGTCGGCGAAAGCTTCGTCTCTGATTCCATCGGGAAGCCGTGCAGTTGTTTGCAAGCTTGCTCGCAACTCCGGCACCCGATGCACTTCGTGATATCGACCAGGATTGCTCTTGTGGTTGCCATCACTTTCTCCTTTTTCCTTGGCAGACCTTTTGCGACAACTAATTACGAAGCTACTTACATCAGGAAAAACTCTTTCACTACTTTCTGCCGCAGCTCCGGACTAAGCTGGGTCAGCACGCCCTTCACTGGACCGCCGCCATCCTGTGCCAGTCCTGGTGTCGGCGATATCATCGCGTTCAGCCGCGCCAGGTTGTTTTGCATCCACGGCGCTACCATCGTTCCCTGAATCAAGTTCCTCTGATTTACTTTGAGGTCGGGAGACTTCACCATCGCAATCCATCCGTTCTCGTAAGGATCGCTCGCCACCAGGCTCGGATCGCGCAACACATCGTCGTTGATCGCCGTGATTACGCCTTCCACTGGCGATAACAGATCCACTCTGGTGCTGCCCGTGGTCAGCGTGACAATCTTCTGTCCCTGCCGAACCCACTTGTTGGCTCCGCATACATCAATGTGCTCCACTTTCCCCATCAGATTGGTGACGAACTTGTCCGCCCCCACCCGCGCATCGTCCGCGCCTTCCTTCATCACCCACGTGTGTCCAAGGTGGAAGCAATAGTCCTGCGGAATCTCAAAACCAAATTCATTCTTCACCACCGGTGCTTGCGGACGCGCCGCGATGACCGTCTCCATCCCAGGCTGATCTTTCGGTTCGATGAAATATCTGACGCTGATGATCAGCAGGAACATCAGCAACACAAACAGGATCGACATAAACCCTCCTCTTTCGGCGATCGCGCCTTTTCGTTCTGCGGCGTCTGTTTCGCGCCGGCTTCCATCCTCACTGAGTGCACGTCGGGGGCAAAAAGAGTTGATAACTTGATTTATTGCAGACAAAGGACTTATCGAAATGCCTCTCCCGCTCAGCACCACTAGGCCCACTGCGTTTTGCAGCACCCTAATGCGTTTTGCTTGAGCCCTGTAATAAGACCCGCCTTACCAGAGATTACTTTTGGAGTAGCTCAAGCGCGTCCGTTCGTTTGCAGAAAAGCAGGAAGGTGTTGAAAAGAGGAAAACATTGCATTCAGTAATTGCATTCAGTAACGGTTGAGGTGCCCGGCCTCTCGCGCAACCCCAAGAATCCAGGCACCCCATCCCGCCACTCTCTTGTCGAACCATCAGGACGTCTACTCGCTGACGTCCTCTCATTCACCATGCATTTAGAAGATAAATTTCATCCCGAATTGCCCGATCCGCGGATTATGCGCCCCCGAAGGATGCAGGAAGTTCGACGCCACTTCGCCATTTTGCGTGTTTCCTTGCACGCAGTCCGCGCTCCCCGAATTGGGAGTCAAACCGCAGGCTCCGTTGTTGACTCCGTTCCATTGCGGATGATTGAAGACGTTGAAGCCCTCGGCCCGGAACTCAAATGACTTCGACTCGCCTAGGGCGAAGCGCTTGAACAGCCCCATGTCGAAGTTCGTTCGTCGCGGCATGTTCAGCGAGTCGCGCCCCGAATTTCCAAACGTCAGCCCCCTCGGTTGCTCGTATGCCGCCGGATTAAACAACAGCGGCCCGATCACTCCCACCGCATACCGGTCCGATGCCGGCACCGATGCGTGCGGATTACCCACGATATCCGCGTACGATCCCGAACCCGCGCCATTAGCGACCCCGGCGTTGTCGTAATACCAGCCGCTCACAATGCTGAACGGCTCTCCCGTCTGCATGGTGGTAATTCCCGAAAGCTGCCAGCCGCCTAGAAACGTCTTCGTCTTGCCCGTCGTATGCCGGAACAGAGGCAAGTCGTAAACGTAGCTGAAAGTCAGAATGTGACGCTGATCGAACGTCGAACTCGCCCGGCTCGACGGAATGTTATAGGAGTCGACAAAGCTGCTGTCGTAACGGTCGGAGGAATCGTCAATCGAGTGGCTGTACGTATAAGCCAGCGTGAATTCGAGGCCGCCAATGGCGCGACGGCCGCTGATTTGCAGCGCATTGTAAGACGAGTTCGCGAAGAGATCGATCCGCTGAATCTGATCGTATCCCGGATAATTTGTCCGGACAGCATCGACATTGACATTGCCGCACGCCACGTTGAGGTTAGTAACCGCCTGCCCCGTGACCGGCGTCCCATTCCCGAGGTAGTTATTGCCGTTGGATAGATTGTTGCAGTCCGGGCCCGTGATGTACTGCCCCGGACCATAGGGATTCTGCGCGTCCGGCACCGACGGCAGTTGGTTGATATCGCGCATCAGAGACAGGTGCGTGCCCTTGCTGCCCACGTAGGCGACCGTCAGCAACGTGCCGCGCGCCACCTCACGTTGTACGTCCAGGTGCCATTGCTGCACATAGGGCCAGATTGCCTTGTCGGGGATCGAATAAACCTGTATCGGAAAATACTCCGAGCCGGTTCCCGCCGAGCCGCCGATCGCCAGATACCCCGACGGTCCGTTCTGCGTCCCCGGAATATTAGTCTGGTAGGAATTCAACACCAGCGGTGGTTGCGCTTCCAGCGATTCCGTATTCGCCTCATCCCCGTTCATGTGCTCGAAGAAAATTCCGTAGCCGCCGCGGACCGACGTCTTGCCATTGCCCCACGGATCAAACGCAAATCCGAGCCGGGGCGCGGGATTAAACAGATGCCCCTTCATGCAGCCGATCGGTACTCCCGTCGAGCCGCACTGCACCATCCCCGTCAGCGTGTTGATCGACTGCCCCGGCGGAAAGATCAGCGAGCCATCCGCGGAAGAAATTGTGGGTGCGTTCGCGGGGTTATAGAGCGGCGGGTCGAAGTTATAAGCCTGCAGATAGCGTTCCCGATACGTCCCATAAAGGCTGACCCGCAACCCCAGATTCAGAGTGAGTCTCTTGCTTACATGCCAATCATCCTGCAAAAACGGCTCGAAGATCTTATAGCGGAAGTAATATTTGATCTTCTGGCTCGCCTGCCCGAACGACTGGATCTGCCCGATCTGCATGTCCGCAAACGCATTGCCCGTGCTGGCATAGGCATTCTGTCCGCTCCCGGTATAGCTCGAAGACGGGTCGCCATAGAAATTCAGCCACCCCTGCGGCTCCACCGACGCATCCTCGTTCTTCTGCGCGGCCACAAAATATCCGCCAAATTGCAGGTTGTGCTTCCCCCATATCTTGGTGACGTTATCTTTATACGTATACGTCGGGTTGGAGTTGAACCACGGCGCCGAAGAAGTATCGATGGTAAAACCACCGCCATACGCGTTCCCGTTGCTGATCACAAACTTGGGCAGCGCGCCGCCGAATCCGTTGGCGAAAATTCCCGTCATCGTCATGCTCGACGGCCGCTGCCACGCATTGCTGCCCTGCAACAGGCTCAGATGGTCCGTCGTATAGCTGGCCACGAATTCGTTCAGCAACGTCGGCGAAGCATTCGCCGTCAGATTCGCCACCATGCTCACTCCCGGCCCGATAATCGTCCCTCCAATCGCTGGCAACGAAGATCCCGACCAGGGCGATATGGGATAAAACTGCTGCCATGTGTCGTGAATAAAGCGGAAGCTGCCGTGAATCTTCGGCGTGAAGTTCTGGTCGATCTTGAACAGCTCCTCATGCCAGTGCGTGATCTGCGGCCAACTCTGTTGGAACAGGTTTCCGGGTTCGTTCGCCGCCACAATCAGGTTCATCAAGGGAGCGGAATTTGCCGTGTCGATCTGGCTCTGGCCTCCATTGACGCTACCGTTAATGCTGTTGTTGGCGAAGCCAACATAGGCGCCCGGGTAGTTCACCTGGTCCGGGTAGAGGGCGTATGCCGGACAGTCGGGATAGGGGGTTACGTTCGTCGGAGCAGTCGACGGGCGGAAAAAGGGCGCCCCCGCCGCCGGACAGACATCGCTGAAGTCTCCGCCACGTTCCGCCGCCGAAGGAACACGCTGGCTATATACCGCAAAAGGCACATCCTCCCGCCGGAATTCCTGCGACCAGAAAAAGAAGGTCTTGTTCTTGATGATCGGACCGCCAAAAATATATCCAAAATCGTGCTTCTTATATGCCGGCTTGTCCGTGTCTGGAGGATCGAAATAATTGTGCGCGTTGAACAATTCATTGCGCAGAAATTCGAACGCTTCCCCGTGAAACTCGTTCGTTCCCGACTTGGTCACCGCCTCGATCGTGCCCGATCCGTTGCGGCCGTACTGCGCGCCATACGTCGACGTTATCACCCGCACTTCCGCCAGCGAATCGATGCTGGGGTAAACGTTCAGCGTGCCGTTGCTCCCGTTGTCCATGTTGTCGCCGCCGTCCAACTCCCAGTTGTTGTACTCCGTGCGGCCCCCGTTGATCGCGTAGAGAACGTTCCCCGCCACTCCCACCGTGCCTTCATCCTGTCCGCTCTGGTTGCTTACACCCGGAATTAGCGTGATCAGTTGCGTGAAGTTGCGGCCGTTCAGTTCGAGCTGGCTGATCTGCTTGCCGGTGATCGTGCCCGCCAGCTCGGAAGATTGCGTCTCCACTTGCCCCGCGGCATTTCCCTCCACCGTCATCGTGCTCGTCACTTTGCCCACCACCAGCGCCGTGTCCACACGAATCTTTTCCCCCACGCGCAGCACCACTCCTGTCGCCTGATACTTCGCGAACCCCGGGGCCGTCATCGAAACCTCGTAGATTCCCGCGCCCAGTCCTGCCACCAGATAATCCCCGTCCGAGTTCGTCTTGGTGCGGCGGTGAATCCCCTTGTCGGCATCGCTCACCGTGACTTCAGCTCCCACCACTGCGGCCCCGGTATGGTCGCGAACCGTACCGGTGATTACGCCGTTCACCTGTGCCCAAACCGGAGCTGCCGCCAGCAGAAGCCACACCGCAAACCAAAATCCACGTCGTGCTCTCACCGTCATAACTTAGCCTCCAAGGGAACTAACAGTGCAGAAAAGCCCGCGAAACCCTTATTGAAACGATTCAATATTCCGGCGATCCATGGTTCGCTGTCAAGCGCAAAGTGAATCGGTTAAGATTCCCCCATCGCTGTTGAAAAACATCGATCCTTTTGCCTGGAGTTCATGATGTCGATCCGACCTGTGAAACGCCTTATCCAATCCAAACCCGCTATCGAAGGTGCGGGCGTCCACCTCCGCCGCGCCTTTGGCTTCGGGAACACCAAAGAGTTCGATCCGTTCCTCCTCCTGGACGATTTCCGCAATGATGTGCCCGAAGACTATTTGGCGGGTTTCCCCTGGCACCCCCACCGCGGAATCGAAACCATCACCTACGTCCTCGCCGGAACCGTGGAACATGGCGACAGCATGGGAAACAACGGCATCATTTCGTCTGGCGATGTGCAGTGGATGACGGCTGGCAGCGGCATCATTCACCAGGAAATGCCCAAGGGCGACCACGCCGGCCGCATGCACGGATTTCAGCTCTGGGGCAATCTTCCCTCTGCCCTCAAGATGACCACGCCCCGTTACCAGGAAGTGAAGGCCGCCGAAATACCCGAGATCTCCGATGACGACGGCACTCATGTGCGAGTCGTCTGTGGAAGCTTCTGGGGAAAAACCGGCCCCGTCGTCGGAGTGGCCGCCGATCCCATCTATCTCGACGTGTCCGTTTCTCCCGGCAAGAGAAAATCCCTGCCGGTGGAGACGGTTCGTCACGCCTTCGCCTATGTTTTTTCAGGCAGCGGAAAATTCTGCAATGCCTCAGGCCCGCTCGCGGTGCCAACCGAGTCCATCCAGTGGTTAGACACCGCCCCTCCCGTCGAGGCCGATAATCGCTCCCTCGTCCTCTTTGACCGCGGCGACGAAGTCACAGTACAGGCAGGGGAAGACGGAATCCGTTTTCTCCTCGTGTCCGGACGCCCTCTCGAAGAGCCAGTCGCCTGGTACGGTCCGATCGTGATGAACACCCAGGAGCAACTGCGCGAGGCATTCACCGAACTACGGGAGGGAACTTTCCTGAAGGAGGGCGATCGCCGGTGACTGTCCGGGAGTGAGCGCGCTTCAGTTGGCTAAAGTTCTCCTGCGACCGCGCGAACCCACTTGTCATCTAACCAAACCTCGGAAGGTACAGTCGGGGTCGGCTGGCCTTCCCACGAATACAATCATCGTCGCTGTCCCACCGGGAGCTCAGAGTGCTCGCTGCGGAAAAAAGCGTGGTAGCCCCTCAGGAAATCGTGCAGCGTTTGTTCGACGCCCGCCGTCGCAGCGACGCGCTTTTCAAGCTGGTCCGCGCTGCATCACTTTATGAACGGCCGATTCCCGAGCGGCACCGCATCGTCTTTTATGTCGGACATCTCGAAGCCTTTGATTGGAATTTGCTCAGCGAGCGCGCCTTTGGACTGCGGAGCGTCCACCCCGAATATGATCGTCTCTTTGCCTTCGGCATCGATCCGGTTGGCGGCCAGCTTCCAGCCGATCTGCCGTCTGACTGGCCCTCCCAGGACGCGGTCCGCAATTATGTAAGCGATGTCCGCGGTTCCCTCGACCATCAACTTCAAAGGATAGCTCTCGATCCCCGCGCAACCGCGAACGGCTTTCCGCTGTCCACTTTGCTCAACGTAGCGGTTGAACATCGGCTGATGCACGTTGAAACGCTCGCCTACATGCTGCATCACTTGCCGCTCGCTATGAAACTTCAGGAACGCCAGCCACCGACTCTCGACCGCCCGCCCGTCGCCCACGGGATGGCCGCTATTCCCGCTGGTGTCGCCATCCTCGGCCTCGCGCGCGGCGGCCCAAGTTTTGGTTGGGACAATGAATTTGAAGCCCACGCAGTCGAAGTTCCTGCATTTGAAATCGATCGCTACAAAGTTACAAACCGGCAATATCTCGAGTTCATGTCGGACGGCGGCTATCAGACCCGGGAATTTTGGGACGACGAGCACTGGGAGTGGAAGACCAGCCATGAAATTTCTCATCCGCTGTTCTGGAAGCGGAGCGGCGCGCACTGGTTTCTCCGCACGATGTTCAACGAAGTACCGCTGCCTGCTGACTGGCCTGTCTATGTCAGCCACGCCGAGGCCAGCGCTTACGCCCGCTGGGCAGGGAAGTCACTCCCTACCGAAGCGCAGTGGCATCGCGCCGCCTACGGCACCCTGGACGGACGATCAAGACCGTACCCGTGGGGCAACCAGCCGCCGGACCCGAGCTTGGGCAACTTCGATTTTCAGCGCTGGGATCCGATGCCAGTGAATTCGTTTCCAGGCGGCCAGAGCGCTTTCGGCATTCACGATTTATTGGGGAACGGCTGGGAGTGGACGTCCACCGTATTCGCTCCGTTTCCCGGCTTCGAGCCTTTCCCGTTTTACCCGGGCTACTCCGCCGATTTCTTTGACGGTAAGCATTTCGTAATGCGAGGCGGTTCGCCGCGCACCGCTGCCTGCCTGCTGCGGCCAACCTTCCGCAACTGGTTTCAGGCCCATTACCAATATGTATACGCGGGTTTCCGCTGCGTAGACCGATGATCATCGCAGGATGGTGATCCCAGGATGATCGTTCGAATGCCGGTTCGCCGATGACCTCCAAAATGGCGACCCAATGAGGAGCAAAGGAATTCAGCCATGCCGATCCGAGCGCTTACCACCAGCCCCCTTTCCGGCTTCGCCTCCGACGTGCGCGCCGGACTCGCGCGGCCGGCGCAAAAAGAACTCCCCTCCAAGTACTTATACGATAACGTGGGCTCGGCGCTCTTTGAAGTCATCAGCCATCTGCCCGAATACGGACTCACGCGAGCCGATGAGCGTTTGCTCCGGCGTCATGCTGGCGACATCGTCAATCGCCTGCCCTCTCCCGTCGCCGTCGTGGAACTCGGCAGCGGCAGCGGCAGAAAAACCCGCTGCATCCTGGAAGCACTCAGCCGCCGCCAGCTCACATTGTATTATCCGGTCGAAATCTCCCCCTCGGCACTTGCTGCCTGCGTGCGCGAACTCAGCGACATCAATGCCGTCAGTATCGTAGGTTTTGAGCGCGAATATCTGGATGGCTTGCTGGAGGTGTCCGCGCGCCGGCAACGCGGGCAACATTTCCTCGTGCTGTTTCTGGGAAGCACGATTGGGAATTTTGATCGCCACGCGAGCGTTGAATTCCTGGCCAAGGTTCGGCGTACTCTGCGCCCGGGTGACGCCCTCCTTCTGGGCACCGATCTGGAAAAACCAATCGCCCAGCTGCTCCGGGCATACGATGACGAACTGGGAGTGACCGCCGCTTTCGATCTCAACCTGCTCGCCCGCATCAATCGCGAACTCGACGCCGATTTCGACTTGAGCCAGTTCGCTCATGTCGCCCGCATCAACTACGACGCCCGCAGCGTCGAAATGCATCTGCGATCCATGCGGCGGCAGACCGTGCGCATTCCCGCTGCCGGCCTGTGTGTCGAGTTCTTGCAGGGAGAGACCATCTGGACCGAGAGCAGTCATAAGTACTTCGCGGAAGAAATTTTCCCCATGGCGCGCGCTGCCGGCTTCTGCTGCCAGACTCAGTGGATTGACGAGGAGTGGCCTTTCGCGGAAAATCTGCTGATCGCCGAATAGTTCTGTGATCCCTTTACTTGCAAAACCGCCGGAGGAATCGATGCCCGAACAATGCTCTCACCTCGATCAAATCAAAGTACGGCAAACCAACAAACATGTCTGTGAAGAATGCGTCGAGCTTGGCGATACCTGGGTTCATCTCCGCATGTGCCTCGTCTGCGGCCAGGTTGGCTGTTGCGACTCCTCCAGGAACAAACACGCCACCAGGCATTTCCACCGCACCAAACATCCGCTGATGCGCTCCATCGAACCGGGAGAAAGCTGGATCTGGTGCTATGTCGATGAGATCGAGGCCGGCGAACTGGCCGCCTGAAGGCGCACGTAGCCTTCAGCTTCCGAATCCAGACTGAGATCCAAACATGCCGAAACCTATTCTACTGAGTGTCGATGACGATTCCGATGTCTTGCGCGCCATCGAGCGCGACTTGCGCTCGCAGTACGGCGCGGAATACCGCGTCATCGGCAGCGATTCTCCCGAGGCCGCGCTGGAGATTTTGAAGCAGCTCAAGTTGCGCAACGACAGCGTCGCCCTCTTGCTCGCCGACCAGCGCATGCCCCGCATGGATGGAGTCACATTCCTCCAGGAAGCGATGCACGTCTATCCCGAGGCGAAGCGCGCGCTGCTCACCGCATACGCCGACACCAATGCCGCTATCAGTGCCATCAATCAGGCCAACATCAACTATTTTTTCTTGAAGCCGTGGGACCCGCCCGCCGATCATCTTTATCCCCAACTCAACGACTTGCTCGACGACTGGCAAGCCTCCTACCGTCCAGCCTTCCAGGGCATCCGCGTCCTCGGTACCCGCTGGTCGCCACGGTCCTATGAACTCCGCGACTTCCTGGCGCGCAATCGTGTCCCCTATCAATGGATCGACGTGGAATCCTCCGCCAACGACTCCGAAACCAAGCGTCTCCTCGAGGCCCTGGGAGAAGAAGCCGCCAGTCTTCCCGTCGTGCTCTTTCCCGACGGTACCAAGCTTCTGGAGAGCCTCCCCGCCGACGTCGCCCAAAAGGTCGGGTTGCGCACCCGCGCTCAAACCGACTTTTACGATTTGGCCATCGTGGGCGGTGGCCCCGCCGGTCTCGCCGCCGCCGTTTATGGCGCGTCCGAGGGGCTGCACACCGTCATGATCGAACGCGAAGCTCCGGGCGGCCAGGCGGGCATGAGTTCACGCATCGAGAACTATCTCGGATTTCCCGTCGGCCTCAGCGGTAACGATCTCGCCCGCCGAGCCGTGGCGCAGGCCCAGCGCTTCGGCGTCGAGATTCTGTCTCCTCAGGAAGCCGTCGGCATTCGCACCGAAGGATCGTATCGCATGATCAAGTTGGCCGACGGCAATGAGATCTCCTGCCACGCGCTCATGATTGCCAGCGGCGTCCAGTGGCGCCGCCTCGATGCGCCCGGAATTGATCGACTCCAGGGCGCGGGAGTCTACTACGGCGGTGGCGCGACCGAAGCACTGGCCTGCAAGGGTGAAATCATCTACGTCATCGGTGGCGCAAATTCAGCCGGTCAAGCCGCCATGAACTTCGCCCGCTATGCCGAACGCGTTGTCATGGTCGTGCGCGGCGATTCTCTGGCCAGCACCATGTCGCAATATCTGATCGAACAGATCAAAGAGACCCCCAACATTCGCGTGTGGCCCCATGCCAGTGTGGTCGAAGTCCATGGCAATACCCGTCTGGAAGAAATTTCCGTGCTTTGTTCCGACACCAATACCGTCGAGCGCGTGCCCGCAAGTTCCATCTTCATTTTTATTGGGGCCTTGCCGCGCACGGACTGGCTCGGCGATCTCGTCGAGCGCGACGAACGGGGCTTTATTCTGACTGGATCCGACCTTATCCACGACGGGCAACGGCCTAAGGGCTGGACCCTCGACCGCGATCCCTTCCTCCTCGAAACCAATATTCCCGGCATCTTTGCCGTGGGCGATGTACGCCATGGTTCGGTGAAACGCGTGGCTTCAAGCGTGGGCGAAGGATCGGTCGCGGTCCAGTTCATCCATCAGTACTTGAGCAAGGTATAAATGATATAAATGGTCGACAATTCAGAACTGCTTCAAGTCCCGGTGTTCGCGGATCTGCCCGGCGATCAGATCGCCTGGTTCATCAGCCAAGCGCAGGAGTCTTTTTATAAGGCCGGCGACGTCTACTCCCGCCAGGGCGATCCCGCCGACGCCATGTTCGTCATCCTCGCCGGTCAGATTGAGATGCGCGGGGAGTTGGGCGGCGAAACCATCGCCATTCCCTTGAAGGCCGGCGACGTCACCGGAGCCCTCCCGTTTTCGCGCATGAAGAAGTTCACCGTCACCGGACGGGCCGTCACCGACAGCCACGTCTTGCGATTTCCAGCCGCTCTGTTTCCTGATCTTGTCCAGAAGATGCCGGAGTTGGCTCAGCGCCTGGTCGGCCTCATGTCCGACCGGATTCGCGAAACCACTCGCATCGAGCAGCAGCGAGATCGCTTGGCCGCTTTGGGTAAACTTTCCGCCGGCCTCGCCCATGAGCTCAACAATCCTGCTTCGGCCGCCAAACGCGCCACCAGCCAGTTGCGCGATATCCTCAAGAAGATCAAGGACGCCAGTCTCGAACTCGGCCGGCGTGATCTCACTCCCGCCCAGAAAGCCGAAATCGAGAAACTCGAGACCACCCTCATCCAGCGCGACGACCCCCCGCCGGACCCGCTCACCGTCAGCGACCTCGAGGAGCAGGTTGATTCCCTCTTGCGCAGTCACGGACAGAACGACTTATGGCAACTGGCCGCCGACTTGGCGCGCAAGAACGCCAAGCCCGCTGTGCTGGAATCGTTGTTCGCCGCCCTCGACCCTGACACCGCCCGAGCCGCTCTCGTCCGCATCGGCGCCTCTCTTGAAATTGCCAGCCTGCTCGACGAAATCGAGAGTAGCACCTCGCGTATTTCCGATTTGGTCGGCGCCATCAAAGAGTACACCCACATGGACCAGGCACCGGTGCTGAACGTCGATATCGTGAAGAGCCTTGAAACCACCCTGATCATACTGAACCACAAGCTCAAACGCGGCGTCGCCGTGCTGCGCGATTATCAGGGTATTCCGCTCCTCGTGAATTCCTTCGGCAGCGAACTCAATCAGGTCTGGACCAATATCATCGACAATGCCATCGACGCCATGGCCGGCAAGGGTGAGCTTCGGTTGCGAACCTACCGCGACAATGATTGCGCGGTCGTCGAGATCGGCGATAACGGCCCTGGAATTTC
Organism: Acidobacteriaceae bacterium; assembly: GCA_003134435.1. Taxonomy (GTDB): domain Bacteria; phylum Acidobacteriota; class Terriglobia; order Terriglobales; family Acidobacteriaceae; genus Acidiflorens. The sequence continues at coordinate 39,269 of PLBE01000220.1, forward strand.
ACCCGAGGTTAGGCCCCACATCTTCGAGCCATTCTTCACCACCAAGGGCGTAGGCGAGGGCACCGGCCTGGGTTTGGACACGGTGCAGCGCATTGTGAAGAAACACCGAGGCAGTATTCAAGTCACTTCCAAACCCGGCGACACCCGCTTTCAAATCTGGCTCCCGCTCGCGGAAGCCTAGCGCCTGCGCCCGCATTGACAACTGCCCCGGGCAACTTACTCGTCGACACCGGGCAAGACGGTTCACTTTCTACGCTTACTTCGCGACTGCATTTCGGTCAAACGCTTCGACCAGCGAAATCACCTTCAACCCGGAGCGCAAGGCGTCTTCGCTCGCCGTTGTCTTGATCGCAATCTCCACGCTCTGACCAGGTAGCAGGTCAAAGTAGTTGTCGGAGACATCCGCATCAACCTGGCCGAAGCTTACGTAAACGCTCCGCGCCAATACCGGCGATGACACTCTGAGACGATACGACTCCGCGCTTTTCGTCAGCTCCGTCTGAAGTGTCGCAGCCGGCAGATGGATCTCCACCGTCGGCGCCAGGTAGATCAGGTTCGACGAAACCACGCTTCCCGCTACTGTCAAATCCGCTGCCACTGCCACCTTCGTAGGGTCGATGTCTTTGGCAATCAGCGATTCGTCGATCGGCAGCTGCAAATAAATCTTGCTGGATAGCGCCGCGACCTGCACGTTCTCCTTTTTCTCGATCAACACCTTGCCGTCGAATGTCATCACCCGCAGCCGTAGTTCGCCCGCCACGGGCGTGGTTTTGTCGGAAACAACGTAAACTGCCACTCCGCCATCCTGTTGATGCGGTGAAACGAGAAGATCGCTGTAGAAACGGCGGGCGTAATACTGCAGCGCCTTCCAGCGCCCGTAGTAATCGATGCTCGACCACGATGCCACCGGCCAGCAATCGTTCAGTTGCCAGTAGATCGCTCCCATGGTGCGCGGGCGATGGCGGCGCAGGTGCTCGGTTCCAATCTTGATCGCTTCCGCCTGCAGCACCTGACTCACATAAAGAAACGACGCGAAGTCCTTCGGTTCCGGATAGTCGCGCAACATGTAGTCCCGGATCTTGGCGTTGCCCGCGGCGTTCTTCTGGTGCGCCAGCATCACCGGCGTGAGAATGCCGGCCCGATCTTCCGGCAGCGTGAACGCTTCCACCGTGCGCATTTCCGGGAACGACTGGAATCCGTATTCGGTCATGAAACGTGGAATCGATTTTTCGTAATCGCGCAAAGGCAGCATGCCGTGCCAGACACTCCAGTTATGCATGTCGCCCGACTGGTAGTTCTCGCTGATGTCCTCGTAGTCGGCGCTGGGGGAACTGGGCCAATACGGAGTTTCCGGAGCGAACCGCTCCACCGCGCTGGCCAGCACGCCGCTGAAAATTGTCAAATAGTCCTGCCACATCCGCCGCGCGGCGTCGGCGCTGAGCCGACTGGTGATGTCGCGGTGCCAATCCCATGAGACTTCGGTTTCGTTGTTGCCGCAGTACAGCACGATGCTCGGGTGATCGCGCAGCCGTTTGATCTGGTATTCCGCCTCTTGCGCCACATTCTGCTTGAAGTCGTAAGTCCCGGGTTGCCACTCGTTCCCAAACATGAAGTCTTGCCAGACCATAATGCCGAGTTCGTCGCACAGAGCATAAAACTCGTCCGTCTCGTAATAACCACCGCCCCAGTGCCGGATCATGTTCATGTTCGCAGCCTTCGCCGACTCCAGGACCCGGCGATACTGCGCCGTCGTGACCCGGGTCGGAAAACTGTCGAACGGAATGACGTCCGCCCCTTTGGCGAAGACCGGAATCCCGTTCACCACCAGTTCGAACGAGCGCCCCCACTGGTCTGTTTCGCGGCGTAAAAGAATCGAGCGCAGCCCCGTGCGGACCGTTCCCTCATCCTGAACGCGGCCCCCGGTCTTCACCTGGACGCGAAAAACGTACATCGCCTGGCGGCCGTATCCGTTCGGATACCACAGTTCGGGACGCGCGATGTCGATGGGCACCTCAATATGGTTCACCCCCGCATGTAGGTCGACGTTGCGCGAACTGCTGACCTTCTTGCCCTCCTCGTACTCGTACTCGACACTCACCGCTGCCGCGCTCGCCTGGGCGGAAGTGATCTCGGTTTCCGCCACCGTATGAGCAATCTCGGAGTGGATGTCGAGCTGGCGGATATGTAAGTTCGAGATTTTCGCCTCGTCCCAGGCATCGAGTTTCGCCGGACGCCATATCCCACTGAGTACGAACCGCGGCCCCCAATCCCATCCATACTCATAGGCCGCCTTCCGCAGATAGGACTTCTCCGGCGTCTGCGTCTGCTGCCGCCAGAAATCCCCCGCCGCAATTTTCCGCGCCTCCACGAGCGGTGAAGGAAATACAACCAGCAGTTGATTCGCTCCGGCTTTCAACTGCGACTTAACCTCAACTCGCCACTCCCGAAACATATTATTGGCGCTGAGCACCAACTTGTCGTTGAGATAAACCTCGGCGGGACCATCCAGGCCTTCGAACACCAGCTCCACATGGCTGTGCTTCAGCGTCTCCGGCGTCGCTTGAAATGTACTGCGATATTCCCAATCCGCATTTTCGATCCACTGCAACGTGGCTTCGTTGGAGCGGAAAAACGGGTCCGGGACGAGCTTGTTGCGCAACAGGTCGGTGTCGACCACGCCCGGAACCTCGGCTGGATGCCAAGCCGTTTGGACGGCGCCACTATTCTCACCCCGCTGGCGAAATTCCCAGCCGCCGTTAAGAGACACGATCGTCCGCTCTGCGTTCGCCGCATGTGCGAAATACGTTACCCCGATCGCAATCAGTAACGCTCCTCGAAAACACGCCGTGACACCACGCCGACTGGAATACATGTATTGCACTCCTGCTCACAGATTAGCCAACGACTCTCGAATCTCGATGATCGCCCGAACCCCGTCGTTCGGTCAACGAGTGCCTGGGTGAGTCGCAGAACCTGGGCTTCTTCACGAGACCATCCCCACTACCCACGAGCCAAGAAGAGATGGAAGCGAATGACTTTCGCGAGAAGACGGGGAAGGTCATCAGGGTGGGAGATGCTACCCCGCAACCTAACGTCACCGTCGGCACGGTGACTTTCGCGAGCAAACAGAAAGAGTGACGAATGGCAGATACAAGAATAGCGGTCGGCATTACTGTTCTGGCTCTGTTCTTAGGAACTGCAGAGGCAGGCGAGAAGATGCACGTCGAAGTCGTCGAAACGGCCGCGATGGTTACACTCGGTCCGGCACCCTTTATCACTGTCTTCGCCAAGGTCATTCTCCCCGATGGCTCACATGCGTCTTTGATATGCGGCGACAGGTCGAGTGACAAGAACTGTGCGAAAATCGAGCCAACCGCTCCTGAGAAGATGTCGCCCGACGCAAACATTCACTCGACCTGCCCTGAAACAAATCTCCGTCTCTCCGCCACACCTCCAACGCGCCCCTTCTGCCCACGCTACTGTCTTCGCCAGCGTTGTTGCCGTACCACCACAACGCTACTTGACGCCTCGGCTCCGTCAAGGCTCTACCTTCAAAT
>PLBE01000102.1 GCA_003134435.1 Acidobacteriaceae bacterium
CAGAATCTCCTTGCTAAGCGCCTCAGCGCGCGTTTCCCCGGCTGCAAGTTGCTCCCGGATTTCTGCCAACCGAGCCGCCTCCGGGTTTCGAATCCGTGCGATCTGCGACTTCAGATTCTTGATGCGTCCGTTCGCTGTGTTCAGCTCCTCGCGCAAGGTGGTAATCATTTCCGCGAGTTGCTGCCGAGCTAAGCGCGTGGTCTCCCCGAGCACGTCCGGGTGTACGCCGACCCGCCGGATGCTCTCGACGACGGCCTCCTCCACAGACGGCGCGGACACCGCGCGCGACGTGCAGTAGCCTTCCAGTTTCTGCTGCGATCGGTAGCAGACATAGTAGCGGTATCGGCGCTCCTTATTGGCCGAGTACGTCGAGTACATGCCGGAGCCACAGCAGGAGCAATAGATTAGCCCCCGCAGCAGAGCCTCAAATTTCACACGATGAGAGTTGCCCGGTGTCCACGCGTTCTGTTCGAGCCGCTTCTGGGCCAGGTCAAACGTCTGTTGATCGATGATTGCCTCGTGCTCGCCAGGAAAAATCTCCTCGCCGACCTTCACTTGCCCAGTGTAGAGAACGTTCCCCATCAGTTTGTATATGTGGCACCGGCGTAGCGGGCTGCCTCCATAGAGCTTGCCGTCCTGCGTGGTCCACTGTTTGTTGCGCCACCCCAGCTTGTCGAATCGCTGGACAATCTCGAGAACCGGCGTTCCTTCAAGATAGAGGCGGAACATCTCGCGGATTCGCTCGGCCTCATCGGAATTGACGGTCAACTTCCCAGCGCGCGAATCCAGATCGTACCCGAGCAGAATATGCCCGCCCGTCCACTTGCCTTTCTTCCGCGCTGCGACCTGCTTGTCGCGGGTGCGTTCGGAGATGATCTCGCGTTCGAATTGCGCAAAGGACAGCAGGATGTTCAACGTCAGTCGGCCCAGCGACGACTTGGTATTGAACTGCTGCGTGACGGAGACGAAGCAGACGCCGCGCTTCTCGAACAACTCCATCATCTTGGAGAAGTCGATCAGCGAAAGGCTCAGGCGATCAACCTTGTAGACGACTACGCAGTCGACTTTGTCGGCCTCAATATCGGCCAGCAATTGCCGCACGCCGGGACGTTCGATGTTGGCGCCCGTGTATCCGCCATCGCTGTATTGCGTCGGGACCAGGGTCCACCCGTCGTGCTTCTGGCTGAGGATGTATGCCTCGCCCGCCTCCCGCTGGGCGTCGAGCGAATTGAACTCCTGGTTCAGACCCTCTTCCGTCGACTTGCGCGTGTAAATCGCGCATCGGACGGGTGTCGGCGCTGGCGCGCCGTTATTCGTAGCTGCCATGCTTCCTCCCTGGCTTGCCGCCCAGCCCGAAAAACGCGAACCCGTTCCACGGTGTGCCGGTCGCCTCACGAACGGCGGAACTCAGGGAACGGTGGATCTGGCCACTGTACTCGAAACCGTCCTCACGAACGCGAACAACGATGTCCTTACCCCGGTAGCGCCGCACCAGTTCGGTGCCGGGCATCGGGAGCCGCGGGTCCGCGGTCGGCTCGACGCGTGTCTCAATCGTGCGACTCTCGTCCAGATCCACTTTCAAGAAGTTCTTGGGTGCCCGAACGCGAAGGTCTGCATCGTTGGCGATTTCCAGCGCGCGTCGGCGCGCGCGTTCCGAAAGGTCGCCGTAGGCGTTCGCCTGCATTCGCCATGCAATGCGCCGGAAGAGGAACTGTTTGTGATTCGATCGGCTCGATTCACCGAACAACTCGCCGTACTTCCGCTTGAGTTGCCCGACCGTCATGTGGCGCAGGGCTTCAATCCCCTCGCGTATGGCGGTCGAGCTAACTGTCTCTTTCTTCATATGGTTAACCCTCCGTCACATGACTCACTCTTCGTCTCGCGACAGTCAACCATTGGGGGAGGCGGCTCTGGGAATCGAAGCCGCAAGTATGCGGTGGCGAGGACGGTGGCGATTTCGCGGACGGCCTCGGCGCGATCTGGATCGCGGTCGTTCATGAGCGGTCTCCCTTGGAGGCCACCCACGACGATGTCCGCTATGCGGTCGAGCGCCGTCTGGTGGGATGATCGACGCGGATCTTTTCCGCGTCCGTTAACTATATACGCGGAGGTTTTGGAAAGTGTCTCACTCGGCGGGCCGATTCCCATGGACTACGGTCGATCCGCTACAATCGCTAGCGATTGTTCCGGCGGCGATGGCAATAGAATCCAAACTCGTTCGAGCAAGCAACACAACGCGAACGTGGCTGCGGAGCCTCAACGAACGGATTCCAACGCTGGACTATACCGAAGCGAAGTATTGGGCGACGTTTAAGGCAGGCTCAGCCGGGGCCGTTGCTCAACTGAATCCATCGCACGTGGGTATTCGAGTCTTCCTGACACTGGATTCCGGCGCCGGACCAGACCTCAAGCCGAGTCCATCAACACGGACTTGGGCCGCGCGATTCCCGTCGGTCTTCCAAATCGCGGGAGAAGAGGACCTGACAAGAGCCGGCCAACTGATCCTCATGTCCGCTGACACTGCGCGGGCACGAACCAAGAACCCCTACACCCGGCGCTCCGATCAGCTTTCGGCTGGCGAAGTCGAAGGCGGAATTGCATACCAGGAGGGGGCAGTACGCCAGGTTACCGTGAACGCCTATGAGCGCAATCAGGAAGCTCGCGAGCAGTGTCTACTGCACTACGGGCGGAGTTGCATCATCTGCGGGTTCAACTTCATGGAAGCCTACGGGGCCGAAGCCGCCGATTACATTCAGGTCCACCATATCAAGCCGATAGCACGCGCGGGGGGCTCCTACGTTTTAGATCCGATCAAGGACTTGCGCCCGGTTTGTCCGAATTGCCATGCGGTGATTCACCGCAGAGATCCACCCTTTGAGATCGCGGAGGTCAAGCGAATGCTGTGCCGGACCACGGACGGACGCTAGGGGCGGTGGCGGACGTTTCGGACCGGCCCAGCAGGCTGCTATCGCCTTCGGCGTGGAAGATGTCTCATTTGGGGTCGGCGACCGCGTGCGGGCGTTAACGAACGCCGGAAGACGGAACCAGAGACGCAGAGACGGGGCGTGGAAAAGGGGTGGAACCGAGGCAGAGTTGGCGGGCCAACCGTGGCGGGCTCAAACGGAGAGACGGACGGAGACGCGAAGTTCTACGAAAGACTACGAGGACGCGGCAGATGATGCCGTCAACAAACCGGCACGCAAATCAGTGGAGTGAAATAGTTTGGCTCCGCAGATAGCGGCGAGTTCGAGGTCCCTCTCCGGAGAGGCCGCCAGATGGCGTCAGATGGCATCAGATGGCATGCTCCAGCACGGAAGCAAGTCCCCCTAAAACGATTTGTTCCCGTTTGTTATCATCGCGTTAAGCTCACTTCAGGGCGACCGGACGGCGTCGGGCCCTGCCACCTGCCCAGAGGGCGATGGTACGCGGGTTTGAATCATGAAAGTTTTCTATTGCTCAAGAGCCCCGTTTCATGACGGCGTCGCGACTCAGTTTAGCTTCTTCGCACAGAGGGGGACCCTGCGAAATAGGGGTCGGAACGGATCGACAGTATGATGTTTATAGGCGATTCGGGCCGGGCGACGAGCCTCGAACCCGGTTTCCCAAGCCGGATTTGTCACCTTTTGACGGGCTAAATGAGCGGGAGCGATGAACCCCTGGAACAAGTTTTATCACGAGTTCAAAGCCTTGATGGACGAGGAGGACCGGATCGTCCGACAACGAGTGACGCAGGAATTCTGCTACGCCCATGTCGCCTTTCGCGAATCCGGCGAAGTTCAGTGTTGGGTTCAAAGCATGGCGACGGAGGGCTTGCAAGCGGGATTCGAGTTAGTCGCCGCTGAAGCAGGCAGATCGCTGGGCTCGCCAACCGGTACTCCGGCTCAAGACCATTGGCTTCAGCAGCTCTTCCTTGATCTGCGAGCGATTAAAAGCGATCACGTAAATATCTCTGGCGACACTGTAGCCACGATTGAGCGTCTGCTCGAGGCATCAGCGACGTACTGTCTTCGGTTGGATCGACGGTCCCGCGAGGGATCTATGGTGCCCGATCCGAAGGCTGCCGCGTTCTTCGCCGCGACAACGCCAAGACGCGGCTACCGGACGGAGGTTCGAGACTGGATGGGGCGCGAACAAATAAGCAAACTCGATCGCGCAGCAAGACGCCTGGGCATTTCACTGAGCGCCCTCAAGTCGATGATGTCAACCCGAGGGAAGCGCCGGTATGGGGAGGCGGCACTGACTCGCGTTCTGGGAATCATCGGCTACAGAGGTGACTAACATTCCGCTCACACCCAGGTTAAGTTTGCCCGCATCTAACTGACTCGAAAGCCGCCCGCGAATTTCACCCCAGATTTCGCCTCAGGTCACCCTTTTTCGCCGCCACAGTTGACTTGGGGGCAAACGACGAGAGCCTTCGCAGACTCGCCTGCATTCCGGAGCGCCTTGGCTCGGTTCGCGGCAATTGCGGTTCGGACGGAGCTCCCAAGAAAAAAGGTCGCTATAATGCCAAAGAAAATATCAACGGGGATTCAAACTTGGCCCATCGACAAGTTGATCCCCTACGCCCGCAACCCGCGTAAGAACGATCGTGCCGTCGATCAAATGTGCGGCAGCATTTCGGAATATGGGTTTAAGATTCCCTGTTTGGTGCGCAGCGACGGCGAGGTAATCGACGGCCATCTGCGCCTCAAAGCCGCGCGCAGGCTGGGCATTGCGGAGATCCCGGTGATCCTGTGCGACGAATGGACGCCCACGCAGGTCAAGGCCTTCCGGCTGATGGTGAATCGGTCGGCAACGTGGGCGGATTGGGACGAAGACCTATTGGCCGTCGAGCTAATGGACCTTCAGACGTCGAACTACGATCTTACATTGACGGGCTTCGACACGAAGGAGATTGATGAACTCACCTTGAACGACGCGCCGGAGGAAGATGCCGTGCCGCCGGTGCCGATCATCCCGGTGAGCGGTGTCGGTGATCTGTGGGCGTGCGGTTCGCACCGCGTACTGTGCGGCGACGCGACCGACTCCGAAGCAGTCTCGCGGCTATTGGGCGAGCGCAAACCATTGTTGCTGGTTAGCGATCCGCCTTATGGAATTGAACTGGATTCGGAGTGGCGGGATAGAGCGGGGCTCAACAAGCACGGACCCGCCGAGGCCAGCTATTTGAAACACAGGACGAAAGGCCATCAAGAAACGACCATCTCCGGCGACAACCGCGCCGACTGGTCCGAGGCGTTTGCTCTGGTTCCCAGCCTGGAAGTCGGTTATGTGTGGCACGCATCGAAATTCACGCGCGAAGTTCTCGATGGCTTGCTTCGAATTGGCTTCCTCCATCATCAGCAGATCATCTGGGACAAGGGGCGAGCAGTCCTCACCAGGACGCATTACTGGTTTCAGCACGAGCCCTGCTGGTATGTGCGAAAGAAGAATGCTCCCTGGTATGGGAAGGCGGGCGAGAACTCTACGATCTGGAGTTATCCGTCTCCGAAATTTATTATGGGTGGGTCCGATGAAGAGAAGTTCGATCATCCGACGCAGAAGCCAGTGGAGTTGATGCGGAAGCCGATTCTGAATCACACTAAACCCGGCGAACTGGTCTACGATCCGTTCCTGGGAAGTGGGACGACGCTCGCCGCAGCGGAAGTAACAGGGCGAGTTTGTTACGGCCTGGAACTCGACCCCAAGTATGTGGACGTGGTTGTCGAGCGCTGGGAGGCGTTGACCGGCAAGAACGCCACACTCGAAGGCGACGGGCGCACGTTCGATGCGATTGCACGAGACCGCATCAGGTTGGCGGCATGAGCAAAAAGCCATCAGCCAAAGAACGCGAGGATTCACAGAACACCGGCCATGGCTCAAAATTCGGCCGCAAGAAGGAAGATGCCATCGCGGCGTTGCTCACGCAGCGAAACATCGAAGAAGCAGCCCGGGCGGCAGGTATCGGAACGCGGACGTTGATCCGGTGGCTGAAGATCCCGGAATTCGACGCCGCCTACCTTGAAGCGCGCCGCGCAGCAGTTTCCCAATCCAACGCACGGCTGCAGCAAGGTTCAAGCGCCGCAGTCTCCACACTGTTGAAGGTCATGGTAGACGCGAGCACGCCGGCATCGGCCCGCGTGCGCGCTGCCGATCGCATACTGGAGCACGCAAAGCAGTCCATCGAGATCGACGATATCCAATTCCGATTAACGGCCCTGGAGCGAAGCTTCCAACCGCCGGGCAAGGATTGAGGGGACTGGATGCGAAACGTGGAACGGCGCCTTCAGGTGCTCGAACGATTACCCCAATTCCAACCCCCTCCGAGTCTGCTCGAACAGATTGAGGGTCTTGCGCTGAGGCAACTCTCGGATGATGACTTGGCAGTGATGATCAGCATGACGCGAGATTTAGCGGCGGGCGTACGGACGACGATCACGGAAAGGGAGTCAGCGGCGGTGGCGGCACAGAACGCCGCTCGTGAGACGGAGGCTCAGCGAATGGGATTCAAGTCCTTCGCGGATGCGGCACGGATCGAGGGACGAAGGCGGTGAGGCTCGTTCGCTCAGGCCGTAAGATTGGTGACTTCGTGAAACATGCGGCGCTGATCATCCCAGTCGATCAGGCGAACGATCGGCCGCAGGTTTCTCTCGTTGAGGCCCTCGATGGGCGGCAGAAAGAGAATCTGTTCCTGAATGTCCGGCGCGAGATGAAGCAGTTTCATGATCTGCGTCATGCGGGCTCG
>PLBE01000053.1 GCA_003134435.1 Acidobacteriaceae bacterium
GAGCTTGTCTTTGTAGGGAGAGTTGTTCAGCTGCTCGATCGCTTTCTTGTCGGCGCTTTCCTCTTCTCCCCGATCGCGAGCGAAATCCATGCGCTCAAACGTGCGCTCATCGGGAAAGAACATACGGTCGTTGAATGCCAGCTTCGTATTCAGTTGATGGCCGAGCACGATGTGCGACAGTTCGTGGGTCAGAATCATGGCCAGGGCCGCTTCATCGGGCAGCACATCGATCATGCCCCGGCTCACCACGATGGTGTGACCAATGGTGAAGGACTCGAGCGGAGTGGTCAGCAACACGCGGCAGTGCACCTCAGGTTGAATGTCGAGGTTATTGGTGACCATCACGTTGTTGACGACGGTCTGCAGCACTTTGTCGATTTCGCCTTCCGGCGCGATGAGTCCAATCTGCTGCAAACGGTCGATCACATTGATTTCCGCCTGGCGTTCCCAGAGGCGCTGGGCTTCGACCGGCGTGGCGTCCTGGGCTTTCTGACTCTGGTCCTGCACCGACTGCGGCGCATCCACGGTGATCTCGGTGAACTCGGAATTGCGGCGCAGGTCCTTCAGGTTGTAACCCCAGAGACGCGTCTGCGCCTTGTAATGCAAGGTTTGACCCAAGCGGCTCTTGATGTCGGATTCCTGGGAATAGACCAGGGCCGGCAGCCAGACCCCGGGGCGCAGATTTTCCCGCCAACTGTCAAAGTGCAGGTAAAAATTATTTCGCCCCGACTGCCCATAAGTGCCATTGAAGCGCACGATGTTGTAGTCCTGATCCTCGATCCAGATGCGGCCGAGAAACCGCCCATTGCCCGAACCCTTCTTGGGCGCGACGTCCATTACCACGCAGCGTACCTCACCCAGAAACTCGCGTCGGACGAAAGTGAAGTCGTAATACTTACGCTGAAAATCCTGATCGAGAATCACCATCTGGGCAAAGCCCAGCGGATAATACTTGAAAGGAAAAATGTTGTTCAGCGCCCTGATCATGCGCTTCCCCAGGCCGGCCGTCGTCGGCGTCGTGAAAGTGCGATCTTCCGTGCCCTCGCTCAAATCCAATCGTCCCAGAAAGTACACGTCGCTGGAGGGAACGGGAGCGCCGAGATCCTTGTCCTCCTTGAGGTTTTGAATATAAGTCTCCAACAGCGGATGAAGTTGCTTCATCTGGGCCATGAAGAAATGTTCACGCTCCACCGCCCGATCGACTACCTGGTCGAAGCTGGCGGCGGCAGCGCTGGCCTGCTGGGCAGCGGCATCGCGGTTCTGAAGTTGTGGTTCCGGCGCGGTCTGGGCCTGCAGCGTGTGGACAGAGATTGTGACGAGCAGAAACGCGGCGCAGCCGACCAGGGAGAAAGCGAACCGGGGGAGAGCGGAGAATGAGCGCAACATCTTATTTTGTTTCATCTTTATGTTTCGTTTCACCGGGGATGCCAACGTTATGACGCAGCCAAACTCATGATGCCAACTGAAACACGATATGCAATACCGCCTCGAAATCTGCCGGGTGACCGTCTTTCATGGCGGGCTTGAACTGAATTTTTTCCGCGGCTTGAACCGCCGATTCATCCAACCCATGACCGAGTCCGCGCACGACCTTCACGATTCGAATCTGCCCTGTCGCTGAAAAAACAACATCCAGCAGAACTTCGCCCTCGATTTTAAGCTGCCGCCCTTCCTCAGTGTAAACCGGACGCGGCTTGAAGGTGATCTCGGCAGGCAAAGTTTTGACGACCGCTTCAGCGGACTTCGGTTTCGGCTGAACCGCGGCGACATCCGCGTCTCCGAAGCCACCTTGTCGCACCGCGCCGCGCGAGCCGGAAACGCCGGAACTGTTGCCGGTTGCAACGCCGCTGCCAAAGCCGGTGCTCGCCACCACCCCCCGCGCACCGTGCGATCCGCCCGTGCCGTTGCCAGAACCGGGACCGCTGGGCATGTCAAAGGAGCCCGCCTGGGCAATCGTCACCGGACGGCCATGGGTGTCCGAAGCGGGCACCCCGTTCGGATCGCCAAACCCGCCGGTCTGCACCTTCGCAGGAGCGGCAGCCATGGTTGGCGTCGCCGAGCTTCCGGTGGAAAACACGTTCGTCTTCACCGGCGGCCGCGGGATCATGGGCTTGGCGTCGGGCAAGAGTTCCTTGCTCGCTGCCAGTGATATCTTCGGCGCCTCCTCGTGAATCACCGGTTTTTTGGGCTGTACCAACTCCGACGGAACCCGCATCGCTTCCGGGCGAGGCGTTACCGGCTCCGAAATCCTGGGTACTGGAACGGGAAAATGCTTGACCGGCGCCGGGGCCTGCGGAACCGGAGGCGGAGTGCTGACCAGGCTGACAAAGTGGTAGTCGTGCACCGGCAGCACCAGAACCTCCGGATACACGATAGCAATCATCAGGAAGAAAGCCACGACCAGCGACTGCAAGCCATAACTCAGAACGAACCTGCCCCAGCGAGTACGGGGCTCGGGAAGAAGGCCGAGAGTCAATTGTGAAGCCTGGGAATCCATATCCGGCACCTCAATGTTGCTGCGCTTAGCCACGCCAAAAGAAGGGGTTGATCCCGCCCAAGAGCCTTTTACGGCTAAGCCGGGACGCGCCCGAGGATGACACTTCAGAGCCCCTGAAGTGCACGCCGAAGGCCATTTTTTTCGACGATTGCTCTTCAGGTTAAGATGCTGCTAAGCGCCTACTTACACGGGGGAATTTCAATTTTAACAGACCCAAACACTGCGCCTGCAAGGTTTTTAGCATTCATGGGAAGGGAGAATCTGAGCCGCACTGGAAGATCTTACCGGGAAGCCGGAGCACGATTCGGGTGTTGGGAAGGGAGAGCCTGCCAATAGAAACCGGGTTCGCCCGCCGGCCTACGCCTCAACTTTGCATGCAGCGGAACGGCTGACTTATTCCTCGTCTTCGTCTTCGATCTTGATGCGCAGCGACTTCAGGAACTTCAGATCCTGATCGTTGATCTTGAGCTCGGCATTGGTGCTGAGGGTCGAAACCAGCGAAGTATTGTCGGTCGCCGCTTCGCCCTGTTTGCTGACGCCGATGGTGGCTTCGAGAACCAGGAAAATGTCGTATCCACTCTCCTTGATGCGGGCGACGACCTCCGCGATGGACTCGGAGTCCGACAGCGACTCGTTGATCGCTTCCCCCAGTTCTTTCATGAGCTGCTTCAGTTGCTGATCCACAAGTCCCCCCTCGAACCGGACGCCGCTGATGGGGGATATCACAAGTGGAGGTGATCTCACCCATCATCATTGTACCCCTGCCCGCTGCTAAAATCGACTCATGCCCACACCACGGCCCGATCATCCGTGCGCCCGACCTGCCATGGCCCAATCGGCCGCCCAATTGGCCGTCCAATCGAGTGTGGTCGGGGGCAAGACTCTGGCCAAAGTCAGGCTGATCTACCGCGCTGCCGTCGATTTTGTGGAGCGCAGTCGCACCGGGAGTGCTTTATTGGCTGGCGTCCGGGCGACCGCCAGCTCTTTTGGCCATGTGCTGCACCAACTCTGGCTGGAGGTGACTGGATTCACATTCCTGGCCATGGCCGGTGTCGGAGCCCTCGCTGGCGTCCGCGAATACGGCAAGTACCAGTCGGGCCACGCCAGCGGCCCGGGACGATTGGTTCTGGCCATCTGTTTCACGATCTCATTCGGCTGGTTTGGACTGAGTTCCTTCTGGCGCGTGAACAAACGAGCATCCCGGCAGCGTAACTCCTAGCCTCGCTCGCGGTCTGGATAGAGTAGGATTTTTGTGTCGCTAGCCGCTGGAGGACGCGATGAAATCACCGATTGCAACCGTGGTTGGTTCCACGCTCATAGGCTTGATGTTGACGCTGGCGGCCGCTGCCCAGCATGACGCTCCAGTCCGATCCGCGATTCCCGCGGCCTCCGCCCGCCAAATTCCAGCCGCCGATCAGCTCTTGTTTGACGACGAGTTTAACGGCAACCACCTCGACCTCGCCAAGTGGTATCGCTGCTACAACTGGTGCAACGAAACCCAGGGAGGCTCCTACGGCCTGCCCTACGATCTGGAGTGGATGTGGAAATACAACGTATCGGTGTCCGGAGGGATGCTGAACCTCACCGCCAAGACGAACGACCGCGGCCACCCCTACACCTCGGGAATCGTGACCACCGGTGGATCTCCGACTGCCCCGCCCAGCTTCACGTTTCAGTACGGCTACATGGAGATGAGTGCCAGGTTTCCCGCCGGCAAGGGCATGTGGCCGGCTTTCTGGCTGCTGCCCGCCGATGGCAGTTGGCCGCCCGAAATCGACGCCATGGAATGGCTGGGCAACACGCCCACGATCGACTACGCGACCATTCACTGGGGAGTGCAGCACAATGGCCACCACCCCTCCAGCGGCACTTCGTATGACACCAAAGAAGACTTGTCAGCCGCTTTTCACACCTACGGCGTCGACTGGCAGGCCGATCATGTAACCTGGTATTTCGACGGCAAGGCGATCAAGAACTTCACCAAAGGTGCCGACATCCCCCATAAGCCGATGTACATCATCGTGAACCTGGCGGTAGGCGGCTGGATCGCGCCCCCCGATAACACCAATCATTTTCCCGCCACCATGCAGGTCGACTACGTGCGAGTGTGGCCGCAGAAGCCATGAAAGCCTCGTCGATGGCGGCGACGGAAAGCGCGAGCTTATCCTCTGTAGCCGGATACTTCCTTAGCCAGTTTGTAATCGCAGGCGGTGCGGCAGGGTTCGCAATACAATAGACCGTCGGTGCAGAGGTGCACGTCAAGTTGGGACTGGCACAGCACGCAGAATTTTTCGCAATAGCAATGCGCCTCAGGCTGCTCGCATTGAGCGCAGAGGATGCGGCTTAGACCAGGTCGAGAAGACATAGCAGAAGTCTAGAGCGCTGGGCGGAGGGAGAAAATGTAACGGAAGTAACGGGAAGTTTCAGGAGTATCGTATGTCCAGGCAGTGCTTCCACCGATTTAACTGAGAACTTAGAACTGATTTGCCGCGTTTCCCGCCCGGATGGTAACTTAAACAGTTCCACACCGAGGTTCTTCTTGTCTGTTTTGGAAGCGACTCCGCCCGCCGTTCGCAAAACCGCGCTCAACGCCGTCCATCGCCAGATGGGCGCGAAGATGGTTGAGTTTAATGGTTGGGACATGCCGGTCGAATATCCCGCTGCGATCGGCTGCGGCATTATCAACGAGCACCTGGCCGTCCGCAACGGCGTGGGCATTTTTGATGTCAGCCACATGGGTGACATCCGTCTGGCGGGCCGCGAAGCGCTCGCCGCCGTCCAGCATATCTCCATGAACGACGCGTCCCGCTTGGCGATTGGACAGGCCCAGTATTCCGCGTTGCTCTATCCCCAAGGGACGTTCGTCGATGACGTGATCGTTCACCGCCTCGCCGAAGATGACTATCTGCTGGTGATCAATGCGGGTACGCGAGAAAAGGATTTCAACTGTGTCCGCGACAACACGCGCCAGTTCGACTGCAGGGTTGACCATCTTTCCGACGACTTTACCCAGATTGCGATTCAGGGGCCTAGGGGCGTTGACCTGCTTCAAAAACTGACGGACGCCGATTTGAAGCTGGTGAAATTCTATTGGGTGACTCACGGCACCCTGTGTGGGCTGAAGAATATCCTGATGGGCCGCACCGGCTACACCGCCGAAGACGGTTTCGAGATTTATATCCCATCGGATGAAGCGACGAGCGCGCGCGTCTGGTATGCAATTCTGGACGCGGGCAGGGAATTCGGCGCGATTCCGTGCGGTCTGGGAGCCCGCAACACGCTCCGACTGGAAGGGGCGCTGTCGCTCTACGGACACGAAATTTCCGACACGATCGATGTTTGGGAAGCGGGGCTGGATCGTTTCTGCAAGATGGAGAAGCCCGATTTCATTGGCCGCGACGCATTGGAGAAAGCGAAAGTCGAAGGCGTGGAGATGAAGCTGGTCGGTTTAGAGATGCTGGATCGAGGCATTGCCCGCGACGGATATAAGGTCCTCGATCGGAGCGGGAGTGAGATTGGCTATGTTACCAGCGGTTCTCCCGCGCCGTTCCTGAAGAAAAATATTGCGCTCGCCTATGTTCCGCCGGCTCATGCCGCGGTTGGAACGACAGTGAATGTCGAAATCCGGGGACAGGGCGTGAGTGCAAGAGTGGTACCAACGCCGTTTTATAAGCGTCCGAAAAAAGCTGCGAAAAGCGAATCGCGACAAGCGAGCACCTAAGAGCCAGGAGCCAGAAACCAATGTCTTACCCAAACGACCGCAAGTACACCAAAGAGCATGAGTGGATCACCGCCGACGGCTCCATTGGTATCACCAACCATGCCCAGGATTCGCTCGGCGACATCGTTTTCGTGGAACTGCCCAAGCCGGGCGCCGAGATTACATCGGGCAAGACGTTCGGGACGGTGGAGTCGGTGAAGGCCGTATCCGACTTGTACGCTCCGGTTTCAGGGACAGTGACGGCCGCAAATGATGCCCTCGCGACCGCACCCGAGCAAGTCAATAAGGATCCGCACGGCGTCTGGATGATCAAAATCCAACTGAAAGATCCTTCCGAGTTGAACGCCCTGCTGTCGGCGGCCGACTATGAGAAATTTGTCAGCGAAGAGGCGGGACACTGAGGACGATTGAAGGTCAGAGGTCAGATTGCAGAAGTGAAGACCTCGGCCTGGAGCGGGCAGGGATGGGCTACAGATTGTAGATTAAGGATGGACCAAGCCCCACGCTTCCGCAATCTGACCTCCGGTTTGTGCAATCTTTTTGGTGGTTCCTACATCCAATCAAGGTTCTATGAGATATCTGCCTAAATCTCCCGCGGACCGGGCCGCCATGTTGCAGGCGATCGGAATCCGCTCCGTGGACGACCTGTTCTCGCCCATTCCCGCCGAGTACCGCCTGTCTCGCGATCTCGCCATTCCGCGGCAAATGGCGGAGTCGGAGATCGTGGAGTGGTTCAAGCAGCGCGGCAAGGAAAATGGCGAAGGCTTCGCCAGTTTTCTCGGGGCCGGCGCGTATTCCCATTACCGTCCCGTGGTCATTGACGCTTTGGTGCAACGCGGCGAATTCCTCACTGCCTACACGCCTTACCAGGCCGAGTTTGCTCAAGGCACGCTGCAGGCGATCTTCGAGTTCCAGACCATGATCGCGGAACTCACGGGCATGGATCTCGCCAACGCCTCGATGTACGACGGTTCGACCGGGGCGGCTGAGGCCGTCATGATGGCGGTCCGAATTACCGGAAGGCATTCGGCGGTAATCGCGCGCAATCTGCATCCCGAGTATCGCGAAGTGCTCAACACCTACGCAACCCATCAGGCTATTCCACAGAAATTAATCCCATTTACCGCCTCGGGACAGATTGACTTGAAGCAACTCGATCAGGCGGTGGATGACAGTACGGCGTGCGTCCTGATTCAGTCGCCGAATTTCTTCGGCACGATTGAAGATGTCGAAGCGATCGCCGGGATCGCCCATAAACGCGGAGCGCTGCTGATTGTCTCCATTGCCGAGGCCGCCTCGCTCGGAATTGTCGAACCGCCGCGCTGCGCGGACATCGTGGCCATGGAAGCGCAATCGTTCGGAGTGCCACTCGGATTCGGCGGTCCTTACTGCGGGGTGCTCGCCACCAAAGAGAAATTTGTAAGGCAGATGCCCGGACGTCTCGCAGGGCAAACTGTCGACAAGAATGGCAAGCGTGGCTTCGTGCTGACGCTAGCGACGCGTGAGCAGCATATACGCCGCGAGAAAGCGACTTCCAATATTTGCACCAACCAGGCCCTGGTCGCGCTCATGGTCAACATCTTCATGACTGTGTACGGCAAAATCGGGTTGCGAGAACTGGCGAAACAGAATCTTGCCAAGACGGCGTACGCCGTCGAGCAGTTCGGCAAACATGCAAAAGTATTATTTGCGGGCGCGCCGCGATTCAACGAGTTCGTGGTCGAAACCAGCGAAGATCCTTACGCCATCAACTCGCGCCTGCTGGGACACAAAATCATCGGCGGCCTGCCGCTCAAGAAGTTCTATCCCGAACTAGGCCACGCCGCGCTCTGGTGCTGCACGGAATTGACCACGCGTTCGATGATCGATACCGCGGTTGGGCTGGTCGCCGAAAGTGAGCGCTCGGTGTTGAGCAAAGACGCCGAACCGGAGGAGGTGGCGAGATGATGGGTAACCATTCTTGCGGAGCTGGTTGTGACGAGTAACATCTGCAGGCGATGCTGTGGCAACGGCAAGTGCGCCGAATGTGGCGGTACGGGAGTCAATGTTCACCTCAATGAGGAAGAACCGAAATGCCGGAACTGCTCTGGAACTGGCGTTTGCCCGGCATGTAACGGATCGGGAAGTAACCGCCGCCGCGAACCAGAAATCCTGGACCTGGAATTGAACCAATAGCCTATGAAGCACATGACTCGCAAAGCGACGCGCCACATCAGCCAGAACGAAGGATTGATTTTCGAAAAGTCGTCGCCCGGCAAAGCCGCCTGGAAGCTGCCTGCGCTCGACGTACCAGAAGTGGATACGGCGAAGTTGCTCGGTAAGCAGGAGCGCGAGGATCTCGGCGACATGCCCGAGGTCAGCGAGATCGAAATCATCCGCCACTTTACCCGTCTGTCGACTTGGAATTACGCTATCGATCTCGGAATGTATCCGCTCGGCTCCTGCACCATGAAATACAACCCGCGCGTCAACGAGTTTGTGGCGCGCGTCGAAGGCCTGGCCAACGGCCATCCCTATCAAGCCGAGAAAATATCGCAGGGCGCTTTGCGCATCATGAAGACGCTCAGCGATTGCCTGCTCGAAATCACCGGCATGGATGCGATCACCTTGCAGCCGGCGGCCGGCGCGCAAGGCGAGTTGACCGGATTGCTGATGGTGCGCGCGTATCACGAGGCGCAAGGCAACGCGCGCAAGAAAGTTCTGATTCCCGATTCAGCCCACGGCACCAATCCCGCCACTGCGGCCACGGTCGGCTATGCGGTAGAGAATCTGAAATCCAACGAGCGCGGGATGGTGGACGTGGCGGCGCTCGCGGCGCAGATGAATGAAGACGTGGCCGCGCTCATGGTGACCAATCCCAATACGCTGGGCGTTTTCGAGCAGGAGATTCACAAGATCGCCGAACTCATGCACGCCAAAGGCGGCTTGCTCTACATGGACGGCGCCAACATGAACGCCTTGGTGGCGAAGACGCGTCCCGGAGATTTCGGCGTCGACGTCATGCACCTCAATCTGCACAAGACTTTTTCCACTCCCCACGGCGGAGGCGGTCCCGGATCCGGGCCCGTGGCCGTGAAGAAAATTCTTGAGCCGTTCCTGCCCACTCCGGTCGTGATCACCAAGCCGGATGGCACGCTGGCCTTCGAATACAACCGACCGCAGTCGGTGGGGCGCGTGCGCGCGTTCTACGGAAATTTCGGCATGTTCATCCGCGCCCTCGCCTACATTTTCGCCAACGGTCCCGAAGGCCTGCGCCAGACCACCGAAGACGCCGTCCTCAACGCGAATTACATCCGCAAAGGCCTCGAAGGCGTCTACGACTTGCCCTACTCGACTCCCTCGATGCATGAAGTCGTCTTCAGCGACAAACTGCAATCGAAGCAGGGCGTGAAGACGATGGACCTCGCCAAGCGCCTGATCGATTACGGATTCCATCCCTACACCACGGCGTTCCCGCTGATCGTTCCCGGCGCGTTGATGATTGAGCCGACCGAGAGCGAGCCGAAAGAAGAACTGGATCTGTTCATTGAAGCGATGAAGTCCATTGCGGAAGAGGTCGAAGATGATCCGCAGTACGTCCTGGATGCCCCGCATCACGCGCGCATCACGCGCCTGGATGAAACCGCCGCCGCGAGAAAGCCCGTCCTGCGCTGGAAACGGGAAGTCTAGCTCGTATGCTCCAGCAGGGACAGGCGTCCTCGCGAGCCTGCCCTGAGCGGAGCCGAAGAGTCCCAGCCGAGCGCAAGTTTGGCCCCGTCTTTCGTGGCGCTAGGAATCTCGGCGCGCGCGATCCGGACAAGTCTGGCCCGCAACCCACGCCCACAACAAAAACGTCGGCACCCAATAAGGAAAGACTTCATAGAGCAGGTCGGATACAGAATGCGAGTGTCCGTTGAAAAACCAGAAAATGTGCAGACAGAAAGCGGCCGCGAGAGCGGTCACGATCCAGCCTGGAATCGAGACCGGAAGGAACACAATACCGAAAGGCTTGAACCAGCGCATGGGCGACCTCCTCGATCAAGTGTCGATAAAGGCAACTATATCGCAACTGCTAGAATCACCTGAGTCGAACGCTATGCCTGACGATCCAGCCCGCCCCGCCAGCGCCCGCCAACAAGCCGAGGACCACTACTACGCCGCGCTCGATCTGGTTCTCGAAGGCCAGCACGAGCAAGCGGTCGAGCAGTACCGGCAGTCCGTGGAGGCCGATCCAAAGTTCACCGATGCGCTGCACGGACTCAGCCGCGCCCTGCAAGACCTCAACCGCTTCGACGAAGCCATCGCAGTTGCCCGAAAAATCTCGGAGATCGATCCTGACGACATTCTGGCGCACACCAGCCTGTCGATCCTGTATCAGAAAAAGGGCATGGTTCCCGAGGCCGAAGCGGAAGGGAACAAGGCGCGGGTGCTGGGGTGGAAACAGCAGTTGAAGAAAAAGGACTGAGCATCCAACGAATGGTGTGGCCCTAATTTAAGATGGTGGCGCCAAGCGTTCTAGTCAGCGGATTCCTTCAAGCTCAGTGGGTAAGTGGATTTCAAGTCCTCGCAATGGTGCTCGACGCGGACGATCTTTGCGCTTTGCATAAGTCTCCTAGGAAACGACGGCAACTTTTACGGCATGACCTACGAGAAATCAAAGACAGGGTGGGGTGCATCCGTCCCCGACTTGCCCGACCTAGGCGCTGCGGGTAAAACGCTGGACGAAGTGAAAGAACTCATCGCGAGGCGGTTGAGTTTCATTTGGAGGTAGGCGCGCCCACGGCGATCCCATCCCCGCGCCCAGCGGGCTGTAAACTGTTGTCGCTGCTCCCAAAGTAACACTAGACACGCACATCCCAGAACTGGGATAATGACTATGGCGCGGCCGTAAAGTGTTCCCGGTGAAAAACCGTTGTTTTGGGTTGGCCAGACGAAGGACGACCTCATGGAGTTTCCCGAGGCCGTGAAGGACGAAATCGGAACCGCCCTCAGCGCGGCGCAGTTTGGCGGCAAGCATCCGAAGGCCAAGCCGTGGAAGGGCGAAGGTCCGGGCTTACTGGAAGTCGTCGCCGATCATCGCGGCGATACGTACCGGGCTCTGTACACGGTGAAGTTCGAGCATGCGGTTTATGTGCCGCATGCGTTCCAGAAGAAGTCGCCGAAGGGCAGAAAGACCGCCCAGAGTGGCGTGGAGTTAATCGCGCGGCGGCTCAAAATGGCCAGCGAAGATCACGAGGCGCGATATGGTAAACGGTCGAAATAGCGAATCCAGGAACAGCGAATTAATCGTGCGAAGTTCGGGGAACGTGTTTGCCGATCTAGGAATCCGCGCTGCGGACGAGAAGCAAACGAAAGTGCGTCTTGCGGTTGCGATTCAGCAGATCATTCAGGCCCGGCGTCTGTCACAGACGGCGGCAGCTAAGCTATTAGACATCAACCAGCCGAAGGTCTCTGCCCTGGTCAATTACAACTTAGACGGTTTTTCCGTCGAACGCCTGCTCCATTTCCTGAATGCTCTGGATCGCGATATCGAGATTGTGATTCGCAAGAAGCCGCGCTCGCGCAAGGTGGCCCGGATCGTAGTTACGGAAGCGCAGCTGTCAGCGGTCTGACGACCGCCCTACACGATCCCTCTGCGGAGTAAAATTGTCCCATGCGAGAAGTCGTTCTAGTTTCCTCCGTCCGCACTCCCGTAGGTCGCGCTTATAAAGGCACGCTGCGGGCTACGCGTCCCGATGAAATGGCTGCCGTTGCGATCAAGGGCGCGCTTGATCGCGTGCCGCAACTTGATCCTAAAGAAATCGAAGATGTCATTCTCGGCTGCGCCATGCCCGAGGGCGAGCAGGGGATGAACGTTGCCCGCATCGCTTCGCTGCGCGCAGGACTACCGGTCGAGGTGTCGGCGGTGACCATCAATCGCTTCTGCTCGTCCGGCTTGCAGGCGATTGCCATGGCGGCCGAGCGCATCATGTCGGGCGGCGCCGAGGTGATGGTCGCGGGCGGCACGGAATCGATGACCATGATCCCCATGGGCGGCAACAAGATTTCGCCCAATCCCTGGCTGGTCGATCATTATCCCGGTGCCTATCTCTCGATGGGCCTGACGGCGGAGCGGGTGGCAGCCCGCTTTGGCATTACGCGGGAAGAATGTGACCAGTTCTCGCTGCGCAGCCACCAGAAAGCCATTGCGGCGATTGCCGCCGGCAAGTTTGAAGACGAAACCGTCGCAGTGCCAGTGACTTTCACGACTCCGAACGGTGCGAAACCGAAGAAACAGGAAATTTCGTTCAAGGTGGACGAGGGCCCGCGCGGCGATACCTCGATCGAGGCTCTGGGCGCCCTGAGGGCCGCTTTTCACATCAAGGGCGTAACCACGGCGGGAAATTCCTCGCAGATGTCGGATGGCGCGGCAGCAGCCGTCGTGATGTCAGCCGAGCGTGCCCAGGCTTTGGGCATCGTTCCGCTGGCGCGGTATGTCGCTTTTGCCACCGCCGGATACAAGCCGGAAGAGATGGGCCTGGGGCCCGTCTTTGCCATTCCCAAGGCGCTGAAACTGGCTGGGTTAAAGCTTTCCGACATTGACGTGATCGAACTGAATGAGGCCTTCGCGGCGCAGTCGCTGGCGGTAATCAAAGAGGCTGGCCTCGAGCCCCAGCGCGTGAATCCGAACGGAGGAGCGATCGCCCTTGGCCATCCCCTGGGATGCACGGGAGCGAAGCTGACCGCCAGCGTGATTCGCGAACTCAAGCGCCGCAAAGGACGTTATGGCATGGTCACCATGTGCGTCGGCGGGGGCATGGGCGCGGCGGGCATTTTCGAGAATCTTTCTTAGTTCCGGCAAGTATCCTTTTTGACCGGCGGTTGCATCGCACCAGGTGTCGGGTAAGGTGTCGGATTAGCTTCGCTCGAGGCCCATTTTAGGGTATTCTCTGCTGTCAGGGATCTGCCTTAACCGATCTACCCTAAACAGGTAGAACGAGGGCTTTGTAACGTTTCCCGGTGTACGTCAGGAGGCGCTTCCATGCGGTTCTCGAGTCTGCTCGTAGCGGCGTTTCTGTTAGTCTCGGCGATCCTTCTGGCACAACATTCCGCTGGAGCGGGCGCTTCGAGTTCAGCGGGTTCCGCCAGTTCCGGCGCGTCGCACAGCGCGGCCGTTTCCACGTCATCTTCGTCTTCATCGGTGAGCCACAGTTCCAGCAGTTCTCCGTCGCACGTCGCTCACGCCAGCGGAGGGGCGCCACACCCAACGCTTTCCACCAAATCGGCACCCACAAGTCCGGCATCCACCGCGAAGCATTCCGAGCCGGAAAAAAGAGGTTTTCGCTCCTTTCTCCGCCATCCTTTCAAGAAGCCGGTGCCGGTTGAGACGGCGGAATTCAAGCGTCCAT
This sequence comes from Acidobacteriaceae bacterium, assembly GCA_003134435.1. Taxonomy (GTDB): domain Bacteria; phylum Acidobacteriota; class Terriglobia; order Terriglobales; family Acidobacteriaceae; genus Acidiflorens. The sequence continues at coordinate 13,586 of PLBE01000053.1, forward strand.
GTTGGAAAGAGCCCTGCCCGGTTTGTCCGCCGGGAGGCGCCCGCAACGGTCGATGCGGTGTCCAGACTCACGTGTGTCAACCCGGCCAGTATTGGAATGGCTCTGCCTGCGGTGTGCAGTATCTGCCGAACGAAGATTGCCGTGCCTTGGCCGCCCGCCTGGCGCAGCAGGAGCAGCGGATGCGTTCCCTGGTTGGTGCCCAGCAGCAAGCTTGTTCCAGTGATCCCGCCAGCGCGGAATGCGGCAATTTGCGAACCCAATCTGCCGGCGAAAGCGTGCTGCATGAACAATTGCGAAGACAATACGAGCAGTGTCTGCTGCACGCCCGCTCCTACGCGTTTCGTTCCAGCTTCGACGCCGGCGATCCCTGGACGCCGTTCCTGTTCGACTTCTAGTCTGGCGGGGGAATTGGCGTTCGCCGGACGGTCGGAGGGCTTCCCGAGGGAAGCCTCGCTGCCCTCATCACCCGTTAGAACTCAGTGGACGGTCTCCAGGACTTCGAATAGACTTCAATGTTCCCCACCTGAAATGACGGCATCAAACGGTTCGCGAACGGCACTGGAGGACTCCGATCATGGCAACGACGGCAATTCCTAAGAATAAGATTTCCGGCGGCAGCTTTCTGCTCGAAGAGCGGCAGCCTGCCGATGTTTTCACCCCAGAAGATTTTTCCGAACAGCATCAGATGATTGGGCAGACCACGGAAGAGTTTGCCACCAACGAAATTTTGCCCCAGGCCGAGAAGATCGAACACAAGGATTTTTCGATTTCTCGCGATCTGCTGAAGAAGGCCGGCGACCTCGGTCTCAGCGGCGTCGAAATCCCCGAAGCCTACGGTGGCCTCGAAATGGACAAAGTCACCGCCGCCATTATCGCCGACCACATCGCCAAGTACGCCGGCTTCGCTACCACCTGGGGCGCGCACAGCGGTATCGGCTTGTTGCCGATCGTTTACTTCGGCACCGAAGAACAGAAGAAAAAATATTTGCCGCAATTGGCCGCGGGTACCATGGTCGGCGCGTATGCCTTGTCGGAGGCGACGTCCGGCTCCGATGCGCTCAATTGCCGCGCCCGGGCCGTGCTTTCGCCCGATGGCAAACACTACCTGCTGAACGGCGAAAAAATGTGGATCACCAACGCCGGCTTCGCCGACCTGTTCACCGTATTCGCGAAGATCGACGGCGAGAAGTTTTCCGCCTTCCTGGTAGAAAGAGGTTTTCCGGGAATTTCCATTGGCAACGAAGAACACAAAATGGGCATCCGCGGATCTTCCACTTGCCCGGTCATTCTGAATGACTGCAAAGTCCCGGTCGAAAATCTGCTCGGCGAAGTTGGCAAGGGCCATATCATCGCCTTCAACATTCTGAACGTTGGCCGCTTCAAACTGGGCGCGATGTGCGTGGGCGGAGCGCGCGTTTCGATCGAGAGCGCGGTGGCTTATGCCAAACAGCGCAAGGCTTTCGGCAAAACGATTGGAGATTTTGGCCTGATCCGCGAAAAAATCGCGAACATGGCCACGCTGATCTATGTCGGCGAGTCGGCCGTCTATCGCACGGTTGGCATGATGGATGAACTCCTCTCGGAAATCGATTCCGCCAGTCCCGACGCGGCGAAAGAACGGCGCAAGGCCATCGAGGAATACGCGGTCGAGTGCTCGATTCTGAAAGTCTGGGGATCGGAAATGATCGACTACGTGGTCGACGAGACGCTCCAGATCTATGCCGGCTACGGTTTTGTGGAAGAGTATCCGGCGGAACGCGCCTATCGCGATGCCCGCATCAACCGCATTTTCGAGGGCACCAACGAAATCAACCGGCTGATCATCACGGGATTTCTGTTGAAACGCGCGCTGAGCGGCCAGTTGCCCCTGATGCCGGCGATCAAAAAGCTGATGGATGAAGTGCTCAGCGGACCGTCGGCCGGCGAGGAACTCGAAGGGCCGCTGGCCGAAGAGCGCAAATTGGTCGCACAGGCGAAGAAACTCGGCCTGTTCGTCTCCGGAGCCGCCACCCAGAAATACCGGGAGTCGATTCAGGACCAGCAAGAGGTCATGGGCGCGATCGCCGATATGACGATCGAGATTTATGCCATGGAATCGGCGGTGCTCCGCACACAGAAGATGGTCGAACAAAAAGGCGAGACCTCGGCTGCGCTGCCCGTAGCCATGACCCGGGTCTATCTGACGCAAGCGCTGGACAAGGTAGAAGCGGTGGCCAAGAAAGTCATCGCCGACGTGGCCGATGGCGACATGCTGAAGACGCAACTGGCTATCGTGCGGCGGTTATCCAAGCACGAGCCCTTCAACACCGTCGCGCTGTGCCAGCAGATCGCGCAGAAGACGCTGGAGGCAGGGAAGTACACGCTGGCGTAGAGTCCGGCTTTCAGCATGTGGCGAAAGGACGGGCGTTTCGCCCGTCCAGCCACGCGTGATAACTTGTTGCAGGGGAGTCGAAGAAAATGCCAATCGGCACGTTCACCGCAGTCCTGCAGGCGACCTGTACGCTGCCGACTGTCCGGAGGTTGGCACAGTCAGCCAGGGAAAGACTGTAGAAGAGGCCGTGGCCAACCTGAAGGAAGCTACCGAACTCTAGCTGAATAGTTACCCCAGGCAGCTCCAGTCGCCCGCTGGTTAACGTCTTTGAGGCACGGTATGCCCAGGCTGCCCCGGGTTTCCGGGGCAGTCGCTACTCCTTCGGAAAGTTCGGGTCGGCCTTCACTTCTTCAATCTGCTTCGTGTGGCGTTCCGAATGCGCTGAGATCAGCAGGATCCACTGGTAAGCGTCGAGCGGTCCCAGATTCGGGTTGGGGCCGAAGTGGTCGCGTAGTTCGTCGTTCGTGGTTCGGACGTAATCCATCGTCGCTTTCCGTCCGTCTTCGAAAGCTTTGACCGTTTCTTCGCGAGTGGCCCAGCGGTTGGTGGGTTTCAGAAACTCCGGCGCCTGCGCTTTGCGACTGCGATCCGGAACTTTTTGGAGCACCAACTCGTCTTTCCCGGCCACCTCGGGACGCTTGTCCGGATTCGCCGGCGTCATCATGATCTGCTTTTGCACCAGCCCTAACAGAGCGGACTCGGAGACCGCGATATGCTCCGCCACTTCGGCCACCGACCAGCGGTCCGGCGCCGGCTTGAATCGCCACTGCTTCTCCGACAATCCAGCAATGGATTTTAGAAAGGCATCGTGGGTCGCTTGCAGACTCTTGAGCGCAGTCTCACGCTCCGCGGCGGACAAGCTCGTCGCTGCCGGAGATGCCGTCGTTTGCGCGCTGCCAGCCGGCACTAACATGCAGAGGATGCCGAGCAGAGCGCGGCTGACAACTTCGATTGAGTTTTCATTTTCTTGCCCCTATGAGCTTGGTGGTAGACCAATTATAGTGGCGGACCGGCGAAGCGCAAACGCGCTGCTTCGAATTATTCAAACCACCCGCTGCGGTATGCCACCCACCACGAAACGAACACCAGGGGAATGCTGGAGGCCAGCGCCCACCAGATCGGCAAGACAAAGTCCGCCACCAACCCGAGCACAGTGAAGGTGATCCAGAAGATCTTGCGCTCCATCTCTGGATTGTAAGTCTTTCCCGTTGCCGATGCCCCCGGCCCGCAACTGCAAGGAGAAACTTTCGTGTCGAGATGTCGTTTGCCGTGTGTCTACAAAAATCACTGTTTGGGCTTGAGTTCTTCCATCACACTCTGAATCAACTCCTTGGCATCTGTAAGATTCTTCATAATGAGCTGCACATCCATCACCGGCTTACCCGGCCAGCGCTGGCTCTGGCAATAGACGCCGTGTTGTCCGACCAGGGACATGGCGTCGGTGACCAGATCCATGGTGACCGCAAGTCGTCCACGGGGCACGCCCATACGCAGTTCAAAGTGTTCGAGCTCTTCCTGCTTTTCGTTGAATACAGCCATTGCCAAATTGTAACGGGGATTTGCGTATAATTCTCGCAGCCAGCTCTTAGCCATCAGCTTGCGCAATCCCTTATCCCAGGCGAATGGGACGGGGGAGAGAAGCCGAACCGTCAGAGAATGCACCGACAGTGGCTAAAGAGCCAGAAGCTGACAGCTCCCAGGAGGAACACTCATGAAGAAGTTTGCCCTAATCGCAGCATCGCTTTTCGCCATTGCCACGGTCGCTTCGGCGCAAATGGACATGTCGGACAAAAAAGCCAATCGCCCCAGCCCGCCCGCCAGCGCGGAATGCAAGTTTTCCGACGGTAAGACGATCAAGATTGACTATTCGAGCCCGCGCGCGAAAGGTCGAAAGATTTTCGGCGAGGCCAGCGAAAAAGCTCTGGTTCCGTACGGCGAGATCTGGCGAACCGGCGCCAATGAAGCCACCACTTTCGTCACCGATGCCAACCTGACGGTCGGCGGCAAGACAGTCCCCGCCGGCAACTACACCATCTTCACCGTCCCCAAGGCCGATGCGTGGACCCTGATCGTCAGCAAGAAGACCGGCGAGTGGGGAACGGAAAATCCAACCGATAAAGACGAGTTGGTGCGCGTGCCGATGAAGGTCTCGAAGAACGGACCCCCGGTTGAAAATTTCCTGATCGCCTTCGATAAGGCGGGCAGCAAATGCACTCTGCGCATGGAGTGGGAAACGACCATCGCCAGCGTCGAGATCGCCAAGTAGAGACGGGGTAGCCCCGTCTTTCGGCGCTATACTGAAACCCGATGCGGCCGATGCTGCGTTTTCTGTGGAACTCGACTCGGGGCCACCGGATTGCTCCCTGGCGCAGTCCCTATCTTCTGTGGCGCATGGAGACCTACACCGGGGTCAAAATGACCCAGATCGGATTCCTTGAATTCTGGGGATTTATGTGGACGGAGCGGGCCAACCTGTGGCGTTTTTTGAAGTGGACTGCTGAAATGGACGGATACGTCCATCCGAGGAGGGGCTCGTAGCAGTTGACGAGACACTTCGCAACCTGGCGAAGCGCCGAGGGTTGCCTTCTAACCCATTACCACATTGACTTCGCTGCCCTTGCCCGCGCCCAGCAATTGAAACGCTGAACCCCGGTTGGACGCCACTTCCAGGAAACCCATGCTGCCCAGAATGCCAAAAACTTCTCCCGGACCGCCGTCCGCGTAACTGGTGCAGATGCGCGTTGCCAGTGCCTTGGTTCCGATTGCGATTTTGAAGGCGGGCGGCGCGGCCTCAAAAAGTCGCGGCGCATCCTGCGGAGTGATATTGGTGACGAGATTGCCAAAACGATCGACCTTCAGCACGACCCCCCGCAGCGTGTGCTCATCCACGGGCTTGGGCCGGGGCGCGCCAAAGCGAACGTAATCGGTGATCTCTTCGCCAAAACGTTCGGGCTCAACCCCCTTGGCGAGATAAGCGGCGACGGGGGAGAAAATATCGCGGCCGTGGAAGGTGTTGCTGGGGGCCTGCAGAAAATAATGCGCGGCCGTGACCTGGCGAACCGAGATCCGCTCTTCGCGGTCGTAAATCAGAGAAAGCACCCCATTGTCGGGAGCCACGAAAAAATGCCGGTCGCCCGTCATGACCACTGGCCGCCGCGCCGTCCCCACCCCCGGATCCACAATTACCATATGTACCGTGCCCGCGGGGAAGTAGGAGTAAGCCTGCGAGATGGTCAACGCGCCGTCCAGAATATCGAATGGCTGCACCGCGTGGCTGATATCGATGATCTGGGCCTCGGGAGCGATCTCCAGAATGACCCCCTTCATGGCGCCGACATAGTGGTCGTTGAGTCCGAAATCAGTGGTCAGAGTGATGGTCGCGGTGCGTGCCAATCCGTTGCCTCGCCGGGTCTGTGATTTTTACGGTTCCAACGAAGTATCGGATGCCGTACGACGGCGCGTCAAGGAGTCGCCAACGATCGGCAAATCAGCAATCAGCAATCAGCCTTCAGCCAAACCAGTCCTGGCTACCCGATCTATCGCGATGCTAAGTGCCGAACGCTGACTGCTGATTAGCGGACGTAAGCGATATTCTGCCCCCAACAGCGCTGCTTTTGCCCGGCGCACCGCGCTGACGACCCGATTGGGGGTGGGGTGATCTTTCTCGCACTTTTCGGCGTGCTAATCCTCTGCTTTTGGCCTGTGCGTTTCCCGAGGTTCTTTTTTGGGTTACAGCTTCTTGCCGGTGCCGCGATGGTGGTCTGCGTGGTTGCTACATGGGGTGCACTACGTGTGTCGAGTGCCGCCTCTACACGTGGTCCCCATTGGTGGCTTTTTTCCTCATACCGCTTGCACTGATGATTTCATTCGTGCATGGCAACTGGCTGCTGCGAGTAGCAGGGTTTCAAATCTTCGACGTGCCCTCCACCGGAATGCAACCGACCGTGCTGAACGGAGATCGAATACTGATTGATCTGCGACAGTACCGAGACGCTAAACCAAAACCTCACGACATCGTGATTTTCCGTAAGGACGGTTGGTTTTTCATCAAAAGAGTGGTGGCCGTAGGCGGCGACACCATAGAGAGCAAAGATGGTGTGCTTTTTGTAAACGGGCACCAACTCGAAGAGCCATATGTCCAGCATGTCGGAAACCCGCCCCCGGAGTTGCGGGAGTTTGGCAACACGCAAATCCCTCAGGGAGAACTGTTCGTGGTCGGTGATAACCGAGATGTAAGCAGAGATAGTCGACTGCCGGACTTCGGCCCGGTAGGCGAGCAGAGTGTTACGGGCAAAGCTTTGTATGTTCTCCGCTCCACTTCGAAGCGGTACGGGACCGATCTTCGCTGACGAGAACAGGCCTAATCGACCTGCACATCCCCCGACCCCGTGTGCACGGAAATCGTGGGACCACCACCCCGAACCTTGCCCACCACACTCTTCTTCGATTCCTGAACCCGCCCCTGCACCGTAGTGGTCACAGGATGGCCCAGTGTCACGCTTCCAGAACTGGAAGAGATATCGACGTCGAAGGCGGCGTCGGAAGGCACATTGAGCGTTACATTTCCCGAACCGGTGCGCACGTTCCACATATTCTTGGGCAGCCCTTTGCCGTGGATGTCGCCGCTGCCCGCTTCGGCACGGAATCCACCATTGATTCCGCTGACCGTGATGTTGCCCGAGCCCGTGCGGATATCGACGTCGCCCGCGCCCATTTCCTCGATTTCAATATCGCCGCTGCCCGCCTTGACCTTGGCCGGGCCCGAAAGATCGCGTCCCTTAACATTTCCCGAGCCTGTCTGGAAATGCATTTCACCCGTCAGGCGCGCCAGCCGCAGGTCGCCCGACCCGCTCTCCAGATCGACGTTTCCCTTGAGTCCCTCGACATTCTGGTCGCCGCTGCCCGTGTGAGCGCGGACGGCCGTGTTCTCCGGAACGGTGATTTCGTAATCCACCGAAATATTGTTCATGTTTACGTAGTCGATCCGAATGCTGTTGCCGTTCTGCCGGATGGGGGGATTATTCTGCAACTCCTGCACCTCGCCCTTATGGTCGCCGCCGAACCAGGAATTGCCCGAGTGAATCCTGGCATGAATCGAGACCGTGCCGCCTGCCCCGTTCCGGACCGTGATGTCGCCCGAACGAGTCAGCACTTCGAGGTCGACCGGGCCGTTGACCTGGAACGACCGGTCAAAGTGTCCAATCTCCGAAGCGAAGCCCGCCAGCGAAGTGACCAAAATAAAAACCAGGGTGCGGATGGCGCGATGTCGAATCAACAAAGCATTATTCATAGCGTTTTAACTCCGGGAATCTGGTTTGTAATTCTGCCATCTGGTGTGTCATTGCTGACATCTTGCGTGTCATCCCGAGCGCAACGAAGGACCTGTGTATTTCGCCTGCGCAAGGGAGAGACGCTGAAACTTTATCCCATCCCTACTGCAATACGACCTGGTCGCCTTCCTTCAACCCCTGCAGCAACTCGGTCTTCGCCCCATTCGAAATCCCGATGTTGACCGCGATCTTTTTCTTGCCTTCTTTAGCCTTCGGATCGGGTACTTCCACCGATGCCTTCTTATCCTTGTCGTAGATAATCGAGCCTTCCGGAATCTGGAGCACGTTCTTGTGCTCTTCCAGAATGATCTCCGCGTTGGCCGTCATCATCGCCTTGAGCACGCCTTCTGGATTATTGATCGAGACGCGCACTTCGAACGTGGTGACGTTATCTTTCTCCACACCCATGGGCGAGATCTTGGTCACTTTGCCGGTAAACGTCTTGTCCTTGAACGACTCAACTTTGATCCGCGCCGGTTGTCCCAGATAAACCTTGCCAATATCGCTCTCGTCGACTTTCCCTTTGACGTACACCTCGCTGGTGTCGCCGAGCGTCATGACGAGCGTGGCCGACGATCCCAGCACCAGAATCGAACTCACCGCGTCGCCAATCTCGACATCACGCGACAGAACGATCCCATCGATTGGCGACTCGATCGTGGTATAGCCCAGTTGTTCTTCCAGTTGTTTCAGGTTGGCGCGGTCCTGCGCCACCTGTCCCTGCGCCTGGCCAATCTTGGCCTGCAACACTTGCAATTGCGCCTTGGCAACGTTTTGCTTGTTCAGGGACATCTCGTAATTCTTCTCCGCGTCGTCGAGAGCCGAAGCCGAAACCACGCCGTCCTTGGCCATGCCCTGGGCGCGGTCGTACGCGCGCTTCAGCAGTGGCACGTCGGGACCCTCGGCATCAACTTTGGCGCGCTCCAGGTCGGCCCGCGTGCCGTTCAGGCTGGCGCTCGATCCTTCCAACTGGGCCCGCGCCTGGTCCACCCGCGCTTGAATCTCTTCTTTGTCCAGTTCGGCGAGGATCTGACCCTTCCTCACCTTGTCGCCGTAATCGACGTAAAGCTTCTTGACGATCCCGCTGGCTTTGGATTTGATCTCAACCTTTGTGATCGGTTCGATCTTGCCCGTAGCCACAACGCTTTTCGCCAGGTCGCCTTTTTCCACCTTCGCCAGCTTCGAGGGATCGATCTTGGTGCCACCGCTGGTGGCCGCGATCAACCCGCCGGCCACTAACAGAACCAGAACCGCGGCGATTACGCCGTAGAGGATTCGTTTGCGCCGCTTCTTCCTGCCATTGCCGTTACCGTCCACAACTGCCTCCTGCTGGTATTGAAACTCAAGAACTGGCATTCACAACTTGTTACGCGAGACCCATCGCAATAGTTCCTGAAAAGTTCCCTGAAAAAAGTTCCTGAAAACTTTCTTGAATCGTGCTCGAGGATTTCCTGGGACCTCGATCCGGTTCGTCTTCCCGTCGCCGCACGCCGGCCTCCACCCATACTTCGCTTAGACCGCCGGACCGCGAAAAAGAAAGCCATGCGCTTACGATGGCTTTATTGGATCATCCTGATTGTACCGCCACCATCGTCGAAACGGGGCGCGATACGGCCTCGCAATTCTCGGTTCGCCGGAACATTATTCCTTTGGAATGTTAGAATTAGACTTCCATGATCGCATCCGTGCTGCTGCGGGTGTTCGTTGTCCTGCTCCTGGTCGCGGTGAACGCCTTCTTCGCCGCCGCCGAGTTCGCGCTGGTCAGCGTGCGCGAAACCCGCATCCAGCAGTTGATCGAAGCCCATCGCGCCGGCGCCCGTACCGTCCTCAAACTCCATCAGCAACTCAGCCGCGTAGTCAACGGCGTCCAACTGGGAATTACCATCACCAGCCTCAGTCTCGGTTGGCTGGGCGAGCCCGTGCTGGCGCGTCTCTTCGAAAGCTGGATCGGGAGCATCCCGCACGCGGCCATCTACTCCCATGCCATAGCCGTGGCGGCGGCTTTTGTCATGATCACCAGCCTGCACGTGATTCTCGGCGAACTGGTCCCGAAATCTCTGGCGCTGCAACGCGCCGAGAGTGTCGCCCTCGCCGTCGCCGCCCCCATGGACGTTTTCCTTACCGTCACTCGGCCTTTGACCATTGGCATGAGCAGCGCCGCCGGTTTCGTCCTGCGCGCTTTTGGAACCCGTGAGGTCCGCCACGGCTCCGTCCATTCTCCCGACGAACTCAAGCTCATCGTGACCGCTGCCCACCATTCCGGACAACTCTCCAACCCGCAGGAAGAAATGCTGCTGAACGCCCTCGAACTCGACAGCATTACCGCCCGCCAGGTCATGGTGCCGCGCACCAGAATTTTCTCCTTGCCCTCCGACCTCACCCTCGACGAAGCCCTCTCTCGCGTCGTCGACGAACAACACTCGCGCGTCCCCGTCTATGATCCGCAGCGCGGCCCTGAACATATCATGGGCGTGCTCTATGCCAAGGACTTGATGCGTTGGACGCGCTTGCGCCTCCGCTTCGGAGCAGTCGCCGCCCCTTCCGCCGAGCGCATTGCCCAGATGAAAATTGGTCAAATCATGCACGATGTTCTGGTCGTCCCCGAAACCAAGTCTTTGCTGGACCTGCTAGTCGAGTTCCAGCAGCGCAAGCGTCACCTGGCTGTGGTGGTCGATGAATTCGGCTCGACCGCGGGAGTAATCAGTGTCGAAGACGTGCTCGAGCAACTGGTGGGCGAACTGGAAGACGAATTTGATGTGGCCTCCACCCAGCCCGTAGTCACCGATGGGAACGCCCCGCTGACGCTCGACGGAGCCGTCAACATCCGCGACCTCGAAGCCCAATACGAACTGAAACTGCCGCAGGATGAAGGCTTCGAAACGCTAGCTGGCTTCGTACTCTCGCGGCTGCAAAAAATGCCCACCGGCGGCGAGGCCTTCGACTATGAGGGCCGCCGCTTTGTCGTCGAAAAGATGGACGGCCATCGGGTAGCCAACGTCAGGATCGAGCCCATACCAGCAGGCCCGGCGTCGACTATTCCATCGCCGGCAGATCAGGTTGAGCGCGCCGGAGACTAGAAACGCGAAGACACTCGAGGACGAGAGACTAAGATCAGTACGCGTAAATCGGCAATATGATATGAATCGTCATCCTGAGCGAAACGAAGGACCTAAGCATTTTGTCTGCGGCGAGAGAGGGCAGAGGTCCTCCGCTGCGCCCAGCATGACAGCGTATTTCTGATTCCCCATGCCGCGCTACCTAATCTCCCGCGCCCTCTATACCCTGCCCGTCATCTGGCTCGTAGTCTCGACCGTTTTCCTCCTCATCCACTTCGTCCCCGGAGACCCGGTCCAGCAAATGCTCGGCGAAGGCGCCGCCGCCGGAGACATCCAAGCCGCCCGACACGCCTACGGCCTCGATGTCCCCTTACGCGAGCAATACCTGAATTACTGGAAAGGCGTACTCCACGGAGATCTGGGTAAGTCGCTGCGCTTCAACCAGCCCGTTACAACCATGATCGCCACCCGCTATCCCTTGACCCTGCAACTAACTCTGGCATCGTTATTCGTGGCGATCGTGCTGGCCATTCCCGCGGGAGTCCGCTCCGCCCAGCGCCGCAATCTCTGGGATGACCGCACCCTGAGCGTAGTCAGTCTGTTCGGCCTGTCATTCCCAAACTTCGCGCTCGGCCCCGTCCTGATTCTGTTCTTCGCCGTCAAACTAGGATGGCTCCCCGTCTCCGGCTCCGGCAGCGTCGCTCATTTGGTGCTCCCCGCCATCACCATGGGCGGAGCCTTAGCCGCCATCCTGACCCGCATGGTACGCACCTCCATGCTCGAAGAATTGAGCCAGGACTACATCCGCACCGCCCGCGCCAAAGGCCTGCCCGAGCGCACGGTCGTCTATCGCCACGCCCTGCGCAACGCCATGATCCCAATCCTGACCGTCTTAGGATTGCAATTCGGAGCCCTCTTAGCCGGAGCCATCGTGACCGAAACCATCTTCTCCTGGCCCGGCATAGGACGCCTGACCATCCAAGCCATCGGTAATCGCGACTATAACCTGGTGCAGGGATGCATTCTGGCGATTGGGCTGACTTATGTGGCCGTGAACTTTCTGACGGACTTACTGTATTCGGCGGTGAACCCGAGGATTAGACAATGACCAAGTGGGGCTCCTGCGGGATGGCACAAGTTTCCTATTGATTTCCGATACAAGGACGAGTTGCTCCGCGAGGCGGGCATAACGGCCTCGTCCCGGGCGTAGGAGGGCTGTTGCTTCGGCAGGCCGCCCTCTCCGCTTTGCGATTTCCTCCGATGCACCAAACTGGTGTATAACGATGCCATGCCGGTAACAAAACATGTCCGAAGGAGTGCCTTCCCGCTCCCATTGCTAAACAAGTAGATCGTATGGCGAAGAGCCGGCGCTTGAGCGACAACCGTGTCCTGGTGGAACTCATTGAGTTGGGAATCGAAGCGCGGAAACAGAAAGAGAAGACATTCTTCGATCTGGCCGAGCGTTTCCGAAGCGCCGGCGATCCCGGCGAAGCCAAGCGGCTAGGCGACCAGTTGGGCCGTTTGGTCTTCGGTGAGTGATGCCGCAGATCGAAAGATCGAAAGTTGGACGCGAATTCCCGCCGCCATCCGCGACCACCTGATTGATCGCATGCCAGAATCCTTGTCTGATGCACGATGCTCTTGAGGACAATGCCAGCGTAGGCGTGGGAATCGGCGGCAATGTAGTCGGCGATGGAATCGAGATCCTGGGCGGCGCGTCTCGACCAGACTATTCGGTGAGCCATTTGCTGAAGCGACTCTCGACTTCCTCCTGCGAGAGAGTACAGTTGACGCGGGCGTCTTCCAGACCGCGCCGCACGTTGTCGAGGACGTACAGGTGGTACTGAATGTCTTCCACCGAGACGTTGTCCGGCAGCCTGTTCAACAGTGACTCAACATCCTGTTTGACGTTACTCATCGTGCGCCTTTCGACTGGGATAGCACGCAGGTAGTCCGGCCGAGATTGCTTCGAAAGGGCATTGTATATATAAGTAAAAGCAAGCTATCCGACCATGTCCGCCCTCGCCCTCTCGCTCCCCCGCATCGCCCGCCACAACTCGCTGGCGGCCGTGGGCGTGGTGTTGGTCTCCATCTTCGTCTTCTCTGCCATTTTCGCGCCCTGGATCTCCGCGCAAGATCCCGCGCATATCGATCTGCCCAACCGCTTGCAGTCACCGTCCCTGCAGCACTGGGCTGGCACCGATGAACTCGGACGCGACATCCTTTCCCGTCTGATCTGGGGAGCGCGCATTTCTCTTTTCGTTGGCAGCTCCGTTGTGGCGTGCTCGCTCCTGCTCGGCCTCATCATCGGCAGTATTGCCGGATACTATGGCGGAGGCATCGACCGCTTTGTCAACGTCGTGCTCATGAACGCGTTTCTTTCCTTCCCCGGAATTCTCATCGCCATCGCCTTCGTCGCCTTCCGCGGCCCCGGCATTTTCAATCTCGTGCTGGCCTTGTCACTCGGAGGATGGGTCGGTTACGCTCGCCTGGTTCGCGCGCAAGTGCTGGCCGTCCGCGAACGCGAATTTGTCGAGGCGGCGCGAGCGCTCGGCGCAGGAGATCTCCACATCATCACGCGCCACATTCTGCCCAATATAATTCAGCCGGTCATTGTGCAGGCGGCCATCGGCATGGCGGGCGCGGTGCTTGCTGAAGCGACCATGAGTTTCCTGGGCCTCGGAGTTCCTCCGCCCACCGCCAGTTGGGGATCGATGCTCAACGATGCCCGCTCCCATCTCTTCGACGCTCCCCATCTTGTACTTTTTCCGGCGTTGACCGTGATGTTCGCAGTGCTGGCCTTCAACTTTATCGGCGACGCGTTGCGCGACCTGCTCGATCCGAGATCGCGGATCGAAGCGGGACTGTAGTCCGTGACCGATCATTCGTGAATGACTCACTGTTGACAATCTTCTTACGAGCTTTACGCATCTGTGACATTGAATAAATTGATGCTCGCCAGTCAGTTTTCCGCTGATTACTTTTCCCGCTCATTCGCGTCAAACTAGTGACACGAAATCAGGGAACTTTCTTTGGGGTTGATTCGTATCCATTGAAGACGTTAAGGCAGGTTTGTATGAATCGAAACATGGAACTCACCTTTCAAATGGAATGCTCACAAGACGTTGCCGTCGTGAACTGCTCGGGACGCATGGTGCGCGGGGCGGCGCTCGACCAGTTCCGCCGCCGCATCGAGCAACTCGATCGCGTTCGCGTGCTGGTGCTCGATGTCTCGGAAGTTGACCATCTCGATGCCGGTGGTTTGGGAACGCTTTTGTTGCTGCGCCGCTGGACGACGCAACGTTCTGCGAAGATGAAGCTGGTCAACCCGCCGCTTTTCTTCCGCCGTGTGCTGGATGCGACGCACCTTTCTTCTGTGTTTGAGATTTCTTCGTTGAAAGAAGCCATCTGCATTTTGCGGTCGAAAGAAATCCCGCCGCCGAAGGAATGCCCGCCCCGCTTCGCCGTTGCCTGACTGGGTTGTGGCCATTTGCTCTGACGAGGTTGCGTGAACAAGTCCGGCTGATAGGGCGCGATGCTTTATAATTCGCGCCCATGAAGCCTTCCCCAGTTTCGCGCAGGGACAGCCGCCCCGGCTGTCGAGCGGAGCAAAGCTCGGCCGCGTCTGGCCACTCCCGATGACCCACCTCGCCCGCAAACTGCGCGTCACCGATTACTTTTCCCTGGGCTGGGGAACAATGGTAGGCGTGGGTTGGCTCGTCGTTATGGACGACTGGCTGACGCGGGGCGGCCCGCTTGGAGGCGTACTCGGCTTTGCCGTTGGCGGCATTCTGCTGCTCCCCATCGGCTATGTCTACGGCAAGCTGGTCATGGCCATGCCCGACGCAGCCGGCGAGGTCGCCTACACCGCGAGAGTGTTCCCGCGCCCCGTCAGCTTTTACACGGGATGGATGATGATGCTCGCGTATTTCATCGTCTGTCCCTGGGAGGCCGTGGCCGTGGGCCGCATCGCCGCCTACATTTTTCCTGCGCTTGATTCGATCCAGTTATACAGTGTGGCGGGAAAGCCCGTATATCTGCCACACCTGATCATCGGGCTCGCGCTGACATCGGTTGTTACACTCGTGAACTATCATGGCATCCGCCTGAGCGCCACCTTTCAGAACTGGAGCACCTTCGGCACGCTGGCGCTCTTCGTGATCTTCGTTGCGGTTGGCGTTACGCGCGGGTCGACCGCCAATTTTCCGCCCTTGTTCACGCACACTCCCTTCATCTCCATCTTGCTGGTGCTGCAGATCGTTCCTTACTACATGACGGGATTTGAATCGGTGACCAAAGCCGCCGAGGAGGCTAATCCGCAATTTCGCGCGTCGGGATTTTCTCGCGCCATTTTTGCCGCCATCACCGTCGGCGCCGCTTTCTACATCGTTGTAATAGCGGCGGTGGGCTTCGTCGCGCCGTGGCGTCTGCTGACCGGCGAACCATTCATGACCGCGGTCGCCTTTGAACACGCCGTCGGCTCGCGGTCGATCGTAAGCATCATTTTGAGTGCCGCTCTACTTTCGCTATTCAAAGTCTTCAACGGAAATTTCGTGGCCGCCAGTCGCTTGCTGTTTGCCATGGGACGGCGCGGCTTGGTCGACACAAGATTCGCCACGGTGCATCCCCAGAATCAAACTCCGGCCGCGGCCGTCACCTCGGTTGGGATCGCCACCGCCGCGTGCATGTTTCTGGGCAGCGCCATTCTGGTGCCGATCTCGGAGGTCGGATCGGTCGCCTCCGCTAGCGGATGGTTCGCGGCTTGTGCGGCCTATCTGTGGATGCAGCCCAAAAGGATGCAGCCCCAAGTCGCCGACCGCCTGATCGCTCTGCTCGGCGCCCTGGTAGGCTTGGCGATGCTGCTGATGAAGTTTGCGCCGTTTGTCCCCGGTCATTTTTCGCAATGGGAGTGGCTCACACTCGCCGTCTGGATTATCCTAGGCACGTTGATCGGACGCCCGAGAGCGGACCCCTCGGGAAATACGGATTCGGAAAGAAACTCATGACCGCAACTCGCCGCTTTATCCTGGCATGCCTGCTGCTCGTGTCCCCCTTAGCTCTAGCCTCCGACTCTCGCTTTGACCTCGTCATCACCAATGGACACATCATCGACGGCACCGGCTCTCCCTGGTACGCAGGCGACATCGGAATCCGCGATGGCCGCATCGCCGCCATCGGAAACCTCTCCTCGGCTCCGCGCCAGCGCACTGTTGACGCTCAGGGCAAAGTCGTCGCTCCCGGATTCATCGACATGCTCGGCCAGTCGGAAACGACCATCCTGGTTGATCCTCGACTGCCTTCGAAGATCTATCAGGGCATCACCACCGAAATCACCGGAGAAGGCGGATCGGCCGCTCCTTTGAACGACGCGATTATTGCCAATGACCGCCCCGCCTACCAGCACTACAAGGTAAATCCCGACTGGCGAACGTTCCGTCAGTATTTCGCCCGCCTGGAAAAACAGGGCATGGGCATCAATCTCGCGAGTTACGTGGGCGCGACGCAGGTGCGACGCGCGGTGCTCGGAGATGCCGACGTCCAGCCCACGCCGGAGCAACTCGAAAAGATGAGGGCTCTGGTTCGCGACGCCATGCGCGACGGCGCGGTCGGAGTGTCAACTTCATTGGAGTATGCGCCCGCTCCCTATGCCAAGACGGAGGAGATCATTGCGCTCGCTTCGGAGGCATCGAAATCCGGCGGAATTTACGCCACCCACATGCGCAACGAGGGCTCCAGTGTTCTGGAAGCGATCGACGAGGCGGTTCGCATTGGGCGCGAGGCCCACATCCCGGTCGAGATCTGGCATTTCAAAGTCGCGGGCAAGCCGAACTGGGGACACATGCCGGAATCCATCGCGCGCGTCAATCGGGCCCGAGCCGAGGGGGTTGACATCACGGCAAACACGTATGCCTACACCGCATGGTTCAACAGTATGTCGGCGTTCGTTCCGCCTTGGGCGCACGATGGCGGCGATGCAAAATTAGTCGAGCGCTTGAAGGATCCGGCGGTTCGCGCCCGTATTCGCAAAGACATGGAGACTCCGTCCAAAGACTGGGACAACGAATGGGAAGAAATCAGTGGTCCCCATGATGTGATGATCGGGGTGGTTCAGAATCCGGGGCTGAAAAGATTTCAGGGCAAGCGGCTCGACGAAATCGCGACCGAGTTGAAAAAAGATCCCATGGACACGCTCTTTGATCTGCTCATCGAAGACCAGGCCTACACCGACTGCGCCGTCTTCGGAATGTCCGAGCCGGATGTGGCCCTAGCCCTCCAGCAGCCCTGGGTTTCGGTGGACAACGATTCTTCCGGCACATCGCCCGAGGGCATTCTGGGTGAAGAGCATCCCCACCCCAGGGCCTATGGGACATTCCCGCGCATCCTGCGTAAGTACGTTCGAGAAGAAAAAAAGCTGACGCTGGAAGACGCGATTCGCAAGTTCTCCAGCCTGCCCGCGCAGCGCATGCGGCTGACGGATCGCGGTGTACTCAAGCAGGGAATGTGGGCCGATGTGGTGGTTTTCGATCCGAATACGGTGCGCGACCTGGCGACCTTCGACGATCCCAACCGCTTGTCCGAAGGCATGGAGTATGTTCTTGTCAACGGTGTGCCCGTGATTGAGAACGGAAAGATGACCGGCGCGCTGCCGGGAAGGGTGCTACGGGGCGAGGGCTACGTGCCATAAGATCCACCAAGTCTCTCCTCGCGGAGGATAACGGCAGATCTTTCGCTGCCTTCCGGACGAAAATTAGTCCGATGACAGTCTGACTTACGGTTTGACACTCTTCGTCACTGCTGCGGTGCTCTTCGCCTGCGTTTGGCCAACCGGATCGACTTGCGGATCGGCCAGCGTCCCGGTGACTGTCCACGATTGCTCGTCAGCGCGCGTCAACTCGAAGTCCAAGCCTTCTGGAGTCGCCGTCCCGCTCACCCGATAAATCCCATCGTGCGATTCCAGTCTGCCCGCCGAAATTTTCCAGTTGCCTTTTTTCAGAAGTAACTCCCCCGTAAACCGGTGAACCGGAAGCGGCGCGGGCGCCCCTGGAATTTCAATATGCGGCAGGCTGCCGTTGCGCATCGTAAACTTCAACTTGCCATCGGACCGCGACAGTATTTCGCGAAAGCTGTCTCCGGATCCATCCACCTCGAATTTACCGTCGGCCGATCCGGCAATCCACTCATCGTTCATCAGGGAGCCTACGGCTTCCAGCGAAATGTCACGCAGCGTGCCGGCGCCGCGATAGCGTAGCGGCAGACCAGAGGTCTCGTGCACGGCCGGATTCGAAGCCGATGCGTCGTGTCCTGGATCAGGCTCTGAGAAGTCGATGATCCAGTTTCCCTGGTGCGTACCCTCCAGCAACTGACCGCGCAAAGCGGTTAGCGTAATCCGGCCGCGATCCACTTCCACCTGCGTGGTTATCTGGGTCGCCGCCACCTTCTTCATTTCGAACCGGCCAACCTGCAAACTGCCTCGCGCCAGAATGGTGAGCAGCGGTGAACCACTCGCCGGGGTATTGGCGGCTGGATTCAAGAGGCGGTACCACGCGCGCTTCGCCGGATGCGGCGTGAACCACTCGCCAAGATCCTCCGTCGAAAGCCGATCGGCTGCAAGGTCGAACGAATACGCGCAAGCCGGAGCCGCGCAATGGCGAGGCGCCGTGACCGTGCCACCCCAATGTGTGCTTGCGGTACGAGCGGAAATTTTCTGTAGCGAGATCGCGTCCGGAGTGAGGCTCAAGTTCGCCGAGGCAATTTCGATGGGCGTGTTCAAGCCGCGCACCTCCGCGCGAACATTGCGCAACTGAGCGCTGCCCGCTGCGACGGCAGGAGCGAATCCCTGCCATGGTCCGGAAATATTCATCTCCAACTTAGCGGAACCCTCCGCCGCGGGCTGAGTCACCGGCAAGCCGAGCAGCTTCTCCAGACGATAGAGATCTGTGAGTTCGGCGTCGCCGCGCAGGAAGAGACGATACCCGGCAGCCGAAATCCAGCCCCCAACGGTGACTGGCTCGGAGCCGTTCAGGGCTAGTGTGGCCGGACCAATCCGCAGGTGCGTTTCAGCGGGCGCCAGTTCCTTTTCCTGCGCATTCGGAGGATTGATTCTGCTCCTGGGCAAGGGACGCGATTCTGCGGCCACCAGGACCAGCGGAACGGTGCCCAACGTTACCTCATCCTTTCCCGCATTCGACGATTGCCCTGACGAGAGGCGCACATTGGTCGCCGAGCCGTCACCCTGCCATTGCGGCGAGCCAGGCCCTGGGGATCCGCCTATGTCTTGAGTCGCTCGGAACTCCACATTCAACAATCCGCTCGCAGTGAGATCGCCGGGTATCTGCTTTTTGGCCTGGCGCAGCAATCGAACCACCGCGGCCAACGGCACCTTCTCGGCCTCGAGCCTCAGATCGTAGTTGGGCTGTTGAGCGGCCATCGCCATGTTCCCCCGCAGCCGAATGGTTCCACCATTGGCTGGCGACTCGCAGAGTAAGTCCGCTACCGTGGAGGCGACCGCGTTGTAAGTTCCAGCGCAGGTGGTTGCCAGGCGCAGGCTTTCGTGACCCACAATGTCGTAGCGATGGAAATCGTCCACTGCAGTCTGGCTTTCGATCCGTAGCGCTTCGGGAGTGCCTGACAGGTTTGCCCCGAAACTAACTCCGCCGCGCCATCCCCGATCTTTTCCGCTCAGCAACTGGGTGATCTGCCCCAGTTGGCCTTTTTGCCATTGCACCATAATCCGCATCGGAGTCGTTCGCAAGTTCGCCGCCCGCTGCCACGCGGCGTTGATCTGCAGCAACCCAGTATCGGTGAGATTGAAATCCGTCCGCACCGGCTCGGCTTTGATGCGCGCGCCCCAGGAATTGTCGGAATCCTGCCAAAGCGCCACGTCCGCGTTCATCAACGCAAAAGATTTCTTTGTCTGTCCCAGTTTAAAGTTGACGCGGGCGTTGCCGGCTTCAAGATAAGGGAAGGCTGGGCGGCGCTCGGAAGCCGGCTTTCCTGTCGGAGCCGCCGGGATTTGCGCGTTGCGCTCGATCAGCGTTGACAGGTTCCAGCGACCTTCGCGATTGCGCACCAGGTTGATGCTGGGCTCGTTCGCGCTCAGGGTTGCGAGCTCCAGTCGCCCGCGCAGCAAGGAACGGAAGCGGATCGCGGCGGAGACTTCCTGGGCTCGAATCATCGGCTCCGCGCTGAATGCCGGATCGTCATAAATGACGAGTCCCTCTAGATCAAAGCCGGGTCGCGGCAGAAAATGCAGACTCACATTGTCCAGTTCCACCTTCCGGCTGAGCGCGTTTCCGATGGTGGTGGCAATCCGGTTTCGCAGCCGGTAGACTCCCGGCCGGAACAGAAACAGCAGAAGCAGCAGCAGAGCCACCACGGCAGCGACCCCGCCCCTGGACCGCAGCCGTTTCACCGCACCATCCTGAACGTCCGGGACCAGCGCGTTTCATCGAAGAAATGAAGGATGACATGCTGAACCATGAATTTTAGCCGGTCGCCCAATCCGCGCATTTGCCACTGTCCCGGCGGGGTGTCGAATGACCAGTAGATAAACATGGGACGGCCGATCACGTTCTGGCGCGGAATGAAGCCCCAGTAGCGGCTGTCGTAACTGACGTCGCGATTGTCGCCCATGGCAAAGTAGCTGCCGGGGGGGACCACGATGTCGCCACCCTCCAGATGCGAAGGCAGTTCCTGCGCCCATTTTTCGTTTCTTACGCCATAGGACTCGGTCGCGGGCACGGCGGGGAAATCGTCGCGGTAGGGGTTGTAATCCTCTTCTTTGTGCCGCACATAGGGTTCATCCAGCTTCTCGCCGTTACGATACACAGCTCCATCGCGCAAGTGGATGCGGTCGCCGGGGACTCCGATAATCCGCTTGACTACGAACAGACCATGTTCCTCGGGCGACAGAAACACGACAATGTCGTTGCGCCGCACGTCGCGATAAGGCAGCAGTGGCCCCATCCAGCGCGTCGGCGGCGCAAACTGTTCACGGTTGACCAGGACATGGTCGCCGATGAGCAGCGTGTCCTCCATGGAACTGGAGGGAATCTCAAAATTCTGCAGCACAAACGTCATGATGAAGAGGACGAGGATCAGCAATTCCGCCATCGAGGCCAGAAATTCCACCAGCGACTCATGCGGCCTCTCGTTCGCCATCACTTCCCGGTTAGTTTGTTGTCTTTTCGGCAAGTCTGCGGTTTGATCCATCATTCAGCGCCCCGTTGTTCAGCGCACCGGCTTGAAAGTTCGCGACCAGCGGGTTTCGTCGAAGAAATGGAAGATGATGTGACCCATGTTCTCCACTCGATCCCACATGCTGTTCATCTCATACTGGCCTTCCGCCGTCTCGAATGACCAGTAGATGAACATGGGACGGCCAATCAGGTTCTGGCGCGGAAGGAAACCCCAGAAACGGCTGTCGTAGCTGACATCGCGGTTGTCTCCCATCGCGAAATAGCTGTTTGGAGGGACCACAATGTCATCTCCTACGATATGCGAAGGCAGTTCCTCCGCCCATTTCTCGTTGCGTACGCCGTACATTTCCGAAGGCGGCACAGCCGGAAAATTGTCGGTGTAGGGATTGCGCTCCGCCCGTTTGTGGCGGATAAACGGCTCATCCAGTTTCTGGCCGTTGCGGTAGACGACGTCGTCGCGCAGGTGGATCCGGTCGCCCGGAATGCCAATGATGCGTTTCACCAGGAACAGGCCGGGCTGCTCCGGCGACATGAAAACCGCAATTTCGTCGCGATGGAGGTCGCGATAAGGCAGAAGCGGACCCATCCAGCGCGTAGGCGCCGCGAACTGCTCCCGGTTCACAAACACATGGTCCCCGATGAGCAGCGTGTCTTCCATCGAGCTCGACGGAATCTCAAACGCCTGCAGGATAAAAGTGATGATGAACAGGCCCGTGACCAGCACTCCCGCGAGCGAGGCCAGAAATTCCACCGTGGTTTCGTGCGGTTTCTCGTCGACTTGCTCTTCGCGCACTACAACTTGCTTCTTTTCTTTTTTCGGCAAAATTGCCATCCGTTTTCAGAGAATCTCTCAACTCGTCTTTCTGTCGCGCACAGGAGCCGCCCCCAGCATCAGCGAACCAGCCTGAAAGTGCGTTCCCAGCGGGTGATCTGGAACAAATGAGTCATCGCGTAGACTAGATGATAAATCCTGTCGCCCACGGTTGGCGATCCCGGGAGATCGTTATTCAAATTGCCCGCCGACCAGTAGATCAGAAGCGGGCGCCCGATAATGTTTTCGCGCGGCACGAATCCCCAGTAGCGGCTGTCCTGGCTGTCATCGCGATTGTCCCCCAGAACAAAATAGTGTCCCTCGGGAATAATCAACTGGTGGTCTTCCACCAGCTTCGGCATCTCCTTCCACCATTTCGCGTCCACTCCGTATGCCGGAGATTCGGTGCGGGGAAAATCGTCGCGATACGAATCGTGGAGGGCGGTGATGTATTGCACATAGGGTTCCGGCAGCGCCGCGCCGTTCACATACACGCGCTTGTTGATGAGGCGCAGCCGATCTCCGGGCAACGCCACCACGCGCTTGACAAAGTCCTGCGCCGGATTCACCGGATAATGAAAGACGATGACATCGCCGCGGCGCACGTTGCGATAGGGTAAAAGCCGATTCCACCCGGAACTGCCGCCATAACAGAATTTATCCACCAGCAGGTAGTCGCCGATGAGCAGCGTCTGTTCCATGGATTCCGAAGGGATGGTGAACGCCTGCACCAGGAAAGTGACCACAAAAACCGCAATCACCACCGTTCCGGCGACCGACTGCACGGTCGCGGGCCAGTCTCCCGCGGAAATCTTTTCGCTCCACGACATAAATAGCGCTTAGCAATATGAATCCGACAGTTGATGGTTCGGCACCCTGGGGCTCACGCTACGCCGCGCCGCCGTCCTTTCGAGCCTGAGGCGGCCGCGCTTCGGGCAACGCGGACAGATGCTCCAACACCTGCCGCGCCGCTTCCTGCTCCGCTCGTTTCTTGGTCGCGCCCTGGGCTCGCCCCACGATTTGTCCCAGCCCCGGCAGTCTTACCTCGACCGTAAATGTCTTCTTGTGTTCCGGACCTTCCTCTTTTACCAACTGATACACCGGCTGCGGTCCTCCCCGGGCCTGCACTGCTTCCTGCAACGCGGATTTGAAGTCCATGACCGGAATGGCGCTAGTCTCCAGTTTCATGTGGGCCAGTTCCGGTTCCACGATCGCGCGCACGATGAAGTCCCGTGCCACCGGCCATCCGCCGTCGAGGTACAGGGCCGCCAGAATTGCCTCTAGTGCGTCCACCAGCAGGCTTGCCTTGCCGCGCCCNNCGCTTCCAGCGCATCCACCAGCAGGCTGGCCTTGTTGCGGCCGCCGCTTTTTTCTTCGCCGCGGCCGAGGCCGATATAAAGACCAATCTGAAGTTGCTCGGCTACGCGCAGCAAATGCCGTTGCCCCACCAGATGCGCGCGAAGTTTGGAAAGATGGCCTTCCTGGAATTCGGGGAAGCGATGAAACAGCGTCTCACTGGTGGCCAGCCCGAGCACCGCGTCTCCCAGAAACTCGAGCATCTCGTTATCGCCCATCGACGGACCGCTGGCCGACAAACCGCCTGCGCCCAGCGCCTCCGCCTCGCGCGCTTGCGAGCTGTGGGTAAGCGCCTGCTCGAGCAACTCGGGGCGGTGAAAGTGGTGACCCAGGCTTTCTTCCAGCGCCATGATTTCACGTGACTTCATTCGGCGGCGCGGCTTCCCGCGTTTGCACTTGCTTGAAGAACGTCGAGGCTCCGCTGCGAAAAAAGAAATGACATGAGCGCGTTCGTGCCACTTCCACTGAGACCGCATTCCTGCTTTAGCGCTGGTGGCGTGCGCTTACTCTCTCGACGAATGGTTCCACCTTTCGCAACGAGGTCAGCCTCGCTCCCCACCCAATCTTAATTTTTCGGAGGCGCCTGGGGCGGAGCCGGAACCGCCGCTCCAGTGAGCTGCTGCAGGCGCTCGCGCTCGCGTCGAGCCGGGGTCCCAATCGGAGTATTGTCCTGCGTCATATCCACCGCGCGGTTCGCCGCCTTCAGCGCCTCCGGATATTTCTGCTGCTTATCGAGTGCCAGCGCCAGGCGGAGAATTACTACCGGGTCGGGATTGCTGGGGAAGGCGTCGATCGATTTCTGCAGGTAATCCTGGGCCACGGGAAAATTCTCTTTCTTGAATTCGATGGTACCGAGAATCGAATACGCGTTGGAGCGCAGCAGTGCTTTGTAAGCGTCGATCTTGTCCTGCGGCGTCCCCGCCGGCACTTGGACGTCGGTGTCCACGGTCTGGGTGGCCTTCAGCGCCATCGACGTGCCTTCCGCGTAGCGCTGATCCTTATCGATATCGGTTTCGCGCGTCCGCTCCGCAATCACTTCGGCTACGATCACCAGAGCTTCGGGGTCGTCCGCGTCAAAGCTCAGAACCTTCCGGCCCATGGCCTCGGTCTTATCCGGGCTGTTGGCATTCTGATAGAGGCGCATCGCGTTCTTGTACAGCAAAACGCGAAGCTCGCTGTCAGGGAACTTGGTGGCAAAATCGTCAGAAGCTTTCTCCAGCGCCGCTGCATCGGTACTGGCCGACGCCGCTTTGTAGGCATCGAACTCGGGCTGGGTCTTGGCTTGTGGCGGACGCTTCGCCGCTGGTGCAGTCGTCGCACCCGCTGCCGGCGCTGTTTGGCCCGCTGCCGGCGCACTCTGCGCCGCCGCCCAAACCGCGACACTTGTGATTCCGAGACTCAGTATCGCAAGAATGACTGCTGCTCGTTTCATACTGTCTCCCATAATGCAAAATGTGGACGTCAAAAGTTTCTCACTCGGAACCCGCCGCGACCGAGTTCTCGCCTCCACGCCAGCCCTGAACCAAACAGGCAATCATAGCTCAGCCGTTTGCTTCCTGTAGCGCAGGTTCCTTGGTGGTTAGTGCTTTCGCACCCGACCGGCTACCGAAATTCCATGCCTGCATCACTGCGGCTGTTTCGCTACCGGAGGCTCGTAGGCCTGCTCCAACCCGCGCCGCGCCGCCAGTTTTGCCTCCGGAAGCCCCGCTCCAGCGGCATCCAGCGCCGCCCGATACTGATCGAGCGCGGCATTCCGATTTTCCTTCAAATCAAAAATACGGCCCAGATAAATGTGAGACCACGCGATTACCTTCGGTTCGCGGGCGGTCTGCAGCGCTCGTTCAAAGTAGTCGCGCGCTCCATCCATGTCCCGATTCATGGTGGCGATTTGCGCCAAAAGAAAGAGCGCACGCCCCGAATCTTCCCCCGGCGCCTGCTGATCGAGGGCCTGCTGCGCGAGTTTCTGCGCGCTTCCCAGATCGCCCGCCGCCATTCGGCGTTCTGCGTTCAACAACAGGACCTCATTCCGCGGACGAGCCTGCACCAGTTCCGGTGTTGCCTGCTTGGCGAACTGGAGCACTGAAACTCGCTTCCTTTCCGCGCCCACGTCAATTCGCCCGATCAGGTCCGCAAACGCGTTGCGCATACCCTCCGGATCTTTTTCGAACTTCCCCAACGCGTCATAAAAATACCGCGTCAGCACGTAGCCTTCTTTGTCCGCTTCGTCGAGCTTCGCCGTCCGCTCCGTCTCCGGCGTCCTTCGCGGGAGCGTCCGCAGTTCAATCGCCCGGATCAGGCATTCCGTGGCCAGAAGCGAAACATTATTCTTGAAAGCCTCATCCATGGGAGCGTTCTGCACCTCATCCAGCAAGGGCTCGAGGCGCTTGAACGAGCCGAAATTCTTCATCGCCAGCGGATCCAGAAGGTAGTGGAGATAGGTATGCCGAATCTGCTGCATCTTGATCGCCGTGCTCAAGGTTGGCGAGATCACGACATAGTATTCCGACCCATAATCGCGCGCGTTGGTCTGTCCGGGCGCGCCCATCGCTTCCAGGTAGATGGTGAACTGCCGTCCCAGGTATTCCGACGAGGCCAGCTTCAAATAGATTTCCGTATCGAACGTCATCCTCGCCAGCGGCTCGTGATAGTACTCGGTCAATTCCGTGTAGCGCTGGTGGTGCCGCTCCCAGATGGCGTGCAAGCCCAGCTTCTGGTAAAAGTCCTCCATCAGCGGCACCATGTCAGCCACAGCCTCCGCATCAGGAGGGAGTTCCGCCTCTCTCACTTTCAACCTGAAAGTCGGCGGCTCCTCCAGGTACAGCGCCAGCGATACATAATGGGAGAGGTCGTGCGCGGGATCACCACCCTGATGACGCCGGTAGAGGGCGCACATTGGGCCAATCACATCCTGCGCCCCGACGATGCTTTCAGCGGCCTTGCCCACTTCCGAGCGGATCTGCATGCGCAGCGGGTCGGATACGCTCAATTCCTGGTCATAGCCACAGGTATTGATCGCGGTCAGCACCGTGAACAACGTCTCGCTGGTTTCCAGAGTAACCTGGGGACGATTCTGCGCCCAGCCAGATGCCCCGACCAGCACCATTGCCAGGCCGAGAGCGAACGCCGGTCGAACTCGTAGTCCCAGGAAATTCCCTCGGATCTCACGCATAGGATGAGCTAGAAGTAGTGTACGAACTGGTCAATTCGAGGTCAAACCTTTAGAGGACAGACATTTGGAGGTCCAACATTCGAGGACAAATCAGAAGAAGCATCTACACGGGGACCGTCACCCGGGATTGTCCCCCGAGCGCGATACGGAGCGTCCGCCTACCCTTTCACGCTGATCTTCGAAAACGACAGGACAGCCGTCCCCGCCGTCGGTCGTCCCATTGAAAGCGCGGGACGGAACGTGGTGAAGATCAGCAGGTTTTTCAACTGCGGCAGCACTGCCTGGGCATCGTCCGGCTGCGACAGGATGCGGTAATCCTCCACGCGCCCATTGGCATCCACATAGGCTTCCACCACCAAAGCATCGTCTCCCATATTGCCCAGCGACGTGCCGAATGCCGACTGCTCCAGTTGCGGCCCGATGTAGAGCATCAGCGGCACGTCGCTGCTTGCCCGCAGTTCCGCCGGCAAAGCAAAGAAGCCCAGCAGCAGGCCGAAAAACAATATCGCGCTCACCAGTCCCGCTGTCGCCGGAACCATGAAAGCGTTGAGCGCGTTTTCCAGCCGCACCAGTATGGCTTCAAAGCGCGGACGCCGGGTTTGCGCCGCCTCCCGTGAAATCGCAACCCGCAACTTTAACGCCAGATCCGCCGGCGCCTTTTTCGCGCCGAGACCAGCCAGCAGTTGCTGCGAACGTTGCATCGCGGCATATTCCCGCCCACAGTCCGAGCACTCTTGCAGGTGGCGCGTCAGCGCGCGCATCTCCGACCCGCTTACCCGGCCGTCGAGATAAGGCGAGAATAACTTTCTGGTCGCAGCGCAGTTCTTTGCCGCGCCGTTCATCGCAGCGTACTTCATCGCAGCGTACTGCTTCATGGCGTCACCTCGACCTGCCTGCCACCACGCGAACTCTTCTGCTCATCGGCAGGAGCCTGCAGGCCCAACTCCGGGCCTACTTCCCTGACATATCCCGCTAATTTCTTGCGCAGCGCGTCGCGTCCCCGCGTAATGCGTGACTTTACCGTTCCCAGAGAAATCGCCAGAACTTCCGCAATCTGCTCGTACGACATGTCTTCCAGGTCGCGCAGAATCAAAGCCGTCCGATAAGGCTCAGGCACCTGTTGCAGCGCTTGTTCCACCGCCGCTTGCACCTCGGTATGCGCAAACATTTCAAACGGAGACTCGCCCGGGTCAACCAGTCGCTCTTCTCCGGAGTATTCGCATTCGCCCGAGCAGATAGGATCGATCGGCGTTTCCTGCGCTTTGTGCCGGAACCACCAGCGCCGCCGGTTCGCCGCCTCGTGCAGGGCGATACGATAAATCCACGTCTTCAGGCTGGACTCGCCGTGGAAATGCTTCATCCCCCGGAACACTTTCAGAAATACGTCTTGAGTCGTGTCGGCCGCGTCCGAAGGATCGTTCACAATGCGGTAGATGAGGCCGTAAATGGGCTGATGAAATTCGCCAATCAGCCACGAATACGCTTCTTCCGAACCCGCCTTCAGGGCAGCGATGACGGCGGATTCTTCGGCTCGGGCCCCGATCGCGCTGGCTAGATCGCCCAATGTAGTAGCTCCCGCCATGACGGCGTTGCCTCCAATTATAGAGTCACACGAGCCCCAGCGGCGGGAATCTTCCCTGCCTAAGACACGACTCCCGGACGACCTTTTCCGCTTAACTATTTAGACTCCGAAGCGTCCTCCAGAGTTCCCGCGGTAAGTCCAATATTTGCAACGCTAAAACTGGGAAGCGGAAGCGGAAACCGGGGTGGCTCGGCGTCGGAATTAAGACGGGTTCATCTACTTCTGGAGCCAGCCTCCGCCGACGGTAGCATGATGGTGGCTCGGCGTCGGAATTAAGACGGGTTCATCTACTGGGAAAGACGGTTTTCGGGTAATCTTGATCGGGATGACTTTTGCGAGGTGATCCCAGTCTGTTTCCGTTGCGTCACCGATGGCCTCCAATCAGGAAGAAGAAGTATTAGGGAAAGCATACGACGGCCGCTTGATGCGCCGTTTGCTGACCTATCTGCGTCCCTACAAGTGGCACGTTGTGGTCGCGCTCGCGGCCATCATTCTGAAGTCCGTGGCCGACGTGCTCGGTCCCTTCCTCACCAAGATTGCCATCGATAAGTACCTGGCAAAAACTCCGAGCTCCCATTCCTGGATCGGCGATCGCCTGAGCCCCACTCCGTTGACCGGCATCGCGCAGATTGGCGGCCTTTACGTCGCCATTCTTATCTCCACGTTTACGCTGGAGTTCATTCAGACCTACCTGATGCAATGGACCGGCCAGAAAGTGATGTTCGATCTGCGCCGCCAGATCTTCCGCCACTTGCAGTACATGCACGTAGCGTTTTTCGACAAGCATCCGGTCGGACGGCTGGTCACCCGCGTGACCACCGACGTCGATGCCCTGAACGAAATGTTCACCGCCGGCGTGGTCTCGATTTTCGAGGATGTCTTCGTCCTCGCCGGCATCATCGGCATCATGATGAAGATGAACTGGAAGCTGGCCCTGATCACTTTTGCCGTGCTTCCGCTCATCATTTACGCCACCCTGATTTTTCGCGACAAAGTTCGCGATTCTTACCGCCGCATTCGCACCGCCATCGCCCGCATCAATTCTTATCTGCAGGAAGCCGTGTCGGGCATGCTGGTTCTCCAGCTTTTCAACCGTGAGAAGCGCGCCTTCAACAAGTTCTCCGAGATCAACGCTTCACACATGGAAGCCTTCAAAGACGCCATCATGGCCTACTCGGTCTATTATCCGGTGGTCGAAATCCTGTCGGCGATTGCCATTGCCAGTATTATCTGGTGGGGCGGCAACGACGTGATCCGCGGCGTCGCCTCCATCGGCGTGCTGGTCGCCTTCATGCAGTACGCGCAGCGTTTCTTTCGTCCCATTCAGGACCTGAGCGAGAAGTACAACATCCTGCAATCGGCCATGGCCGCCGGCGAGCGCGTCTTCAAACTGCTGGATACAAAGATTGAAATCACTTCGCCGGCGGTGACCAAACAGCCAAAGGGCCCGGGCCGTATCGAATTCGATCACGTCTGGTTCGCCTATAACGCGGCGGGGCAAGCCAGTGGAGCGACGGGCATCCCCGCCCAAAACAACCGGCTCGACTGGATTTTGCGCGATGTGAGTTTTGTCCTCGAACCCGGCGAGACCATCGCCGTCGTCGGTCACACGGGAGCCGGCAAAACCACTTTGATCTCGCTGCTGATGCGTTTCTACGACGTGCAGCGCGGGGCGATTCGCATCGACGGTGTCGATATCAAAGAGATGAATCTCGACGACCTGCGCGGCCGGTTCGGCATCGTCCTGCAGGATCCATTCCTGTTCAGCGGCACCGTAGCCGGCAACATCCGTCTGGGCACGGCCCGCATTCAGGATGCGGACGTGGAGCAGGCAGCGGAAGATGTCAACCTCGGCGACTTTATCCGAAAATTGCCCGGCGGCTTCCAGGAAGAAGTGCGCGAGCGCGGCTCGACGCTCTCCACCGGACAAAAGCAGCTGATTAGTTTTGCCCGCGCTCTGGCGCACAATCCGAAGATTCTGATTCTTGACGAAGCGACATCCAGTGTCGACACCGAAACCGAATTTCGCGTCCGCGACGCGCTGAACCGCATGGTGGAAGGCCGCACGGCGCTCATCATCGCGCACCGCCTCTCGACCATCCAGCGCGCCGATAAGATCATCGTCATGCACAAAGGCCAGATCCGCGAGATGGGGACCCACCAGCAACTCCTCGCCCAGCGCGGAATTTACTACAAGTTGTATCAGCTGCAGTACAAAGATCAGGAGATCAGTGTGGCGCGGGCGCCCTCGCCCGCGAACGCCGATGACTGAATCGGTCCCGTGCCCGCCCCGGTACAATGCAGCTGTGCAGATTCTGATCTCAGCCGGCGAAGCCTCCGGTGAAATGTATGGCGCACAGTTGATGGAGTCGTTGCGCAAGTCTTTAGTCCATCCTGCCCCTGTGGTGACGGGGCTTGGCCCCGCCTCGACACAACCTGCACAGCTTGAGTTTTTCGGCGCTGGAGGAGAGCGCATGCGCGCCGCCGGCTGTGAAATCATCGTCGACGCCAAGGATCTGGCCGTTGTCGGCATCACCGAAATTCTCAGTCACCTGCCCAAAATCCTTGGCCTCTATAAGAAATTGATTCGCGCCGCCGATGAGAAACATCCGGCCCTGGCCATCGTCATCGACGCCCCAGCCTTCAACTGGCGCGTAGCGCGTCAGATGCGCCGGCGCGGCATCCCAGTCGTCTATTACGTCTGCCCGCAGTTCTGGGCGTGGCGCCAGGGACGCGTCAAGCTGCTGCGCAAGTATGTCAACCGGGCGCTGGTGATTTTCCCGTTCGAAGAGAAGTTCTATCGCGATCGCGGAGTGGAAGCGACCTTCGTCGGCCATCCCCTGGCCAATCAGCCCGCGCCGGCCGTTACGCGCGAATCCTACGCGACTCAAAACCAGCTCGATCCCGCGAAACAGTGGATCACGATCATGCCGGGCAGCCGCCGCAAAGAAACGCGCATGAACCTGCCCACGATGCTGCTGGCGGTTGAGCGGTTGGAGATAGAGAGCCCCCACGCGGGTTATGAATTTCTGCTTCCAGTGGCGCGCACCCTGGATGCGACGTTTCTCAGGGACTTGATCGCGACCCCGACAAAGTCGCGGCCAGCCTCGTCTTTACACCAGAAAATTCACCTGGTGCCCGACGCGTTGCCCGCACTGTATCACTCCCGCGCCGGCATCGTAGCCAGCGGCACAGCCACCGTGGAGGCGGCTCTCATGGGCGCTCCGTTTGTCATGGTGTATCGCGTATCCAGCCTGACCTATGCCTTGGGCAAGCCACGGGTCAAAGTTCCTTATTTCGCCATGGTCAACCTGATTGCCGGGGAGGAGGTTGTCCAGGAACTGGTGCAGCACAGGTTCACTGCGGAAAACATCGTTACCGAGATGAACAAGATCATCCCTGATGGCGCTCCGCGAACCCGCATGATCGAGCGCCTGGCGACGGTGAAGGCGAAAATGCAGGGGAACAGCAGTGCCGCAAATCCCCCAGAAACCGCGGCAAGGATCATCCTGAAAATGATCGGGTAAGCCCGGATATGGCCAGTCCAGCCAAAGACGCAGCCAAAAGATCCGCCAAAAGAAAAGAGACGAGCTAAGCCCGTCTCCATGTTGAAGGTATGTTGAAGATCAGCCGGCCGGAAACGCTAGGATGCCAGTTCCGGTTTCGCCGTCGCTGCCGCCCATCCCGCCGGCTTCAACGCATGATTGATCAGGAAAACCACCACGCCGCCTCCGATCACAATCAGTCCAAACAGGAGCGAACTCATGCCCAGGACCACTTCGTGTTCGCTGCGCAGGATGGCAAATCCCAACAATAACGTTGGCGGAATGCCTACGGCGATCGCTCCAAACAGCCCGCCCGGCACGCGGAACGGCCGCTTTAATTCCGGTTCGCGAATCCGCAGACAGATCAAGGCCACAAACTCCAGCGTCAGACTCGCCCCATAAATCATGATGTCGAGAGTGACCAGCCGTTCGAAGCCAAGATTCAGAGCCAGTCCCCAGCCCACCGCCAGGGCAAGAATCGCGACCCAGGGCGCGCGCGATCTTGGATGCAGCTTGCCGAACACTTTCGGCAACATGCCATCCTGAGCCATGGCCAGCGGCAGCCGCGAGTAACTCATGACCAGGGCGTTGAACATGCCAAAGCCGCTCATCATGCCGCCCGCTACCAGCGCGATGCGAAGCACCGGGCCGCCCATCAACTGTGCGACATCCGCCCAAGCCCCGGTCTCCCACGCGCTCGCCGGAAGGCCAGTGATCCACATCGCGGCAAACGGCAGAACATAAGTAACGCAAACGATGGCGACCGCGACCAGCATCGCCCGCGGATAAGTGCGCTGCGGGCGCTCGACTTCCGTAGCAATGGTTGAGGCGTTGTCCCAACCCATGTAGTTCCACATGCAGATGAGCAACCCGCCGAGTATGTCGACATTGGAAGTTGTCGGCTTGGTCACAGCGTTGGCGAGCGCGTGAATCTTGAACGGCGCCAGCACAAAAATGGCCGCGAAGGGCGCCGACAGGGCGAAAAACAGCCACAGCGAAGTCAGCGACACGACCTTGACGCCCAGAATATTAAGGATCGCGCAGGCGATCACGACGCCCAACGCCACCGCCACGCCGCGATGATTCTCCTGAAACCACGGGAACATGCGCGTGAGGTACGCGACAAACAGCGTGGGATAAATCGCCATATCGAAAATGGACGCTACCAGCGAGAGCCAAGCTTCCTGAAATCCCCAGAAATTTCCCATGGCGCGCCGTACCCAGGCGTAGTACCCGCCCTCAAAAGGGAGCGCGCTCGAGAGTTCGCCAATCATGAACGCAGTTGGCAGGCTCCACAGAAGCGGGGTCAGCAGCAGGATCAAAATCGCTCTGCCATATCCGGCGCCATGCACGATGTCTTCGGTCCCATAAGTTCCACCCGAGACCATAAAGAAGGTCGCGGCAACCAGAGGCCAAAGGGTGAGGCGGATGGACTTCGTCTTCTTGCGGGGGGCGACGGAGAGTGAAGGCTGCGGGATGTTAGCGGTTCGGGTAGCTGTTGCCAATTTCTATGGCTTCCTCCTCAGGCGACTCACTCTCACCACCGCGTCTCCCTTGCAATCTTTCTCGCGGCTCCCGGGTGAACTGCGATTTCCCGGACATGTCGGTGAAGTTAGTTCGCATTTGTGAGATTACGGGAAATTTCCACAGATGCAAGATTTTTTTGCGGAATTTTGAAAAGTTTTGTCAAGAAGGCCAGCGACGGAGGTAACCGCCGAACCACAGAAACACCCAGCGCGCGGCCCAAGGTGAAATTGGATGGACCCTTCCATGTGATCTGCGGTATAAAGATGCCCAATATCTGCGGTTCAATCAAGGTAGGAGGAATCAACTATGAGGAAAATCATGCTCGCAGTTTCATGTGTTGGCGTGGCTGTGCTGTTCGCTCAAACGGGCTCGCATCAGAATGCGTTTACTCCCGACCAGATCAAGTACGGAGTACCACCGCCGTTCGTAGCTGCAGGCGCGCGACTGGCCGTCATCGAGGGCGATCCCACCGCGAGTTCGGGAGACTTTACGATCCGCCTCAAAATGCCTGACGGCTACAAGATCGCTCCGCATTGGCATCCCAAGCGCGAAAATGTCACGGTGATTTCCGGTGACTTCAAGGTTGGGATGGGAGACAAGTTCGACGAATCTAAGATGATGACGTTCCCGGCGGGCAGCTTCGCTTATCTCGATCCCGATATGCATCACTATGCGATGGCCTCCGGAGAGGTTGTAGTGCAGGTCCATGGAATGGCGCCGCTGCAATTTAACTATGTGAATTCAGCGGACGATCCGAGCAAGAAATAGGCTAAGAGGCGCCGCGGGCGGACAAACTAGATCTGTTTCCAGAGTTCTTCCCGCGGATCCTCCGGGTTCAGTTTGGCCAACTCACGCAGCAGTTCCTTCGTCTTCTCGTCCCGAGGCATCGGCACGGTAATCTTCACTTCGACAATCTCATCGCCGCGCACGCCGTCCTTGGTGGCCGAGGGCACGCCCTTTTCACGCAGCCGCAGTTTCTGCCCCGACTGCGTCCCCGGAGGAATTTTCAGCATGCTCCGGCCATCAATCGTAGGAACTTCGATCTTCGACCCCAGCGCCGCTTCCACCGCCGTCACCGGCACAACGATTCGAACGTCGTCCCCTTCGCGCTGGAAAAGCGGGTGCTCGCCGATGCGGATGATTACATAGAGGTCGCCCAGCCCGCCGCCCCTCAGCCCCGCATTGCCTTTGCCCGCGATCCGAATGCGCTGACCATCGCGCGTTCCCGCCTTGATTCGGATCTCCAGCGGACTCGTACTCTCGACGCTGCCCTCACCATGACACACCGGGCACGTCGAAATATTCTTGCCCGTCCCATGGCAGCGCGGGCAGGTGACGTTGAACTTCATGCGCCCGCCCGTCTGTTCAATCGTCCCTTTACCATGACACTGCGGACATTCTCCTGGAGCTTCCGTAAAGCCATTGCCGTGGCAGTTTCCGCACACCTCGCGCCGGGCAATATTCAGCTTCATCACCCCGCCCCGGATCGCCGTCCAAAATGGCACGTTGACCTGATACTCCAGATCGCTGCCCGGTTCCGGTCCTTCGGCAGGCGCCTCGCCGCGCCCGCCGCCACTGAAAATACTCGAGAAGATATCCTTGAACCCGCCCCCCGAGCCGCCGGAACTCTTGCGTCCCCCGCTACGCCCCCCTTCGAACAGATCGGAAAAATCGAACCCACCGAAATCGACGTTGCTGGGCGCGCCCGGCTGACGGCCGCCGCCGGGAAAACCTCCCGAAAACCCGCCCCCAAAGTCGCCCGGGCCCGCCCCTGGCTGCCCGCCGCCCCGCGCGTAGGCGTCCGCCGTGGCCGGATCAATATTGTCGGAGTAGAACCCAAGCTGGTCGTAGATCTTTCTTTTTTTGGGATCGCTCAGGACGTCATTGGCCTCGGAGAGAGTCTTGAACTTCTCTTCCGCCGACTTGTCGCCAGGATTGACGTCGGGGTGGTATTTGCGCGCAAGTTTCCGAAACGCCTTGCGAATCTCGTCCACCGAGGCAGACTTCTTCACCCCAAGAACGCTGTAATAATCTTTGTCTTTGGTTTGGGTCGCCATGTCAGCCGTTCAGCAGGCAGCTTAATATCATCGTCGCAGCTTGAATTTTTGTCATCCCCAGGGGAACTTTGTCATTGCCGAAGAATTCCGGAAACCGAGAACTGAGAACTGCTTCCTCAGTTCACGACTTCCTTCGCCTGTTCGTCCATCGCAACCGTAAACGCCTCAAAGGGCGAGGCATCCATCGACACCGGAATGCGCTGTACCCCCGTTGCCGTGGGCGCGAAACAATACCAGCGTCCCTCCTCGGGGACGAAGTTCACAAAAAACATTTGTCCGTTGACTTCGAATCTCAATTCACTTTCCTCTTTCCCAGCCCCAAGGGTCCTATCATCCCAGCGCTTCGCCGGGACAACAGCTCTTCCTGATGACTCAGATGCAAGTTGGGGGCGCTCCACGCGCCCCCAAGCCAAAAGCCGATAGCGAAAGAGCCAGCAGCTTATTTCTTGTCTTCGACGTCCACATACTCGGCGTCGATCACGCCTTCGTCTTTCTTCTGACCCGCGCCATTGCCGCCCGCCGTCGCGCCGTGCCCATCCGTCGGACCCGCGCCCGTTCCCGCCGCGGCGCCCGCAGTCGCTTGCGTAGCCTTGTACATCTGCTCCGCAAGTTTGTGCGATGCCGCCGTCAGTTTCTCCCGCGCCGAGTCCATCTGGGCCTTATCGCCGCCTTCGATCGCCTTCTTCGCGTCCGCCAGAGCGTTCTCCACGTCGCCGCGCTCCGTGCCCGAGATCTTGTCGCCATGCTCCTTCAGCATCTTCTCGATGTTGTAGACCATCGAGTCGAGCTGATTCTTGGCCTCGATCTCCTCCCGCCGCGCCTTGTCTTCCGCGGAATGCGCGTCGGCTTCCTTCGCCATGCGCTCCACTTCGTCCTTCGACAAGCCCGAAGACGACGTGATCGTGATCTTCTGGTCCTTGCCCGTGGCGTTATCCTTCGCCGTCACGTTCAGGATGCCGTTGGCATCAATGTCGAACGTCACCTCAATCTGCGGCACGCCTCGCGGCGCTGGCGGCAATCCAATCAAGTGGAACTTGCCCAGCGTACGGTTCTGTGCCGCCAGCGGACGCTCGCCCTGCAGCACGACCACCTCCACCGACGTTTGACTGTCGGCCGCCGTCGAAAACGTCTCCGTCTTCTTCGTCGGAATCGTCGTGTTCCTCGGAATCATCGGTGTCGCCACTCCGCCCAGGGTCTCAATCGATAAAGTCAGCGGAGTCACGTCCAGCAGCAGCAGGTCCTTTACCTCGCCGCCCAGAACGCCGCCCTGAATCGCCGCTCCAATTGCCACCACCTCATCCGGGTTCACGCCCTTGTGCCCTTCGCGTCCAAACAGTTCCTTTACAATCGCCTGAATGCGCGGCATGCGCGTCTGTCCGCCAACCAGGACTACTTCGTTAATCTTGCTGGCATCGATGCCCGCATCTTTCAAACATTGCTTGGACGGGCCAACCGATCGCTGCAAAATGTCTTCGATCATGGTTTCGAGCTTCGCCCGCGTCAGCTTAATCACCAGGTGCTTGGGCCCGGAAGCGTCGGCCGTGATGAACGGCAGATTGATTTCCGTCTCCATCGTGGTCGAGAGTTCGATCTTCGCACGCTCCGCTGCGTCCCGCAGCCGCTGCAAGGCCATCTCGTTACCCTTGCCACGCAGATCGAGGCCTTCGTTTTTCTTGAATTCATCGATCAGCCAATCCACCAGCCGCTGGTCGATGTTGTCGCCTCCCAGGTGCGTGTCTCCGTTCGTGGCCTTTACTTCGACCACCCCTTCGCCAACTTCAAGGATCGAAATGTCGAACGTGCCCCCGCCGAAGTCGTACACGGCGATCGTCTCGTCCTTGCCCTTGTCGAGCCCATAGGCCAGAGCTGCCGCCGTAGGCTCGTTAATGATGCGCTTTACATCGAGGCCTGCAATCTTGCCCGCATCCTTGGTGGCTTGCCGTTGCGCGTCATTGAAGTACGCCGGCACCGTGATGACCGCGTCCGTGACCTTCTCGCCGAGATAGTCTTCCGCCGCCTTCTTCAACTTCTGCAAAATCATCGCCGAGATCTCTGGCGGAGTGTATTTCTTCCCCTGCGCAACGATCACGACGTTGTCCCCGTCGCGCTCGACCTTATATGGGACCATCTTCAATTCTTCGCTGACCTCGTCATAGCGCCGTCCCATGAAGCGCTTGATCGAGTAAACCGTGTTCTCAGGATTGGTAATGGCCTGCCGTTTAGCCACCTGCCCCACCAGCCGTTCGCCGGTCTTGGTGAAGCCAACCACTGACGGTGTGGTCCGCCCACCTTCTTCGTTAGCAATGACTTTGGGTTCTCCCCCCTCCATAACCGCAACGCAGGAGTTGGTAGTCCCAAGGTCAATTCCGATAATCTTTCCCATATCCGTATCCTCCGATACTATAAGTGCCTTATAATCAATGCGATGATGATTATGTTCTAGGCCATCCTATAACCTGAGCGAATCATTGTCAAGGTTTAGATGCTGGCGCGGCTTCTGGGGATTCCGACAAACTCACGCGCGTTGACGTTCTACTAGGGGGACCAACTGCACAGTGCCAAAGGAGAAAAAATCTATGAACCGGTTAAGTGCTGATCCTGGTGACTATCAAGAAACCGACACGGACGAAGCAAGAATCCTCCTTGGTGTCGCCGTCCCCTGCCGACTCTGCGAGCCCGCCTTCTGAAGATCTGTGTTGCGTTTGCCGGAACCGCAGATCCACAGGCAGCACAAAAATTCGCCTGTCCTTCCAGTGCACGTCCGCAATTTCGGCAGAACATATCACGACCCTCCAAATTCTAGGTTCGCTTTACCGCGCCTACACCCGCCACCCGAGGAGCCGGGTGCCCCGTTCTTGCGGTTCTGGTGCGCATGGGTGGGCCTCCACTCCGCCCCGGCCTTGTGGGGTCCTCACTCCCGCGGTTTTTTTCGCTCCTCCATCATTACCTTCCGCAGCGCCCGGTTGATTCGCGTCTGGTAGCCCCGGCCGCCCCGCTGGAACCACGCTAGCACGTCCGCGTCCACCCGCATCGTCACCGGTTTCTTCACCGGCTTGTACATGCCCGCCCAATCCTCTGGCAGGTAGCGCGGGTGCCGGCTCGAAGAAGCCTCGATCCTGGTCACTTTTCGCGTCACTTTCACGCGCTTCTTAACTGCTTTGCGTCGTTGGGTTTGAGTCTTCATGTCCGTACATTATAATACCAACACAACTACGCGTACAACGTTCCACGTGGAACATTTCTTCGAAAAGCATAGAATCTCCCTCTATGGAACCGCACGCCTTTGTCAAAGAAGTATATCGAAGGATGAGTCTGCGCCACGCGGCGACCCAGCCGCCCATCCCCTGGACCGCCATGCAGAATCAGCCCCAGGTGCTGCAGGCGGCCCATGAACTCCGCGACATACTGCCGCCCGACAGGAATGCCGCCATCCTCGACATCGGCTTCGGACAGGGCTGGTTTCTGGCCGCTTGCCTCACCCTGGGATACCGCGAACTTTCCGGCGCCGACTTCGACATCGCGCAAAAAAACTACATCCGCTCCTGGAGCGAGCCCCCCATTCAGCTCCATGAGATCGAGGACAACATCGGAGATTTCCTGGCGGACCGCGAACAGCAGTACGACTTCATCCACCTGTCGCACGTCATCGAGCACATCCCGAAGTACTCGTTGCTCTGGGTGGTCGATGCTCTCTACCGGGCGCTGAGGCCGGGCGGCATGTTAATGCTGCGCACTCCCAACATGGAAGGACCCTGCGCCAATTCCAGTTTTTTCGTCACGCTGGCCCATGAGTACGGGTTCTGCGGTTCGAACCTGGAGTCGCTGCTGGATATTTGCGGATTCGACGATATCCGCTTTTGCCGGCCAACCACGTTCCGCCCCACCCTCAAGCAGCGGGCAGGAGCCCTGCTGCGCCGCTTCTTCCTGAAGGAAAATGAAATCCGGCACCGCCTGTTCGGAGTGAATACGGGAGGAGTCTTCGACGCGGAGTTGGTGATAACGGCAAAGCGAGGCGCCATGCCTCCGTTCTTTGATCCGAAGTACCGGTGACGAACTAGCGAGTGTTCTCGACGGCAGCGAGAATCTGCAGCGGCTCAGGGCGTTCGCTGTAATCTTCGTCGGCAGCGGCGAAGAGGATGGCGCCGTCCCGGTCGATGACGAAGCTCGCGGGGATGGGCAGTTCCCAGCTCGGGTCGCCGTTGACGTGAGGCAGATTGATAAAGGTGCTGCGGTAAAGACCCTGCTGTTCCTCGGGAACGCGGTAGACGAGTCCAAACTGGCGGGCGAGCTGATTGCGGGCGTCGACCAGCAGAGGGAAGGCGAGCTGGTGCTGGTCGCGCATGAAGAAAGACTGCTTCTCGGTTTGCGGGGAGACGGCGACGAGCGACGCTCCGGCAGCGGAGATTGCGGCGGCGATGCAGTTCATCGCTTCCATTTGCGCGACGCAGAAGGGACACCAGCGTCCGCGGATGAACACGAGCACGAAGCGGCCCTTGCCTAGAAGGCTGGCGGAAGAAACGAGTTTGCCGTTGTGGTCGGGAAGTTCGAAGGCCGGAGTCATGGCGCCGATTCCGATGACGTTGAGTGCCTGCGCTGCAATGCCCTGAGCTTTGAGAGCGGCCACGGCGCGGGCATGGACGGCTTGCACGTCGGCGGGAACATACTTGGCGATCGCTTCCTTGCGCTCGGCAAAGATTTCGCGCAGCGGGCGAAGGTCAGGGCCCGAGCTGGATTCGTTGAGGGATCGCCACTTCATAAAAGATTCCCGCTGGGGACTATACCGACAGTTGGAGCCGCGTAAGCAAGGGATCAACTCCGACTCACTGTGTGCGTTCGAGCGGATGCATGTAGTAGCGAACCCCGCGCGGGAAGGCGCCAGGATGATTCCTGAAGCCAACTCGCACTACTGTGCTGGTGTGATTGTGTTGACCGGCCTGGATGATCTGGGGGCCGTCCCGCTCGAGGGCGCGCATGGATTTCTCCGACGGCCGGACGATCGCGACATGGCCGGGCTCATGTTTATCCGGATTGGCATACACGACGACGACAAAGTTGCCTCGATTGGCTTCCGCCTGAGCGGCGCGGGCGTTCCCCACTTTTCTCCAGCCCTTGCTCGCGGCTTCTTCGCCGCGCAGCCACTCGGCCTGGGCGTTGGCCAGCAATAGTTGACCATGCTCGGGTGGCCGCAACAGATAAATGCCCAACCTCTTGGCCGCCGAGGCTGTGAAGGCGCTGCAATGGGTATGCTTGCCTGGACCTTCGTAGTTGGCGCTCCGGTCGGGCTCTCCCGTCTCCCAATTGATATGTTCGTTGGCGAGCCAGAGGGACTCGACGTTCATGCCGTCCAGCAATTGTTCCAGGCGATGGCCGGCCGGAGTAATGCCTCCGCAGCAGCGAGGGCCATTGACGGCAGTGTAGGCGGGCACCATGGGCAACAGAATCAGCAACGCCACGAGCGCCGAAGAGTGCAATCGAGATAAACACATTTTCATCCGGACCCATTCCATCGATTGAGATTGAGAACGGCTTTCCTACATTCCCGGAAACTTCATGCCTGCCATGCGGCGGGCGAAGCTGGGCTTGCCCATCTGCTTGAACATTTTTTTCATCTGGGCGTATTGGCGGAGCAGATTGTTGACTTCCTGCACGCTGGTGCCGGAGCCGCGGGCGATGCGTTTGCGGCGGCTGCCGTTGATGGCTTCGTGATGATTGCGCTCGTATCCGGTCATCGAATTGATGATGGCCTCGACCCGGTTGATCTGTTTTTCGTCGACTTTGTCGGCGGCTTTCTGCAGGCCGGAGAAGGCGCCGACGCTGGGCAACATGCCGATGAGACTTTGCAGGGATCCCATTTTGCGAACCTGTCGCAACTGGTCGCGGAAGTCTTCGAGCGAAAAACCGTCGCCGCTGAGCGCTTTGGAGGCGAGCTCGCTGGCTTTCTTTTTATCGATCTGGGACTCGGCTTTTTCGATGAGCGACATAATGTCGCCCATGCCGAGAATGCGGGAGACGATGCGGTCGGGATGAAAGGGTTCGAGCGCATCGTACTTTTCGCCGATGCCGATGAACTTGATGGGCTGGCCGGTGACCTGGCGAATGGAGAGGGCCGCGCCGCCGCGGGCATCGCCGTCCATTTTGGTGAGAATGACGCCGGTGAGGGTGAGCTTCTTGTGGAATTCATCGGCCGAGTTGACGGCGTCCTGGCCGGTCATGGAATCGGCGACAAATAAAATTTCCTGCGGATTGAGCAACCGCTTGAGCGACTGCATCTCGTCCATGAGTTGGTCGTCGATGTGAAGACGCCCGGCGGTATCGACGATGAGCACATCGCAACCGGAGTTGATCGCTTCGCGGCGCGCCTCTTTTGCCAGGCGCTCGACGGTCGCGGTATTGGCTTCGCCAACTTCGCCTTCGTAGAGGTTGGCCTTGATGG
Source organism: Acidobacteriaceae bacterium (assembly GCA_003134435.1). GTDB lineage: Bacteria > Acidobacteriota > Terriglobia > Terriglobales > Acidobacteriaceae > Acidiflorens. The sequence continues at coordinate 55,022 of PLBE01000053.1, forward strand.
CCGCTGCCACTACTTTCAGTTGCTCGCGCGCGGCGGGGCGGTAGACGTCGACCGAGACCAGCAGCGGACGGTGTCCGCCATTCTTGAGCCAGTTGGCGAGTTTGCCTGAAGTCGTGGTTTTGCCGGACCCTTGCAGGCCCGCCATGAGCACGACGGTGGGCGGTTGCGAAGCGAACTTTAATTTAGCGGTGTCTTGGCCGAGGGTAGCGACGAGCTCATCGCGGACGATCTTGATGACCTGTTCGCCGGGCGAAAGCGCGGTCAGGACTTCCTGTCCGACGGCCTTGCCCTGGATGCGGTCGATGAGTTCTTTGACAACTTTAAAGTTGACGTCGGCCTCAAGCAGCGCCAGACGAATCTGTTTCAGCGCCTCGGAGATGTTCTCTTCGGTAAGGACGGCTTGTCCGCGAAGAGACTTGAAGGCGCGCTGGAGTTTTTCCTGGAGATTCTCGAACATAGCGTAAGCAGCTATTTTAGCAGTCGCGACGGTTGGGGAGGCGTTGGTTGATGGTCGTTGGTTGATGGTCGTTGGTCGATCGCTGCTCGTCGTTCGCAAAACCTTAGGTGTGACGCTGAGCGAGGCGAGGAACCATGCAGTTTGCGCACGTCGCCTGTGAGAAGCGACGCTGACATGAGCTCCGGTCCCCTCACTCCACCTTCGGCCTCACGATGTCAAAGCGCTCGGTGGTCCGTGTGTATTGCATGCCGCCCAGGCGTCCGATCAGGTCGAGCGAGGTCCGGTCGAGGCGGCCTTCCTTCAAGTGGCGGTCGTCAATGTGAATGCAGACGATTTCGCCGAGGACCAGGCTGCCGCCTTCGGGGGCGGGATTGAAGTCGAGAATCTGGTGCAGCTTGCATTCGAAGTTGACGGGAGACTCGGCCACGCGTTGCGGGCGCACGAATTTCGATGGCGCGGAGGCGAGTTTCGCGACTTCGAATTCGTTGATGGATGCGTCGTAGTCGCCGCTGGTCAGGTTCATGGCTTCGGCCAGTTCGTAGGTGACGACGTTGACCACAAATTCCCTGGTCTCGCGAATGTTGCGCAGCGTGTCTTTGGGTAGTCCTGCGGGTAGTCCTGCGGGCAGTCCTGCGGGCAGTCCCGCGCCCTCTGCTGTCGCCGCTTGCGATTTCTTCGGGGGGCGCATTCCCGGCGCAAATGCCAGCAAGGGAGGATTGGCGCAGACGGCGTTGAAAAAAGAAAAGGGCGCGAGGTTGGGTTGTCCGGAAGCGCTGAGGGTCGAAACCCAGGCGATCGGACGCGGGGCGACGGCGCCGATCAGAATGCCGTAGAGTTCGCGGTGCGCGAGTTGCGAAGGGAGTACATCCATAGCGCGAGTATAGCTTCATTTCTTGCGGTTTTACTGAGGGCCGGCGGCGCGCAGAAAACCTTTTACCACGGAGTACAAAGAGGGGAACGGAGGAAGAGCAGAAGCTGGGTTATCCGCCAAAGACTTCCTTGGCGGCGACTACGGTGTTGCAGTGGATGGTGATGGTGTCTTCGAGTTTCAGGGCGTAGCCGCCGGCGAGCGTGACCATGACGGGGATGGCGCGCGCTTTGGCGACGCGGAAGACTAACTCGTCGCGCTTTTTTAATCCTGCAATGGTCAGCGACAGGCCGCCGAGCTGGTCTTCGCGATAAGGATCGGCTCCGGCGAGGTAGCAAAGCAACTCCGGATCGCACTGGCGCAAGCCGGAACTGAGCGCGTTGTCGAGCCAGGCGAGATAGTAGTCGTCGCCAATTTCGTCGGGGAGATCGACGTCGATCGATGAGGGAGGCTTCCACACCGGGTAGTTATTTTCCTGGTGAAGTGAAATGGTGAAGACGTCTCCGGCAAAGCCGGCGTGCATTCTTGATTTGGGGGGCGTGAAGGCGGGCGCAGACTGGTGGAGCCGGGGAGTGGGGATGGAGGGCAGAGGCTCACTGGCCATGTGCATGCCCGCGAAAATCACGGCGGTGCCATTGCCTTGATGCACGTCGCAGTCAACTGTCATGGCGGTGCGGATCTTACCGTCATGCTGCATGCGGCGGATGGCGACGGCCACATCATGAATCACGCAGAAGCCTTCTCCATGGTCGGGAAACGCGTGATGGAACCCGCCGCCGATGCTGATCGCGGCACCGTCGTTGAGGGCGTGATCGGCGGCCAGGATGGAGCCGCCGGCGGCCAGCCAGAAGGCTTGCACCAACTCCGGCGAGTAGGGGACTTCGAGTTCCAACTCTTCGCGGGCGCTGAGGGTGCCGGTCTGCAATTTCTCGACATACTGCGGAGTGTGCACCAGGAGTATGTCCCGGTCGCTGGCCGGACGCGGAGTGACAAAGTCAGCGGGTTCGGCGACTCCGGATGCGAGCAGACGATCATGAATGCACCGGTATTTCTCGGCGGGAAATACGTGGGAGCCGATGGGCAGGTAATAGTCGTCACTGTAGATCAGCTTGAAGGGCAGCATGGGGGCTCGGTATTCAGCACCCAGCGTGGTGTGGAGTGCTGAAAACTTCATATGATACGCGATTACTGGAATCTTGCAGTGACGGTTCGGGTGGCAGGGCGGAGGGTCGCGAGTATCGACCTTGGTGGTGTCCTATGGGTCGCCGGTAGTGGAGGATTCGCGAGCTGCTAAACTGGGCTGCTTGCCTCCGAAGAAGAAATCGCCGCCGCCGGTCAGGGAAGCATCTCCGCCGCCGGTTTCCGCGTCCGCAGAAGGCAGGGGGCGGATTTTCCTGATCGATACGATGTCGTTCATTTTTCGGGCGTATCACGCGATGGCGCGGCAGCGTCCGATGTCGACCAAGACCGGGCTTCCGACGGCGGCGACTTTTGTGTTCGTTAATATGCTGCGCAAGCTGCGCGACGATTTTTCGCCGGAGTATCTAGCGGCGGTGTTTGATGTGGGGGCGCCGACGATTCGGAATCAGCAGGCGGAAGCGATTACGACCATCCGGAAGTTCGATATCAAGACGCAGACCTTCAAGGAATCGCAGTACGACGGTTACAAGGCGAACCGGGCGGAGATGCCGGGCGATCTGGCGCAGCAGATTCCTTATATTCGGCGGGCGCTGGAGGGGTATCGCATACCGATTCTGCAGCTGGAAGGTTATGAGGCGGACGATGTGATTGGAACGCTGGCACGGAAAGCGGCGGCGGCATCGTATTCCGTGTTTGTAGTGTCGAGCGATAAAGACATGCTGCAGTTGGTGAACGACAAGGTGTGGGTGCTGAACCCGCCGAAAGACAATCTGATTTGCGATGCGGCGAAGGTGGAGGAATTACTTGGCGTGCCTCCGTCGAAGGTGGTGGATGTGATGGCGCTGCGGGGCGATTCCGTGGACAACATTCCGGGAGCGCCCGGGATCGGCGACAAAGGTTCAGTGGACTTGATTCAGCGCTTTGGCAGCGTGGAGCAGGCGCTGGAACATGCGGCCGAGGTGGAGAAGAAGACGTATCGGGAATCGCTGCAGAACAATCGCGACAACATTTTATACAGCAAACAGCTGGTGACGATTGATACCGATGTGGCCGTGGGATTGGATGTGGCCGCAATGAAAATGGGAGAACCGGATGTTGAATCTTTGCGTGGGCTGTTCGCCGAGCTCGAGTTCACGTCGTTGCTGAAAGAGTTGCTTCCAGTGGTGGAAGTGAAGGATGGCGAGTACGGGGAGATCAAGTCGAAGGCCGAATTCGAAGCGTATTTGAAGGGCCTGGGCGGGAGCGCGGCGCTGGCGCTGGCAATTCCGGCGGAGCAGGGGGAGAGCCTCTACGGCGACAGCAATGGGGAGGATGATGAGCCCCAGGCGGCGCAGTCGGGGTTTCTGGCTTTGCAGCCCGCGGATGCGGAGGATCGGAGTGTCGCGGTAACGCGCATTGCGATTTCGAATGCGGGTGGCGCTGGGGCGATGGTGGCGCTGGAACAAGCGGACCTGGCCGGCCGAGTAAGGGGCGTGCTCGAAGATTCGACTGTGTCCAAGACGGTTCATGATTTGAAAGCAGCGCTGCATTATTTTTCAGACCGGGGAATTGCTCTGACCGGAGTAAAGCACGATCCCATGCTTTATTCCTATTTGCTCGATCCCACTTACTCTTCGCATTCGTTGGCGGAAGTCGCGTTGCGGAGATTCAATGTGAAACTGAGCGGCAACCTGGCGGAAGCGGCGGATGTGACCGGCAGGCTGGCGAGCGCTCTGCGAAAGGAAGTAGACGAGCAGGAATTGACGTCGGTGTACGAGGAAATCGATGCGCCGCTGGTGCCGGTGCTGGCGCGGATGGAAGACGCGGGAGTGAAGCTTGATCCGGCGGCGCTGGGCGAGATGTCGGTGAAGTTGCGGGGCGAAGCGGAAGGCAAGGCGCGCGACATTTATGAGCGGTGCGGGCTGGAGTTCAACATCAATTCGCCGAAGCAGTTGGGCGATGTGCTGTTCAACAGGCTGGCGCTTCCGATGCCGGTGAAATATGGCAAGGGCAAAAAGATTTCGACGGCGGTCGATGTGCTGGAGGGATTGGCGGCGGATCACGAAGTTCCGCGGCTGGTGCTGGAGTACAGGCAGCTGACGAAATTGAAATCGACATACGTAGATGCCTTGCCGATGCTGATTCGCGGCGAGAGCGGCCGCGTGCACACTACGTTTGGGCAGACGGGGACGGCGACGGGAAGATTATCGTCGGCGAATCCAAATCTGCAGAATATTCCGATTCGGACCGAACTGGGGCGAGAGATTCGGGCGGCCTTTATTGCCGAGCCGGGGCACGTACTGCTGGCGGCGGATTATTCGCAGATTGAGTTGCGGTTGCTGGCGCATTATTCGAAAGACAAGCTGCTGGTGGAGGCGTTTCGGCGTGGCGACGACATTCACACACTGACCGCGTCCCAGGTGTTCGGCGTGCCGCCGTTGATGGTTACGGCGGACCACCGGCGGGCCGCGAAGGTGGTAAATTTCGGAATTGTCTACGGGCTGTCGGCGTTTGGACTGTCGCAACAGTTGGGGATTGAGCCGGGGGAGGCGAGGAAGTTCATCGATGCGTATTTTGAAAAATACGCAGGCGTGCGAGCATTCATCGATGCGACGATCGAACGGACGCGGCGCGATCAGAAGGTGAAGACGCTCTTCGGACGCATTCGACCGATTCCCGACATCAACAGCAAGAACGCGACCCAGCGCGGGTTTGCGGAGCGGACGGCGGTGAACACTCCGCTGCAGGGAACGGCCGCCGACCTGATTAAGCTGGCAATGATTCGGATCGACGAAGAAGTCCGAGAGCGCGGGCTGAAGTCGCGGATGACGTTGCAGGTGCATGACGAACTGGTTTTTGAAGTACCGGAGAATGAAGTGGAAGTTATGAAACCGCTGGTGCGGGAGCACATGGAGAAGGCATATACGCTGGAGGTTCCACTGCTGGTGGAAATCGGAGTAGGAACCAACTGGCGGGACATGGAGTAAGTGCTCGCCTGATTCGGCAGCGGTATCAGGGGCTGAAGTGGCATCAGTAATGCGCAGGCTTTTCGCGGACAGGAGTGTCCGCGCCACACCAGTAGGAGGATGGAGCGGGCTGAGGAAAACTATTCCGGTGATTCCGATATACTCGCGGCATCGATTTTTGAAGGACACGGTATTCGCTTTGAGCCGGATGATTTGGGCCGGCTGATTCCAGCCGCGTGACACGCGATTGTTCGATTCTGCGGAGGCAGTCGGAATGAGTGCAGCTCCAGCGCTGGCGTTGGAAGAGACGTCACAGCGTAGTTCTCGGCGACAACCCATCAAAGTAGCACTGGATCTGGTCGCGTTGCGGTCGGGAGTCCCGGAAAATCTCCCGGGACGTTGCACTGACATCAGCGAAACCGGGGTGGGGGCGGTGGTGTCGGGTGAACTGGCTGCGGGCCAGCAGGTGGCGGTGGAATTGCGGCTGCCGAATTTTGGAGTTCCGGTGCGCGCGCGCGCGCTGGTGCGTCACCAGTCACGGTTGCATTGTGGGCTTGAGTTCGTAGGGCTGACGCCGGAACAGCGTGAGATGATCCGTTACTGGGTGCGGCTTTCGGCTGCCGAGTCGCGGGCGGTGACGGCTGCCATGCAAGGGGGTAAGAGTGTTGCCGGAAGTGTGGAGGAAAGAGCGCCGATTCCCGCCGCCAAGCCCAGAGTGGCTGGCAGGGCGAGCCGGCGGGTTCGCATCGGACGGCGCGGAATCTATCTTCTGCTGGCATTCATGCTGACGCTGGCCGGTCTCGGATGGTGGCAGTGGCAGAGATCGTGGAACGAACTGGAAAAGCGACTGCCAGCGGGAAAATTGGGGTTGCGAGTGTCTCCCGAAATCATGGAGAAGCGGATTGTTACGAAGGCGGAGCCGGTTTATCCGGAAGCGGCGCGAAGCGCGGGAACTGCGGGGTTAGTGGTGTTGGACGCGGTGATTGCGCCGGATGGGAGTGTGACACGATTGCGGCCTTTGGCAGGACCCGATCTGCTGGTGCGATCGGCGACCGCGGCGGTGCAGTCCTGGAGATTTGAACCGTACGTGGCCAGCGGCAAGGCGGTTGAGGTGGAAACCACGATTTCGGTTGAGTTCCGGCTGAATTGATGCGGCGCTAGTCGAATTTTTCAATCTGTTGAAAAGGCACGCCCCGCTGGTCTTTGGGGGATAGAATCGGTTTGCTGTCGCGTCCCCGCGCAGCGAGCTTCCAATCGATGTTCAGCGCAGGATCGTTCCAGGCCACGGTGCGTTCGTGTTCAGGGGCATAAAAATCCGTCGTCTTGTACAGAATGTGGGCGGTGGGGGACAGGACTCGAAAGCCGTGAGCAAAGCCACGCGGAATCCATAAAATCTGCTTGTTCTCGCCGGAGAGTTTGAAGGATTCCCATTTACCAAAGGTGGGAGAACTGCGGCGGAGATCGAGCGCCACATCGAGAATCTCGCCGGTGATGGCGCGGACCAGTTTTCCCTGGGGCTGGTGAAGCTGGTAGTGCAAGCCGCGGATCACATTCCTTTCGGAATAAGAATGATTATCCTGAACGAAGAGGTCGGGGATGCCGAGGTCGGCAAACGTGCGCTGGTTGTAGCTTTCGAGGAAGAAGCCGCGGTCGTCGCCGAACACGCTCGGTTCGAGGAGCAGAAGGCCGGGAAGCGTGGTGGGGATTGTTTTCATGACACGGTTTTCATCGAAACTTTCTTCCATCAGAAGCTGCTTTCAGTCAGAAGACACGTTCCCGCAGCAATTGAAGCAGGTAGGCGCCATAGCCATTGTTGCGCATGGATTGCGCCAGAGTTTCCAGTTGGGCGGCGGTAATGTAGCCGGAACGGTAAGCGATTTCCTCGGGGCAGGCGACCATAAGGCCCTGGCGTTTCTGCAGGGTCTGAATGAATAAAGCTGCATCCATCAAGGCTTCGTGCGTGCCCGTGTCAAGCCAAGCCGTGCCTCGGCCCATCACGCAGACGTTGAGTTGATGGCGCTCGAGGTAGATGCGATTGACGTCGGTGATTTCAAGTTCACCGCGTTTGGAAGGCTTAAGACTCGCGGCAATTTCGACGACGTGGCGATCGTAGAAATAAAGTCCGGTGACAGCGTAACGGGATTTCGGGTGCTTTGGTTTCTCTTCAATACTGAGCGCCTTGCCGTGCGCGTCGAACTCGACGACGCCATAGCGCTCGGGGTCGTTGACGGGATAGGCAAAAACACGGGCGCCTTTTTGCTGAAGAGTGGCCGCTTGCAGTTCCTTGACCAGGTCGTGTCCGTAAAAAATGTTGTCGCCCAGCACCAGCGCGCAACCGCGGTTGGCGAGAAATTCTCTGCCGATTAGAAAGGCCTGGGCAATGCCTTCGGGCTTGGGTTGCAGCGCGTACTCGAAATGGACGCCGAAGCGGGAGCCATCGCCAAGCAGATGTTGAAATCGCGGCAGGTCGTCGGGGGTGGAGACGATCAGGATTTCGCGGATCCCGGCCAGCATCAGTGTGGTGAGCGGGTAGTAGACCATCGGTTTGTCATACACCGGCAGCAGGCTCTTGGCGATGCCGTGGGTTACGGGATAGAGGCGCGTGCCCGAGCCGCCCGCGAGAATGATGCCTTTGTAAATTGATTGCGCTGTTCTGGTCATGTCGAGTTTCGGTTTCAGCGTTGGGCGTAATTCTTAGCCATCCATTGCCGATAGCTGCCGCTGGTGACGTCGTGGACCCAGTCTTGATGTTCAAGATACCAGCTGACGGTTTTGCGGAGGCCGCTTTCGAATGTCTCCTGCGGTTGCCAGCGCAGTTCGCGTTCGATTTTCCTGGTGTCCATGGCGTAGCGCCGGTCGTGGCCGGGACGGTCTTTGACGAATGTAACGAGCCGGCTGTAGGAAGCGCCGGAATCGTTGGGATGGAGTTCGTCGAGCAAGCGGCAAATGTCGCCAACAATCTCGAGGTTCTTTCTTTCGCTGCGGCCACCGATGTTGTAGGTTTCTCCAACGCGGCCGTCAGCGAGCACGGTACGAAGGGCGCGGCAGTGGTCCTCGACATAGAGCCAGTCGCGAACGTTTTCGCCGTCGCCATACACCGGGAGCGGCTTTCCGGCGCAGGCATTGAGAATCATGAGCGGGATCAGTTTTTCCGGAAACTGACAGGGGCCGTAGTTGTTGGAGCAGTTGGTGGTGACCACTGGAAGGCCGTAAGTGTGGTGATAGGCGCGGACGAGATGATCGGAAGCGGCTTTGGAGGCGGAGTACGGGCTGTTGGGCGCGTAGGGAGTGGTTTCGCTGAACGCCGGGTCGTCAGGGCCGAGCGATCCGTAGACTTCGTCGGTGGAGACATGCAGAAAACGGAATCGGGTGCGATCGGCCTCGGCCAGCCCGGTCCAATAGGCGCGTGTTTCTTCGAGCAGGTTAAATGTGCCGTTGACGTTGGTGTGGATGAAATCATCGGGGCCGTGGATGGAGCGGTCGACGTGGCTCTCGGCGGCAAAATGAACGATGGCACGGGGTTGCTGGTGTTGGAATAAACCGCGCAAGCATTTGCGATCAACGATGTCGCCTGGTTCGAAGCGATAGCGCGGATGGCCGGCAACGGCGCTCAGGTTATTGAGATTGCCGGCGTAGGTCAGTTTGTCGAGATTGAGGAGGCGCGAGGATTCAGAGGGAATCCACTGGAGAATGAAGTTCGAACCGATGAAGCCGGCGCCGCCGGTGACGAGGATAAGATCTTCCATGCAAAGTGAGCGGCGACACGCAACCGCGTTTTGATTCTATAGCGTTTCCACGGTTGGTGTACTTCGCCCCTGCGCCGGAGCTCGAAGCGGGAGGCTTGGCAGTTGTCGACGTCGAAAAAATAATTCTCGCGCCGCTTTTCTCGCCGCTCGGGGATGGTGGCTCGAGCCCTGATTGCGACTATGTTTACTATTTGGTACTGGTACCCCCCTCCCCCCCTGTCTATAGGAATCATGGGGTTAGGAGGAATTTTCGGACTTGGTCTTTGAAAAATAAGGACTTATATCAAAGTATTCCGGAATAAGGAGTTAGCTCGATTCTTCGTTCAAACTCTCCCAAAATGGGAAATTTCGGCGGTTCTCGATGAGCCTTTGACCCGCTCAAGAACGAAATGGCCACCCGCCTTTAGAATCAGGGAGTTGGACTTACTAAGTTGAGCAAAGTCAGATTTCAAAGAACTTAGGTCAAATGCAACCACGGCCACACTGGACTGTAGATTAGCCTCTATTATATCAAGTGATGTCAAGGGAGCTGCTGCGGTAGTGGCTTAATTTGTTCAGCCACTACCGTTGTTGCTCCGTGTGGAGTCAAGTCAGTGGCCGACGAAAACCCCCGCCCAAGCGGAGCTTGGACGGGGCACCCTGAAGCGTGGCGGCAGTTAGGCTGGGCCAGTCCCCAGAACCGTTTCCCATTTTATTTCAGTTAGGTCCTGTCGCGAGCACGCCAGGAGAAGTGTTCATAAATTGTTGGACTGTGTTCTCCTTCTTTATGAACTCCAGCTCGCGTGTAGCTACGATTGTGCCAACGGCTGCTTGGGCCCTGGTTACGAGCAGTACTTCCTCTGGGACCGTCTTACCGTCGTCCATATCGACCCAGCATTGTGCCGTCTCTTTCCACAGTTGAACGAGAGTCGATGTAGAAAGGTTGTTTCGTCCAGACTCATCGCTGAGCTGACTCAGTACGTTCTTAGCCCCGGTTTTGCACCTGTCACTGATGTGGCCGCTCGCTGTCGAAGGACTTGCTGTGTTTTGGTCGGCAGCCGCAATTAGGTCGTTGCTCCAGAGGGTATTTTCCACAATTTGCCATGCGGGTTTTCCCTTATCCAGAGCGTGGCCCGCGAGGTACGTCCTCGTAGCCGTGATAACGTCGAACGGGGACTTTATCAAGGCCAGCCGGATGTTGTACTTGACCAGCTTGCCCTGTTCGTTCACTGTCTGGAATCCGTCCATGCCTTCAATGATCCCTTGGACGTAACCCATGCAATATCCAGCTTCGATGGCGTCTGACGACCTTTTGTACACGGTTTGGCCGTGTTTCTTCTCCGTTGCCGACCATGCGTTCGCGCATTCGTCGTCCAAGTCCGAAGCGGTGATGTAATGCATTTGCGCGTATGCTATCGAGGACAAAATCAGCAAGAAGAGCATTAGTAATGGATTTTTCATTCTCCTGTCTCCTTGATTGGGCTTGGACTTACTCGCTGTATTCCTGATGCAGCAGCAACAAGAACGTGATAATCAGGATCGCCGTCATCAGCATTAGCACCGTGACCGCATAGACTACGGGGCATCCCGGTCGTTCTCAACGGCCAGAAGGGCGGACTTAAGCATCCTGCCTCTAGCATTGATGTTCGACAAGGCAGAACCCATGTTATAGCCGAAAGTGCTAGACGCATCTCCTCCGGTTCTGCTTCTGTAGAGATGCCAGTCGCTCCGGATTATCCGACCAGTTGAGTCGTAGGTCTTCGCAAATAGTCCCACGGTTCGGTCCGTGTAACGCACGTTTTCGTTGACCGTCGTCGCAGTCGTTGTCTGAGCATCTCCTGTAGCCGTGTAGTTCCACCGGTTACCGTATTGATCCGTGGCTGAACCGTCTGCACTAAACGTAGTCGAGCTAGCGCTCGTGTACGTGTGAGTCGTCGGCATCAGACCGCTGTAATAGCCCTCTGAAGTAGAGAAGACCATCAGATAATTACGTGCCGCCGGGTTGGGCTTGGAGGACAGACACACCCCCGGATAGTTCTTTGCGTTCTTCTTCCACCAATGGGTCACAAAGTCCGGAAACAGCGTCTCCGCTCCGTTGGACGTTGCAATCGCGGAGGATACGCTCTTCGTGCAGGGGCCGGTGTAGACTTCCTTCTTCTTGGCCCATGCGACTGAATGAATCGCCAGCAGAACTACAGCCAGGACAGGAACGAATGACATAACGAACTTCTTCATAAACTTCTCCTTGATTAAGCTTGGTTTGAGCGGACGGTGAGATTGTGTGCGATCTGATCACGTGGCATGTCTGCGTTCGTGCTCCAACCCAGCACGTTGTAATAGGCTTTTTCGATCGAGCGGGCGATTGCCGGCCAGAGATATTGGCCCTGTATACGCTCGCGTTCCCGGGAGGCGGACTGACGGCGAAGTTCGGGATTGTGGATGAGCAAGTCGAGCATGCGCTCCAGATCTGCCTGGTCGCCGCGATGGAAAGTGAAGCCGGCGCCATCGACTACCTCGTTATTTTCCGGAATATCGCTGGTCAGCACGCAGACTCCGGCCGCCATGGCATCGAGAAGCGCCAGGGACAAGCCCTCAAGCTCCGATGGAAGCACGAAGAGCGCGGCATTGGAGAGAAGCTCTTCAAGATCGCTGCCCGAGACCCAGGGAAGAAAACGGATCTGGTCAGATTCGTGACGGCGCAAGCTCTCGGCGTAGGCATCGGAGTGACTCGATCCTCCGCTCGACCCCCCAGCGAGTACGAGTTTCATGGAGCTGTTGAGGGATTCGAAGGCATTGATCAGGAGATGGCAGTTTTTTTCCGGCGAAAATCTGCCTAGAAAGAGGACGTAGTTGTCGGCGAGCAGATCCCACTCAATCAGCTTCCGGGGAACGCGCCGGGGTGTCAGAGCGGCTCCGTTCGGAACGTAGACAGTATCGCGATTGTGTTGCTGGCGGTAGTGCTGCTGCAGGGTGCGGGAGACGACCATGGTGGCATCGGGCGCGAAGACAGCCGCGGTTTCTCCCCAGCGCAGTACGCGCGAGGCCAGCCAGCCCCACTTGCCGCGCTTCCAGTCCAGGCCCTGCACGGTGACGACGGTCTTTTTGCCGGCCAGCCGGGGGAGAAAAGAGAACAATGCGGGTCCCAGGCAGTGGTAGTGGATGACATCGTAGTCTGAAGTCATGGCATGGGCCGTGCTTAGGAGCGTGTGGACGACAGTTTCCAAATGTTTGGAGCGGATCGTCGGCAAGCGCCTTACGCACATGCCGTTGTGGGACTTCATTGGAGGAGTGAAATAGCTGCGGCAATAGACTGTGACTTCGTGGCCCAGGCGAGCCAGTTCAAAGCCCGCTTGCTCGTAGAAGGACTCGATGCCGCTGTATTTGGAAACTACGCCCCGGCCTCCGATGAAGGCGACCCGGACGCTGCGGCGTGGGCGCGGGTTTTCGGGTGCGGCGGGGAAGGATAGAAGCTTCTGGACGGAGGTGAGACGGTAATAAAGTTCGAGCAGTTTCTCCACGTGCTGATCGGGGTCGTGGTTTGTTATTACGCGGCTGCGAGCGGCCGCACCCATCCTCTCGATCAGGTCTGGGCGGTCAAAGAGAAATCCGATGGAATGGGCAAGCTGCTGGCGGTCTTCGTGGGCGTAAAGCAGGCCGGTGACGCCATGCTGGACGACTTCCCGGCGCGAACCCAGATCGGAAGCGATGACAGGTCGTCCCCAGGCATAAGACTCGAGAATGGATTTACCCAAGGTCTCGTAGGCGTGGGATGGAAACACCGAGAAGGAGCAACCAGCGATGAGTTTCTGGAGTTTCTCGCCGTGGACCATGCCCGCGAATAGCACTTGGTTCAGGTTCAACTCTCGCGCCAGCGCTTCGAGGCGGGGGCGCTCGGGACCGTCTCCGGCAATGACGAGGGGAATGTGGGGTAGACGGACCATGGCGCGCAAGAGTTCATACACGCCTTTTTCTGGAGACAGGCGTCCGAAGTAGAGCAGGTAGCCTTCATCGGGGGTGAGCAGTTTGTCGTCCGGCACAGCCTGGAAGTGGGGCAAGACCTCGATGTGCGTTGCGGGGAAACCGCCGGCGATCAGTTTGTGGCGCACGAATTCGCTGGGCGCAAGGAACATGTCCACGCAGCGTTCGTAGGTTCGCAGAAATTTGTGGAGATAAGCTTCAGCGGCTAGAACCATCGCGCTGGAACGCGGACCCTTATAGCAACCCCTGGTGGCGGCGTGGTGGAACGCGCCTAGACTGCAGAGTTCGCAGGGGCGTCCTTCGGCGACAAAATTGTAAGTAGGGCACAGAATTTTGAAGTCGTTGAGGTGGTAGAGGACGGGAATTCCCTGACGCTTCAGTTCCCAAAGAATCGAGGGCGAGAGGTGGTGATAGATGCCGCGAATGTGGGCCAGATCGGGTGAAAAATCGGCGAGGCAGCGGCGCATCGCCCGGCGGGCGGAAGGGGAATAGAGGGCGTGGGCGGCCATCCCGACCTTCTTGAAGAAGCCGGCGCTCGGATCCTTGAAGTCAATTCGAGGAATGCGATAGCTGCGGCCAGCGAACGCGGGAGTCTGGCCGTGGTGCATGCTGAACAGAGCGGTTTCCTGACCGCGGTGATCCATCTGGCGGATGAGGTCGAAGAGGTACGCTTCGGTACCGCTAAACGGATAGTCGTATTTGTTGCAATACAGGATACGCATGGTTACCGTCCGATCGGGGGATGCGGGCCAGAAATTGCTCCGCAAAGGCGCGAAGATTACGCTGGCGATTGTAAGAAGCGGCGATGCTGGCCGCGGCCGCGCGCTGGATTCCAGTCAGGGAAGCATGGTGGTCGTGAATCCAACTGACGGCACTGACGAAATCGGGCAGAGAACCGGGTTGGTACAGAAATCCATTGTTCTGGTGGTCGACCAGTTCGGGGATACCGGTGAGGGCGGGAGCCAACACCAGTTTTTCGTGAGCCATGGCCTCCATCAGGACTACGGGGATGCCTTCGCTTCTGCTGGTCATGACGACCAAGTCGGCATAGCGGTAATAGCCGGGCAAGTCGCTGCGAGGCACTTGACCGATCAGGTAAACATGGCCTTGGAGGCCCAACGTCTTGATCTGGCACTGGAGAGCCGCGCGCTCCGGCCCCTCACCGACGATCCAACAAAGAAAGTCGAGACCCTGATCGCGGAGGCCGGCGCAGGCGTCGATGAGAAAGCCGTAATCCTTGACTCGATGAAGGCGCCCCACCGACAGAAGGCAGAAACGCCGGCGGTTGGGCTCGGCCGCGGGGGCGAGCGTGGGCCAGGAAAGGACGCGATCCACGCCCAGCCGTTGCAGGATGATTTTGTCTGGAGGGACTGAGGGATAGTTGTGCAGAATGTGCTGACGGTTGAAATTGGAAACCGTCATACAGAACTGGCACGCGCGCAGTTTGGTGGAGAGCAGATCCGCGCGCTGCAGCAGATCGGAGCCGTGCAGGGTGAAACTGAAACCGATGCCCAGCAGGCGGGCGGCCGTCAAGGCCATCCATGAAGCGAAATATCCGTGATGAGCGTGGATGTGTTCGACAGCGAGTGGGGCCAGTTGTTCCGCCAGCGCGGCACCCATCACCGTATGACCGAGGGTGCGAAGGCGGCGGATTGGGGAAGAGCCGCGCTCCCACAGCAGGGGCCGCAGCAGTTGCCAAAGACGGCGACGATCGGCGGCCAGGTGTCGAACGGCCCGCACCAGTTCATCATCGGAAAGGGGCTGGAAAAATAGTGTCTCTTTCCAGAACGCGCGTTCCGCCAAACTGAGGTCGTTTGGCGAGACGCGCTTACCGCTGCAACAGATCACTTGCGCTCCGCAGCGGCGTAGTTCAGTGATTTCATCGATTACGTAGGGCTCGAGCGGCGAAGGAAACTGATTGGCGATGTAGGCGATGGTGGTCACGCGACGGACTCCTCGGACGCGCAGAGCATCCCGGCAACCGTGAACATGAGTCCAATGACGAACTGGTACGCCATGTCGACGAAGAAAGCGTTGAACAGATAGACGCTGAGCAAGATGGGCCAGACTTTGCGGAGTTCGGCGACGGGGCGGGACTCAGCGGGAGGACCGCGCCAGGAGAGTCGGAAAAGATTAAAGAAAAGAATCGCGTACAGAGCCAGACCGGGGGCTCCGAACTCAACCAGCAAAGCGAGGTAAGTGTTGTGCACGTAATAGGTGCGGAGGTGGTAGCCCTCCATGCGGCGGGCAAGTTCGCCGTACATGCTGAGCGGAGCCCAACCGGTCAATGGGCGTTCCTGAAACATAGCCCAGCCAGCTTGGTATACGGCCATGCGCACGTCCACCGGCCCCCGTTCGGCGGTGCGGTCCCACAGCGCAGCTTTCAGAGAGTGGTTACTGAAGCTGAGCGCCAGGCCGGCCAGGAGTCCAGCCACCGCCAACAGGCTGCACAGCGCCAGCCGGCGTCGTTCGATCACGCGCCATCCGAGAACCATGGTGGAGACGGCGAATGAGATCCAAACTGCTCGCGTCATGGTGGCGAGCACGGCCAGAGGCAGGACCAGCCAAAGCAACCTGACGATGTCTCTGCGCTCCTTCGCAAAGGCAAGGAGAAGAATTCCCAGGATGTTCAACGAAACACCGTTGGCAACGGCCTGGAGGAAGGGGCCTCGGGCGCGGTCGGCGTGAAAGCCGAGGCTTTCGTCAAGAATGAAGCGTGGATAAATGAGTGCTTGGGCATTCGCGAGGAAGGCGACGGCGATGAACACGAGATAGGCCAGAGTGAGGATGACGAAGATCTCGAAGTGCCTTCGTTGGGATGGACCGCGAAACACGAGTACGGCGATGTGAAACAAGGTAAATGGGACGATGAACTTACTGGCGATGATGCTGTAGGCTTGCGCGTCGAAGGGCTCGCGAAGGGCGCGGAGCAGGGCGAGCGCCATGAGACTGAGCATGGGCAAGCTGAGTCCGGCAAAGAACGGGAGTTGGTCGCGCAATGCCATGGTGCGCAGAGCGACAAAGAAGAGCAGGATGCCGAAAGCGAGGCGGTCGGCGTAAAAGGAGAACAGGTCGGGTGGTCGAAACAGGAAGATGGTCATCGCGCCCAGGTAGAGCACCGAGGGAAAGGCCAAGGCCAGGTGAAGTGGGCGAAGCAGCAGGCCGGTGACGACCCAAAGCGGGGTGTCGCCGGTATCCCGGGCTAAGGCTAAGGTGCGGCTGCTCATAGCGAGGTCAGGCTCCTTCTGGCGCGAACAGGACGCGAAGTGTGGTCGCGAGAATGTGCAGGTCGAGCCGCAAACTCCAGTTCTCGATGTAGGTGAGATCAAGGTGCATGTTGAGTTCGAACGACGGACAGTCGCGCGCCGTAACCTGCCAGAGACCGGTGATGCCAGGCTTCACATCGAGGCGCCGGAAGTGGTGAAGTTCGTAATGGTTGACTTCGTCAACGGGATGAGGGCGCGGTCCCACCAGACTCATCTCCCCCCGGAGCACGTTCCAGAGTTGCGGCAGTTCGTCGAGGCTGTAGCGGCGAAGCAGACGGCCGACGCGAGTGATTCTGGGGTCGTCGACGATCTTGAAGATTGGCCCTTGCCTCTGGTTGCGGGAGCGCAGGTCTTCCTTTAGTTGGGCCGAGTCGCTCACCATGGAGCGGAATTTGAAGCATCGAAAACGGCGGCCTTTGGCGCCCGTCCGTTCGGCGGCGTAGATTACCGGGCCGGGCGAATCCAATCGTATGAGCATGGCAGCCATCGCCATGAAAGGGCTGACCAACAAGAGACCGAGCGTCGCACCGGTGAGATCGAGCAAGCGCTTCAGGAATAACGTGGCGCTCGGCGATGGCTCGCGATGTAGAGTGACGATCGGTACTTCCCCAATGCGATCAATCCCCGAGTCTGGCCAGGGGCCTTGAGGCAGATCGGGTACCGCGCGAATGTCAAGGTGGTTGCGGAATGCGGCTTCAGCGGCCTTTCGCGTCTGCTCGATTCGACCGGGAAGAGCGAGGATGACTTCGTCAATGAATTCGGCGCGCGCGAGCCATTCGAGGTCGGCGATTCGTCCCAAGACGGCTGGGGAAAGAGGTTGCTCGTCGTCCAGGAAACCGCAGACGGTGGCGCGTTGAAGAGGATCATTGCGCAGGGCGCGGGCGATGGAGCGGGCAACCGGACCGCCGCCAATGATGAGGATCTTGCGCGCTTCGGTTTCGCACCGGCGGCGCTTCCATTCCATTTGCCTCAACCTTCGCAACAGCGCGAGGCCGGCCAGACTGCTGGCAAATATTCTGGCAGCGGCGAGGAGATGGACTCCGTCCCACGCTGCGATGAAAACGAGTCCGATCGCGAGCAGGGTTGAGCGCGCGAGTGCGGGGACGATTCCGGGGGGAGACGGATCGCCGGCGTGCTGGTAGAGACCTTCACAGAAGCCGAAGAGAGTTACCAGAACCGCAAAGACAGGTAAGAAAGCCCAAGGCAGGCCCCAAGCGGAGGAGGAAAAAGACAACGCACCGCACACGAGCATGAGAACGAAGAAGTCGGCCGCCACCAATTCCCAAAAAGTGAAGCGATCAACGGAGGATTGCGGCAGAATCGGCCGGCCTAGCCTTCGTTCCGTAGTGTGTCGAATGGTGGTTCCGTCAGCCGGGTCCACGGGATGGGTCGAGGTGGCGTTGGTTGTCGGCGCGACCCGGTAGAGTGGTTTTGCGGATGTCCCAAGAATCATGCGGGCATACCGCGAGGGAGACTCTTTGGGTAGGGTGTTCCACAGACGATTTGTGGCGCTTTCACTCATAGCATTCACAAACTCCGGTAAAGGCCTTGCGGCACGGGAAAGCGACGGTCGGCGAGGACGGTTCCGAGCAGCGGGACTCGCGCCTTGGTCAGGTGGTCCTTAATCTGAGCAGCGACCAGGCGTCTAGTTTTATTGGCGGTTAGTACCAGAACCAAGCCGTCGCAGGTTTGGCCGATGCAAGCGGTTAACCAGGAAGCCGGAGCGCAAGACAGAATGGAAAAGTCGAACTCGGTCATGATTTCGCGGAGGCGCGATAGATTCTGTTCAGTGATCCGTTGTGCGGAGCCTTGGGGCAACCAGCTTTGGCGAGGGACCAACCAAAGCCGCGGCGCTATGGGCCAGGTGAGCTCCGCTCCAATGGGGGATGGAATTTGTAGTTTAGTTTGTAGAGGGAGCGAGTCGGGGTGGGCATCGAATAGCCCGATGTCGTACCTGTCTTCTTCAGCCAGAGCCTTGGCGACCTGCAGGCATAGGGTGGCGGTTTCGCTGCAGGCTTCGATGGCGACAAAGCCGACATGGCGCACTGGCTTCGATTCCTGCTGGAAGAAGAGCTGATGAACCAGGGCATGGATCTGTTCCGTGTGGAGCAAGGCTGTGGGAGAAGCAGAATGGCGCGTAGAGCGGTCGCGAATCGGAGTTGCGCGCGGCTGTTCAGCGGGGGACGGGATTTCGTCAAGCAGTCCGAGGAGGGTGTTCACGAAACCACCGCCTTGGGCGGGCCGACCCGGAAGAGAGGCGGATGGACGGTGGGATCAGGTGCAGGCAACCAGGCCAGCACCGGCACTTCCAATAGGCCGCGAGCCTCGGCGGGCGTGCGAATGGTCGGGTCAAAGTACTCCCTGATGAAGGCAACGCTCACGCTGAAGCCGGTGGCCAGTCCGAAAGCGAGCAGGGAATAAATCAGCCCGGAGTGGGCGGGAAGAGCAGACGCTACTGGCGGTTCCACAATCGCCACATTGAGGATGCGACGTTGGTCGAGCGCATCGCCGATGCGCGCTTCCTCGCGTTTGTGGAGGTAGAGCAGGTAGTTGTCTTCCTCGACTTTGGCGTTGCGCATCAGATCCTGTTGATCAAGCGAGTCCGATTGCCTCTGCTGGGCAAAACTACGGAGCGACGCGACCTGGGTGGAAGCGACGGCTTGGCGGGCCCGCAAGCCATCGCACTGCACCTGGGCTTTTTCCATTTCCATGCTCGCCCACTCGTAATGGGGATCCTGGTCGGTGGTTTCGTCGCGCACCGGGGTAAGCGCTTCGGCGGCAATTGACGTCCGGGTTTGCTCGATTTCCTGTTCCACTTCCTGGACCAGCCGGTAAGACGGTTCAAAGCGGCTGAGCAGGTCGGTGCGTTTCAGTTGGAGTTCCAGGAGACGAGTTTTCATCTTTTCGAGAACTTCCGGGTTGTCAGCCCAGCGCTTGAGGGTGACGGAACGAGTGGGAAGCGACTTGAGTTGTTCGCGAAGCGACGAAATGCGGCGTTCGGTTTCGACGCGGTCCTGGTCCACCTGGCGATAGGACGCGTCCGCCTCGCCTAGTTTCTGGAGCGCGATGTCGCGCTCGAGCGCCGCCGAGACCACGCCGCGAGCCCGAGTAAAATGGACCAGTTCAGCTTCAGACTGAAGCAGACGCTTCTCGTATTCGGCAGTTTGCTGGGCGAAGAACTCGATTTCTCCCGGGGGCCGCTGCAGATTGGTATGTCTCCGAACGTAGAGGGTCGACAGGGCCGAGAGTATACGGGCGGCTTGCTCCGGATTGGCATCTTTGTAGGTGACCTGAATGAGGTTTGATTTCTTCAGGGCTTCGACATCCAGACCGCTCGAGAGCATGCGCACGGCATGTTCGGTGGCGGCCGGGCGGTCGATGTCCGGGACGTCGGCGGGAACAAGCCCGACCGTTTTCACGACTTGCTTGAGGAGATCTTCGTCGCGCAGGAGTTCGACTTCGGAGTTGAGTTCTTCCTCAGTAATATCGGGACGAATGAAATCCATGGCGCTGGCGGGCTGGGAGGAGACGACGGGATCAAAGCGTCCGCGGCGCAGCAGGATCTTGAAGTGCGATTGGTAGCGGGGCGAGAAGAGCGCCACGAGCAGCGTGGCGAGGAATACGAATACGAAGGAAGAAGCAACCAGTCGGGGACTCCGGAACAGCGTGGCCGCCAGTTCGCGAGGCGTGGGAGAAGCGGGGCGGTGCGAGTTTGTGTTCCATTCCGCGGACATGGATCGTACAGCAAAGCCGATCACACCCGGCGGGCCTCAGGGTAACTCGCCAGATTTTGCAGACGCAATCAGTGAATGCTGCCACTCCTTTCCGCTAGAACTGCAATGGGTTCATGTACCAGCTCATGGAGTTGGTTGGAACATACCTGCGGATTTTTGAGATCCGGCTCTGGGGCACAAAAATGAAGTCACCCGGTTGAAGATGGAGATCTTCGCGAAGATTGCGGGAATCCAGCATCCTTTTAAGGTCAATGACATGAGACTCGGCGACGTTCGCCGAGACTCGACGAAACAGAACCACCTGCGAGTGACGGGCCTGCTGGGTGAAGCCGCCGGCAATGGCCACGGCTTCAGTTACGGTCAGATCCCCACGCAGCTCGTATTTTCCCGGCCGTACTACTTCACCTGAAGCGAGGAAGTAAGGCTTGTCGAAGTCCTTCAAGGTCACGGTGACCTCGGGATCGCGCAGAAATTTGCGGTAGGCATTGACAACCGCCCGCTGCGCTTCGGGAACGGTGAGTCCTTCCAGGAGCAGAAGGCCGGCACCTTTCAGCACTACGAAGCCGTCGGGCTGGACGGTCAACGTCTGGTTGAAATCGGCGGAAAAAGTGAAATTGACGTCCACGGTGTCCGATTTTGAAAGCCGATAAAGCGGATGGCGTTCCCCTCCGAATGCAGGATCTCCCATGCCACCCGCTCTTCCGGGTTGTGCAATCGTTCCGCCGGGGGAAGCTTCCGGCCCGCTGCGGTCCTGGCTCTGCGAGCTCTCCGCCGGCTCGATCTTTGCGGCCGGCGGAGCAGAAGACACAGGGGCCGCAGCAGGCGACGGTAGAGTCTCCTGAGCGAAGGCGATCACGGCTAGTTGCAGGATGAGCATGCCCGCAGCTTCCAAAACGACGTGTTGAGTAATTACATGCATCTCCGGACTCTCACCGTTGCTCCGAACGGCGAACCTACTGAGCAACTCGATGGTTTGAGCTGGTACCTCGAAGTTACTGGCGTGTAGCGAGCGCAACAAGACTTGGAAAGTACTGTCCACGGCGGTACCGGGCACCTGGCAGCCACTGGAAAGGTGAGGAAGTTCGCAGATGGGCCGCCGGGGTGCGGTTGGCGGGCTCGAACACGCGCGGCAGGACCGAGCGCCCGCGCGCGAGTTGTGCCCAAGAGTAGATCTGCCAAAGTAGACAACGGAGGAGCCATTCATCACCAACGGGCTGTGACGGGGCCTACATCTGGTCCATGCGCTTGTTGGGCATAATGACAAGCGTGAAAACGACTCGCCGCACAAAGCAGTTGACGGAAAACGGATCAGCCGAAACGGAATTGGTGCACGTTCTGGTTGCCGATTCGGGCCCGATTCAGTCGCAACTCTTGACCCGGGCCTTGAAAGGCCGCCGCGAATTTGAGGTTTCAGCGGTGGCGCTCGAAACATCCGCCCTCCGCGACTTCATGCAGTCGAAGCGCGCCGACGTGGTGTTGATAGCCGGAAATCACTTGCCCGATCTCGGCTTGCTGCGCTGGTTGCGCGTTTCGTATCCCAAAGTCGCTCCTATTCTGCTGGCGGAGAACGAGGACCGCGAACTGGTTGTGAACGCCTTCCGTGCGGGGGCCAAGGGCATTTTTCTTTTTACCCACACGCCTTTTCCGATGCTCTGCAAGTGCATCCATTGCGTTTTCCAGGGACAGGTGTGGATCAACCGCCAGCAGATGAACTATGTGCTCGATGCATTGTCGGAAGTGCCGACGCTGCGGGTCGTCAATTCCAATGGCAGGTTCCTGTTGACGCCTCGTGAGGAGCAGGTAGTCGCGCTCGTCGCCGACGGCTTGACCAACCGCGGAGTCGCCGTCGAGTTGGGACTCAGCGAACACACCATCAAGAAATATCTGTTACGCATCTTCGATAAGGTCGGAATCTCGAGCCGGGTGGAACTGGTGCTCTATGCCATGGCGCACGGCGAACACCGGCCGTCGGAATGGATGCCGAGCAGCAGCGCCTGACGGGCTGGAGCGCGCACGGGTGGGTGTGATGAATCGAAGTCCTTGAACCGGCGAATGAGTTCCTCCGCAGCTACGATGCGGAGGGAAGGGTCGAAGTACAATGTCTGCATGCGGAAAAGCGAGGAGATCTGCCGGTGACGGATTCGGCGTTGCAGTCCAGGGTCGCGCGCCGATGGACGGTGATCGCTTCGGGCCTGCTGCTGCTGGCCCTGGGGCTGGTGGTGATCTATACGGGGCCCAACGCCTTTTACAGTCCGGTTGCCTTGGTAGTGGTGTCCGCGATCGGGCTGGCGGCACTGCTACTGCAGGTGCGGTTTCGCCGCGACCTTCCCATTTATTCTCCGCTCTGGCTTAACGTTCTCGGCATTGTTTGCGCCACGGTGTCGCTGTTCGCCGACCTTCTCCGGATGCCAAGCCGCCTGCTCGATCTGGTAGCGTTTGTTGCGGTGGTCTGCTTCGGCATCAGCGGATTGCTCATCCTGCATGCCCTGCGACGCCGGGTACAGGTGCCGCAATCGACAGAGACGCAATAGCCGGGCATTTACAATTCCAGCATGCGCGTCACGTTGTTCGGAGCTTCCGGGCTGCTCGGCCGGGAACTGGTTCGCGAGTTGAGCGGAAACGATCGAAGAGGGGAAGATCGAAGCGGTGAGGATCGAAGCGGCCAGCAAGATCTGTTAATCGCTCCGTCCTCGCAAGACGCGGATCTGCGAGACCGGGCCCGCGTCCGCGAATCGATCGGCGGGACCAAGGGCGATTTCCATTCCGACTGGGTGATCCTGGCCGCCGCCTATACCGATGTAGATGGTTGCGAGTCGAATCGTGATTTGGCCTTCGCCGTGAATTGCGAGGGCGCGGTCCATGTGGCCGAGGCTGTCCGCGAGTTCGGATCGCGACTGCTGTTTCTCAGCACCGATTATGTTTTCGATGGCAGCAAACGATCGCCGTACCAAGCGAGTGATCCGAGAAATCCGACTAGCGTTTATGGTGAGAGCAAGGCCCGCGCCGAGGAGCGATTGCTGGAGATTCTGCCCGAGGTTTGCATCGTACGGACTTCATGGCTGTTCGGGCACGGAGGCAAGTGTTTTCCGGCGACGATTCTGAAGCTGGCGGCCAATCGCGCCGAGCTTTCCGTGGTCAACGACCAGCGCGGCAGTCCGACTTTCACGCGCGATTTAGCAAGCGCTCTGGTGCAGCTTTGCCGCGCCTCCGCCCGCGGGGTGGTGCACGTTACCAACTCGGGCAACTGTACCTGGTACGAATTCGCCCGCGAAATCGTGCTAGCCTCGGGCCTGCCGGCGAAAGTCAAGCCGGTGACCACCGCCGAATTCCCGCGACCGGCTCAACGTCCGGCATACTCGGTTCTGTCGCCGGACAGTCTGCACGCGTACAACATCGGGATGCCGGATTGGCGGGATGCATTGCGGCGCTATCTGGCCGACGCGTAGTGACCAGGCCGCTTCAGTGGGTGCCGCCGCTCAACAGAGTGAGCGACCAGATGCTTAGGCGCAAGCTCTGCCGGGTGGTATCTCCGCCGCAATGATGGCATCGTCCATCGGATTGGGCGAGCAAGATGCTGTGTTCTGTGGGAGCTGATGTCATTCTGCGACTGGGGAGGCGTCCTTGATTAAGACGTTTCAAACTTTCGGTCAATTCATCGAATGATTGCGGAGTGGAAAGCTTGTTCATCGGGTCCTCAGTTGGGATTGGTTTTGGGAATGCGCCTCAATTCCTTGAACGTCGCGGTTAAACTACCGCGATGCGGCGTGGCGGTTCGATTGATGTTGCGCATCTTTGTTTCTGCTTCTGAGGACTGCAAGCGCATCGCCATTGACGGCGACGTTTGATTAGCCTTTGGGACGTAGCGGCAGAAACGTAGGGTTGGCCTTGGCGTCGGTTGCATTGACTGCCTGTGCCGTGGCGTGGTGGGGCGTTATGTTGCTGTCTAATCTCTGCCACGGTGGTTTATCCTTAAAAATTCTTTGTGGGGACCAACGTGATTCAAAGATTCTTGCGGATTGTATCTGTCATCCTCTGCATTGTGCTTTTGCCGTGCTCCGTTTTGGCCCAGGATTATGATCCGGCGATGTTTCGGGAATTACACTGGCGGCTGATTGGCCCATTTCGGGGCGGGCGAACGGTTGCGATCTCCGGAGTTCCGGGCCAGCAAAATGTCTTCTACATGGCTCCGAACAATGGAGGAGTCTGGAAGTCGACGGACTACGGGCGAACCTGGACTCCGATCTTCGACGATCAGCCGACCGGTTCCATCGGCGCTCTGGCCGTGGCACCGTCCGATCCCAACACGATCTATGTGGGAAGCGGAGAAGGCTTGCGTCGACCCGATCTGTCGGTCGGCAACGGGGTTTACAAATCCAGCGACGGGGGGCGAACCTGGCAGCATCTCGACCTGCAGGATGCGCAGCAGATTGCATCGATCATTGTCGACCCCAAGGACGCCAATCGTGTTTTCGTTGCGGCCCAGGGACACCCTTACGGTCCGAACGAGCAGCGCGGGATTTTCCGCTCGCTCAACGGTGGTCGCACCTGGGAGAAGGTTCTCTATAAGGATGAAAACGCCGGAGGCATGGACCTGGTTTTCGATCCGCGTAATTCGCAGGTAATTTTTGCAAGCCTGTGGGCCTCCCGCCGTCCGCCGTGGACAACGGGTGGCGGCTACGACGGCCCGGGCAGCGGACTTTACAAATCCAGCGACGGGGGGAGTAGTTGGCGGCAACTCACCAGAGGGTTGCCCGGAGCAACCGAAGGCATCGGGCGCATCGGTCCCACGGTTTCCCCCAGCGATCCCGACCGCATGTATGCCTGGGTGAACGCGAAGAAGGGAAGCGGCATCTATCGCTCCGACGATGGTGGCGAAAGCTGGCAGCAGGTGAATGATGAAGAACGCGTCTGGGGGCGAGGCGATGATTTTGGCTGCGTGCGCGTCGATCCGCGAAACAAAGACGTGATCTATGTAGCCAACACTTCGACCTACCGCTCGACCGACGCCGGCAAGGATTTCACCGCCATCAAGGGCGCGCCGGGCGGCGACGACTACCACACCATCTGGATCAATCCCGAAAACCCGGACATCATCGCGCTGGCTGTCGACCAGGGGGCGACCATCAGCGTGAATGGTGGCCGGACGTGGAGTTCGTGGTACAACCAGCCGACGGCGCAGTTTTACCACGTGATCACGGACAGCGAGTTCCCTTACTGGGTGTATGGCGGGCAGCAGGAAAGCGGCTCGATCGGCACGGCCAGCCGCAGTGATTTTGGCGAAATTACGTTTCGCGACTGGACCACGGTGGGAGTTGAAGAATATGGCTACGTGGCGCCCGATCCGCTGCACCCTAATCTGATTTACGGTGGCAAGGTTACGGTGTTCGATCGCAGTACGGGACAGACAAGGGATGTTTCGCCGGTGGTTCTGCGCACCGGGCAGTATCGCTTTAATCGCACCGCGCCGCTGATTTTTTCGCCGGTGGATCCGCATGTACTTTATCTGGGATCGAACGTTGTGTTTTCGACTCGCGACGGCGGCAACAGCTGGCAGATCATCAGTCCCGACCTGACGCGGGCAGATCCTGGCGTGCCAGAGACTCTGGGGCCGTTTGTCGCGGACGATCCAGCGAAGGGCAAGCACCGCGGCGTGATCTATTCCGTAGCTCCGTCGCCGAAAGACGCCAACCTGATCTGGGCGGGAACGGACGATGGCCTGATTCAGGTGACCCGCGACGGCGGCAAGAAATGGGAGAACGTGACTCCGGCTGAGCTGACGCCGTGGAGCAAGCTGGCGCAGGTGGACGCATCACATTTTGACACCTCAACTGCTTACGCGGCAGTGAACCGCTTTCGACTTGACGACCTGCGTCCTTATATCTATCGCACCCACGACGGCGGAAAGTCGTGGCAGAAGATCGTGAGTGGCCTGCCGCGGGACGAGCCCGTCAACACGGTGCGGGAAGATCCGGAGCGCAAGGGGTTGCTTTTTGCCGGCACCGAACGATCGGTCTACGTGTCGTGGGACGACGGCGATCACTGGCAGTCGTTGCAGATGAACCTGCCGCCGACTTCGATCCGAGATCTGGTGGTTCATCACGACGATGTCGTGGTCGGAACTCACGGGCGGTCATTTTGGATCCTGGATAACATCACGCCGCTGCGGCAGTTCAGCCGGGAGGTGGCGGATTCCCCGGCGCATCTTTTCGCGCCGCAGTTGACGTATCGCGTGCGTCGCAACAACAATACCGACACCCCACTGCCGCCGGAAGAGCCGGCGGGACAGAATCCTCCCGACGGCGCGATGATCGATTATTTTGTGAAGACGCCAGTTTCCGGGCCCGTCACGCTGGAAATTATCGATGCCGCATCGGGGGAGTTGGTACGCCATTTTTCGAGCGCCGACAAGCCCGAAGCGGTAAATCCGAGAGATTTCAACGTGCCCATGTACTGGGTCCGTCCGGCGCGAACCCTGTCGGTGGAAGCGGGAATGCACCGTTTCGTGTGGGACCTGACCTACCCCGCGCCCGAGGTGCTGACGCGTGACTATCCAATTTCAGCGATCTACCATGACACTCCTCTCTATCCGATGGGAGCGACCGTGCTGCCGGGACAATACAGAATTGTCCTTACAGTGGGGGGCAAGAGCTACAGCCAGATACTCGAGTTGAAGATGGATCCGCGGGTCAAGACCTCGCCGGAAGACCTGCGCCGGCAATTCGAATTCGACCGAAAAATTGCGGGCGCACTTCACCAGGATTTCGAAGCGCTGCAACAGGTGCGCAGCTTGCGCGCGCAGCTAAAAGCGCTCGGGGGCAGTCCGGATGCGATCCAGAAACCGGCGGCTGCATTGGAGGGCAAAGCCGCGTCCATCGAAGGCGAGGAAGGCGGGTATGCCACGCTCTACTTGAGCACGCCTGAAGGGCGCAGCCTGTCGCGCCTCAATGGGGGTCTGAACGCACTCGTCAGCGCTGTCGATACGGCCGACGCGGCACCGACGACGCAGCAATTCGCGATGTTGGTGGAATTGGAGAAGGCGCTGGAAGAGCAGTTAGCGGAGTGGGCACGGCTCAAGGCGAAAGATATTCCAGAGCTGAACGAGGGGCTGAAGAAAGCGGGATTGCCTCCGATTGATCTGGGGAAACCCGTGCCGGGTTGGGCCGACGCGACCAAGGCAACGACGCTGGATCGGGACAGGAACGAAGAATAGCTGGTGTGGAGCGGGCGCTCCTGTCCGCTGCTTATGCCGTTGGTGTTGGACTTAGTTGTTCAGGCGGGACCAAAACGGGCCGATCACAGCTATAAGAATCAAAGCAAAAGCAAGGGCAGCGGGCCGAGAGTGTCCGCTCTACACGATTAAGGCAGGGGGAACTGGCGGGCCAATAGTTTCAGCGCCGCGTCGTGGGAGGTGATGCGGCCTTCCAGTTGCGCATCTTCGATGGCGGTCAGAATTTCTTTGAAGCGGGGGCCGGGTTGATAGCCGGCTGCGATCAGGTCGCGCCCGGTAATCAGCGGAGTGGGCCGGATCGCTTCGGGCGGGATCGAACGCAACTGCTCGCGCGAATACTCGTAGGAGTCGAGATTGCCGTGGCTGGAAAGGCAGTCGAGGCGGTGCAATTCCAAGTGCTCGTCGAAGGCGGACAGGCGCAGAAACTTCTTGAGCGTCGATTGCTTCATGCGCTGAACGTCTCCAAAGCGCATGTGATTGTCGATTAGAGCCAGAATCTGGCCGGTCTCGTGGTTGGAGAAGCGCAGACGGCGGCAGACTTCGGCGGCCATTTTCACACCTACATCCACGTGTCCATCGAAGCGGATGCGGTCGGGCGCGATGCGGAAAGTAGGCGGCTTGCCCACGTCGTGCAGCAGCGCTCCCCAGGCCAGGGTCTTGGAACAGCCGGCAGGAAGCTTTTCGAGCAGCAAGAGTGTGTGCACGAAGACATCGCCTTCGGGATGGTGCTGGGGGGACTGCCCGACTGCTTTCATCGCGGCGATTTCCGGCAAGACTTCGAGTAGGAGGCCGGTTGTATCGAGCAGTTCGAAGGCTTGGCGGGCGCGGCCCTCGGTGAGCATCTTCGTGAGTTCTTCGCGGACCCGTTCGCGGGAGACCTGTTGAATTTGGGGAGCAAACTTCTGGATTGCCGCCATGGTGGCGGGTTCGATCTGGTAGTCGAAGCGGGCGGCGAATCGCACGGCGCGCAACATGCGCAGTTTGTCTTCCGCGAGGCGGCGGCTGGGATCGCCGATGGCGCGGATGATCCCGGCCTTCAGATCTTCGCGGCCGCCGACAAAATCCAAAACCTCGTTTGTTTCTGGATCGAGCATCATGCCGTTGATGGTGAAGTCGCGGCGCTCGACGTCTTGGCGCGGGTCTTTGGTAAAGCGGACATGGTCGGGATGACGGCCGTCCGAGTAGCCTACATCGGAGCGGAAAGTCGCCACCTCGACAGACTTCTGCAGAGATGTCGGCAAGAACAGGTAGCGCTGTTTCAGCGATCCGCCCATCGCGCCCGGTAGGGCTCGCCCCTCGAAGGAGTCGGTTCGCGCAGGTTCGTCGCCTTCGTGTTCCTTCGTGTCCTTTGTGGCATCAGTGTGGAAGGGCACCAGAACGACTCCGAATTGCTCGCCTACGGCGAAGGTCTGGGGGAAGATTCGCATGACCTGCGGCGGAGTTGCGTCGGTGGCTACGTCGTAGTCGGCGGGTTCGCGGCCGAGAAGAAGATCGCGGACGCATCCTCCGGCGAAGTAGGCCTGGTGGCCGCGTTGACGGAGGGTGCGGACGATCTCCGTGGCGAGTTGTTTTGCGTTAGACATCGGCAGTCGTAAACTAGGGCGTGTTCCTCACGGGTTTTGCGGTGAGGGATTCAAGCCTTCAGGGGCTAAAGCCCCCGGTTTGAGTGGCTCCAAACGGCGCGTCTAAAGCCGCGCCCCTTCAAAGAAGTTATGAAGCGCGTCGTCGAAAGCCAAAACAGCCAAGAGCGAACAGCGAACAGCTAATTATGCCTGACGCGAATATCCTCGGCATCGAGAGTTCCTGTGATGAGACAGGGGCGGCGGTGGTGCGTTCGGGACAGACGGTTTTGTCGAATGTGGTGGCTTCGCAGATAGCAACTCATCAGCCGTATGGCGGGGTGGTTCCGGAACTGGCGTCGCGCGAGCACTTGCGGGCGATTGTTCCGGTGGTGCGTCAGGCGCTGGTTGAAAGCGGACAAACCTATGAGTCCGTCGATGCCATCGCGGTCACGCAGGGGCCGGGACTGGCAGGCGCGCTGCTGGTGGGCATCAGTTTCGCCAAGGCTCTAGCCTTCGGGCTGGAGAAGCCGCTGATTGCGGTGAATCATCTGGAGGGGCATATTCATGCGGTATTGCTCGAGCAGCGGCAACGAGAGAACGGCGAACTGCAGTTTCCGGTGCTGGCGCTAGTGGTGTCGGGCGGGCACACGCATCTTTATCTGGCACAGTTGCGCGAAGATCTCTGGACCTATCGCAACATCGGCCACACTCGCGACGATGCTGCGGGAGAGGCGTTCGATAAAGTTGCCAAGCTATTGGGACTGGGCTATCCCGGAGGCCCCATCATCGACCGACTGGCGGTGCATGGAGATCCGCGGGCGGTCAAATTCCAGACTTCGCAAATGAAGCACGCGGACCGGCGCGACCACAAGCGCGACAGTTCCAGACAGGTGATCGTAGAAGATGAAGGGCCACACTTCGATTTTTCCTATAGCGGAATTAAGACGGCGGTATTGCGCTACCTCGAGACGCAGCGCCTGACGGCTGCGATTGAGGCTCGCCGGCAAGCGCTGGCGGAGATTGACCAACCGGGGCTCGAAGCGGTTCTCGGCTTATGCGACCGGCAGACGCTCAACCTGGTGGCCTCGTTCCAACGTTCGATGGTCAGCGATCTGGTTTTGAAGACGCTGGCCGCGGCGCGCGAGTATGAGGCGCGGACTCTCTTTGTGAGCGGCGGGGTGGCGGCGAATCAGGAATTGCGGGCGACGTTTGAGCGCGAGGCGGGAATGCAGGGGCTCCCCGTTTTCTTTCCTGCGCGGGCCCTTTCGACCGACAATGCGGCGATGATCGCAGCGGCGGCGTTTCCGAAGTTTCTGCGCCGTGAGTTTGTGGCGATGGATTTCTCGGCGGAGGCGGGGATGGCGCTGCGCTAGGGGTCCGAGGAATCAGTTCCGGAATGAAGAAACCGCCGCGCCAGCAACTTAATCAGAGGCCAGCGCCGTAATGGAGCGCAGGGTGCCGGTGCGAGTACCGAATTGAAACCTTTCCCAGTTACAATGGTCGCGTGAAACCGACGATCTACGTAGTAGAAGACGACCCTGATATTTCGCGACTAGTACGTCATCATCTAGAAGGGGCGAGCTTCAGCGTGCGGCTGTACTCGACTGGGAACCTGGTGGTGACCGACGCGGAGCGACAGCGTCCGGCATTGTTCCTGCTGGACATTATGGTGCCGGGAAAAGATGGTCTGGAACTGTGCCGCCAGATTCGGCAGTCGGTGGCGCTGGCTTCGGTGCCCGTGATTTTCCTGACGGCCAAGAGCAGCGAGGCGGATCGCGTGCTGGGGTTGGAGTTGGGCGCGGATGATTATATCCCCAAGCCTTTTAGTCCGCGCGAACTCGTGGCCCGGGTGAAGGCGGTGCTGCGGCGTTTTGAGCGGCCGCTGCCGCCGCTCCCGACCAAGATTGATGAAATTCACATTGACCCGAGCGCGATGACCTTGACGGTGCGCGGGAAGCAGGTCCCGACGACGGCGACGGAGTTTCGATTGCTCGACCACTTCATGCGGCACGCCGGGCGCGTTTTCACTCGCGATCAGTTGCTCGACTCGGTCTGGCGGGATACGGCTTATGTTACGCCGCGTTCGGTGGACGTTTATGTGCGGCGCATTCGGGAAAAGATCGAGCCCGATCCGGAGAATCCACGTTACCTGAAAACGGTGCGGGGGGCCGGCTATCGCTTTGAGGTCGCGCGGTGAGAAGCCGCATTTTCTTTAAATTGATGTTTGTGTTTCTGCTGGTGATCGGCGCCACCGCCATCACTCTGCAGTTGACGGTGCACAAGGTGTGGGAGCGCACTCTGCATGAGCAGATCGAGCGCAATCTGAGGCAGAAGACCTTGATGTTCGCCTATCGCGTGGAGGCGGACCGGCAACACTCGCTGGCCGATATTA
Organism: Acidobacteriaceae bacterium; assembly: GCA_003134435.1. GTDB lineage: Bacteria > Acidobacteriota > Terriglobia > Terriglobales > Acidobacteriaceae > Acidiflorens. The sequence goes on from PLBE01000053.1 coordinate 86,317, forward strand.
CCTCGCAGGAGGGCCAGGCGGCTGGGGCTCGCGCCACGGTTATCGATCCCACGGGCAAGGTGCTGGCGGATTCGGAAGCGGATCCCAGCACCATGGAGAACCACGCGGGTCGCAAGGAGTTTGCCGCGGCACTGGCTGGGCAAATGGGCGTCGATGAGCGCGGCAGTCGCAGTGTGAGCGTTCCATTCTTGTATGTAGCAGCGCCGGTTTCCGGAGGGGCGGTTCGATTGGCGTATCCGTTGCCCGAGATGGAGATTACGGATCGTCCGCTGGCGGTGGCGTTGTTCTGGGGATCGCTGGCTGCGTTTGTGTTCGCGATGGCAGTGGCGGCGGCGGCTTCCCAATATGTGGGGCGGCGGCTGCAGCGCATCGTGAATTTTGCCGAGCGGGTGGCAGGTGGCGATCTGACGGCGCGGATTGCGTCCTCTTCGACCGACGAAATCGGGCAGGTAGCGGCCGCGCTCGATAAGACGACGCGGGGGGTGGAGGAAAGCTACGCTCGCGTGCAGACCAGCCAGCGCGAACTGGAAACCCTTCTGAACAGCATGCAGGACGCGGTGATTGCGGTCGATGTCGACGGGCGGGTGCAGTGGGCGAATCGGGGCATGGATCGGCTGCTGTTGCGCGCTCCGCGACTGAATGCGCCGTTGATTGACAGCGTGCGCGACCCGGAGTTTCTGGCTGCGATCCAACAAGCGGCGCGGGAGCAAGTAGTGACTTCGGCGCGCTCGAATACGATCGCGTCGGGACGTACATTCGATGTGACGGCGGCTCCGATGCCGGGAGGCGGCGCGGTCGCCGTGTTGCGCGATCTGACCGAGACGGAGCGAATGGAGAAAAGCCGCCGCGATTTTATCGCGAACGTCTCGCATGAACTGCGCACGCCGCTGACATCCATCCAGGGATACACGGAGACGCTGCTCGACAGTCCGCTGGCGGACAATCACGTACGCGAGTTTTTGGAAATCATTCGCAAGAACTCGGCGCGCATGTCGCGCCTCACGGAAGATTTGCTGACTCTGGCTCGGGTCGAATCAGGGGAGCAACGCTTTGACATCCAGCGGGTGAGCACCGAGGAATTGCTGCAGGATGCGTGGGAAAGTTTTCGTGAGGTGGCGCGCTCGTACGGGGTCGAACTGGAGATGGAGAATTCGGTTCCCACGGTTTACGTGAATGCGGATCGCGAGGCCATCCATCAGATTTTTTCCAACTTGATCGAAAATGCGCTAAAGTACGCGGCGTCAGGAAAGAAGGTGATTCTTGGAGCCCGCGAATCGGAGATTGGCGTCGAATTCTATGTGAGGGACCTGGGACCCGGCATTTCCTCCGAACACCTTCACCGTCTTTTCGAGCGTTTTTACCGTGTAGATAAGGCTCGCTCGCGGGAATCCGGAGGCACTGGACTGGGGCTGGCCATTGCGAAGCACATCGTGCTGGCGCACGGAGGAACGATTCGTGCCGAGAGCGAACTGCACCACGGCTCGAGCTTCCTGTTTAACCTGACTGCTTCCGAGGCGAATGCAGACTAAGGACCCTCTGAACACGTACTCGCCTGATGGGGCAACGGTATTCGTGCGGCGCGGGCTTTTCGAGGACGGACCTGAGCGCGTTCCAAGCCTGCTTGCCTTCACTTTGTCGCCGCCGCGTACTTGACGCCCAACTGATGCCACAAGAAGCTGAGGATGTCGGCGGTCTGCTCGACCTCTTCGTCGAGTGCGGTGCCCATGCCGTGGCCGGCGCTGGAAGTGGTGCGTAAAAGGACGGGATGGCCGGAACGGTTGGCCGATTGCAGGCGGGCGATCATCTTGCGCGATTGCATGGGATTGACGCGATGGTCGTTTTCGCCGGTGAGGAAGAGAATGGCAGGATAAGCGGCGCCATTTTTCACGTGGTGATACGGAGAGTATGCGTAAAGCGCTCCGAATTGATCGGGGTCCTTGACGGTCCCGAACTCGGTGACGTTGAAAGCGCCGTTAGGATCGAGTTCGACGCGCAGCATATCGTAGATGCCCACTTCGGAGACGACAGCGCGAAACAGGTCAGGACGCTCGGTGAGAGCGGCGCCCATCAGTAGTCCTCCATTGCTGCCGCCGAGAATCGCAAGGTGCGCAGGGGAGGTGTATCTCTGGTCGATCAGGAACTGAGCGGAGGCGAGGAAATCGTCAAAGACATTTTGTTTACGAGTCAGATTGCCGGCGTGGTGCCATTCCTCGCCGTACTCGCCACCGCCGCGAAGGTTGGCGTCGACATAGACGCCTCCCTGATCGAGCCAAAGGCGGGCGAATGATCCTAGAAAAACGGGCTTTTCGCTGATGCCATAACCGCCATAGCCATACAGCAGAGTGGGGTTTCCGCCGTCCAGTTTTGTTCCCTTGCGGCGGATGATATTCAAGGGGACCCGCGTCCCATCCTTGGAGACGGCGAATTGGCGGACGACCTCGATATCGTCGAAGTTCAGCGGAGAAGTCTCGAACAGGGCGGTGCGCGAGGCTTTGCCGCTGGCAGCCTCGAAGCGGTACCAGGCGGGCGGTTGAAGATAGGTGGAAGTGTGGAACAGCACGTCGCCGCCCCCGATGGAAAGCAACTCGCTGACGGCGGAGACCGCCGGCAGCGGCGGGGCCGCCAGAGCTTTGCCATGATTGTCGAAGACGCGCACCCGCGATGGGCCACCGTCAATGTCGATCACATACAGGTGGTCGGTAGCGGGTACGAAGTCTTCGATGGAAGCTCGTTCGCTCTCGCCGGAACTCGCGCCACCAACGGAGAATTGCGGAACCACGAGCCGGGCTTGCGCGAGATCGAGTTGCGCCAGCGGCAGGCGGAGGATCTGGCCGCGCGGCGCATTCTTGCGCGAGAGCAGGTAGAGGGCTTGATCCGGGCCGAACTTAGCCGAGACAACTCCATCTTCAAAGTGGGTGAGCTGGGTCCATTGGCCGGAGGGATCCATGACATAGTGCGCGAACTGGCCGCCGTCGCCGTTGGCAACTGCAGCCAGCAGCCAGCGTCCGTCGTCGCTAGCGTCAAGGTGAATTTCGGCGATGCGAGGAAAATCCCTGCCGATCACGTAGGTGTCTTGCTTCGGATCGGCGCCGAGCTGGTGAAAGTAAACCTGCTGGTAGAAGTTCGCGTCCTCGGGCGGGCGCTCGCTGCCTTGGGGATAGCGGGTGTAGTAGAAGCCGGAGTTATCGGCCTTCCAGTCGATACTGCCGCCGGCAGTCGCGAAGTTGACGCGCGGGACGACGTCGGTGAGCTCCCTGCCGGTGGCGACTTCAAAGATGTGAGCGGAGCTGTCTTCGGAGCCATTCTCCGAAAGGGCGACGGCAACGTATTTGCCGCCGAACGAAGGCACATAGAAATCTACGGCGACTGATCCTCTGGTGCCAGCGGTGTTGGGATCGAAAACGATCTTCGCGCTGGCAGGATCGTCGGCGGAACTTAGGGCGACGAGCGCGGGCTGCTGCTGGGGTGGCTGGTATTTCATGGCAAACAGCATGCCGTCGCGGCATCGCATATCGTAATAACCGGCGGACGTGGCAGCGATGAGTCGATGAAGGCGCTCCTTGATGGCAGGGCGCGCGGGCAGGTGGTCGAGATATTCACGAGTGCGGGCGTTCTGGCCGGCACTCCACAGTTTCACGGCGGGGTCGTCTGAGTTCTCAAGCCAGCGGTAATCATCTGTGACCTTGACGCCGTGGTACACGTCAGTGACTGGGCGTTTGGGCGTGGCGGGCGGACCTGGAATGGTGGGACTCGGCGCCGCAACGGCCAGGGTCAGCAAGAGGATCGCGGGGGAAATTGTGAAAGTGCTTTTCATCGAAGCCAAACCCTCCAGGGCATAGGGCGGAAAGTAAATATATGGGTTGATCTGAGGTTGCCATAGTAACCCAGAAGCGAAAGAGGCGTACAGGGCGGAGAGACGGGAGTGAGGCGGGCAGAGCGGCGTCTCCAAGCCCGCAGCGGCCCGGCGATTTTGTTGTTGGAGCCAGATCAGGTTGGCTAGGCAATGAAAATTCACCGGCTTGTAACCAGCGCAGGGCAGCTTGGGAGTATGCTTTTGAAGGGAGTGTGTGTATAGGCGGCACTCCAAACGCAGCAGGGTGGTATGGGTATGAGCACGGCCAGCATAAAAACGACTTCGCCGGATCCTTCGCACTCGATCCTGGTGCAGCGGACGGTAGAGGCATGTGAACTTGCACGCGAGGCGGCGGCCATTGCGGCCGAGGGAATTGCCACGGGATCGATGTCTCGTCTGAACGCCATACGGCAGTGCGAAAAGGAACTCGACGCCATTGATGTGGAAGTGGACACCGGTGTGACCTCGACCATCACCCGGGTTCCGGAGGCCGAGACGCGGCAACTGCTGGCGTGCATGAAGGTAATGATCGGGCTGGAACGGATCGGGGACCTGCTTTTGAGTTTTGCCACGAGCGCGCAAGCTGCGGGAGGGCGGATCGATGCGCAGGATGCGCGCGACTTGACCCAGATGGCGACGGTTCTGGAAAAAATGCTGGCCGACGTGGGCCAGTCTTTTTCACAACGCGACGTCAAGAAGGCGATTGACGTATTGCGGGCCGATGCGGAAATGGACCGGCTGCGCAATATTATCTTCCTGCGCCACATTGAGAATCCGGAGAACGTGGCGCATCACTCCAGCCTGCAGATCATTTTCATGACGCAATCTCTTGAACGCGCCGGCGATCATGCCAAGAATCTGGCGGAAGAAGTTTGCCACTTTGTCAGTGGGCGCAGCATTCGCCATCTGCTCATGGCGTACGACAAACCCAAAGAACAGATGTTCATCGAATGGCTGCGACACAAGGACGAAAAGGCGCAGTAGGCTTCAACGCACCCGCGCTTTGCTCGGATCCAAGCCGACCAAGTGATTCCACTTGTCCCACCCTCCGCAGACGCTGACCACGGACGCCGTGGCTGATAATTTGAAGAATTATTAGCGCCGGCGGGCTTTGATCGAATAGCAAGCGCCACCGAGCTCTCCAGGGTGCGTTCAACAGTCCAACCTCTTGACAGTCGGAGTCTCCGTTGCGAGACTCGGTCTAGCCTTTCGGTGTAATCTTTGGGTGTCTCCCGGACCATGGCTCGAAGACGATGGCTTGAAGACTGTGGTTTGAAGATTGTGGCTTGAACGACGATTGCATGCAGGGGTCCCCCCATCCCGACGATCGGTTTCCGTCCAGCAACGCCATCGCGGGCGCGCTGGAAGAATCGGAGTTGGAGTCTGCCCTGCAGTTGCTGGTGGAACGTGCTCAGTACATCACGGGGGCAACCGGCACTGCCCTGGCTCTGCCCCATGGTGACGAAATGGTTTGCCGGGCCAGTGCGGGCTCTTGCGCGCCGGCGGTCGGAGCGCGCCTGCAGGTTCGTTCCGGACTAACGGGCGAAAGCATTACCCGCCGGCAATTACTGCGCTGCAACAACGCCGAGACCGATCCGCGCGTGAATCTGGAAACCTGCCGGGCTCTGGGGATTGCCTCGATTGTGGTGTTGCCATTGCTGCGGCAGGACGGTGAGGTGCGGGGATTGTTCGAGTTGTTTTCCGATCATCCCTACGCTTTTGAAGAACGCGATTTGATTGCGCTGGAGAGGATGGCGGACCTCACCTTGACGGCTCTCGATCTGGCGGAGCGGCGGCCGCGGTCCGAACCCGCTGCAGAACTCGAACCAGCCCCGGAAATGCTTGCGGAAGCTGCCGTGGCGAGCGGGACGCCAGAGGCTGCGGAGGTTGCGGCGAATGAAAGACTGGCCGAGTTCAGCGTTCCTGCCGAGCCTCTCGCTGCTTCGCCGGAGACCACGATCGCTGCCGAATTATCGCCAACGCCGCTCGCAGTTGCTTCGGTTCCAGAGGCGATGCGCCGCGTGCAGAAGTGTGAAGTCTGCGGTTTTCCTGTTTCAGCAGGAAGAACGCTTTGCCTGGATTGTGAGAAAAGGGACCGTGAGAAGAAGGACGCCGAGAAGAAGGATTTCGATACGAAGCAGCGCGAGCGGGAACATCGGGAGTTCGCGCCGGGCGAGCCGGGGCAGGGCGCGACCTCCGGGGGTCCGGCGCCAGAGGAATTTGTCCCGGCCTTTCTGGCCAAGCCCGCAACCGAATCGTGGCTGGCGAGGCACGCCAATCTATTGGCGATCGTTATCCTGCTGGTGGGTATCGTGGTTGCGGTTGCGGTATTTCGATGAGGTCCGATAACTACTCTTGCACCGGTGGATGCCGTTTTCCTTGACAAGTCGGCGAGGGAAGCCATAGTCTGCGCTTAATCCTTGTGACAACATAAAAAGGTGCCCAGGCAATGAAAAATGTGTACGAAGTTTTGCGGCAAAAAGAACTGGAACTGACGCGGTTGGAGAAAGAAGTTGAAGCCCTGCGCGTCGCCGCTCCGCTGCTTTCCGAAGAAAAAGAGTCGATGGCGGAAGCGCCCAAGCCGAGTTTAGCGGCTTCCGCGCCACCGCAGCCGGTTCGGATTCCACCCGTGGTAGCGGCGCAAGCGGCTCCCGCTCCGGCACGCGTTGCGGGCTGGGAAGATGCGGCTAAGCGCTGGCCCTAAACCAGATGCAAGCCAGGATTTCTCGCGGTAGAGACGAGGCACTTGCGCCGTATCTACCGTGTTGTTTCACCCAGCCGCAACGATCCTGAACGCCACGAACGTTTCAGTCCAACGTGGTGAATGCCAGCGCCAATAATGTCTTCTGTTCAACCTCGTGCGCTTTTGCCGAACCGGTAGCCGGGCTTGCACTCGCCGAGCGTTTCACGGAATGCACGGGCCGATCATTGGCGATATGCTTCAGGCGCGGCAGCATATATGAGAGAGCGCCCATATTGGCCGGCTCCTCCTGCACCCAGACAATATCCCGGGCTGAACTGTGGCGCTCGATCTCGGCAGTCAGTTCCGCCTCCGGGAACGGGTACATCTGCTCGAGGAAGACGATAGCGGCGCTGAAGTCCTGCCGCTTCTGGCGCTCGGTACGGAGTTCGTGTCCAATCTTTCCGGTGCAGATCAGAATGCGCTTGGCGTTCTGCGCTTCGGTGTCGGGGATGACCGGTAAGAACCGCTGGTGCGTCAGATCTTCGAGGGGAGACAGGGCATCGGGATGGCGCAGCATGCTTTTGGGCGAGAACGCGATCAGCGGCTTCCTCCACTGGCGCAGCGCCTGCCGCCGCAACAGATGAAAATACTGGGCAGCATTCGAAGGTTGGCAGATCTGGATGTTGTCGCGCGCCGCCAGTTGCAAAAAGCGCTCGATGCGCGCGCTGGAATGCTCCGGACCCTGGCCTTCATAGCCGTGTGGCAGCAACAGCACCAGGCCTGACAGCAGGTTCCACTTATCCTCGCCGGCGCAGACAAACTGATCAATCACGGCCTGCGCCACGTTGGCAAAATCGCCAAACTGGGCTTCCCACAAAACCAGGGCTTCGGGATAATCGCGGCTGTAGCCGTATTCGAATCCCATGACGCCGGCTTCGGAAAGCGTGGAGTTGTAGATATCGCACGCCGCCTGGCCTGGGGCGATGTGGCGCAGTGGAACGTATTCCGTTTCGTCCTCGATATCGAGGAGCACGGAGTGGCGCTGATTGAAGGTGGCGCGGCGCGCGTCTTGACCGCTGAGGCGCACGGGAATTCCCTGCTTGACCAGGCTGGCGAAGGCCAACGCTTCAGCCATGCCGTAGTCGACAGGCTTCTGCCCGGTGCCCATTTCGTGGCGCTGCTCCAGCAACTTCTTCACTTTAGGGTGGATGTGAAAACCCTCTGGATACGTGGTCAAACGTTCGGTGAGTTCGAGCAACTCTTCGCGCGCGATGCCCGTGGGCCGCTCGTAATCGGGTTTATAGCGGCCTCCAAAATAGTTGTCCCAGTAAGACGGCAGATCGCGCATGAGTTGCTTCTTGGTGAACTGGGTCGCGCTCTTCTGGGCGGCCTCATATTCGCTCTTGATGGCCGCGAATCGCTGGGCGACATTTTCAACTCCGATGAGCTTCGCGTAAATCTGATAGAGCGGCGGATGTTCTTTGATGGCCTTGTACATCAGCGGCTGGGTCACCGTAGGATCATCGACCTCGCTGTGCCCGTGGCGCCGGTAGCCGATCAGGTCGACGACCACGTCGGTGCCGAACTTGTACCGGTACTCGGTGGCGATGCGCGCGATTCGCATTACGGCGTCCACATCTTCACCATTGACGTGAAAGATGGGAATCGCCTGCCGCCGCGCCAGTTGCGCGGAGAAGCGGGAGGAGTGCTCTTCGCGGGCATTGGTCGTGAATCCGATCAGGTTGTTGACGATGATGTGAATGGTGCCGCCGACGGTGAAGCCGCCGAGGTCGGCGTAGTTCAGCGTCTCCGCCGTAATGCCTTGTCCTGCGAAGGCGGCGTCGCCGTGCACCAGTACGGGAAGGTACTTCGCTTTTCCGCCTTCGCCGGCGCGATCCTGCTTGGCGCGGGTGCGTCCCACCGTCACCGGATCGACGGCCTCGAGGTGACTGGGATTGGAGGCGAGATGGATATGAATTTTGTTGCCGCTCCGGGTGAGGTACTCGCCGGTGGCGCCGGTGTGATACTTCACGTCGCCCGAACCCAAAACGCTGCGGGGATCGACATCCTCAAATTCGGCAAACACCTGCTCAGGAGGGCGCTTGGCAAGATGAATAATGACGTTCAAGCGGCCACGATGGCTCATACCCATGACCAACTCGATGGCGCCGTGCTCGCCAGCTACATCCAGAACCTCATCCATCGCGGGCAACAGGGAAGTGTTGCCTTCGAGCGAGAACCGTTTGTTACCCAGGTAGCGCTGTTGCAGCGTCTGTTCAAACAAGTCGGCGCGCATCAGCAAGTCGAGGGCACGTTCATGGTTTGCAATCACTGCGGACGATTCTGGCTGGATGAGGTCTTCGAGTTGGCGCTGGATCCAGCGGCGTCGTTCCGGGTCGGCGATGTGCATGAACTCGGCGCCCACGCTGCCGCAATAGATGCGACGCGCTTCGCGAGCCCATTCGTTGTCGATCTCAAGGTCAGGATGGGGCTGCGGGGGCAGCAAGCCGAGCGGGTTCAGTTCGGCCTCCAGGTATCCAAACTGTCGAAACAGGCCAAAGACACGTTCCCGCTCGTTGTTTTCGGCGATGGTCTGATTGGTTGCAGGAGCGGCGCCCCTACGAGGATTTCGAGTTGAAGTAGCCATAATGAGTTGTATTTAGAATAACTGATGACAGGCTCGGTGGGATCGATTCGCGCGGGAGAAGGAATGCCAGTAGCAAGAGGCTGTGTCGGCGGTCACAGCGGGACGGGCTGGGAGCGAATAATTTTGCACTAGAGGCATAAAGCCATGACTCTTCGTCCAGAGGCTGCCAAGCCCGGAACACCGGTAATTCTCGGCGTTCCCTTTGACGCCAATTCTTCGTGGTTGCGCGGGGCGGCGGGAGCGCCGCCGATCATTCGTGTAGCCCTTCATTCCATTTCGTCAAATTTGTGGACGGAAACTGGTGTCGACCTGGGCGCCGAGGGTGCGTATTGCGATGCCGGCGATCTGAAATTCACGTTTCAGGAGACTTTTCCGGCGATTGAGGCCAAGGTTGGCGAATTGCTGGACCATGGCCTGCGCCCGCTCTGCCTTGGCGGGGACCACTCGATTACGCTGCCCATCGTGCGGGCTTTTGGCAAGCATGTCCGCGGCTTGACGATTATCCACTTTGACGCCCATCCCGATCTTTACGACGAACTGGAAGGCAACCGTTTGTCGCATGCTTGCCCCTTTGCCCGCATCATGGAAGAAGGCGCGGCCAAGCGACTGATCCAGGTAGGCATTCGAACCATGACGGGACATCAGCGCGAGCAAGCCCAGAAGTTCGGCGTCGAAGTTATCGAAATGCGCCACTTGCCGGCGCTCGACCGGATGAAGGTCGATGGACCCATCTACATTTCGTTCGACTTGGACGCGCTCGATCCCGCTCATGCACCCGGCATTTCGCACCGCGAGCCGGGAGGATTGTCGGTGCGGGAAGCGATCGCGCATATTCAGGCCATCACCGGGAAAATCGCTGGGGCTGATATCGTGGAGTACAATCCCGCACAAGACAATACCCAGATGACCGCCGCGGTTGCCGCCAAGCTGCTCAAAGAAATTCTTGGAAAGATGATTTTGAATTAAGTTTCGTGGGAGGGCGCAGCGGCCCACCCGGCAAGAGCGGCACGAATCTTCAGCGGACTTATTCAATAAACATCGACGGAATCGCTGCGCTGGTGGAGAAGGCTGTGGAATAATGGCGGAACAAATCATGACTCATTCACAGGGAGCTCATTCCCAGGAAAAGGAAGCGGCGGGCCGCGCCGCCGCAAAGCTGGTCAGCGATGGCGAGATCGTGGGATTAGGCACGGGATCAACCGCCTATTTCGCGGTGATTGCCCTGGGCGAGCGCGTGCAAGCGGGATTGAAGATTATCGGGATACCGACCTCCGTTCAGACGGGCGACTTGGCGCGTACGGTGGGCATTCCGCTAACCACGCTCGACGAAAATCCGGAAATCGACATCACCATCGATGGTGCGGATGAAGTTGACCCTAACCTGAATCTGATTAAAGGCGGCGGCGGAGCGTTGCTGCGCGAGAAGGTCGTGGCTTCGGCATCGAAAAAGATGGTGGTGGTGGCGGACTCGGGCAAGGTGGTTCCCGGGCTGGGAAAATTTCCCCTGCCGGTGGAAGTGATCCCGTTTGCGCGAACCTTGATTGAGAAAAAAATCGTGTCGCTCGGCGCTTCGCCAAGATTGCGCATGAGGCCCGACGGCAGTCTCTTTATCACCGACAACGGCAATCAGATTCTTGATTGCAGCTTTGGAAGGATCGACAATCCACCCGCGCTGGCTGTGCTGTTGAGCAATATTCCCGGCATCGTTGAACATGGCCTCTTTATCGGGCTGGCAAAGCTGGCGATTGTCGGACGCGGGGATGGGGTGGAAGAATTGCGCCGCTAGCGTTGCCGGGCTGCGCCTGACTGGACCGCCGTGGGCGAGCTGTCCAAGCGTGAAAGGTACGGGCGCCTTCGTGAGGTCAACTCACAATTTCCCGCAGCGCCTCGAGCAGTCGTTCCACTTCTTTCATCGTGTTGTAATGCACCAGTCCGATGCGCAGGAAGCCTCCCATGCGCTCAACGCCTAACTGCTCGGTAAGGTTGAGCGCATAGTAGTTGCCGTCCCAGGTGAAAAATCCGCGCTCGCCGAGCTTGGTTGCCAGTTCCAGCGGTGGGTGGCCGGCGGTGCGGACGGCGAACGTGGCACAGCGATGTTCGAAGCGGCGCGGGTCGCTGATCCCGTAGAGCTTCAATCCCGGAATTGCCAGTAAGCCTGCGATCATCTTCTCCATCAGGTTGCGCTCGTGCCGGTGAATCGCTTCGTGAGCGGCCAGGATGGTGGCGCGTGGGGTTTTGGCCGCGGGTTGCGCGCGCTGGCCCAACTCTTGCCAATAGTCGACGCAGGCTTTGATTCCGGCAATGCATTCGTGGTTCAACGTTCCCCACTCCCAGCGGTTCGGAACGCTGTTGCTGCTGGGCCGGACTTTATAGGGGTGCAACTGCTTCAAGTGCTCACGCTTGCCGTAGAGAACGCCCATGTGGGGACCGAAGAATTTGTAGGTTGAGGAAACCAGAAAATCGCAGTCGAGGGCGCGCACGTCAATGGGCCCGTGGGGAGCGTAGTGAACGGCATCGATGTAACTGAGCGCTCCGGCTTGCCGCGCCAGGCGCACGACTTCGGCGACGTTGTTGATCGTTCCTACAGCGTTCGAGGCATAGCCGACTGCGACCAGTCGCGTGCGAGCGCCAATCTTCCGCGCCAGATCCTGCATGTCGAGCGTGCAATCGTTTTCGTTGAGCTTCACGGTGCGGATCGTGACGCCTTTTTCTTCCAGCGCCTTCCACGGGGAGAAGTTCGCGTCGTGATCGAGCAGCGTGAGCACGATTTCGTCGCCGGGACCGAATTCGCGTCCAAGGGCGCGGCTCAAGGCGAAAGTCAGCGTGGTCATGTTCGGGCCGAAGACGATCTCGTCGGCATCGCAATTGAGAAAGTCGGCCATCGCCGACCGCGCTTCCGCGATCATGCCGTCGGTGTTGCGACTGGTGAGGTAGGCGCCGCCCGTGTTGGCGTTGTTGCGCGCCAGATAATCCGCGATGGCGTCAATCACGCGCTGCGGCACCTGCGTGCCACCGGGGCCATCCAGAAAGACCGCGGGACGGCCATCGACGGACTGTGCGAGTGCCGGGAACTGGGCGCGGACCCAATCCAGGTCGAGCGCGGTGGAGGGCGTTGGCGCAGCGGTTCGTTCCGCGATGGGCATAGCGAACATTCTAATCCGGATTGCAAGAATCTTTACCGGGGAGGGCAGAGACGACCACAGGGGAAGGCCCCTGCTCGATGGATGCCTAGGCAAGCCTTTGCAACACGGGCAGGTCCTGTTCTACCGGGCTGCGGAGGGAAGATCTTTTTTACGCCGCGTTTCCTTAAATCACCATCTAACGGTAAAATGGGGCTAAGCAGCGACTTGGGGATTTCATGTTGAGGGTCTTGGGAAATCGGGGCGGATTTGTCAGAGCTGTGTGCCTGCTCTCGATCGCCCTGGTGTGCGTCATGGGGACGTTGCAGGCGACGCACTCCCATCCTGAGAACTCGACCACATCCCATCACACGTGCACGATTTGCGCGACCGCCCATGCGGGAGTCAAAACGCAAACGGTCGTATCCGCGCCAGTATTGGCTACGGCCGCGCTGGCGATTCCGGTTGCAGAAATTACTCTGATTTTCCGTCCCGCCGCTACCCAGTTTATCCGTCCTCCACCACAGACTTCTCCGTCGTTCTGATCTCAAGCCAATTCAGCAGGCATCTCACGAGACCGCGATACTCGATCGGGTTTTTGCGATCGAATTCGCTCTAGAACTTTTCATTTGGAGGAGTCATGTATTTGTTTAATCGGAGTTGGGAGGCCGCAGCCATGGCGGCGGTGGCTTTCGCATTAAGCCTTGGGTCGGCGAAGGCGCAGTCAAGCGCCAGTTCGGGCACGATCAACGGCAGCGTGCTTGATCCTTCGGGCGCAGTGGTGGCAAAGGCTAGCGTTGAGATTCACAACGCGGTTAGCGGTTACGACCGGACAACGACCACCGACGGCAAGGGTAATTTCATCTTCTCGAATGTGCCTTTCAATCCGTATCACCTCACGGTGACGGCCACGGGGTTCGCTGCATATATGCAGGACCTAGAGATTCGTTCGGTGGTTCCCGAGACGGTTCAAATCAATCTTCAAGTTTCTGTTTCTTCGACCACGGTCTCGGTCGAGGCGGCGGGGGACCTGGTGGAGAACGATCCTACCTTTCATTCCGACATCGACAAGGAACTGTTCGACAAAGTTCCATTAGGGAGCGCGTCCTCATCCATGAGTTCGCTGGTGGGCGCCGAAACGCCGGGGATTGCTTCCGACTCCAACGGGCAACTCCACGGGCTCGGCGATCATGCCGAGAATTCATTCAACATCGACGACCAGCCCGATACGGACCAGCATAGTAAGACGTTTTCGAACCAGATTTCGGTCGATTCCATTCAATCCATGGAGGTCATTTCGGGCGCGCCGCCCGCTGAATATGGCGGTAAGACGAGCGTCGTGATTGTCGCGACGACGCGCTCCGGTCAGGGAGTAACTACGCCCCACGGCAGTGTCAGTGCTTCCTACGGATCGTTCGGGTCATCGACTGGGGCTGCCGATGTCGCCTATGGCGGCAAGAACTGGGGGAACTTCATTTCCGTGGGCGGTTTGAATACCGGCCGTTTTCTGGACGCGCCGGAGTTCGCGGTGATGCACGACCGAGGGAACGAACAGAACCTGTTCGACCGGGTTGATTTCCAACTCTCGGGCGCGGACTCAATTCATCTGAACTTCAGCTACAGCCGGAGCTGGTTCCAGACGCCGAATTCGCTGGACGCGCAAAACGCGGCTGCCTGGAATGGCTTGGATGGCATCCTTCCGGCGGCGGAAAATTATGGCGGTGTGGCTCCCAACGGAGAGACTGTGGGAGCGACCGATCAACGTTCCAAGATCGGGACTTTTAACATCGCCCCGTCGTGGACTCATCTGGCGAGTACCAACGCGGTGTTTACCCTGGGAGCGTTCGTGCGCCGGGATGATTACAACTATTACCCAAGCAACGACCCGTTCGCGGATCTTGGACCACCGAGTCTGCAGCGGCAGTCGGTGGGACAGAACCGGATTCTTACGAACACCGGGATTCGGTCCGACATCTCGTACGTAAAGGGGATGAATAACATCAAGGCTGGAGCCACGTACGAACAGACTTTTCTCAACGAAAACGATGCGATCGGGATCGTCGATCCAGCCTACAACGCACCCTGCATCACTTTTGCGGCCGATCAGCAGCAGTGGGTGCCGGCGCCTGGATACACTTCGGCGCAATGTCCCGGCAATACCGGCTTGTTGCAGGCGAATGTCGCCCCCGCGCCGAATGTTCCTTCGAACGCACCCGGGTCCGCCTTTTATCCTTATTTCAACCCGACCCTGGCGCCCTACGACTTGACTCGCGGGGGGAGTTACTACAACTTCAGCGGCCACACGGATGTGAAGGAGCTCGCTCTCTATGTTCGAGACGTAGTCAGCGTTGGGCACTGGTCGTTGAATTTGGGTATGCGCGGTGATTTCTACAACGGTCTGACGATCGCGCGCCAGGCGGAGCCTCGGGTCGGGATCTCCTACAACGTTAAGAAGACGAGCACGATCCTGCGCGTTTCCTACGCGCGGACACTGGAATCGCCGTTCAACGAAAATCTGATCCTTTCCAGCATAGGGTGTGGCAATCCAGTGTTGGCTCCGTTGCTGGCTTGCAGTGGTCTGTCGAGTGGCGCGTTAAGTCCGGGCTTTCGCAACGAGATCCACGCCGGTATCGAGCAGGCCTTTGGGCGGTACCTGGTTTTTTCGGGCGAGTGGATTACGAAATACACGCATAATGGCTACGATTTCAGCGTGCTCGGCAATACTCCGATTACGTTTCCCATCGAATGGCACAACGCTAAGATTCCGGGATATGCGGGCCGCGTGAGCGTGCCCAACCTGCACGGCTTTTCGGCGCAACTGGTCTTCTCCAGCGTGGCGGCGCGTTTCTTCCAACCCCAGATCGGAGGAGCGGGAGCAACCGTTTCGACCGGGGCAGGACTCCCGTTCCGGATCGACCATGACGAGAAGTTCAACCAGACAATGCACTTGCAATACCAGCCTTGGAAGCAGGGCCCGTGGTTCGGCTTCAACTGGAGATATGACAGCGGCTTGGTGGCCGGCAACGCGCCCTGTTACGGTGGGCCGCAGTTCAATAGTCCGCAGAGCGATTGCCCGCAGTCCACCACGACGGTCAGCGGACAGCCGGCAGTGTTTCTGCGGGATGTGTTCGGAAATCCTTTGAGTGCCGATCAGGAATTCGAGGCAGGCTTTTACTGCGGATCGCAGCACGCGACTCCCACCGGCGCGCTGCCCTCTACCTGCCCCACCGCGCAGTTCGGATCCGGCCTGATCAAAGTGCCCGCGCCAGGAACTGAAAACGACGATCATAATCCCCCGCGCATCGCGCCGCGCAACCTGTTCGATGTCTCGGTAGGCGACGATAACCTGTTCAAAGGCGATCACTATAAGTGGAGTTTGACCCTTACCGCCATCAATGTGACCAACAAACTGGCGTTGTACAACTTCCTCTCCACCTTCAGCGGGACGCACTATGTGACGCCGCGGGCGCTGACGATGCAACTTGGGTTTCACTTCTGATGACCGTGTAGAGCGGGGGAGACGGGCAGAGACGCCCATCACTCCATACCGGGAGTCCCTTGGCGAGGCCCGAATGCCAACCCCGGCCCAGGGCCACTGGCGCCGGTTACGGAAGTTTACTGTCCAATATCTGAACGCTTTCATGCTCGTCCGGCGCCTGTTATCAATGGGTGTACCCGTGTCTTTCCCCGATTGAATTGCGTACCCGGCTTCCCGGGCAGGAGTTCGTCAAGCATGAAGACTCGCCCCCAGTCCTGGAGGGACATGAGCGTTGCACCGCGGCTATTTATCGCCGTGGTGGCACTCTGCGGGACGGCCGTTCTGGCATATTCCATCTTCCATGATCGGAGCGCAAATCCGATTAAGTTTGCGTGCTATCTTGCGATTGCGCTGGTAGCCTCGCGGCTCAAAGTGAACCTGCCTGGAATTACCGGGACGATGTCGGTGAACTTTCTGTTCGTGCTGCTGGGGGTGCTGGAACTAAGTTTGTCGGAAACCATGGCGCTCGGATGCGCGGCGGTCGTGGTGCAGTGCTTCGACCGGCGCGAGCTTCCCATTCCGCATCAAGTTGTCTTCAATGTCTGTTCCACGGCGCTGGCCATCGCCGGGACTTTTGCCACGTATTATTACCTGTTGTCGCACACCGCGCTGGCCAACCCTTCGGCGATGCTATTTCTGGCAGCTAGCATCTACTTCGTCGCCAACACGCTCCCGGTGGCTGCGGTCATCTCTTTAACCGAGCGCCGACCGCTGCGAAAAATCTGGGCGGAATGCTACTTCTGGAGTTTCCCGTACTACCTGGTGGGCGCGGGTGTAGCCGGTATCTTCAGCTGGCTGCATCGGTTCACCGACTGGGAGACTTCGTTGCTGACGCTCCCGGTGGTCTATCTGATCTATCGTTCTTACCGCCTGTACCTGGGCAAACTGGAAGACGAAAAGCGGCACGTGGAAGAGATGGCCGATCTGCATATGCGCACCATCGAGGCGCTGGCGCTCGCGATCGAAGCCAAGGATCAGACGACGCACGACCATCTGCAGAGAGTTCGAGTGTACGCCGTCGAGGTTGCCAAGGAACTCAATGTCGACCGCGAAGGCATGGAGGCGCTGCAGGCAGCGGCCTTGCTTCATGATATTGGCAAGCTGGCCATTCCCGAGCACATCATTTCGAAACCGGGGCGCCTGACGCCGGAAGAATTCGAGAAGATGAAGATTCATCCGCTGGTGGGAGCGGAAATCCTGGAGCGGGTGCGCTTTCCGTATCCGGTGGTGCCGATCGTACGAGCCCATCACGAAAAGTTCGATGGCACGGGCTATCCCATGGGGTTGCGCGGAACCGAGATTCCGATCGGGGCGCGAATTCTGGCGGCGGTGGATTTTCTCGATGCGCTGGCTTCGGATCGCCAGTATCGCAAGGCGCTGCCACTGCATGACGCGATGGCCCGTCTGGTGGATGAATCGGGCAAGTCTTTTGATCCGGACGTGGTCCGGGTGCTGGAACGGAAATATGTGGAACTGGAGCAATTGGTTCACCAGCGCACGGACAATCTCGGTAAGCACAAATTATCCACGGAAGTCGAAACCAAGGACAACGAACAGGACGAAAATGCCGAGCCTGCCATCAAGCCGAACGCCGGGTTCCAGGGGCAAGGCCAGCGCAAATTGCCGGAAGGCAGCTTTTTGAGTTCGATTGCCGCCGCGCGCCAGGAAGCGCAGACGCTGTTTGAACTCAGCCAGGATCTGGGAGCTTCGCTCAGTCTGGGCGAAACGCTGTCCGTATTTGCGGTGAAACTGCGCCGGGCGATGCCCTACGACGCGATTGCCATTTACGTTCGGCACGGCGACGAACTGGTGCCGGAATATGTGAATGGAGATAACTTCCGGCTGTTTGCCTCGTTGCGTATTCCGATTGGACAGGGTCTTTCGGGATGGGTGGCGCAGAATCTCAAGCCGATTCTGAACGGCAATCCCTCGGTCGAGCCCGGCTATCTGAACGATGCTTCAAAGTACAGCACGCTGACGTCGGCGCTCGCGGTTCCGCTGGAGGGGTTGCGGGGCGTGGTCGGCGTGGTTGCTTTGTACCATGCGGAAAAGGACTTTTTCACTTCCGACCACCTGCGCATTCTGCTGGCGGTAAGTTCCAAGATGGCGCTGGCCATCGAGAATGCGATGAAGTTCGAGCAAGCGGAGAGTTCGGCAATTACCGATTACCTTACCGGGTTACCCAACGCGCGCTCGCTCTTTTTGCAACTCGACCGTGAACTGGCGCGCTGCAAGCGCGACAACACCACCCTGACCGTGATGGTAACGGACCTGGACGGCTTCAAGCAGATCAACGATCGTTTCGGGCACCTGGAAGGGAACCGCGTGTTGCAGTTGTTCGCGCACTCATTGAAGGAAACGAGCCGCGAGTATGACTACGTTGCGCGCATGGGCGGCGACGAATTTGTGGTCATTGCTCCCGGACTCACCGCCGAAGCTACCGCCCGGAAGGCGGAACAGATGCGGGATCTCGCGCAACAAGCGGGAAGAGCGATCTGCAACGAAGATATTCTATCGCTCAGCGTCGGCAAGGCCGTGTATCCCGAGGACGGGATGGATGCCGAGAAGATTCTATCGGAAGCCGACAAGCGCATGTACCTGCAGAAACGGAGCCAGTCGAGTCCGAAGAATCGGCGCTTGTATCCGCGGGTGCGCGGGCGGTTGACCGCAGAAGTCTCTGGGGTTGGCATCGAGCCGGCGCGTATGGGCATTGTGACTAATTTGAGCCTGGGCGGTTGCTACGTTGAGATGCGGGGGCTTCTGTTACCGGGAGCTAAGTTAAAACTCAAGTTCTCGCACGAACACACCAATGTATCGATTGAAAGCGAAGTGGTGCGTATGGATATGGGCATTGGAGCGGCGCTGAAGTTTACAGAAGCGACCCACGAGGTGCGCGCCTCACTGCAGCGCATTCTGGAGCAGTTGGCGAGCCTGGAAGCGGTGATTGATCTCAAGCGCAGCCAGAATGCAGCGAATGCGCTGTAGCGTTGCCGATGACGCCTCGTCGCTCGCTCCCCTGGTTCAGCATGTGGGGACGGAAACAGGCTGAATCTGGGCCGACTGAATCTGGACTGTCTGAATCGGCACCGGCTGAATCTGGATGAGCGCGGCGGAATTGCCGGACAAGGCGCGTGGTCTGGTCAGACCCTGCCGCAGCATGTTAGCGGTGGGAACGCCGGTCCGGTAGAACGATTTTTCACAATCGGCGGTGGATGGGCCGCGCATATTGCCTTCCACGTAGGCCAAGCCGGGGCAACGCGAGCAACTGCCGACGTGGGAGCAGGACGAGCACACGGTGAGATCTTTCGCCTGGATGGAGCGAACCTCTTTCATCGCTGGGGAAAACTTCCAGATATCCAGGAACTTCTGCTGGCGAACATTGCCCGTGGGCAGCGGAAACTGCACGCAGGGAAAGACGTCGCCATAGGGCGAGATGTAGCAGAAGGAATGACCCGCGCTGCAGGAGTAACCTTCCAGATCCTCCTCCGACGGCGGCTTGGGGGGAGCGCAGAATTCTTCCTGGTTGCCGACGAGCGCAGGATTACTGAAAATCCCTGGAAGTTCTTCTCCGGGAACGCGCAGCGCCAGCACGGAAGTATCGCCATCCATCATGGGCGTGATAGTGGGGTCGAGCGTGTAATGCGCGCCCAGTTCGGCGGCCAGTTCCTGCACTCCATTCTGATCGGAAGAATTGATCGTCATCAGCACGTTGGCGATGGTGACGCGCAGGCCCTGCTGCCGGAGAAAGCGAATAGCGGTGATGGTGCGCTCCAGCGAGTGGGGCAATTTGGTGATGGCGTCATGCACTTCGGGACGATGCGAGTAGACGCTGATCTGAATCGTATCCACGCCCAAGTCGCGAATTCTGCGTGCTTCGGCTTCGTGAATCATGACCGCGTTGGTCTTGATCTTCACGTTGAACATGAGGCGGCGGGCGTATTCGAGGAGTTCAAAAAAGTCGCGGCGCAGAAAAACCTCGCCGCCGCTGAAGGTGAGAAAAAAGACTCCGGCCTCGGCCAGTTGATCGAGCACGTCCTTGATTTCGGCGGTCGTCATTTCGCCGTGGTCGTCATGATCGAGATAACAATGCACGCAGCGCTCGTTGCAGCGATAGGTGACATCCAGGTGCACGGCGATGGGGATGCCGAGGTCAAATGCTTTCTGGCCAACTTCGCTCATCAGGCTCATTGTCATCAGGGGGCCTCCGAAGCGAAGGGCTGGGTGGAAACGAGAAGGATGCCGTGGCTGGAAAGCTCGGTAACAAATTGTTCAGCGTCGGTCTGGGCCTGTTCGGGATCGACGTCAAATTGGTCGCAGATACGGTGGCGGACAATTTCGCGGAGAGGAGTGCGACCGTCGGCCGCCTGGAAGATAGCGGTTGCGACCTCGTTCAAGGTGAAAAAAGTCGAATCGGCCGAGTTCATGACCATCATTTCGCCGGCGAGCGCGCGAGCGGCGATGGCCGAACTGCGCGCAATGTAAAGGCAGTTTTCAGGCATGCTCAGTCGCCTCCTGGAAGTTGCGCGTGGAGTCAGGTTCGTAGTTGCAGTCGAAGTTCCGAACTGTGTCCCAGACCCTGGAATCAGGATAGAACGTCAGACGGCGAATGGGAACCCGCATGACAAAATCGCAGGCAGTGGCAAGAAGTTTTTCCACGAGGCCCCGATCTTCGGCGAAGAAAAGAATGTTACGCATCAGGCGGCGAACGGCGTCCGCGGGCGGCAGTTCATCGATACGGTTCTCCGGACCCTGCTCCAGGAAGAAAAGTGCTGCGATGGGAGCGCTGCAATTCTCGCCAGATTGGGCCAATTCTCCGGCGAAAGGAGTGCCGAATGCGGCGTAGCCGTGCGCGCTCGGGCGCAGATAGGAAATTTCGTCAGTGAGCAACGTGATGTCCGGTGGCGCGAGGCGGGTCATCGTCGTTTTGCCTGCGCCCGATACGCCCGAGAACAGATAAGCATGTCGCTCACAAACCGCGCTGGCGGCGTGCAGCAGAAATCCGCCGCGCTCGGCCAGGATGAGGCTGTGCAGAATGCGCAGTACGGAATCGAGAGAATAGGGATTGGTGTTTTGCCGGACGCTGCCGCGTCCGGTGCGCGCGTTCCAGCGGGCGCTGAAATCTCCGCGCGACAGCAGCCAGTCATCGCCGTCGCGACGAACTCGAACGTCGTCGTCGGAGACCGGTCCCATATCGGCGAGATCAAACTGTAGTTCAAACTCTGGAGGCGAAGCGCTCAGGAAGCCCTCATAGCGCTGGCGCAGCAGGTCGAGGAATCGATCGTCGGAGGTGGACAAGGCGATCGGAATCCCTCCAATCTCGACGCAAGAGGTCTTAGGGACGGCCGCGATCATAATGCGATCGGCGCCTCGGAACAAAGATCCGTAGTGGGGGGAAGTGCTGCCTGTCGATACCGGTGGAACCTCAGAAGGGCACGGCGAGCCAAGCTGCAGTGACAAAGGAAAGCTCCGACGAGGCGAGAGCATTTCGCGCCCAGCCATGTCGATTGGAGCCAAGTCTTGCTCAAGTGTAACTTGCCAGACAAGTTCGCGGCCGATCCAGCAGGCGATGGCATCGCCGAATCGACTTTCTGCGGACTGGTGGCCAATCGACCCAAAAGGGAATGGGCAGGGAACGGAGGGTCGCAATCCGGCATGGAGTCGCCGCGCAGCAGGAATTCGACGGCGGAAACGCGGGCGTCAAAGCGGCTCCGGACGAAGCGATGTAGAAACAGGCGGCCGTCGCGCTGGGCGAGCACGATCTCACCGGGACGAACGTCTGCGAGGGAACAAGATGCGATCTCGATGACATGGCCAGGCCAAATAGCGGGCAGCATGCTTTCGCCGTGGACGCGTAGACGGAGATAGCCGCTTTTTTGGAGGGCTACTGCCGCCAATGCGGAACGTTCCGCGCTCCAACTTGAGCCCGGTGCATTGGAGACATCTTCCAGCATCAGGAGGTTTTTCTTGAAAACTGGCATTGGGGAATGGTGCCGCTGATCTTGCCGCAAGAAAGAGCGAGCGTCTCGAAAACTCGTTCGGAGCGGAATGCCGGCTTCTGGTAGCGCTTCTTTTCCTTGCCTGCGGTGACTGGCTGCTGGCGCTTGTCGCGAGGAGCCCGATTCTCATTCATAAGTCGGTCAAGCCAGCAGGTCGAATGGAAAAGCTGGCTTATCCCCCAGTATCTAATAAGAGTAAGGGAAGTGTACTACAGGGCTTTCGTCGGTGTCACTGCGACGCGGGCCAAAAACTCGCGCGCAGGAATTAGTATCCTCAATAAAAAGAGAGGGTTCCATTCTGGCGTGCGCGGCGCAGACTTAGTGAAAGCGCAGCAAGGGCGAGGGGCAGCAGGATCGCGGCAAACAAGGCGAGTGTGGCTAGAGTCGGGGCCAGTTCCACTACGGATTTTCCCTCCAGCAGGGCCCGGCGCGACCCATCGATGGCGTACGTGAGAGGAACGGCGCGCGCCAGAAGCAGGAGGGGGCGGGGAAGGGTCTGGATGGGAAACATGGTGCCACTGAGAAACCAGAGGCCGGAACCCAGCAGCCACAGCAGCGCCGAGCCCTTCTGGAACGCAACCTGAAGGGTGGCGGCGAAGATTCCCACGGCCAAGGCGATGGCGAGCGAAAAGATCGATACTGCCATGCAGGAGAAGAAGTTAGCGTGCATCGAGGCCCGAAAGATCGCTACGCCGGCGAGAAGATAGACCCCAAGATTGATCAGGTTCCCGGCAAAGGCAGAAATCGAACTGAGGATGAGAAGTTCGGCTGGAGCGGTCGAAGTCGTCATCAGCACCTCCAGCGTTCCGGTTTGCTGCGCCTCTTGCACGGCGCTGAGGAAGGCTTGCGCGCTCATAACGAAGAAGGTATAGACGCCGGTGCCGACCAGAAGAAACGGGAAGTACTCGACGCCATCGGGCCGAAAGCCGGGACCGATGGCGCGGGAGAGAAAGTAAAATGCCGCCAGTTCGATGAACACTCCGACGAGGGTCACGACAAAGCCGCTGCGGTGGCGGACGGCGGTGAGGAGGTCGCGCCGCAGGATGGCGTGGAGTTTGTCAAGAGTGGAAGTCATAGAATGCAAACTTGTAATTTTGTAATCGGGTAATTGGGTAATCTAACCACCGATTCGGCTGTGTCTTTCAGGAGAGTCTTGAAGCCAGATCTCCGCCGGGCCGTTGTTCTGGAGTGGACAGCCTTCTATCCCACAAGAGGCAGACAGATGCTGGTGCCATAAAGTTCCTACTTTGGCATTTAAATTGAAAACTTACCCAATTACCGAACTACAAAGTTACCAATTACAAATTCTTCTCATCGGTCTCTCCGGTCATGCGGAAATAGAAAGCGCGCAGAGTGTCGGCGCTTTCGCCGTGCACGCGGCGATCGGCGAGCAATTCGCCCCGATGGAGCAGGAGCAGTCGATCGGCGACGGCGAGCGCTTCCGAGAAATTGTGGGTGGCGAGCAGAACAGTGGTCTGCTGCCGGGCCAAAGCCCGAATCGTAGTCCAGAAGTGCGCGGTGGTGCCAGCGTCGAGGCTGCGCGTTGGTTCGTCGAGCAAGAGCACGCCGGGATGCTTGACGAGGGCGCGCGCGATCCCCAGACGCTGATACATGCCGCTAGAGAACTTCATGACCAGCGTGTCGGATTGCTCCTCGAGTCCGGTATCGCGGAAAACTTCTTCAATTCTCAGGGCTCGCTCGTTGCGCGGAACCTCGTCGAGAGTGGCAAAGAATTCGAGGTTCTCGCGAGCCGAGAGACGAGGGAAGAAAGACCGCTCGGTGGCAACGGCAATCCCAACCTGTCGCCGCACTTCGGCGGCATTACGCCGCGCGTCGAAACCGCCCACGCATACCGATCCCGCATCAGGAAGCAGCATAGTCGAGACCAGCTTGAGAGCCGTGGTTTTTCCGCTGCCGTTGGGACCGAGCAGCACTAAGACCTCGGCCTTAGCCGCAGAGAAGGAGACACCTTTCAGAGCAATGGTTTCTCCGCCGCGTTCCTTTCCCAGCCAGTTGAACAGAGCCGGTCGATGGCGAAAAATCTTGCCAACCGAATTGAATATTACCTGGTCCATAACACTGCGAACGATGGCGAAGAGGGAAGAGCGAACCGCGGCCCGCGCGCCGGAGACTCTGTATTATAGAGGCGATGCGCGATCGCGTTTGATCCTGGGTGGCGCAGGGCTCCTAAGGCGAAGAAACAATCGGATTCGTCAGTACGATGCCTGGACCGGGGCAGGGAGAGCCCGTGTTGTAGTAAGTGCTCTACGGCAGGTGCTGAACGTGGCGCCGTCCCCAATGCAATGGAACAAACCGCTTCCATGATCGAACCCTCGCCTCGGTCTAAAGTGACGAGCGCCACGCTAAGAGGCGAGAGGGAATTTGCGCTCCTGTGTGTTTTGGCTACTGCGGAACTCACGCGCGATCGGATCGCTTCCTTTGCCAATTGGGAACTTTCGACCCTCGACTGGAGCGAATTCCTCCGCGTGGCTGAGCGTCATGGAGTGCTGCCGCTGGCGGCGCGCCATCTGCTCGAACATGGTTCCGGATTGCCACCGGAAATTGTGTCCGCGCTACGATCGGCCTATGAAGCAAACCTGCGGCGGAGCTTGTGGTTTACCGCCGAACTGGCGCGAGTGTTGCGGCAGTTTCAGGACTTCGAGGGCGGGGAAGTGCGCGCGATTCCATACAAAGGGCCAGTGCTGGCACAGTCTGTTTACGGCGATCTTGGGCTGCGGAGTTTTTCGGATCTGGACTTCCTGATTGTTCCGGCAAACTTCGAGCGAGCCAAGCAGGCGCTTGCAGGGATCGGGTATTGCCCTGCGCTGTACATTGCCGCCGCGGTCGAGCGCATATGGCTGCGGAACGGTTACGAGCGTTCGTTTGACAGTGCGGCGGGAAAGCACCTCGTCGAACTGCAGTGGGCCTTGCTGCCGCACTTCTATGCGGTTGATCTCCCGGTTGAAGAACTGCTGGAGCGGTCCGGCGGCGCCGTTGTGGGGGGGCAGGAAACGCCTTGCCTGTCTCCCGAAGATTCGCTGCTGGTGTTGTGCCTGCATGCTGCCAAACACCTCTGGGCGCGGCTCATCTGGGTGGCGGATATCGCCGAGACTTTGCGGAGCCAGACCATCGACTACGCGGTCGTGTTTTCCAGGGCGCGGGGGCTGGGGATCGCTCGAATTCTCGGCGTAAGTTTCTGGCTGGCGAGGAATGTGCTTCAGGCGGAGCTTCCAAAGCCCGTGGAAGAAATGATGGCCACCGATCGTCGGGCGGCGCTTCTCGGAAGTGAATTCGCGGCGCGCCTGGCACGCGGAGCGAATTATGATTTCGAATCCACGGAGTACTTCCGGCTGATCCTGAAACTGCGCGAGCGGCCGACCGACCGCTGGCGATATTCGTGGCGGTTGCTCTGGACACCGAGTCTTGGAGACGTTGCTGCGGTGCGGTTGCCCGAGGCTTTGTTTCCTCTCTATCGCATGGTGCGGATCGGCCGGTTGTTGGGGAAGGTGTTTCTGAACCGATAAGTGAAAGCCGACGACTGCGTCTACAGCGAATCCACAGGGTGGTGGTGACCACCCAGCACTGCCGATTTGCGCTCGGCTTGGACGGACGAGGGCGCCCGTCCCTACGCGGGCCCACGGCAACGGGCAATCCTTGCTAATGCAACTCGCTGTCGCCGGGCGCGATATCGGGCGTATCGACTTTTTTCTCCGCAACGGCCGTACTCCCTGGAGCGGGCGCGGCTGGGAATTCACCGGGATCTTTGCCGGCCAGCGCGACCGTCATGAACTGCATCCAGATGGGCAGGGCGGCTCGGGCTCCAGTCTCTTTTTCGCCCAGGGATCTCTTTTCGTCGTCGCCGATCCAGACGCCGCAGGTGAGCGTGGGAGAAAAGCCCACGAACCAAGCGTCGGTAAAGTCGTTGGTGGTGCCCGTCTTGCCAGCCAACGGATAAGGCATTTTGGCGGCCGCGATCGCGGTTCCGTGAAGCACCACTTCCCGCAGCATGGAGGTCATGATGCGAGCGGTTCGCGCACTGATAACGTCCTTGATGTCGGAGAAATCCTCTTCCAGAATGCGACCGTCGTAATCAGTCACCTTGGTGATATAGCGGGGAGCGACGCGCACGCCATCGTTCGGAAACACACTGAAGGCGGAAGTCTGTTCGAGCGGCGTGATTTCCGCCGATCCCAGCGCCACGGGAAGATATGCGGGAATGTTCGCGGTGATGCCGAAGCGGTGCGCGTATTCGATCACCGTCTTGATGCCAACGCGGTCAGCCAGTTTGAGGGCGGGGATGTTTCTGGACTGGGCAAGAGCGCGCCGGAGAGTGATGGTGCCCTCAAACTTGCCATCGTAGTTGTGCGGAGAATAGGGGCCGGAGGCAGTTTGAAAAGTTACCGGCGCATCCACAATCGTGTCATCGGGGCTGGCGCCCTGATCGATCACGGCGGTATAAACGTAGGGCTTGAAGGATGATCCGACCTGGCGTAGCGCTTGCGTGGCGCGGTTGAACTTAGAGAGATTGAAATCACGGCCGCCGACCATCGCCTTAATTTCTCCGGTGGCATTGTCGATGGCGACCAGCGCCCCTTCGGTGCCGGAGTCCTGCTCCAGGCTGACGCGCGCTTTTCCGTTGGCATCGAGCGCCAGCACTTTGAGGTAGACGATGTCACCCACCTGGAGAATCTCTGGTAGCTTGATTTTTGCGAGCGGCTTTGGACTCGTCCTTACCCACGCCATATCGGATGGCGCAAGCGTGGCCGTGCGGTGTCCGAAACGGACTTCGGCCGCACTCGGCGAGACTTGAGTGATCAGGGCGTGCAGGTATCCGTTGACTTCAGGCTCCTCGTCCCAATCCGGATCCGCGTATTGGTCGAGTTTTTGGCCCTGGGCAACGATGTTCAGAAGTTTGCCGCGCCAACCGTGGCGGCGTTCGTAGGTAGCGAGTCCGTCAAGCAGTGCCTGGTGAGCGGCCTTTTGCAGATCCATATCGAGCGATGTGAACACTCGAAGACCGCCTTCGTGCACCTGGTCGGCGCCATACTTGGCTTCGAGATAGCGCCGGATTTCGTCGACGTAATGCGGCGCCAGGGAATTTGGATCTTTCTGCAGGTCGAGCGCCATGGGCTTGCTCTTTGCATCCGCAGCCTGGGCCGCGGTGATCTTGCCATCCTCAAGCATGGCGTTGAGGACCAGGTTGCGCCGCTTGAGAGCGCGGTCGGGGTGGTTGATGGGTGAATAATATTGCGGCGCTTTGGGGAGGCCCGCGAGTAGGGCGGCTTCTTCGAGTTTCAGTTGCCGGGCTGGTTTGCTGAAATAGAATTCGGACGCGGCTTCATAGCCATAGGCGCCGTGTCCGAGGAAAATCTGGTTGGCATAGAGGGTGAAAATCTGGGGCTTCGTGAAGCGGCGCTCGATTTGGATTGCGAGAAGGGCCTCCTGCACCTTGCGGTAAAACGAGCGATCGGGAGAGAGAAACAGATTGCGGGCGAGTTGCATGGTGAGCGTGGATGCTCCCTGCACTTTGCCGCCGGATTCGATATCGCGATAGGCCGCACCGACGATGCGCCAGAGGTTGATGCCCGAGTGCGAGTAAAAGTCCTTGTCTTCGATCGAGACCAGCGCAGTGCGGAGAACTTCTGGATAATCGTCATAGGCGGCGATGACGCGGCGCTGCAAAGCAAAAGTGCCGATGATTCGACCATGCACGTCGTAAAGTTCAGTGACGGAGATGGGACGGTAGCGTTCGAGTTGTTCGACTTGGGGCAGGTCGGTCGAGTAGACGAGAATCAGCCCCGCGGCCGCTCCCACGGTGGCGGAGAGCAGGGCGAGCAAAGCGAACAGAACGACTCCGACGAAGGTTCGCCCGCGAATTTTTATGGTCAGCAAGGTGCAGGCTTCGAGGTTTCAGAGTGTCAACCGTTCAATGTTAACGCAGGGGCAGGTTTCGAGGTTCCAGAGTTTCACGCGGTGGCTCAGTTTGAATTCGTTGTGAAAGGGCGCAGCATCAACCGCGCCGTAAATCTGTACCTGGTCGGGGATTTTGAGTGTAATGACGATTTTTCGCCAACTGAGGATAAGCGGTTTCTGCTTTTTCAACTAGCCTCGGGCAACTTCCCAAAAGCGTCTCTTGATTCCTCTGTTTTGGAGACAAATCTATGATGGCTTATAGATGAGGCCGATGACTGCGCCCACGATGACCCACTGAATGAAGTAGGCGACGGACTGGTAGATCGTCAGCGTCAGGCCGATGTTCAGGTTGATGTAGTTGTGGATCGCGAAGGTGCAGACAGAGAAAAGGCCGATGAGTACGCCTAGGTATACGCCCAATACGATGCCGCCACCAGCCGTATAGATTTTTGCGAAGAGAATGGCGACGACCACGATGGCGATGAGGATGGCGATCATGCCATAGGGCATCACCTTCATCATCTCGTCCTTGGGACGATAGACGTTGGGGTACTTCATGAATTCAGTTTTCATGGATGGCCATGCAGCGAACATGGCAAAGCCATAGAAAAAGTAGGCGACCATACCCCCGAGAGAGGCCAATGTAATGCGGGCGTAGTTCACGGTCGCTCCTGAGAAGCGGGATTTGATTTGCCGGAGAATTTTACATCAGACGGTTACTTTCGTTGGTTGTATCCCGGCAAACCGGAAGTCAACTGATGCAACCGGCGTTCGCACAGCTTTACGCCGTTTGTTCGATCTTCAGCCTTTACGCTCAAGGATCCTGCAGCAGCCTGACCGTAGCGACCCCATCCGACAGAATGGTGTGCACGGTCAAGGCTTGGCTATCGCGCCTCAAATTTGCGAGGGAGCAATAAGAAATCGCCCGCCGAAGCGAGCGATCATGGATTTGAAAACCCTGAAACCTTGTCCTTCTTACCCTTACCCCTTTGATTCCCGGTTCTTCAATACTTCGAGCGCCTTGTTCAGCTGGTCGTCGATCAAATTCCTCGACTTCTCGTCTTTCTTGTCTTTGTCACCGGGCTTTTCGCCGGGCGCTGCCTGCTGCTCCTCGTCGGGCAAGCCACCGTCGTCATCCGCCGCATCAGCGACCAGGATGTTCGGAGTGACGGCCGCGTCCTGAATGGCTTTTCCGCCAGGCGTATAGTACTTCGCGACGGAAAGAATGAGGGCCGAATTATCCTGCATCTCGATTAGCTTCTGCACCGAGCCGTCGCCGAAGGTCTTATCCCCGACCACGTCGCCGCGAGCGTTCTCCAGGATGGCGGAAGCCACAATCTCGGCTGGGCCCGCCGTGCCGCGATTTACCAACACGGCTACCGGGAGCTTGGTGATGTCTTTGCTGGGATCGGCGCTAAAAGCCTGGCGAGGATACTTCTGCCCCTGCAAGTAGGTGATGGTGCCATGGTCCAGGAAAAGATTGGCGGTAGCGACGCCTTCCGATTCCTCGCCACTGGCGGAATTGCGCAGATCGAGTACGAGTTTTTTCGCTCCCTGTTTCTGCAGGTCGCGAATTTTGCCGGCAATTTCCTGCGACTTGCCCTCGGGGAAGGCGTCGACCTTGATGTAGCCGACATTATCCGCCAGCATTTTGTCGCTGACGGGCGGGATGGTAACCAGGTCGCGAGTGATCACAATCTTCTGGGGTTCGGCGCGGCGTGGCCGTACCACCGCCACGGTGATGGTAGACCCGACCTCACCGGCCAGCATGCTGTGAATCTCAGCCAGCGACATATCATGAGTGCTCTTGCCTTCGATGGATTCGATAAAGTCGGAATTCTCGACCCCGGCCTTCTCCGCCGGGCCTCCGGGAATCACCGCGACCACGGCCGCGTAACCGGAGCGCTTGGAAACGGTGGCGCCGATACCGGCCTTGCCGTCGGACTTCATGGCCTTGTAGCGCTTATATTCGGCCGCCGACAAGTAGCTGGAATTGGCGTCGAGCGATTCCAAAAGCCCGTGCAACGCTCCGTCCGTAACGCCCGCGATATTGGGCTCTTCAACATATTCCAAGCGGATGCGGGACAAGACCTCGCTGTAGACCGACAACTGACGATAAGCGCCGTCGTTCGAAGAAGCGCGCACGTTGACGAAACCGCCAGCGATGGTGAACAGCAGGATGGCCAGCGAACTGGCAACAATAGTGACCTTCAACTTCGTCGACATAATTTGATCTTTTCCCGTTGGATCAGGCTTGTGCAAGGAACCAGCAACTCATTATAGACGGTTTGATGCACAGATCGGGAAGCAAGCTTCGAGGCAGGAAAGTCATGAGTAACTTGAATCTAGTGATATCTGAAAGCTATTAAAATCATGGACTTAACTGCCAGGACACTTGAGATCGAGGAACTGTGCTCGTTTTGGGTTGCTACGGTTACTTTTCCAGCAGTGCCGCTAGTTCTTCGTGGCCTTTTTCTCTGGCGACCATGGCGGGAGTCTTGCCCTCGTCATTGGCAAGTTTGGGATTGGCGTGATGCTGAAGCAACAGTTCGACCATAGGTCGGTCTCCGTTTTGCGCCGCTGCGTGAATGGGAATCCAGCCTGCTTGTTGGCGGGCGTTCACTGGAGCTCCGTGTTCGAGCAGCAGGCGGGCGGCTTCCAGATTGCGAGTTGCGGCGGCGGAGTGCAACGGCATGACCTGCATCGGATTCGCGGCTACCACGTCGACCGCCGCTCCGCTTTCGAGCAACAGCCACGCGGCTTCGGGCTGGCCCAAGAAGCAGGCAAAGTGGAGGGCGGTGAAGCCGTCTTTCGAGTAAGAGTTGATGGGCGTGGTGCCTATGGATTCCTGCAGGCGATCGCGTCGGCCGAGCGACGCGGCTTCGAAAATATCGAGCGCCTGCTTGTGGTCGGCAACCAACTCCGCGAAGTCGCGGCGGCCGCGATAGAGGCACTGCATGAGCAGACTCACGCCATTGGCGTCGCGAGCCTCAGCAGCAGCGGAGTCCTGTTGTAGAAACTGGCGCAGTCCGTCGTAGTCGCAGGCCTGCAAGAGTTCGAAAGCACGCTGAGAATCTGGCATGGATCTTCGTTCTCCACCACGAGGGTCGGTAACTAGGGTCGGTCGGCCACGGGATTACGCAATACGCCGATTCCAGGGATTGAAACCTCGACCACGTCGCCGGCGACGACGGGCGCGACCCCTTTAGGAGTGCCGGTGGCGATCAGGTCGCCGGGTTCGAGGGTCATGATCTGGGAGATGTAGCGAATGACCACGTCGAGCGCGAAAATGAAGTCGCGGGTGTTCCCGGACTGCCGCACCTCTCCATTCACCCTCGTTTCGACCTGTACTCCCGCCCAGGGATCGAGTCCGTCGGCAACTATGGGGCCGACCGGGCAGAAGGTATCAAAACCTTTGGCGCGAGCCCATTGGCCGTCTTTATTCTGCAGATCGCGAGCGGTGAAATCATTCACGCAGGTGTACCCGAGGATGTAGGGGCGCACGTCTTCGTTCTCGGAGAGCCGGCTGCAGTGCCTTGAGATCACCACTCCCAGTTCGCCCTCGTAGTCAGTGCGCTCGGAAACCTGCGGCCGAAGAATGGTTGCCCGCGGAGGCAGCAGGGAAGAGGGCGGTTTAAAAAACAGCAACGGCTCCCGCGGAACGTCGTGGCCGAGTTCGGCTGCGTGCTCTCGATAGTTGCGGCCGACGCATACGATTTTGGAAGGCTCGACCGGCGGCAGCAGAGATGCTTGTGCGAGCGGGATGTGGTCCATGCGGCGGCTGGGTAGGCCTTCGACATCGCCGTCGCTATCCTGCGGCGGCTGGAGGAGCAAGCGAGTGATGTTGTCTTCGTTGTTGCCCGAGCTGCTCGCGCCTGGCTCGACCAGACCGTAGTGAGCGGAACCGTTTAGCTGGAACCGGCAGTATTTCATCCGATCAATATCTAAACACAAATTCTAAGCGCAAGGGGCAGAAAGATCGCCAAGGAAAAATCTGCGGCCCTACCCTACGCTGTCGAGGCCGAGTTGCGCCCGTCCCTACACGAGCAATCCGCTAGGGGACGGGTTCGCTGGTTTCTTCCGACCGCCGGCTTTCGTTTCCCCGCACGTCCACGGCGGAGACGGAGTAGGTATAGGTATTGCGCGATTTGATGGCGCTATCGCGATACGACGGCGACTTGACTAGTTCGGCATTCAGCTTGACCATCGGGCCCGTGGCTGTGCCGTTAGTTTCGCTTTGATAATCGCTGCGATAAATGTTGTATCCCGCGAGATCGGAGTTGGTGACTGGCGCCCAGATGAGATCGACAAACGGTTTCTGTCCTTCACCCGAGTAG
This sequence comes from Acidobacteriaceae bacterium, assembly GCA_003134435.1. Lineage (GTDB taxonomy): Bacteria > Acidobacteriota > Terriglobia > Terriglobales > Acidobacteriaceae > Acidiflorens. The sequence goes on from PLBE01000053.1 coordinate 118,403, forward strand.
GCCGCCTGTAATCCCGAGGGGACGGCGGGCGGAAAGACATCGTGGGCGACGATGCGTACGGGCGCGGTGTCTTCTCCCTCAACCTGCAATTCGCTGTCGGACCGTTTCAAGATCGTGACGGTGGTGAGGCGGTAGAGATAGACCCTTTCCCATTCGAAACTGGAGTCGGTGAAGTGAGTGACGCCGGGTTCACCGAGAGGAACTTCGCCGGCAATCGCGTCTTTGCCGGAGGCTTCATCGCGCCGATAGATTCGATAAATTACTTGCACTGCGGGCGGGGAAGCGGGCCGCGATTCGCCCGCGCTTGTCCATGTGAGCACGGCGCCATCGTCAGTTAGTTCGGCGGTGAGGTTGGCCGGTGGAGGCAGTGTGAGGACGGCGGGCACGTGGACACGGTTCGAGAGGCCGGCACCTCGGGCGTTGCGGTTCAGAACTTCGACGGCATAAGTAATTTCGGCGGCTGGGTCCGTGGTTTGGATGGTCGAGGGCAAAGTGTCGGTGAAAGTCTGGGGCGTGGGATGGGCGGCGCCAGACTTCGGCACAAACCTTGGCACGACCGCGGCANNCAGACCAGTGTCGGACCCAGGTAGCGCACGCTTTGGCGGTCAGTGGTGAGCGCAGGCTCGCTCCAGGTGAGTGTGACTCGGTTGCCTTTTCGGTTGGCCCGCAGATCTGTTGGAGGTTTGGGAAGTTCAAGGGACGGCGGCAGCGGCGGTCCGGTCTGCGCGCAACCGACCAGCAGCAGGGAGAGCGCCGTCGTGGCGATTAGCGTTCGCAAATCTGCTTGCATACCAGAAGAGACAGAGTATCAGACCGTTTCGATTTCGGGCGCTCGTCGGCCAGGCGCGCAGGTTGGAGGAAGCAGGGGTAGAGTCTGTTACAGAATGTAGCGCGAGAGATCCTGATCTTTCACGATGTCGCTCAGCATTTTCTGCACGTAGGCCGCGTCCACTTTGAACTCCTGGCCTTTTTTTTCGGGCGCCTCGAAGCTGATCTCGTCGAGCACGCGCTCCATGATGGTGTGCAGGCGGCGGGCGCCAATGTTCTCCGTGCCTTCATTCACGCGAAAGGCGAAGCGCGCGACTTCTTCGAGCGCATCGGGGGTAAACTCCAGTTTGACGCCTTCGGTTTCAAGCAACGCGATGTACTGGCGGGTCAATGACGATTTCGGCTCGGTCAGAATACGGACGAAATCTTCCATGGTGAGAGACTGGAGTTCAACGCGAATCGGGAAGCGGCCCTGAAGTTCGGGGATGAGGTCGCTTGGCTTCGAAACGTGGAACGCGCCCGCGGCTACGAACAGGATGTGATCGGTTCGGACCATGCCGTAGCGGGTGTTGACGGTGGTGCCTTCGACGATGGGAAGGATGTCGCGCTGCACGCCTTCGCGGGAGACATCGGGGCCTCCGTGTCCGCTTTCACGGCCGGCGATCTTGTCGATCTCATCGAGGAAGATGATGCCGGAATTTTCGACGCGATCGATGGCCACGCGAGTTACCTGCTCCATGTCGATCAGGCGTTGTTCTTCTTCCTGAATCAGGTACTCGAATGCCTCGTTCACCTTCATTTTCCGCTTCTTGGTGCGCTGGCCGAAGATGTTGGGCAACATGTCTTTGAGGTTGACGTCCATTTCCTCGACGCCTTGATTGGAGATGATTTCGAAGGACGGGAAATTGCGTTCCCGGGTTTCGATTTCGACGGTGCGGTCGTCGAGTTTGCCTTCGCGCAATTGCTGACGCAGTTTCTCGCGGGTGCGGCTGGAGGATTCCGTCAGGGTTGTGGTGGCGTCAATGACTACGCCTCCAGTCGAACCTGTGCTGGAACCGGCATCCGCCGGACGGGGCGAAGCGGGAGGCAGAAGGATATCGAGCAGTCGCTCCTCCGCGTTCAACTCGGCCTTATCGGCGACATCTTCCAACTTCTCTTCGCGGATCATTTCGATGGCGATCTCAACCAGATCGCGGATCATGGATTCGACATCGCGGCCGACGTAGCCGACCTCCGTGAACTTGGAAGCCTCAACCTTGAGAAAGGGTGAATTAGCAAGCTTGGCGAGGCGGCGCGCAATTTCAGTTTTGCCCACGCCCGTGGGGCCGATCATGATGATGTTTTTGGGGATAACCTCTTCGGCCATTTCGGGCGCGAGTTTCTGACGCCGCATGCGGTTGCGCAGGGCGATGGCGACGGCGCGTTTGGCGTCTTTTTGTCCGACAACATACTTGTCGAGCTCAGTGACGATTTCGCGCGGCGTGAGTTCGTCGAGCGTTACTTGTTCTTCTTCGGCGGTTCCGGGCAGATAAATGGCCATAAAAAAGTTCTCAGTTCTCAGCTGTCGGTTCTCAGTACAACCTTCAGAACCGTCCGGCCCTCACTGAGAACTGAGAACCGGGAACTGAGAACTACTCACAACTCCTCAATCGTAATCCTGTCATTGGTATAGATGCACATCCGGCCGGCAATCTTCATTGCTTCTTCTGCAATTTCGCGGGGCGGAAGCTGGGTGTGATCGGCCAGGGCCTGCGCTGCCGCCTGGGCGAAGGGGCCTCCGGAGCCGATGGCCGCGATACCGGTATCGGGCTCGATTACATCTCCCTGACCGCTCAAAAGGAAGGTGGCGTCCTTATCGGAAACCAGCAGCAGGGCTTCGAGATGGCGAAGGAATTTGTCGGTGCGCCAGTCCTTGGCGAGTTCGACGGCGGCGCGTCCGAGGTTGCCGTGGTATTGCTCCAGTTTGGCCTCGAAGCGGCTGAACAGAGTGAAAGCGTCGGCGGTCGAGCCGGCAAATCCGGCAAGGATCTTGTCCTGATAGAGGCGGCGAATCTTCTTCGCGCCGTGCTTGATGACGGATTCGCCGAGCGTGACTTGTCCGTCGCCAGCCATGACAACTTTGTTGTCGCGGCGGACGCAGAGGACGGTGGTGGAGCGGATGAGGCGGCGAGTCGAGGCTTGGGCCGTGCTTTCGGCGACGGCTGGTACTGATGGGTTCTTCTTCATGAGTGCAATTTTTAATTATACAACTCATGGAGAATCAGGATTGCAGTTTCGATGGGCGGCGCACTCGGATTTTGTGATCAGTTACAACCACGAAACATCCCGCCCATTCGTCAACCGGTTCGGTTTGAAACGCATCTTGCATGCGTTCCACTAGCCGCAACCGGCTGGGAGAGTGCAATCGAATCAAGACAATACCGTGATGAGTGCCGGGCGTAAAGCGACGGCTGTCCGAGAAATCCAGGTCTTGCGTGATGAGAGTGCGGCCATCTCGCTGGGCGTTCGCCCAAAGTTCCGAATCGTTGCAACCTGAGAGGTTTTCTTGCTGGGTCGTATGAACATCGTGTCCGAGCTCGCGCAACCTGAAAGCGATTTGCAGGGGCAGGTTCTCGTCGAGCTTGGCTTTCATTGTAGGTTGGGGATATTGGGAACAGCGGGGACGGGAAGATCTTCTTCGGCCGAGGCTGCCGCGAAGGCGATTGCGGCCCAAACATCATCTGCTTTGAGACTGGGGAAGTCGGAGAGAATGTCTTCCGCCGCTTCGCCAGCCGCAAGACTGGCAAGCACGGTCCGGAGTAGGACGCGCGTGCCCTTGAATACCGGCTCTCCACCGCAAATTTGGCGGTCTCGAACAATGCGGTCGCCGAAAGCACGGTGAGGCTTGTCAGTCTCGCTCATAGACGTGCGCCTGACGCGATTTTATCATCGGCTTGATAACTGGGGCTTGATAACTGGCTCACTCGTATTTCTTGAATGTACACAAATTCTATATTTATGCACATACTATGATATCCTGTTAGAGCGGCGGGAGGATGCAGCGATGGCCACGGCAAGAAGTCGCGCGCACAAACATTTTCAGCTGGATGCCGTAAAAATCAAGCGTGCTCAAAAGATCTTGCGCGCGAAGACCGAGACCGAGGCTATCGAACGTGCTCTGGATTTCACGATTAACGAGCATGAGAGCAATCGGTTGGCTTTCGAAGCGAACGAGCGTTTTTTTAAGAGCGGCGGCGAGATTAAAGATGTCTACGGCAAACTGGACCGTTAGATGCGGGCGGCCGTGTTCGATTCTTCCGTTTATATAGCAGGAATACGTCGTGGCGACGATGCCGTCCTAGCTCAGCGCCGCGTAGCGTCAGACACTCTGCTTTGGCTTAGTTCTGTGGTGCTGGAAGAGCTCTATGCGGGGGCATCGGGACAAATGCGTGACTCGGTAGAGCGGCTGGAGAACGATTTCGAGCGGGCGAAGCGAATCCTGGTACCGAATCTCGGCGACTGGACGCAAACCGGCCAAGTGCTGGCACGTCTGGCAGCGAAGTATGGGTACGAGAAGATCGGGCAAGGGAGGTTGACGAATGATGCGCTAATCGCGATGAGCGCAGCCCGGATCGGAGCACGGGTTATAACGGTTAACGAGCGCGATTTCCGCAAGCTTGCCGAGTTCCGGCCGTTCCAATGGGGAGTGGGCCTGTTTTAGTCTCGGCTGGTTGCGAGAGGACAAGATGAAGCATCATGTCGAAGGCATGTTGTGGGCCGTCTCTTTACTTTCTTTGATCGTGGCTGCGATGACGACTACAAAGGCTTATCTTCTGGTTGTAGCTGTCGTGTGGGTCGTATCGTCGGTCACTGTCATTCCACTCCATTTCTGCAAAGCTTGGAGACGATGGCGTGAAGTTCCAAACAAGCGGGAATATGGCGCGTGGGTTGGTTTCGAAACACTTGCCACAGTTGCGCTGATCGGACTGTTCGTTTATGTGTTTTCATCCCACTGACCCGCTGACCAAGAGTTCCTATCTCCATCCTGTAAAATCCCTCTAGCGCATTTCGGAGCCATTCTCTTTTGTCGTTTCTGGACGAACTAAATCCGCAACAACGCGAGGCGGTTGAGACTACCGAGGGGCCGGTGCTGATTCTGGCTGGGGCGGGTAGTGGGAAGACGCGCGTCATCACGTTTCGGATTGCTTATCTGATCGAGAAGATGGGGGTGATGCCGGAATCGATCCTTGCCGTGACTTTCACCAACAAAGCCGCGAGCGAGATGGCCGAGCGCGTGGAAAAACTTGTCGGCGGGCTCAGCGTGGCCAAGCCTGTGATTTCCACGTTTCACTCGTTTTGCGTGCGCGTGCTGCGGCGGGACATTGAGGCTTTGCGGATTCCTTCTACTGTGCCGGGGCAACCGCCGATCGGGCTCACGAAGAATTTTGTGATCTACGACGAGAGCGATCAGCAACAGGTGGTTAAGGGCATCATGCGGCGCTTGGGGCTGGATGACAAGCAACTGACGCCGCGCAACGTGCTTTCGCGGATTTCATGGGCCAAGAATCACATGCTTGATCCGCAGGAAATTTACCTGCAATCGGGCGACCCGAAGACGGAAAAAATCGCGCACATTTTCGAGGAGTACCGCAAGGAACTTCGCAAAGCGAACGCCATGGACTTCGATGATCTGTTGCTCGAAGCCATGCGGCTGCTCAAGTCGGTGGCGGCGGTTCGGGAATATTACAACCGTCGATTTCAATATTTGCTGGTGGATGAATATCAGGATACGAACCGTCCGCAGTACGAGTTGATGCGGTTGCTGGCGGGCGCCGGGCACAACGTCTGCGCGGTGGGAGACGAGGATCAGTCGATCTACTCGTGGCGTGGGGCCGACATTCGCAACATTCTGGAGTTTGAGCGCGATTTTCCGGAAGCAAAAATCGTGCGTCTGGAGCAGAATTATCGCTCGACGCAGAACATTCTGGAGGCGGCGTCGGTGGTGGTGGCGAATAATGTGCGCCGCAAGGGCAAGAACCTGTGGACGGCGCGGCAAGGCGGGGCGAAGATCGGATACTACGAGGCTCCCGACGGCGAGAACGAGGCTCTGTTTGCGGCGGATACGATCAACCGTTACGTGCGCCAGGCGGGCGAAAACGGCGAAACGGCGCGGGCGGCGGTGCTTTACCGGACAAACTCGCAATCGCGACTGTTCGAAGAGGCGATGCGCCGCTACCAGTTGAAGTATCACGTGGTGGGCGGGTTCTCGTTCTACGAGCGGGCCGAAATCAAAGACCTGATTTCGTATTTGAAAGTTATCCAGAATCCTGACGATTCCGTGTCGCTGCTGCGCGTAATCAATACTCCGGTGCGCGGGATTGGCAAGGCGACCATCGAGATGATCGAGCGCTTGGCGCTGGAGACCGGATTATCGATGTGGGGCGCCGTCGGCGAAGCGATCAAGCGGCAATTATTGCCGACGCGCGCGTTGGCGGCGTTGAAGAGTTTCCGCGAACTGATTGAGGACGGACGGGCGATGCTGGCGGGGACCTTTGCGGAGCGAGTGGAGGAGACGACTGGGGTTCGGTCCGACGAGAGCGCTGCCGAGCTTCGCTCGGCTGGGATGGTCGAGGCGACTGTCCCTACACAACCTCCTCTTGCCCAACCTGGGGACGATACTGATTTTGATCCGGGCAACTTCAGCTTTGATTTTGCGGCAGGCGATGATTTTGCGACTGACGATTCCACGGATCCTGATCTTTCCGCTTCCGCCCGCGAGGACGTTGCCGGGACGGGCGAGGGCGCCGGTCCCTCGACCGAGGAAGCGGCTGACGGGTTTCGCGCCCCAGGCGTAACGGCGAATACGGCTGAGATTCTCAAATTTCTGATTGACCGCACGGGATATATCAAGCAACTGGAAGAGGAAGACACGCCGGAGTCTTACTCGCGCATCGAGAACCTGCGGGAACTGGTGAACGCGGCCATGGATTCGCGCGATCGCGGGGAGACGCTGGATGAGTTCCTCGATCACGCTGCGCTGGTGAGCGATGCCGACCAGTATGACGAGCACGCGCAGATCACGCTGATGACGCTGCATGCGGCCAAGGGGTTGGAGTTTCCGTTGGTGGTGCTTGCCGGGATGGAAGAGGGGCTGTTTCCGCATTCACGGACTTTGCTTGAGCCGGACGCGATCGAAGAAGAACGGCGGCTGTGCTACGTCGGCATGACGCGCGCCATGGACACGCTCGTCTTGTCGCGAGCCGTGTATCGGAGGCGTTACGGGACGGATATGCCGGAGGCTAGCGTGCCGTCGCGATTCCTGGATGAAGTTCCGCCGCAGTTGGTGGAAGAGATGGGGGGATCGCGGCGACGGACTTCTTCCGGCTCCGGTTATTCTGCTGGCTATTCGCGGGAGGCGGCCCATTCGACTGGCGCTCAGGGCAGGTCCGCGCCACACAGACATCGGGCCGAGTCTGCCCACTACTCCTATGAAGACGAAGACCAGAGCGCGGTCTGGAACCCGGCGAAGGTCAAGCCGAAGACGGCGACTCCGCTGGCGAATTACAACTCCATCGACAACATTGCCGAATTTTTTGCGTCGCGCGGCAAGAAGTTCAATGTCCCGAAAATGCAGCCCGCAGAGCCCACAGGGCGGCGCGGATTCCGTCCTGGGCAAAAGGTGAAGCACCCGAAATATGGGGAGGGAACGGTGTATCAGCGTGAAGGGGATGGGGAAGACGCCAAGATTACGGTACAATTCCCTCGCTTCGGTTTGAAGAAATTGGTGGAGCGGTACGCGCAGTTGGAGAAAGCGTAAAGAGAATTCGGTAATTTTGGAATCGGGTAATTTTGCAATTTAAGCCATGCTGTCGCGGCAAATTGCAAAATTACCGGATTACCAAATTACAAAATCGAGAGAAAAACTATTCATGGCTAATACGAAGAAGTTGGAAAAGGTTGAACGCAAGAAAGTGAAGCGAGCCGCCCGCAAGAAAGACAAGGCGGAAAAGCCGAAGAAGCCCCGCGACTACGCGCGCGGATCGAAAAAGCGCAAGGTGAAAAAGTTGGCGCGCGGTCAGGCAAAACGGTAGACCGGTTAGCCGGAGCCGAGCAGTTGCGGGCATGGGCCAAGGGCCCATGCCTGACTCCCGCTGTGAGGAGACAACGAACTCTTGCCACAATCCACCGAGCCCGCAGCTGCCGTCATCCGTACTTCCAACAACCAGGCGTTCTGTTGCAAGTCCATCGACAAGCTGATTTTGGAGTCCGAGCATCCGGATAACCGGCTCAGTAAGACGCTGGGACCATGGTCGCTGACCGCGCTTGGTATCGGGGCCATCATTGGCTCTGGAATTTTCATTCTCACGGGAACCGCGGCGGCTGGAGAGTATTTTCAGGCGCCTTCGATCCTGCATGCCCAGGCGCTCGACCTGATCGTCAGTTTTTTTCGTACCGGCGGCATGGCCGGGGCGCTCATGCATGGCCGTCCACCGGCCGGGCCTTCCATCGCCATCTCGTTTTTACTGGTTGCGGTCGCCTGCAGTTTTGCGGGTTTGTGCTATGCCGAACTGGCGTCGATGATTCCGATCGCGGGCAGCGCCTACACCTACTCCTACGCGACCCTGGGCGAGATATTCGCCTGGATTATCGGCTGGGATCTGATTCTCGAATACGTGGTCAGCAACGTCGCCGTAGCGGTCGGCTTTGCCGGTTATACCAAGGCGCAATTCGCGGCGTTCGGTGTCCACTTGCCCGATCAATGGGCCAGCCCGGTCTGGGCCGGCGGGCAATGGACGGGCGCCTATTTCAACCTGCCGGGCTTCCTGATTGTGTTTATTCTCACGCTGCTGCTGGTGCGCGGGGTGAAGGAATCGGCCGAGACCAACAACATCATGGTGGCGGTCAAGATTGGCGCCATCCTTACCTTTCTGGTGGTTGGTGGGATGCTGGTGAAGCCCGCCAACTGGACACCCTTTGCGCCTTCTGGTTTTGCCGGAATTGTTACCGGAGGAGCGATCGTTTTCTTTACCTACATTGGATTCGATTCGGTCTCAACCGCCGCCGAGGAAGCGCGCAATCCACAAAAAGATTTGCCCTTTGGCATCATCATGTCGCTGATTGTCTGCACCCTGCTCTATATCGGCGTCGCGTTGGTGCTGCTCGGCATGATGAAGTACACGACTTTCGTTTCCGGGGAAGCGGCTGAAGCGCCCGTCGCCTACGCTATGAAGTATTTGGGAGTTCACCCGTTGTTCCGCTCGGTCATTGTGATCGGCGCGCTGACCGGGATGATCTCCTCGTTGCTTGTGTTTCAATACGGGCAAGCGCGGATCTGGTACGCCATGTCGCGCGACGGCCTGCTACCGAAGTTGTTCTCCGCCGTGCATCCAAAATATAAAACGCCATACTGGTCCACTTGGATCGCCTGCTTTGCGGTGGGAATTCCCGCTGGACTGGTTGACATTGGCGATGCCGCCGACCTCGCCAACATTGGGACGCTGTTTGCCTTTGTGCTGGTTTCGGTGGGCGTGATTCTTCTGCGGCGAAATCAGCCCGATCGCAAGCGCGCGTTCCGCGTGCCTTTTGTGCCGTGGTTCCCGCTGCTCTCCGTGCTTTTCTGCGGCGGACTGATGTTCGGGCTGACGCTGATTACCTGGCTGCGCTTCGTGATCTGGCTGGCGCTGGGGCTCGTAATTTACATCTTTTATAGCAGGCATCACAGCGAGTTCCGCAAAGAAAAAATCGGGTGATAGCGTCATTGGATTCTGAGCCTGCATGTTTGTAGGGCGATGGAGCTGTGCTTCGCTCGGGCGGGGCTGAGCTGATCCCTGCCGCCACACGACCACAATCCTTTAGAATCGCGGTATGCCTGTGGAGCCATCGCGATTCATCCTCTCGCTACCCAAGGCCGAGCTCCATCTCCATCTTGAAGGCTCGATCGAGCCCTCCACACTGCTGGAACTGCGACTCCGTCATGGTATGGAAGGAGCCTCGCTCGCCGAGGTCGAGCAGTTCTACTCCTATTCCGACTTCAAGGGCTTCCTTGCGACGTTCAAGGATGTCACGGGACATTTACGTGCTCCTGAAGACTACGAACTGATTACGTACCGGCTGATGGAGCGTTTGAAAGGGCAGAACATTCTTCACGCTGAAGTGATTGTTTCGGCGGGTGTCTGCCTCTGGCGTAAGCAGGATTTCGCCGCGATTTTCGAGGGGCTGGAACGTGGCCGGCAGCGCGGAGAGAAAGAGTTCGGGGTTTCTGTGCTCTGGATATTCGATGCCATCCGGCAGTTCGGTGCCGACAAAGCGCAGCCGGTGCTCGATCTCGCCATCCAGTTTCGCGATCGTAACGTGGTTGCCTTCGGCATTGGCGGCGACGAGCGGGCGGGGCCACCGGAATGGTTCGCGGGGGTTTACGCTCGGGCTGCGGCGCACGGTCTCCATCTCACTGCTCACGCCGGTGAAAGTGCGGGACCGGATTCCGTCTGGGGCGCGCTGAATCTCAAGGCGGAACGCATCGGCCACGGCCTCACTGCCGGTCAGGATGCGGAGTTGATCGAAGAGTTGGCCGAGCGCCAGATTCCGATTGAAATCTGCGTGACCAGCAATCTGCGGACGGGTTGTTGCGCGGAACTCGCGCAACATCCGGTGCGCAGCTACTTCGATCAGGGCCTGATGCTGACCCTCAACAGCGACGATCCCGCCATGTTTCGCACTTCGCTGGTCCAGGAGTACGCGCTGGTGCAGGAGGCGTTTGGCTTCACCGACGAACACTTGCGAGAACTGGCGCGCAATTCGTTTGAGGCGTCGTATCTGGGGGCGGAGAGGAAGATCGAGTTCTTGAATCTGTTTGACTCCGCGACTCTGCGAGCCTAGGCGCTCTTCGTCGTTCGCTGTTCGCCCTTCGTTCCCTGCCCAGGGGAGAGGCGAATCGGCGAAGAGCGAACCACGAGCAGCAAAGACTACCCGTCACACTGCCCTCCGGCATGCGTCACACAAGCCTGTGCCGCGCTCGGCTATAATCCGTCGCTATGAAACTTGACGAGAAAATTGCGGAACTGAAAAAGCGCGACCAGTTGGCCGAAGAAGGCGGTGGGGCGCAGCGGCGCGAGCGCCAGCACAAAGAGGGCAAGATGTCGGCCCGCGAGCGCATCGAGTTTTTGCTCGACGAAGGGACGTTCGAGGAAACCGATAAGCTGGTGACGCACCGCTGCCACGACTTCGGCATGGCGGAGCAGAAGTTTTACGGTGACGGTTTCATCACCGGATATGGCCGCGTGGAAGGACGGCTGGTGTTTGTTTTTGCGCAGGATTTCACCGTGTTCGGCGGTTCACTCTCCGAGGCCAACGCCGGGAAAATCGTCAAGATCATGGATCTGGCGGCTAAGATGGGCGCTCCCGTGATCGGACTGAACGATTCCGGCGGCGCGCGCATTCAGGAAGGCGTGATGTCGCTGGCGGGCTACGCCGACATTTTTTTACGCAACACACTTTACAGCGGAGTAGTGCCGCAGATCTCAGCCATCATGGGACCATGCGCGGGCGGCGCGGTGTATTCGCCCGCCATCACCGATTTTATTCTGATGGTGGACCAGACGTCGTACATGTTCATCACTGGACCAGACGTGATCAAGACGGTGACCCACGAAGAAGTCACCAAAGATCAACTGGGCGGCGCGCACACGCACAACGAAACTTCGGGCGTGGCGCACTTCATGTGCCGCGATGACGCCGAGTGTTTGTCGATGGTCCGCGAGCTGTTGAGTTTTATTCCGTCGAACAATATGGAAGACCCGCCGCGCAAGGCCTGCACCGATCCGATCGATCGCCTGGACGAGAAGCTCGACAGGCTGATCCCCGATCAATCGAACATGCCGTATGACATGAAAGACGTGATTCACACGGTGGTGGATGATGGCTACTTCTTCGAAATTCACGAACACTATGCCAAGAACATCGTCGTGGGATTTGCGCGCTTCAACGGGAAGCCGGTCGGAATCGTGGCCAATCAACCGGCGATGCTGGCGGGCACGCTCGATATCAATGCGTCGGTGAAGGGCGCGCGCTTCGTGCGCTTCTGCGACTGCTTCAATATTCCGCTCGTGACATTTGAAGATGTTCCTGGATTTTTGCCGGGCACGCAGCAGGAGTATGGCGGAATCATCCGTCACGGCGCGAAGTTGCTCTATGCGTTTGCGGAAGCGACCGTGCCGAAAGTCACCGTCATTACGCGCAAGGCTTATGGCGGAGCGTATTGCGTCATGGCGTCAAAACACATTCGCACCGACGTGAACTACGCCTGGCCGAGCGCCGAGATCGCGGTGATGGGGCCGGAAGGCGCGGTGGATATCGTCTACAAGCGCGAGTTGGACGGCGCTGAAAATCGTGAAGTGGTTCGTCAACAGAAGATTGAAGAATTCCGCGAGAGGCTGGCAAATCCCTACGTGGCTGCCGATCGTGGATTTGTCGATGCGGTCATTCAACCGCGAGAGACGCGCAAGAAATTGATTCAGGCGCTGGAGATGCT